>NZ_JAJGNI010000005.1 GCF_020781975.1 Microbacterium schleiferi
GGCCAGAGAACTACGCGGACATTCCTATCTGAGGCAAACGCCACCGTTCCCGGACCTTTTACATGAGTCAAGTCGCGGGAATGCGCGGGATGCGGCATCCGTTGTATCCTGTAACGCTCGGGTGCTTTGCATCCTGAACCTTCGAAACTCCACAGTGTGACAGCGGCCCTTCGCAAGAAGGACTCACGGGGATGATCGGTTTCGACATCGTCTGCGAATTCGCGAGAAGCGGGCCGAGGATGCGGGGTTATCTCGTAAACGCCCCCTGCAAACAAATAACTGCCAATAAGAAGCAGTCTGACTTCGCCCTCGCTGCCTGAGCAGCGAGCCCGAGTCCGTTAGCCCGTAGGCGATCCCGCTACGGTTCCTAGCGTCATCTAAGGGATCTTGCTGCGTGACGGCGCCTGGACGTCACGCGGGACTTCTCCCAGGCTGGGCTTGTCGACTTAGGTGTCTGTGACAAAGGTCGGAGCCGAGCAGAACGCTTTCACAGAATGCGCCCGGAGAAGGCGCGATGACCCAGCGATGGACGGGGGTTCGATTCCCCCCATCTCCACTGACGCTGTCACGGAGTTGAAGCCCCGCGATCCCTTACGAGAGTAGGGATCGCGGGGCTTTTCTTCGCCCGTGGATGAGCGGCGCGATACCGAGTCGCCCACAAATCGCCCACAAGCTTCTGGCGCATATAGGTCGAAAAGCGTGTCCGAAAGCCGCTAGTTGCAGTTCATGCGCCGTCGGTCGTTGAGCGAGCGCAGCGAGACGAAACGCCCCGTCAGGTCTCCCAGAGCCGCGCGACGTTCGCGTTGAGCCCACCCTGATTCATCCGTTCGGCCACGTCGGCGAGGTCGTCGTCGAAGAGGTCGGCGTAGGTGTCGAGCGTCATCGCCGCCGACTTGTGTCCCAGCATCCGCTGCACGGCCTTGACGTTCGCACCCGACGAGATCGCGAGGCTCGCGGCGGTGTGACGCAGGTCGTGCGGAGTCAGCCGCTCGATGTCGGCGAGGTCGAGCGCCGTGGTGAACCACGAGTTCACGCCGTGCTGCGTCTTCGCGCGGCGCAGATGCTTGCCCTGCAGATCGGTGAAGACCAGATCGTCGGCGCGCTTGCCGCGACACAGCTGCTCCAGCGGCTCTTCCAGGAAGGCCGGGAATGGCACCAGCCGGCGCTCCCAGTTCTTCGGTGTGCCGAGCACGATCTTGCCTTCGACCTCGACCGCCGCTCGCTGCACCTGAATTCGGTGTCTCGGGAAGATGATGTCGCTCACGTGCATGCCGATCGCTTCGCTCCACCGGAGGCCGCAGTACGAGAGCAGAAGGATCAGCGTCCTATGCGTGTCGTTGTTGGTCGCCTCGGCGAGGCGAACGACCTCGCTGTGGGTCAGGTAGCGACGCGGCTTCTGGGACTGTTTCGGGGGCAGATTCTGAGCGCCGCGAGCGACGTTTCGAGGGATGCGTCCGTCGCGCACAGCTGTGTCAAGGATGCCGGCGAGCACGCCGAGCGCGCGATAGACGACGCTTGCAGACCGGGGGCTTGCGCCGGCCTTCGCGCTCTTCGTCCGCGTCGTCGTCGCGGTGCCCTCCGACAGCTCTCGGATCCATTGCTCCACGTGCGACGCGCGAATGTCTCCGATCCGAACGTCGCCCCAGCGGGGGAGGACATACACCCGCCACGACGTGTTCAAGGAGCTGAACGAGGAAGCCTTGAGTGCGTGCTTCTTGTTGCGCAGCCACTCGACGCCCAGCGCTCCGACAGTGATACGCGCCTCACCGGGGTCGGTATAGGAGCCGTTCGAGCGCGAGACCTCGGTGTGCGCGAGGTAGAGCTCGGCGTCCTTCTTGGTGCGGAAGCCCTTCTTCTCGACCTGCTTCTGCTGGTCATCGCGCCAGCGCACGCGGTAGCGCTTGCCCGCCGCGATCTCGTACGCCGTGATGCTTCCCATGGGTGACCTCGGGGTCAGGGTAGCGCCGACCGCGGACGCTGGCGGGTGCGCTCGAGCTGCACCAGCGTGTCTTGCGGACAACTGTCGGTATTTGCATGATGGGCGACCGGTGACCTCGGGTAGTGCCCGGAAGAGGTGGGTGGGGTACGGCCAGGATGGTGCACGATTGAGGCTCCGTCGTGCGCGCTCGGATCGGCGTCGGAGAGGGCGCGTTGGGAGCACCGCAGAGGGCTCAGGTGGCCGATGCTCCGTTGCGGTGTTGTGTGGAGAGAGTCTCGTACATCCTCCCGGCGACGATCGCGGCGACGACCGCGGAGATCGCTGCGGCGACCCACAGCGCGGCCTGCAGGCCGAGGAGGTCGGCGACGATTCCGCCGATGATTGCGCCGACGGCGTAGCCGAGGTCCCGCCAGACGCGGTAGACCCCGACGGCACGTGCACGCCAGGTGGGGTGGGCGACGTCTCCGACGACGGCGAGGAGGGTGGGGTAGACATCGCGGTGCCCAGGCCGAGAAGGATCGTCCCGGTCGCCCAGACGGTGAGGCTGCTGCCGGCGCCGATGATGACCAGGGCGATGGCCTGGAGGGCCATGCCGCCGGTGACGAGGTGCTTGCGGCCGATGCGGTCCGACAGGGCTCCGGTGAACAGCTGCCCGATGCCCCACACGCCCGGGTACAGCGCGAACAGGATCGCGATCTGCGCGGTGGGGAGGTCGCGGGTCGCGAACAGCAGGGGGAACAGTCCCCATGAGGGGCCGAAGTTCAGGTTGTTCACGAGCCCGGCGAGGCTGGCCGAGGCGAGCGCGGGTTCGCCGATGCTCGCGAGGAACCAGGTCCGCCGGTGCGTCAGGCCGGCGTCCTGGCTGGGCCGGGTGGTGGCGGGTGTGAGTTGTGCGGCCTCGGCGTGGGCGTGTCCGTGGGTTTCCCGTACGAAGATGCCGGTGATGATGAGCGCGAGGGCGGTGTAGGCGATGCCGAGCAGGAACGGTGCGGGGCGCAGCCCGTATTCGGTGGCGAGGTACCCGGCCAGGAGGGATGAGACGGCGACGGCGCCGTAGCCGGCGGCTTCGTTCAGTCCCATCGCGAGACCGCGCTGGCGGGGGCCGACGAGGTCGATCTTCATGACCACGGTCGCGTGGACCAGGTCAGGCCCTGGCTCACCCCGAGGAGCGCGTTCGCGGCGACGACCCATCCCCAGTCGGGTGCCCAGATCAGCATCAGCGGGACGGGCACTGCGACGAGCCACCCGGCCAGGAGCACCGGTTTGCGTCCGAATCTGTCCGAGAGGGTGCCGGCGAACCAGTTCGAGATCGCCTTGGTGACTCCGAACACGGCGACGTAGCTGAGCACCATGGTGTATCCGGTGATCCCGAACACGTCGCGCGCGAGCAACGGCAGGACGGTCTGCTCTTGACCGACCATGCCCCCGACGAGTGCGTTCACGGCGACGAGCAGCGCGAACTGCGGAGCGTTCTCCCGCAATCCGAGGCGCGGCGGCGGCGTAGCGGCGGTCATGCGATTCGTCGCGGCACTCGTCTGCCCGCGGGCTTCCCGCTGGGTGCTCGGCGCGCGGAGTCCGCCATGATGGGCGAGCAGTCAGCTGCGGAGCGGGATGCGGCGGGGGAGGCGCCTGTTGTGCGGGGAGGCTGGGCGTAGTCGAACAAGGGGGGCCTCGTGGGTTGCTTCTGAGGGGTGGTCTCGAGTCGCAGTCGGGTCGTCAGGACTGTTGCGACAGCGAGGTGGTGGCAAGCTCGCTGAGGACCTCGTCGGGGGTGATGTCGCCGCTGATCCGAACCCTGCGGCGTCCGGGTTCGTCGTGCAGTTCCACATTGGTGATGCGCGAGACGAAGGTGTCGCCGCACCCGCACGCGCCGACGTTGCACGAGGCCACGAACGCGTCCAGTACCTCCAGCGGTGTCTCACGGGGGAGGAGCAGGTCGACGCCTCCGTCGACGGTGAGAGCAGTCGGCGAGATCTGGGCGGTCATCGGATGGTTCCCTTTCGGCTGGTGTTCGGGGTCGGCGGTGGGGGAGATCGAGATCACTCGGCTGGCTCGCCGCCGGCCAGACCTTGGAGGACGTCAAGAGCGTCGCGGATGCCCTCGGTCGCGAGGCAGTAGTAGACGTAGCCGCCGCGCCGCTCCCCGACCACGAGACCGCGGTCGCGCAGGATGCGCAGGTGGTGAGACACGGTCGGCTGGCGTTCCCCGGTGGCCTCGACGATCGCGGTGACCGGCACGCACACGCCGTCCAAGGCGGTCAGGATCCGCAACCGGGTCGCGTCGCCCAGGGTGCGCAGGAACTCGGCCAGGGCGGACGCCTGGCCCGCCGCCATCGGCTCGTTCCCGCGAACGGGCGTCGTCTTCATCGTCACAGTGTGCTCCTCAAGGGCATATGTATATCTACCTATCTAGATATACCCACATCGTGGGTGGGATGCGGCAATGGCTGTTTCCGTCGACAACAGGCACTGACTCGGATCCGCCCAGTCGCGCCTCTTTATACCCCATACCCCTAGCGGGTATATTGGATGGTGCGACGGAGGTGCGGGATGGCACACGGATATTCGGGCGACAAGCAGGCGCTGCTGATGAGGTTGCGTCGGGCCGAGGGCCAGGTGCGCGGGATCGCGCGAATGGTCGACGAGGAGGCCTACTGTATCGACGTCCTCACCCAGGTCTCCGCGGTCACGAAGGCGTTGGAGTCGGTTGCGCTGACTCTGCTGGAAGACCACCTCGGACATTGCGTCGCGGAAGCCGTCGGCGAAGGCGGGCCGGTCGCGCAGGAGAAGCTGCGTGAGGCGAACGCGGCCATCGCGCGCCTGGTGCGCTCATAGAAGCGCGCATTTCACATTCACTCAACGCTCGCGAAGGGAGCACATCATGGCCGGACAGGGATTGCGGGACCTCGGACTGCGGTCGACCAACGGTGGCGGCTGCGCGTGCTGCAGCCCCACCTCCCACAGCACTGCGACCAAGGACGCGGCCGCCCTCGTTGCGGAGCCGATCGAGGGCGACGAGGTGTCGGCTCAGTTCCTGGTCGAGGGCATGACCTGCTCGCACTGCGTGCGCAGCGTCACCGAGGAGGTGTCCGCGATCGATGGTGTCTCCGGTGTCGACGTCGATCTGAAGGCGGGCGGCGTATCGACGGTGACCGTGACCAGCACGGCGCCGGTGGATGCGGTGCAGGTGCGGCATGCGGTCGAGGAGGCCGGGTACAGCCTTGCGTCCACGTCATGAGCACGGGTCGGTGATGCGGTCTCCACAGCAACGGGGTGACTCCGCGGGCTGTTCAGTGATGGCGACCACGGGCTGACTCGACGAACGGCGCTCCCCCCGGGATCTTTGCCTGAGGGGAGCGCCGTTGCCGTCTGCGTGGTGATTCGCCGGGTGGCGTCAGCGGCCGAGGATCGTGCGGGCGCTGTTCGCCGGGGTGAGGTCGAGGCTCCGCAGCAGCTGCGCGTTGAGGGCGACCACCACCGTGGACAGCGACATCAGGATCGCCCCGACGGACACGGGGAGGACGAATCCGATGGGAGCGAGGACGCCGGCGGCGAGGGGCACGGAGATGAGGTTGTAGCCGGCCGCCCACCACAGGTTCTGCTTCATCTTCCGGTAGCTCGCTCGGGACAGCTCGATCACCGACAGCACGGACCGGGGATCGTCGCTGGCGAGGATCACGCCCGCGGAGGCGATGGCGACGTCGGTGCCGGCGCCGATCGCGATGCCGACGTCCGCTCGGGCGAGGGCGGGCGCGTCGTTGACGCCGTCTCCGACCATCGCGACGCGCTTGCCTTCGGCCTGCAGCTCGGCGATCTTGGCGGACTTGTCCTCGGGGCGCACGCGCGCGAACACCCGGTCGATGCAGAGGTCCTCGCCGACCGCGTGGGCGACGGCTTCGGCGTCGCCGGTGATCATCACGACCTCGATGCCGAGGGCATGGAGCGCGTCGACGGCATCGCGCGACTCGGGACGGACCTCGTCGGCGAGCTTGAGGCCGCCGATGGCCCGACCGTCTCGGACGACGTGGAGGATGATCGCGCCTTCCGCTCGCCACGCGTCGGCATCCTCGATCTCGTTGAGGCCGAGCTCTTCGAGGAGAGCGGGGCCGCCGACGCGGACTTCATGGTTCTCGACGGTCGCGGTCACCCCGACCGCGGGGGACGAGGTGAAGCCGGCAGCGGACGGGATGGTCAGATCCTTCTCGCGGGCAGCTCGCACGATGGCCTTGGCGAGGGGGTGTTCGCTGTCGGCTTCGGTGGCGGCCGCGAGTGCCAGAACGGTCTCGGCGGAGTCGGAATCGGCGGTGGAGATGCCGGTGACGGTCGGCTCGCCCTTGGTGAGGGTGCCGGTCTTGTCGAACAGGACCGCGTCGATGGTCCGCATGCTCTCCAGGGCGAGGCGGTCCTTGACGAGAACACCGCCGCGGGCCGCGCGCTCGGTGGCGATCGACACGACCAGGGGGATGGCCAGACCCCGCGCGTGGGGGCACGCGATCACCAGCACGGTGATCGTCCGGATCACCGCGGTGTCCGGGTCTCCGACGAGCGTCCAGACGAGCGCGGTGAGTGCGGCGGCACCCAGCGCGAACCAGAACAGCCAGCCGGCGGCGCGGTCGGCGATCCGCTGCGCCCTCGAGGTCGAGTTCTGCGCGTCGGCGACCAACCGCTGGATGCCGGCGAGGGTGGTGTCATCGCCCGTAGCGGTGACCTCGACCCGCAAGCCTGAATCTGTTGCGACGGTTCCGGCGGTCACCGTGTCGCCCGCGGTCCGGCTGACGGGGCGGGATTCGCCGGTGACCAATGGATTCGTCCATGTCGGCGCGGCCCTCCACGACCCTGCCGTCCGCGGGGACGCTGCCGCCGGGGCGGACGACGACCACATCGCCGAGTCGGAGGTCGGCGGGGGAGACGGTGACGACCTGGTCGCCTTCGACGCGTTCCGCTTCGTCGGGCAGGAGCGCGGCGAGGGAGTCCAGTGCGGAGGTGGTCTGCGCGAGGGACCGCATCTCGATCCAGTGGCCGAGCAGCATGATCACGATCAGCAGCGCGAGCTCCCACCAGAACTCGAGCTCACGGTGGAGGAGTCCGAGGGTGGCGCCCCAGGATGCGAAGAATGCGACGGTGATCGCGAGACCGATGAGGAGCATCATCGCGGGTTTGCGGGCTCGGAGTTCGCTGACCGCGCCGCTGAGGAACGGCCAGCCGCCCCAGAAGTACATCACGGTGCCCAGCACGGGAGAGATCAGCTGTGCTCCGGGGAACGAGGGAACCGAGTAGCCCAGGACCATCCCGAACATGCCGGAGAACGCCACGACCGGGACGGCGAGGATCAGGTTGATCCAGAACAGCCGCCGGAACTGGGCGACATGATGTGCGCCATGTCCGGCGTGCCCGCCATGGCCCGCATGCTCCCCGTGGTCGGCGTGGCTGTCATGACCGGCATGCTCCCCGTGGCTGTCATGTGCACCGTGGTCGGCGTGCGCGTCGTGGTCGGCGTGCGCACCGTGGTCGGCGTGCGCCTCATGGCCGCCGTGTCGGGCGTGCTCGTCGTGGACGGCCGCGTCGGTCGGCTTGGCCGCCGGGTCTGGGTGGTCGGTGGTGGTGCGCGCGTGGTGGTGGTGCGCGTGTGGGTCGATCATGGTGTGCTCCCTCGCTGTGGAGTGGGATGGGTGATGCCCACTCGTCCCTCACAAGACTTGCTCACCCCAACCACGATACCCCCTAGGGGTATTCCCTCGGGAGGGGATCCACGTCGGGTGCGGGGACTGCTGTGTCGTCAGATGGGGAGGGGGACGCTCAAGAACACGCCTTGCAGGTTCGACATCAGCGCGGTCCACAGGCCCGTGACCATGAGCGTGCCGAGCGCGATGAGGAGTGTTCCGCCGATGATGTTGATCAGGCGGATGTGGCGGCGCATCACTCCGACGGATCGGGTCGCCCAGCCGAATCCGAAGGTGAGGAGGATGAACGGGATGCCGAGACCGAGCGAGTATGCGAGGCCGAGGAGCGCGCCGCGTGCAGCGGATGCCTGATCGAAGGACATCCCGAGGATGACGGCGAGGGTGGGGCCGATGCAGGGTGTCCAACCTATGCCGAGAGCGATGCCCAGCAGGGGGGCTCCCGCCAATCCGATCCTTCCGCGCACGCGTGGCCGCATGGTGCGTTGCGCGAACCGGAGGCCGCCGATGAAGACCACGCCCATGATGATGATGAACGCGCCGAGGACGCGGGTGATCGGGTCGGCGTATTCCAGGAGGAGCCTTCCGGCGGTGCCGCCGAGCATAGCCACGCTGATGAACACGACGGTGAATCCGGCGATGAACAGCACCACGCCGATCACGACACGGTGCCGACCGGTCGTGAGAGCCGCGGTCGGAGTCGGAGCGGCGGATACCGGGGCGGCCGCGGTCGGGCCGTGGCACTCCGCGTCGCTGGTGCTGTCCGGCTCGTCGAGGTGTGCTCGAGGCGCGGGTGTGTGTGTCGTGCGGGGTGCTGCGGCGGCGCCGATGTAGCCGAGGTAGCCGGGCACCAGGGGAAGGACGCAGGGGGAGAGGAACGATACCAGCCCGGCGAGCACGGCGATCGGGATGGCGACGAGCAGGGACCCGCCGGCGACGGCGTCGACGAGGCTCACGATTCGTCCAGAGTCTCGGAGATGATCGTCTTGAGGACCGAGGCGCTGCTGAGCTGGCCGATGACTCGGGCGGCGACCCTGCCCTGCCGGTCCAGCACAATCGTTGTCGGCACGGCGTTCAACGGAGTCCTCTCCGCGAACGCGAGTTTCACGGACGCGTCGACGGTCGCCAGGGCACTGGGGTAGGTGACTCCGTAGGTGTCCGCGAACGCGGTCGCGGCGGCAGCGCCGTCGTAGATGTTCACGCCGAGGAAGGACACGTCTTCGTCTGCGAACGCCTCGTGCGCGGCTTCGAGCTCCGGCGCCTCGACACGGCACGGCGCGCATGCGGCGTACCAGAAGTTCACGACGAGGACATCGCCGGCGTACTCGTCGCTGGTGACGGCGTCGCCGGTGTCGAGCACTCCCTGGAACGTGACGGGTTGACCGCGGTCTGCTGTGGGGATCTCGACGACCCGGAAGCCGTCGGCGGCGATGAACCCCTTGTTGTCGCCCGCCCGGTACTGGTCGGAGAGGGGGTTGTCGGAGCAGGATGCCAACGAAGCTGTGAGGGCGAGCGCCGCGCCGGCCGCGGTGAGGCGCCGCAGTGTCGTCGTTGTGCGTCGGGTCATCGGCCGCTCGTCTCGGTTCGGTGCCGACGGGTGACGACCCATGCCTGTGCGGCGAAGATCACCGCGGCGAGGCCCGCCGCGACGCCGACGGTGAGCAGGTCGGACTGCACCTTGCTGATCGTGAACGCGGCGAGGATCGCGACGTCCAGCACGATGGTGGCGATGGGCAGCCAGCGGTGCGCAATGATCTTGTCGCGCAGGCGACGGAGCACTCCCCATTGCACGGCGATGTCCATCGTGAGGTAGAGGAACACGCCCAGCGCTGCGATACGGCCTAGGTCGAACACCGCGGTGAGGACGATCGCGGCCCCGGCAGTGATCAGCAGGGGCTGGTGGGGCACCCGCGCGGGAAGCGCGGGTGCCTGCTTCATGTCCTGCAGCATCCCGTACAGGCGCGACACGGAGAACAGGCTGGCGAGCAGTCCGGAGAGGGTCGCGATCACCGCGACGGCCACGGTGATGCCGACGCCCCACGCGCCGAACAGCGGGTGGGCTGCTTCGGCGAGGGCGTAGTCGCGGGCATCGATCGCGCCGGATGCTCCGATGCTTGCCCCGACCGACAGGGTGATCAGCAGGTACAGCACCGCGCAGATCGCGATCGAGATCATGATGGACCGGGCGATGTTCCGTTTGGCGTCCTTCAGGTCATCGCCCTGATTGGTGATCGTCGTGAAGCCCTTGTATGCGAGGACACACAGCGCGACGGCAGCCACCACCCCGAGCAAGCCGTCTCCGCTGTCCGAGCCGTCCGAGAAGAACCCCGCGCCGGTGGCGGCTGCGCCGATGAGCCCGGCCGCCGCGAGTACTGCGATCCCGACGATCTTCAGGACAGCGGTGACCAGCGCGGAGCGTTCGACGAGCTGGTTGCTGACGAGGTTGACCACCGCCGCGGCCGCGATCGCGATGACCCCCAGCAGCGGCACCAGCACGACGGAGTCCTGGAGCCCGAAGGGTCGCAGCAGGTAGGTGCCGAAGGTGCGGGCGAGGAGGCTCTCGGCGACCACCATCGACACGTACATGAACAGCGAGAACGACCCCGCGACCACGCCCGGGCCGTAGGCGTCTTTCAGCAGCATGGCGATGCCGCCCGCCGACGGGTTCACGCTCGAGTACCGCGCGTAGGCGTACGAGCTGACACCGGCTACGGCGGCGCCGGCGATGAACGCCACCGGGAACCAGTCGCCGGCGAGTCCGGCGACCTGCCCGACCAGCGCGAAGATGCCCGCGCCGATCATCACCCCGGTGCCCAGCGCCACCGAGCCGACGAGACTGATCTTCGTGTCCTGCTCGCTCACGTGCGCCTCCCGAATCGCAGGCCCCGGATCACTGGTCGCCGCCGAGGAGCCGGAGCCCGCTGTCGTCGGCCACGGCGATCTCTCCCGACGAGGTGAGAGCGATCGCCTGCGCCTGGCCGTCCGCGCTGCCCGCTTCGACCCACGATACGGCGGCGTCCGCGCTCGTCCAGATCGTGCCTTCGACGTCG
The DNA here is from genome assembly GCF_020781975.1 of Microbacterium schleiferi. Classification (GTDB taxonomy): domain Bacteria; phylum Actinomycetota; class Actinomycetes; order Actinomycetales; family Microbacteriaceae; genus Microbacterium. The sequence continues at coordinate 10,667 of NZ_JAJGNI010000005.1, forward strand.
ACTCCGACCAGCGTCGAGTGGTCGGGGGATGCCGACAGTAGATAAAGTGTCGGCGCATCCGGGACGGGCGCGAAGGTGACTGCGCCGTCCACGCTGAACAGAACCCCGCCGGGGGTGGTGGCGTAGACGGTGCCGGTGTCGTCGACGGTGAGCGCGTACGCGGAAATGTTCGCGCCCGCTGCTGTCCAGGTCGAACCGCCGTCTGTGCTGGTCAGAACGGCCGGCTCGTCGGTCGAGAGCCCGTACAGGGTGCCGTCGGGTCCGGCGGTCAGGGCGTGGAAGTCCTTCTCGCTCGTGTACGCGATGGGGGACCAGGTCTGGCCGGCGTCGTCGCTGCGGATGATGCCGAGGTGCGGGGATCCCCACTCTGCGGGGGTGTTCGCGCCGGGGTGGCCGGACGCGACGAAGGCGTCGCCGGTGACGGCGAGCCCCATCGCGTCGAATTCGTACCCGCCGATCGGGTCCCCGATGCCGCCGTCGGCATCGACCGGGAGGAGACCGTCGTGGGTGCCGAGGATCGTGGTGCCGGTTGCCGGGTCGGTGATGATCGCGTGGACGTGGGTGGACAGGGCGGACGAGTGGTCGTCGCCCGCGGTGGTGGTCTGTGCGGTGCAGGCGGTGAGGCTGAGGGTGGCGACAGCGGCAATGGCCACCGCCGCGCGAACGCGGAAGTGCATGAGGGTTCTCTCGATCAAGGTGAAGGGGTGGCGCCGAAACGGCGAAGACCAGGCGAGCCCGACAAGTCGGGCGCACCCCTCACGTGCGACTGATCGAAAGCGCCGTCAGATCCGGCGAGGAGGGGCGCGCACTCGCGCGCATCGCGCCCACAAGTCGGCTGAGGGCCATCGCAGCGACGCCGATGCGCACCTCTCTGGGCAGAGCTCGAACGGCGAGCAGAACGATGAGGATCAGCGCGGTCACGCACATCGCCGCGACATCATGGCTGCCGACCGTCGCACACCCCGCGCAGTCGGCGCTGAGATCGGCCGGCGCCGACAACGGTGCCGACGCGGCCACGGATGCCGACACGGCAGCGGCGTCATGGCCTCCCCCTGTCGAGTCGGCCGCGATCAGCGTCGACGTCGTTTCGGTGTGTGCTGTCGAGGACCCGGTCCACAATGCGTGCATGCCGACCAGCCCGGCCATCAGCAGCGACACCACGATCACGGCGAACCACCGGCGGGAGGCGCTGCCGCCACCCGCTGCGTTCGACCACTCGTTCATCCGCTGCCCCTTCGGCACCCAGCCATCGTAGCCGGGCTCGCCCGGCGGGCGAGCCCGCGGGGCGAGCGCGGGGTTACGCGGCGTCGACGACACCCATCATGCCGAGGTCTTCGTGGTCGAGGATGTGGCAGTGGTAGACGGTCTGGCCGGGGAACCGGTCGAACGCGATCCGCACCGTGACCGACGTCCCCGCGGGCACGTCGACGACGTCTCGGACGTCCACACCGGTAACGTCGGCGCTTCCCGCGCGGAGGACCTGCATCGGCCAGACGTGCAGGTGGAACGGGTGGTCCATCGGCGACACGTTCACGATCGTCCAGTCCTCGACGGTCCCGATCGTCACACTCTGATCGGTCCGGCCCGCATCGAACGCGCGCCCGTCGATCAGGAACCGCATGCCCGCGCCGCCGCCCATGCCCATGCTCATCGTGAGCGTCCGCGTGCCGTCGACCGCAGTCTCGCGAAGGTCGCGGCGGGTACTCACGACCGGGTCGGCGACCACGGGGGGCGTCGCTCCGGCATCCGGGACCACGGTGAGCACGACAGCCTCGGGCGACGTCGTGGAACCGCCGCCCATCATCCCCATCCCCGCCTGTCCTCGGTCGTAGGCGGCAGCCACCAGGTCCGTCGCCGCTGTGGGAGTGGTGATCACGACATCGGCGCGGTTCCCCGGGGCGAGGACCAGCCGATCCGCGGACTGTGGGGTGCGGCGGTGTGAGTCGATCCCGCGCACCCGGGCGTCCAGGTCGCCCAGTCGCAGGTCGAGGTAGCGGCTCGTGCACGCGTTGACGATCAGGAGTCGCTGCTCCGATTCCGCGGGCGCGGGAAGCGTCGGGGAGGGCTGGCCGTTGACCAGCAGCACCTCGCCGGTGCGTCCCAGCATCCGCTCGACTCCCGACACCGACGCGACCGCACCATCTGTGATCGTCACGTCCGAGACGACCACGACCCGCGGCGGCGCCTGGGACCAGTCCTCCTCGTCCACGATGATCGCACCGTACAGGCCGGCGAACACCTGATCGGCGACCAGCTCGTGATGATGCGGGTGGTACCAGAACACTCCGGCCGGGTGATCGTCCGGGAGCTGGATCTCGTAGTCGAAGCTCTCCCCGGCACCGATGCGCAGGAACGGGTTGTCGCTGTTGTCGGATGCCGACACCAGCAGACCGTGCGTGTGCAGATTCGTCGGGTCGGTGAGGTCGTTCTGCAGCCGCACCCGCAGGAGATCACCGGGACGGAGGTGAAGCGTGGGTCCGGGAACGGTGCCGTTGTAGGTCAGCATCCGCACCGACGCGCCACCGACCTCCACCTCCCGCTCGGCCGCCTGCAACGTGACATCGAGCACACCGTCGACCGACTCCAGCACCGACGGCTCGACCCACCCGGCCGCCCCCGACGTCGCGGTCGCCGTTCCGCTCCCGGAGGTCTGCGATCCGACCGTCGTCCACACCAACCCGGTCGCGCCGATGCCGAGCGCGCCCACACCGAGAGCGCCGATCGTCAGAGCCTGCCGGCGTGTGATCCCCCCGCTCATGCGCCGTTGAGAGTACGCATACGTTCGTTGAACTCATCCGTGTCGATCTCACCGCGCGCGTACCGCTCCTCGAGGATCCGCCGCGCCGACGACACCTCAGCCCCTGGGGCCGGCGTGCCGACCGCGGGAGGTGCGGCGGCGGGCGGGGCCGCGTTCGTGCGCGTGCTCAGCCGGATCGCCACGAACACCAGCAGCCCGATCCCGATCAGGATGAGGATGCCCCACAGCCAACCCCAGCCCCAGCCCATGCCCATCCCGAAGCCCATGTCGTAGCCGCCGTCGCCGTCATCCCACATCATCAGAACACCACTCCTTCTGGACAGGTCACCAAGACCTGCGATGACCTCGCGCATACCCTGTGTGGGTATCGAGGACACGTCCACCCTACGTCCGATACGGACGGCGCAGGTCGGGACGAACGTCCCGACCTGCGGCCGCGCACGGGCTAACACTGAGTGGCCGGAGACGTGATCGACGCGGGTGGTAGCCTGGCCGCACATCCCCGGGATCGCTCGCCCGAACGGCTCCGGCACGTGGGAAACGTTTGGGAAGAATCGACCGCAAACGACCGTCACTGAGCACAGCGTGGAATGCAGTGATTCCGCGGAATCATGCGGGACTGTGGCCGTCGAAATGTTGGAAATGTCGAACCTTCAGAGTTCAAATCCCTCCGTCTCCGCCATGAAAGCCCTTTCCGACATTTCAGAGCATTGCTCGGTCACGCTCGACGACGGAAACTAGCGCTAATCTGGCCGTTTGAGATTTCAAAGACGAAGGGATCGCGCTTCTCAATCGGGAGCTCTCCCGCGAGATTCCGCAGTTCTTGCTGTTCCAGCGGCCGCTTGGGAAGAGTTGGGAAGAGCTGGAGACGGAGGTGTCTGGACCCTCGGTTCACGAGATCACTCGGCAGCGGCGTCGTCTTGTCGGACCGCGTGGTGAACGGCGCCCATAGACGCCGTAGTTCTCCGCATGCAGCCTCGCGACCTCCGGCACCAGCAGTTCGTCCTTCAGCTGTCGGGCCGACGGGGCGCGGTCTTTCGCGCCGCGCGGTAGCCGCGGGAGGTGAGGAAGCCCTGCACTGCCGGTCGCAGGACACGGCAGATGAGCTCGACCCGAAGCGATCCCGGTACTCGTCGATGAACCGGATCATCTCGGTCAGGGGCGGTCGAGCTCCTTCGCGAAAAACACGCTCGCAGCCTTGAGGATCTCGTTCGCCTTCCGCAACTCCGAGACTTCCTTCTCCAGCTGCTTGATCCGTTGAGCGGCGTCGGTCGAGACGCCTGGCTTGGTGCAGGCGTCGACCTCGTAGCGGCGCCGCCAGAGGCGCAGCGTCTCCGGGCTCATCCCGAGCAGACCGGCGACATGACGGACCGCGCTCATCATGTTCGGGTGCTCCGGCCGCGCCTCGGCGAACACCCGCAACGCACGCTCACGCATCTCCGGCGAGTACTTCCTGTTCATCGAGTTCCATCCTTGCTTGAAGAACGGAACGAAAGTGCAGCCGATTCACTCTGCCAGCCGGCTGAAGTGCGACTACGTGATAGGTCAGCACAAACTGTATAGTCATCGCGTGCTGACTATTGCCACGCGAGTGGATGTGATGAACCGGCTCGGCAGGGCCATGGCGGACCCGACGCGTTCACGGATCCTGATGACTCTGCTGAATGGGCCAAGCTACACGGCTGTGCTTGCGCGGGAGCTTGAGCTGACCCGGTCAAATGTGTCCAACCACCTGGCGTGTTTGCGTGACTGTGGCATCGTGGTCGCCGAGCCTGAGGGCCGGCAGACCCGGTACGAGATCGCCGATCCGCATCTTTCCCACGCGCTGACCTCGTTGCTCGAAGTGACGCTCGCGGTGGACGAGAGCGCACCGTGTATCGACCCGGCCTGTACCGTTCCTGGCTGCTGTGTGCAGGATGTCCAATGAGCGCGGCGATCACGGCTGATCGCCGCGTGACGCTGCACCGGCGGGTGCGACTGATCGTCGCGTTCACGATCACCTACAACATCCTCGAGGGCATTATCGCGGTCGCTGCGGGTGCGGCCGCGTCGTCGGCTGCGCTGATCGGGTTCGGTCTGGACTCATTCATCGAGGTCCTCTCGGCCGTGGCGGTGGCATGGCAGTTCACCCGGAAGAATCCCGAACGGTGGGAGAAGCCGACCGTCCGGGCGATCGGCATCGCGTTCTTCGCGCTTGCCGTGTACGTCACCGTCGACGCGATCATCGCCCTCGCCGGCGTCGAACCGGTTGAGCACAGCCCGCTTGGCATCGGTATCGCGGTCGCGAGCCTTGTCGTCATGCCCGCACTCGCGTGGTTCCAATTCCGGACCGGCCGCGAACTCGGGTCCAAGAGCGTCCAGGCAGACGCCAAGCAACTGCTGCTGTGCATCTACCTGTCCGGCACCGTGCTGATCGGCCTGCTGCTGAACTCGCTCTTCGGCTGGACGTGGGCCGACTCGATCGCCGCACTGATCATCGCTGCGCTCGCGATGCGCGAGGGAATCGAGGCCTGGCGCGGCGACATCGAATCACCGTTCGAATCCGCGTCGTCCCAGTGCCGCGTTGCTATTGCCCGGCCGATGGAGTGCCCGCCCTGCTCCGGGCGACTGCGGGCACCTCGCTGGAGCAATGAGTGGGCCTCCCCGCTGCCGAGCTACCGAAACGCGACCGCGAGATGATCGCTCTAGGCTTCCGAACGGACTCGCCGCTGCGAGACAGGGGGCTCCGACACATCGCGACGCAGTGCCGCGACGAGGTGACCGAACGGCGAAGACGAGCATCGAACTGATCACCTGGCGAATGACGATGCACGCAGGCATCACGGGATGACCGCGGCCGGTCCGCATGCACAAATCTGCATCCGCCGCCACTTGGCTACACTTCGGAAAAATCCCTGGATAATCGAGAAAACCGGTCGTACCCTGGCGCCATGAGAGGTGGCCTGGAGCGTTGGAAACGGGGTGCTAATTCGCGCGGGGTCCGCCACGCGATCGCGTACGCGATGGAGGGCACCTGCGATGCTCACCTCCCGCACCTTTACGGTGTCGAAGCGCTCGAGAACTACAGCGATGTCTCAGGTGCGACCGTATCGAGATTCATCGTGGAGAACGGTGCCATCTCGAGCGACGAGTTGACCGCCGGTGGACTCCGCGTATGGCTGACCGGCCACGATCCGATCACGGGGGAGGAACGAGGCCGTCAGCGGTTGAGTCCCGACGCTGACTTGGTGCTCGACGGGACGATCAATCACCCGAAGTCCTACAGCATCGCCGCGCTTCTGCATCCTGGGCTCGCACGAGAGTTCGAAGCGCTGCAGGACCGGCTGAGAGACCAAGTGCTCCTCACCTGGCAGCGGCAACTCAATGCCCGACGTGGACACAACGGGCTCATCCGCGAAGACAGCACCCGGCTCGAGGTTGTCGAGTTGCAGCACCGCCGTTCGCGCGCGCTTGACCCGCACATCCATCGTCATCTGTGGCTCAACGTGAAGGTGCTCGGCGCCGACGGCAGGTGGTCGAACGTCGACTCCCGAGTCGCGATGAAGCTGCACACCGTTGTGAATGCCGAAGGTGAGCTTGCTGCGCGCACCGATCCTGAGTGGATCGCAGCGCTGGCCCGCCACGGCTACACGATCGGGATCGACGGCGAGATCGCTGAGCTGGCCGCTACCGTGCGCCCGCTGTCTCGTCGGTCCGCGCAGATCGAAGCCAACCGTGCACGCCTGATCGCTGAATGGACGTCTGCTCACGGCGGGTCCGCGCCCAGCATGGACGCGCTGACGCAGATCGATCGGCGCGCGTGGGCGGTGTCGAGGCCGAACAAGCCCCAGGGCCTCGATGAAGGCTCGTGGGAAGCAGTCGTGCGCGACGAGATCGCCGAGATCGATCAGACCCTGCGCCAGGAGCGCGCCACGGTCGAACTCGATCACGTCGATCCTGCGGTGCTCGATCGTGACCTGCTCGCGGCGATGGCGATCGTCGACGCGGACGGGCGCTCTGTGGGCTCCAGTGGGCGATTCAGTGCTTTCGACGTGCGCGCCGGCGCCATCCGCGCGCTCTCACGCAGTGGAATCGTCGCCGCGCGTGCCGACCTCGATCAGGTGATCGACGACGTCACCGCACGAGCGCTGCGCGAGTCGGTCGACCTCGGAGGCGGGGCCGACGCCCCCGCGCACGTCAAGGTCTTCATGGCGACCGAAACGATGAGGTCGAAGATCTTCCTCTCGCACCGGCTCGACCGAATCGCAACGCCCGGACGCTCCCTCCTCCCCACCGAACTGCGAAAGCAGGCCGGTGGGGAGTGCGGCCAACTGGACTCGGCGCAATTCGTCGCCGCAGCCGCGATCGCCGGAAGCGACGGCCTGGTCGCCGTCACCGGGCCGGCCGGTGCAGGCAAGACGACCATGCTGCGGGTCGTCTTTCGCGCGCTGAGCGCGCAACGCCGACGCATGCTCATCGTCGCGCCCACGCGCAAGGCGGCTTCGGTTGCAGCGCGCGAGGTCGGCGCGGCCGCAACCAGCATCCACGCGCTCCTCGCGGATCACGGATTCCGGTGGGGCACGGATGCCGCGGGTGCCACAACCTGGCATCGACTGTCGATCGGCGACGTGGATGCTGCTACCGGAGCGATCTACGACGGCCCGACGAGCTTCGTCCTGCGCGCGCGGGACCGCATTGTCGTCGACGAGGCCGGCATGGTCGACCTGCAGGTCGCGAACGCGCTCGCAGAACTCGCCCACGAGCGCGGTGTCGGCGTCGCCATGGTCGGCGACCCTTATCAAGCCCTCCCCGTCGGACACGTGGGTGCCATGGCTGCCGCCGTCCGGCACGCTTGCGCCGCGGTCGAGCTGGACGCGGTGCACCGATTCGCGGATGCCGAGTACGCGGCCCTCACGCTCGAGCTGCGGCATCCCGACGATGCCGAGCACGCGGCGCGTATCGCGAGCCGACTGGACGAACGCGGGCACCTGACACGAGTCGACCATGCGGAGGATGCCCATCGGCACATGATCGACGCCTACTTCGCATGGCAGGCGCGCGGCAAGCGTGTCGCGCTCGTCACCGGCGCCAATAGCGACGCCGGCGCACTCAACGACGAGATCCAGCAGCGGCGGGTCGATCGCGGGGAACTGGACCCGACCGTTCTCGCGTGGGGCATGGGGGAGCAGCGCATCCTCGTCGGCGACACCGTTCAGACGCGCCGCAACGATCGTCGTGTGGGGGTGGAGAATCGCGCCACCTGGGTCGTCAGCAAGATCGCCGAAGACTCGCTGCTGCTGCGATCCGTCAACGACAGCGGGGATGTGCGCAAGGTCACACGCGACTACGCGTTCGAGCACGTGCAACTCGCGTACGCGTCGACCGTGCACGGCATACAGGGCGAGACGGTGGATGCTTCGATCGTCGGCCCTGACGTGGACGCCGCCGGCCTCTACGTCGGCCTTACCCGTGGACGCGAGCACAACGAGGTGGTCGCTGTCGCACACACCGGCCGCGCCGCGCGCGCGAACGTCGCGACTTGCATGCTGCGCGGCAGCACGGAGTTGACGATGCAGGATGCCGTGCGTGCAGCCCGGGCAGAGATGCAACGGGCTGCGCAGGTTCGAGATCGACACGATGCCTTCGCGCGCGGGCCTCACGTTGCGCCGAGCGCGGGGCGCGGGATGTCGATCTGACGGTGCTGGTCCTGATTGTCGCGCTGACGCCGACCACGGGGCGTCAGATGTCGGAGCGACAGACCCGGTGCGATCGTTCTGCGTTGTCGGCCGCTCGTGGTGAACTAGGCGAATGAGGTCGGCGATCGAGATCTTCGAGTCCACGGATGGTGTGGTGTCCCTCGAGCTGCGCACGGAGGGCGAGACCGTGTGGGCTTCGCAGGCCGATATCGAGCAGCTGTTCGGGATCGCGCGATCGAGCGTCTCACGTCACATCAGCAACATCATCCGCGATGCCGAGGTCGATGCCGAAAGCAATTTGCAGAAAGTGCAAATTGCTTCCTCCGACCGTCCCGTGACGCTGTACAGCCTCGACGTGGTGCTGGCCGTCGGGTACCGGGCGAACTCGGCGCGAGCTGTCGAGTTTCGTCGCTGGTCGACCGATGTGCTCAAGCGGTACATGCTGAAGGGAATCGCGACCAACGAGCGCCGGCTCCTGGAGCTCGACTCGCTTGTGAAGGTGCTGTCACGCTCGACGGACCAGCTTGTTGCTGGCGTCGCAGAAGTCGTCGCGCGTTACCTGCCGAGCCTGCGCGCGCTCCGCGACTACGACGAGGGCGAGATACCCGTTGTTGACGGCGATGTGCCGACCTGGACGCTGACCTATGACGAGGCGCGGGCGGTGATCGACGAAGTCGGGGCGGAGTTTCCGGCCGACGCGCTGTTCGGCGGCGAACGGGGCGACGCGTTGCGCGGTGTGGTGGCGACGATCTATCAGGGATTCGGGGGAGTGGACCTATACCCGACGGTGCAGGAGAAGGCGGCGAATCTGCTCTACCTCGTCGTGAAGGACCACCCGCTCACCGACGGGAACAAGCGCAGCGCGGCGGCGCTGTTCGTGCACTTCCTTGCCCGCAACCAGGTGCTCGACGACGCGCGCGGCGTGGCGCGGATCTCCAACAACGCGCTGGCAGCGATCACGCTCATGGTCGCGATGAGCGACCCGAAAGAGAAGGAACTGATGATCGCCCTTCTGGTGAGTATGCTCGCCGGCGAAGGCTGACCCAAGTAGTCAGGGCTCGACGCCGAAGATCCGCAGCAGCGCGGCTCTCGGGATCATCCGTCGGGGACCCAGCTGGACAGTCGGGATCGTCCCGCTGTCGATGCCGAGCTTGATCGTGGGGTAGTCCACGCCGACGAGTTCTGCAGCAGCCTTCATCGTCAACGCGAGCGACGTCGATGTCTGGTTCATCGTTCCATCTCCCATGGTTGTGCGCAGTGTGTGACAGCACTTGCGCACACCGTACACCCAAACTGAGCAATGCGCGACATGAATTCTTCACGTCACGCATTGCCCTCCAGAATTGTGCATGGCAGACTCGCCGCATGACCGAACTTGTCGTCGAGTCGATCGCGCCCGAGAGAGTCGAGGTGGGCGATGGCATCAGCATCCCGACTGCCTGGGACGTCATCGTGACGGGTGAGCCCGGCGTGCCTGGCGCCATCCGACTCCACGGCGAATATGACGACGCCCTGCGTCGCGCGGTAGCCGCGACAGTTCGTGTCGACCGCGTCGGCGAGGGCGATGAGGTCACGGCGCAGGTGCTGCGCGAAGCGCGGGTCCAGTGGCTCGTCGCGGCATCCGCGTTCCGGATTGTCACGGTCGCACGAGAGGGCGGCGAGTTCCAACCGCTGTCGTCCTATCTCGCAGACGTGAGAGCACACAGCGATCGCACGCCGACCGAAGCTCGCGACCAGGCGATCGTCCTCTACCGGATTGCATCCACCATCAATCTCGCTCCGCTCAAGTTCGTCTCGGACTACCTCAACGTGAGCGTCAGCACTGCGACCCGGATGATGGCTCGGGCGCGCCAGCAGGGGCTGGCTGCAGATCTGATCACCCGTGAGACCTACAACCGCATGCAGCAGGACGAGCAGCGACGGATGACGGGACCCCACCGCGTGCCGGGCTCGAGTCCCTCGCGTTCCTCTGGCCCCTCGATGGGCATGTGACCTCTGCGTCGCGGCGACCTGCTGGATCCACGAGCGTGAGCGGCGTAGCCTTGACTGAGCGAGGAACAGCCACGCGGCGGCGTTTGCGGCCCGGTTGACTCCCCGATCTCCACAGATTCGATGTTGAGAATCTCCTCCGTCGGATCGCCCACATATCGCCCGCATTTGCCGTGAATGTGGGCGATTCTTCTTGCATGTTCCTGTCGGCGCATGCCCTCGACAGCGGCAGGATTCCGCGGTTTTCGGCGTCGAATGCGGGTCGTTCACATGCCCAAAGCCTCTTTCGATTCCCCCCATCTCCACCACGGCACACAGAAGATGGATGCCGAAGCCGCTGTCACACTGTCGGAGTGAGCCTCCTGGGCCGTGCGATTGCGCTGGTCCGGGAGGCTCTTCGTTTTCGCGCGCATGCGAGGATCCTGCTATGCCTAGCTCCCCGCTCATCTCGGCCCACGAACTTCACGATCTTCTCGAGGCGGGGCCCGGCATCCGGCTTCTTGACGTGCGCTACCGTCTCGACAAGCCAGACGGTCGGGACGACTACCGCGCGGGGCACCTCCCGGGTGCCGTATACGTCGACATGGACACCGAACTTGCCACGCACGGTGCGCCCTCGGAGGGGCGGCACCCGCTCCCATCTCGCGCGACGCTGCAGGATGCCGCCCGCCGCTGGGGTCTGCACGCGGGAGACGCGGTGGTCGTCTATGACGACTTCCGTTCGGTGTCCGCGGCGCGCGCCTGGTGGCTGCTCCGCGGCGCCGGCGTCAGCGACATCCGTGTTCTCGACGGCGGCCTGTCGGCGTGGCGGGCGACTGGACTCCCGCTCGAGACTGGCGACGTTTCACCCGAACCAGGATCGATCTTGTTCGACGGTGTGGAAGAGGGCATCTCGATCGATGAGGCTGCAGCCTGGCCGCAGCGCGGAGTACTGCTCGACGCGCGTGCGCCGGAGCGCTACCGCGGAGAATCTGAGCCGTTCGATCCCGTTGCCGGGCACATCCCCGGCGCGGTGAATCTGCCCGCAGACGCGGTGCTCGATGGTGCGAGCTTCGCGCCACCCGCGACGATTCGCGCAGCTTTCGAGAGTGTCGGAGTTAGCGACCTCACATCGGTCGCTGCGTATTGCGGGTCGGGCCTCACGGCGGCGCACACGGCGCTTGCCGGTGCGGCGGCAGGCCTGGATGTGGCTGTCTATCCCGGATCTTGGAGCCAGTGGTCCAATACGGCGGGCCGCCCGGTCGCGACGGGCGCCGAGCCGGGCGCCTGAGGAGCAGACGCGGCAGCGAAGGGGCTGGATCGCGATCACGCCCGGTGCCACACTGCTCGCATGACGAAGTTCATGATCTCGTTCCCGAGTTCGGCCATGGTGGTTCCCGATGACGAGTGGGAAGCCGTGGGGGAAGCCGCGCACGCCGTGATCCGTGAGGCCAAGGCTGCTGGAGTGTACGTCTTCGGTGGCGGTGTCAACGAGAGCATCGCGCCGGTGACCGTCGACGGCGAGGGCGTCGTGACTGAGGGTACCTATCCAAGCACCGGTGACCTGTTCGGTGGCTACACGATTATCGAGGTGCCGACGGCGGCCGAGGCGTACGAGTGGGCGGCGAAGATCGCGGTCGCGTGCCGCTGCCCGCAGGAAGTGCGCGAGTTCCAGTACGACCCCGAGTCCTGAGGGCCGGCTTCCGCGTCAGCGCCAGAGCGTGTCGATCGGGATGTCGTGACCTGCGATCCGCTCGGCGGCGCGATGGCCAGAGAACATCGCTGCGGGCACCGTTGCGGGATCGTCGGTCCAGGTCGCCTCACCAGCCAGGTGCAGCACGCCGCCGATCGGCGTTGCAAGGTCGTCGTGGTCGGCGGTCGTCGACCCGAGCGTCATGTACGCGTAGGAGCCGCGGGCGAACGGGTCGTCGTGCCAAGACGTGATCGCAACGCTCGTCGGTTCGACGACGCGATCGCCGTAGAGCCGGCGAAGCTGCGTGAGGATGTTGGCGACGATGCGCTCGGCATCCCACCCGGCGACCTCGCGGGCCGTGGGGCCGGCGGCGAACGTCAGCAGCGTCGGCGTGCCGTGCAACGCTGTCAGGTCGTACCAGGAGTGCCAGGCCCGGCTCTCGGGGCCCTGCTGACGGATGGCGTACACGCCCTCGTCCCAGAACTTCGTGGGGAAGCGCAGGAACACCTTGTCGAACGCGTTCATCGTCAGGCGCGAGAGTGCGCCCGCGACCGGCTCGGGCAGCGGGGGGCGGATGACGAACTCGTCCGACCGCAGCACACCGACCGGCACCGTGACTACCGCGGTCTCGCCTTCGAACACGCCTCGATCGGTTGAGACGACGACGCCGTCATCCGACCAGTCGACGCTCGTGACAACGTGCTGGAGATGGATGTCGAACCCGTCGGCCAGCCGCGTCGCGAGCACGTCGTACCCGTCCGGAAACACGACCTCATCTCCCTCGATCGCGTCGTCGTCGAGGCCGTGGGCGGCGAGGTCCTCGATCCAGGCGCCGTACTGCTCCTCGGCGCGGTGCTCGAGATACTCGCGCACCCGCTGGGTGCGCTCGGCGTCCCAGCCCTGATCGGCCAGTGCCTGCTCGGTGACATCCCGGTACGAAGCCTCAGGGGCGGATGCCGCGATCACCGCGAGCAATGCCGCATCGACCGTGTGCACGTCGTCCGCAAACGCGCGGGCCTCAGCATCCGAGAGTCGCACGCCGTCCGGGCCGTAGTAGGCGATCGGCCGGCTGTCGGGCTGGTAGCCACCGACGGTGAACTCCACCGTGCGCATCCCAAACGCCTCGGCCGCCGCGGCGACGGGGCTGTCGGTGATGCCGTGGATCCAGGAGGCGCCGAGATCGGTCACCTCACCATCCGTGCGATCGGTCTGCACGCGTCCGCCGACGCGGTCCCGGGCCTCGAGGATGACGACGGTGCGGCCCGCCGCAGCGAGCAGCCGTGCGGCGGTGAGCCCCGCAATCCCGGCGCCGATGACAACAGTGTCGAAGCGTTCCATGCCCTGATTCTGCACTGTCCGGATGCTCGCGGGCAGCAGGATGTCAGGGGCGGCGCCCCAGCAGCGCATCGACCGCCGCCGTCACAAAAGACGCGGCAGCTCCGACAGCCAGTGCGACCCCGGCGGCGACGGGGGAGAGCGATCCTCCCTCGAACGGCGGGAGCACGAACATGACGAACGATGCGACAGTCAGCATCCCGCCGAGGATCACGGTCGAGACGCGACGGATGACGCCCGTGACGACCCGGCGATCCCGATCGTCGGCGAAGAGGCGGATCTTGACGGTGAGTTTGCCGTCGGCAAGATCGCCGACGATGGTCTCGATCCGATCGGGGAGTCGCCGGAGGCGCGGGAATGCGCCGAGCGCGGACCGGCCGATCGCCCCCGCGAGGGCGCGCGGCCGCAATTGGGAGAGGATGAGCGCCTGCGCTGCGTCGCGGGACTCGCCGATGACATCCATCGTCGGTGCCGCAGTGCGCAGGGTCCCCTCGAGGATCGCGAAAGCGCGGCCGGCGGCGACGAGGTCTGCGGGGAGGGCGCTGCCATAGCGGGTGAACAGGTCGCTGGCGTTGTCGATGGTTCGGAGGGTGATGCGGGAGCCGCTGCCAAGATCGTGGGTGACGAACTCCGCGAGCGCACGCCGGAACCCGGGCTCATCGGCGGGGTTTGCCAGCGGCATGATCGCCAGCGCGGCATCCGCCACCCGGCGGGTATCGCCCTGCAGGAACGCGATCGCGAGGTCCTGCACCGTTTGCCGCAGATCCCGGTCCAGGCGCCCGACCGACCCGAAGTCGATGAGCGCCGGCGTGCCCTCTGGGTCGATGATGACGTTGCCCGGATGCAGGTCGGCGTGAAAGACCCCGTCGATCACGAGCTGGCGCAAGAAGCTGCGCAGAACGGTGCGCAGGGCATCCTCGATCTCGTCGCTCTGCCCCTCGCGCCGCAGCGCCGTGATCGTCTCGCCGTCGATGAACTCCATCGTGAGGACGCGGTCGGTGGACAGATCGGGGAAGAACCGCGGGATGCGCACCTCGTCACGAGCCGACCGCGCCGACTGGGCGAGGCTCTCGAGGTTGCTTGCCTCACGCGCAAAATCGGCCTGATTGCGCAGATCCTGGGCGTATTGCTTGGCGATGTCGAGCGCGCCGAACTGGCGGGCCTGCTTGATGCGACGGGTCGCCCAGCCGGCAAGCCGCAGCATGATGTCGATATCGCAGTCCAGCAGGGCACGGATGCCGGGGCGCTGCACCTTCACGGCCACGACGGTGCCGTCATCCAGCGTCGCCCGGTGGACCTGGGCGATGGATGCGGCAGCCAGCGGCTCCACGTCGAAGGTTGCGAAGCGGCCGCGACGCTCGCCGAGTTCGCGCTCGAGGAGTTCTTCGATCTGTGCGGCCGGCGCGGGGTTGACTTCCTTCTGCAGGCGCGAGAGCTCGCGAACCCATTCGGCCGGCAGGATGTCGTCGCGTGTCGAGAGGAGCTGTCCGGCCTTGATGAAGCCGCCACCTGCTTCTTCGAGCGCTTCGCGAAGCCCTCGTGCCTGGCGCGCACGGAGATCCGCTGTCGCCGGGTCGTAGCTGAAGTCGAGCTTGCGGAAGGGGAGGAGGCCGTGGCGCCTGGCCAGACCCCAGATCTGCCGGAACCGGGCGCGACGCTGTCGCCAGGTCAGGGGCTTCTCGCCCGCCGCGGCGGCAGCGAGGTCCGAGAATCGGGGTGGCGCGAACAGCGACGAACTCACGGTCCGATTCTTCCGTGTCTTACGGCATCCGGGGTCACCCGGGCTACGGTGGGGCCATGACCGATACGGATGCTGAGACCTCGACCTCCCTCACGTCGGGATCAGTGCTTCCCGGTGTTGAGATCGTCGCGGCCATCCGCCGTGTCGCGACGGTGACGGCTCTCGCTCTCCTCGCTTACATGACCTTCACGCGAGGCAGCGCTGGCGCATGCGTCGGCGGAGTCGGCGCGGACGGCGGCTACATCGACGCGAATGGCGATCCGACTGACGTGGTGCCGCAGTGCATCACGTTGACGCTGGGGCCGAGCCCGGTAGTCATCATCGCCGTTGTGCTCACCTTCATCATCGCGCTCACTCTCGTCATCCGACGAGCGCAGACCGTTCCGGCGGCGCTGCGCATCCTCGACCGCGCAACCATTGTGATCCTGGCTATCACGGCGGTGTCGCTGGTCGTCTCGCTCGTCTGGTTCGGGCTCCTCCCCATTCGCGACTGGAACCCCCACGGCCCGTGGGGATTCGTCTTCCCCTTCCCGTTCGGGGCGGTCGATCTCTCCATCAGCCCGATGCAGGCATCCCTCGGCGGCTAGCTCAGGCTCGGTCGCGGCGCGGGGTGGCGAACCACGTCGCGAGGATGAACGCGCCGACGACGCCGAAGACCAGCCAGGTCAGCGCAGCGCCGACCCAGCCCGTGACGAAGAAGCCGAACATGAGCGCTGCGAACCACAGCAGCGCCACCAGCGCGACCGTCATGAGGGTCAACAGGATGCCGCGCAGCGGTGCGCGTGCGAAGAGGCCGAAGCCCCACGCGGTGCGTTGCGGAATCCCGAAAACGGCAGGCAGCATGATGGCCGCGACCGTAAGCGCCGGGATCACAAGCCACGAGGCGACCAGCGCGCTTGCTGAGACGGCGACCGTGAGCAGCAGCACCGCGAGCCATTCGCCCCAGCTCGGCCATCGCTTGCCGGCGCCGAGCGCAGACCGGAACGCGGCCGCAACCAGCGCGACGCTGGCCACGACTCCGGCGAGCGAAGCGAGCGCAAGCAGCACGAAGACGACGGATGCCGCGGGCGTGACAAACGGCACCACGAGCAGCGCTTGCACCGCGGTGTTCAGCACGACGACTGGCACCCACACCCGCCAGGTGCGCCCGAGCAGCACCCACGTGCTCACAGGTCACCTCGCACGGCGTCATCCAGGATGTCCCAGTACTTCCCGCTGTAGACGGTCTCGTCTGCGACCGTCACGACAACCGTGTCGGTCGCATCGGCGGGGGATTCGACCGTGATCGTCTGACCGTCTGCCGTCTTACCGGTGCACGACACCGCCTCGCCGTCCTGCTCACACACCGGCGCAACCAGCACGTCGATGTTCTTCGCGAGCAGGATGTCGATAGCGGCGTACCGGATCTCGGTCATGTGATTTCCACCGACCGGCGCCAGGGCCTCGACCTGCGAGCATCCGGCCACCGCCAGCATGCTCGCCGCGAGCACGGATGCCGTGATCAGTCGCCGCTTCACAGTCCACGCTCCGTCTCGTACGCCAGGATCCGTGCGTTCTCGGTCAGATGCTGTTTCTCGAGCGCGGCATCCGTGATTCGCGACAGATCGAACGGGGCCTTCAGCAGCAGTTCGGTGTTGCGATCCAGCGGTGAGCCGCGACGCATCATCGGGCTCTCTGCCCAGTCGTTGGAGGCGAACTCGCGCGAGCGTGAGGCGAGGTCGGCGACGCTGCCGCTGGAACCGGGAACCGCGGGGGAGGCGTGATCGAGCACCGTCGTGAACAGCGACAGGGTGCCGTCGCGGTTGTCGACGATCTCGACCACCTGTTGCTGTTGCGGGAAGTCGATGCACGATGCCGTCGTGATCTCCCAGAAGCCGCGCTCGCCGTCTGCGTGGGCGAGGATCTGATTCAGATGGGTATGGCCGTTCAGCCACCCGATCACGACGGGGTACTTCAGCAGCATCGCGACGAACTCCTCGGCGCCGTAGAGCTTCTGCGGGTCATCGAAGCGCTGCGCCTTGTTCTCGAGCGTGAGGCTGTTGTGGTGGCTGAAGATCAGGACGAGCTTGTTCTCGGCCTGCGCCTGCTGCAGCTGCGTTTCGAGCCAGCGGAACTGCACCTCGGGAACCGCGCCGTCGGGCCCCGCGACCTGATTGCACGTGTCGAGGCCGAAACCACGGACGTTCGGTGACAGGTCGGCCGACCACCAGGTCTCGCCCGAGTCGACGTTGTGTTGGGTGAAGCCGTGGCCCACGGGGCCGGGCGTCGGCTGGGTGTTGAAGTGTTCGGCCATGAACTCGCGCTGTTCGAACAGGTAGCGCTCGGGGCTGGCGGCGACCTCCTTGAAACCGGGCCGACCCCACGCGAGCCCCAGCGCATCGACTGCCTGCTGCAGGATGCCGGTGGCAGCGGCCCACCCGCCGAGGGCCATTCCCGCCGTACCCTCGAGGGCGTAGGACTTCTGGGCGCCGATCGCCAGGGCGTGCAGCTGCGGGCTGAGATTGAACGTGCCGAGCAGCAGCGTGTCGTGGTTTCCGTAGACGGCGTACCAGGGGGCCGGCAGGCCGACCGAGTCCACGGGCTTCGCGATCGCCTGCGAGAGCAGATCCGGAAGCGTCGGGAAGCCGTAGTCGCCGAAGGCTCCGCCGCTTGGGTCACCGGGCCGGTACGCCCAGGTGGCTTCGGCCCAAGCCTGCACTCCCTGGTAGGTCGAACTCGCGTACGCCGGGTCGACGCTCAGGCCGTCCATGAGATCGATATACCACCGCAGCTCCATGTGCGAGTGCATGTCGGCAGAGTCGCCGGTGACGATCGCGGCGCTCATCGGGGCTCCCGTGAGCGGGCTGTACCGGGCATCCGAAAACGCCTGCACCATCGCCGCTGTCGCATGCGGGCTCAGGGGGTCTTGCGGGTGGAACGCGGAGCCCCACGCCGAGTGGTCTTGCACGATCATGGGTTCGATGCGGCCGGGGGACTGCGCGTCGATGACGTGGAGGTCAGAGAGGTGCCCGAGGTACAGCAGCGAACGTCGGGCCGTCGTGCGTGCGCTCGAGGGCGTCGCTCGCAGGATGTCGAGACGAGGGATAAACGGCTCGCCGGGTCCGGTCACCAGTCCCCGGTACGAACCCTGAATGACACTGCCCTGCAGAATCGTCTGCTGCAGGGTCGTCGGGATGCGTGCCGCGGTCTGCGCTGTCGTCTGTGCGCGGGCGACAAGACCGCGCCCGAGGACGTCGATGTTCAGTCCGGTGGCGGCAGCGAGCGCTGCAACGCCGGTGAGGAAGTGGCGGCGGGACAGTCCGGGCATCGATGCCGTCCGTTCGGGTCAGGCGACAATGCTCTGACTTTATCGGAACGGCGCGCGTCCATACCGGAGCGAACTCAGGCGTCGGGTCGTTCGATCAGCACGAGACCCTGCTTGGTCAGAGCGAGAGTCACCCAGCCGTCGCCGAACAGGTAGGTCATCCCGTACCCGTCCTCATCGACCGCGACGGCGTATTGCGGGTCTGTCGTGATGTAGGTGCCCTGGGCGCCGTCCTCGCGCAGCCAGCCCTGACCGATGAGGTCGGCCTGCAGGCGCGTTGCCTCGCTGGCGGCGATCGGGGCCCAGCCGAAGACCAGCAGGTTGTCAGTCGCGGGGCCGTCGAAGTCAGCCCAGGTGCACTGCAGGCCACCCTCGACGACTGTCGCGCCGACGAGGAAGTCGTCGGCGCGCGAGGTCCAGCCGTAGCTGGTGAGCTCGTCGACGAGCGAGGCGGAGATGAGTGTGTCGCACGATGGTGCTGACGCCTCCGCGGTGGCGCTGGGGGAGGCATCCGGGGTCTCGACCGGAGCTGCTGGCGGGGCCGATTCTGTGGTCGTTGGTGTGGGAGAGGGTGCGGGACCTGTCGAGCAGGCGGCAAGCGCCAGTGCGCCCAGCAGGATTGGAGCCAGGAGGGTCGTGTGCAGCGCTCGTGAGGTCATGACGCTGCCTCATCGCCACGGAGAAGGTCGATGAAGGCATCGTGCAGGATGCCGTTGGTGGCGATGCCCGACCGATCGCTTAGGGTGTGGGTTCCGTCGACCGCAGTGAACCGGCCACCGGCTTCGTGCAGGATCGGCACGTAGGGAGCGATGTCGTATTCCTTCACGCCGAACTCGGCGACCATCTCGAGGCGGCCTTCGGCAAGCAGCATGTAGGGCCAGGCGTCACCGTATCCGCGATCGCGCCAGACGGCGCGGGTCAGGCGGATGAGGTCATCGACGCGGCCCGCCTCGTCCCACTGGCCGATGCTTTGAAAGCTGACGCTCGCACGATCGAGGGAGTCGATGTCTGAAACCTGTAGTCGAGTCGCCTCGCCCGAGGGGGTCGAGGTCCACGCGCCGAGCCCGGTGGCGCCCCACCAGCGTCGCCCGATCGCGGGCTGACTGACCACACCGACGCGGGGAACGCCGTCGATCGCGAGGGCGACGAGCGTCGCCCACATCGGGATGCCCTTGAGGTAGTTGGCTGTTCCGTCGATCGGATCGATAATCCACTCCCGTGCGGCGTTGCCGGATGATCCGAACTCCTCGCCGAAGATCCCGTCATCGGGACGCTCGGCCTCGAGGACGTCGCGAATGGCCCGCTCGGTCGCCAGATCGGCCTCCGTCACGTACGTGGCATCCGGCTTGACACGGATGTCGAGATCCGCGGCGTCAAAGCGTGCCATCGACACGGCGTCAGCGGCATCCGCGAGCCGCAGCGCGAGGCTCAGCTCTGCCGAGAGATCGCCGTCGAAGGGTGCGTCAAAGCTGTTCATCGCGGGAGAGAAGCTCACAGACCAAGGATAGGCGGCGGCGCCTCCCGCGATTTCTCGGTGACGTAATCGTGATGCTAGAGTTGACCCTCGGTTCGCCGCGCAATCTGAGCGTCGCAAACCTCTGCACCTCTAGCTCAATCGGCAGAGCAACTGACTCTTAATCAGTGGGTTCAGGGTTCAAGTCCCTGGGGGTGCACCAGCTCGTCAGTGCTGTCGCGTGTTCGTTCTTCGACGCGCACCGCTGCCGCGTCCGTCCGCCTCGCGTGAGAGTGCTCTCACATAGCGTTCGCATAGCCGGCGCTAAAGGTAGATTCGTTGTCAGAGCAACACCTTCGCGATATTCGGGTAATCGCGAAGAAGGCGGCCCGGGTGAGAATTTCTCCCCGGGCCGCGTTTCTGTCTTCGCGCGAACCTCTCCGCAGGATGCCTAGCCGGCGTCTCCGATGAGCACTGCTGCGCCTTCCTCCTGCACATCGGCGACGTGACCGTCGATGCGGGTAAGGGCTCCGCGCCCGAGCAGGATGATCAGTCCCGACACCAGAACCGCGACGGCGGCGACGTAGTACGGCACGCTCGCCGAGAACGCATGCCACAGGAGTGCGGCAAGCGGGGGAGCGGCCGCACCGCCGAGGAAGCGCACCGCAGAGTACGCCGACGAAGCGACGGCCCGGGGTTGGTCTGTGGCTTCCATGACCGATTCGGTGAGAACCGTGTTCATGACGCCCAGAAGAAGGCCTCCGATGACGATGCAGGTGACCAGCGCCGCCGCCGACTCGACGAGCAGTCCCGCAACCAGAAGGTCCACGGCAAGCAGCACGAGCGTGCCCTGCATGATCGTGGTGCGAGGCATCCGTCGTGCCAGGGCTGGCGCGACCCAGACGCTCGTGATCGCCAGCGCAACGCCCCAGCCGAAGAAGGTCAGGCCGATCCCCATCGCACCGAACCCGAGGGGGAAGGGCGAGAAGGCAAGCAGGATGAAGAACCCGATGTTGTAGAACAGGGCAGCCGTTGCCAGCACGGCAAGGGCGGGGGTGCGCAGCGCGCGAATCGGTGCCGACAGCGGGATGGGGGTTCGCCGCTCGCCGGTCCTTCGAACGAGCACGGCGACCGCGATGAAGGCGATCGCCATGAGCGCCACTACCCCGAAGAATGGCCCGCGCCAGCTGACCTCGCCGAGAAGACCGCCGAGGAGCGGCCCGATCGCGATCCCCAGTCCGAGGGCGGCTTCGTAGAGGACGATCGCCGCGCCGCTTCCGCCAGCTGCCGCGCCGACGATGGTCGCCAGGGCTGTCGAGATGAACAGGGCGTTGCCGAGTCCCCAGCCGGCACGGAAGCCGATGATGGCGTCGACGCTGCCGGAGAGTGCGGACAGGAGCGAGAAGAGCACGATGAGCCCCAGCCCCGTCATGAGGGTGGCCTTCGTGCCGATCCGGCTCGAGACCCAGCTCGTGACGAGCATCGCAAGCCCCGTGACCAGCAGATAGCTGGTGAACAGCAGCTCGGTTTCCACGGGCGTTGCGTCGAGCGAGGCGGCGATTGCGGGCAGGATCGGGTCGACCAGGCCGATTCCCATGAATGCGACGACACAGGCGAACGCGACAGCCCACACCTGTGCCGGCTGGCGCCAGACCGACGCGACGGATGCCGAAGCGTGAGTGGATGAGGTCATTGGTTCCGTCCTGAGGCGTCGAGGGGAGCGTCGATCGTGCGCTCGCGCAGCAGCTGAGCCGTGCGCTCGAGTGCAGCACGGTCGTCGTCGGTGAGGTCAGCGAACAGGGGGGCGAGCGTCTCGCTCAGTTGGGTCCGCCACCGCGCGAGCGCTCCTCGTCCGTCAGCGGTGATGCGCACGACCGTCGCACGCGAATCATCGGGGTCGGGGGAACGGGTCACGAGCGCCTCATCCGCCATCTGGCCGATCAACCTCGTCATCCCGGGCTGCGTCGTTCGCGCGGCCGAAGCGAGTTCGCCGATCCGGAGTGCGCCCTCCCGCTCCAGGGTGGCAAGGGCTCGCCACTGCGCCGCGGGGGTGTCGTTGCCGGTGCGATGCGCCGCGATGCGACCCAGTGAGTAGGCCGCGCTGATGATCGTTTCGATGGGGCCGGCGTCTGTCACGATCTCGACTATATACCTCAGATATATAACACAGGCATGTAATCCCGATCCGGTCGCGAATCGGTAACGGATGTCGGCATCCCGACGACACGACTTGCCTCGTGCCTCCTCGTCGCCTACTGTAGGTGCCACCTGAATCAGCTTTCAGGTATGCCCCCTTCCAACGGTGAAAGGCACGCACATGCGGGTTACGAAGAAGTTGCTCCTGGGCACGGTGGTCGCCACCAGCGCCCTTGTTATGGCGGCCTGTGCGCCGCAGGCCGACGGCGGCAACGCCGGTGGAGACGAGACGATGGGACCCTCCGAGGTCACTGTCGGCATCGTTTCGAGCGAAAGCGGTCCGCTTGCCGGCTACGGCGAGCAGTACCTGTGCGGCTTCCGCGCAGGTATGTCGTACGCAACCGACGGCACGAACGAAATCAACGGCACGACCATCAACGTCGAATACCGCGACGACGCCGGCGACCCCGACAAGGCCGTGACCGCCGTGAAGGAACTCATCGGTGACGGCGTCAACATCATCGCGGGCACGGCATCATCGGGTGTTGCGCTCGCTGTCGCCGAGCAGGCGGCCCAGAACAAGGTGCTCTACATCTCCGGCCCCGCGGCTGCCGACGCGATCACCGGCATCAACGACTACACGTTCCGCTCGGGTCGCCAGAGCTCGCAGGATGTCGCGACCGCCGGAACCTTCCTCGACGACATTTCGGGCAAGACGGTGACCGTCTTCGCACAGGACACCGCGTTCGGGCAGGGCAACGTCGCGGCGGTCGAGACGATCCTCGGTGGCCAGGGCGCGACGGTCAACTCGGTGCTCGTTGCCGAGGACGTCACGGAGTTCACGCCGTTCGCACAGCAGGTGCTCGCCGGCAACCCCGACCTCGTGTTCGTCGCGTGGGCTGGGGCGACCTCGGGTGCGATGTGGCAGGCGATGAGCCAGCAGGGCGTGCTCGACGCGATTCCCGTGGTCACCGGGCTCGGTGACTCCGCCACGTTCGGCGCCTACGGTGAGGCATCCGAAAAGATCAACTTCCTGAACTACTACTTCCCGGGCGCCCCCGACAACGCCGTCAACACCGAGATGATCAGCCTGCTCGAAGAGGACGGCTGCACGCCCGACCTCTTCAGCCCCGACGGCTTCAACGCGGCACTCATGATCGTGCACGCGATCGATGAGGGTCAGGGCGATGTCGACGCGATGATCGCAGCCCTCGAGGGCTACTCCTTCGACGGTCCGAAGGGCACGCTGACGGTGCGCGCTGGCGACCACGCGCTGCTGCAGGAGATGTATCAGGTCAAGCTCGTCGCCGACGGCGGCAGCTTCGTTCCCGAGCTGATCGACACGGTGCCTGCCGACGCGGTAGCCCCCGCCGAAGCGCAGTAAGGCCCAGAACCAATGAGCACTCCGGTTCCGTCCGCGCCCGCGCAGCATCCGGCTCCCTCCGCCCTGCGGGTGGAGAAGCTGGGTCTGCAGATCGGCGGCGCGACGATTCTGAAGGATGTCGACCTCGACGTTGCCCCAGGTTCCCTGGTCGGCGTCATCGGGCCGAACGGCGCAGGCAAGACCACGCTGTTCAACGTCGTCTCCGGCATCATGACCCCCACAGCAGGTCGGGTCCTGATGAACGGCGAAGACATCACGAGGATGTCGGTGCCCGCCCGGGCGCGGGCGGGACTGGGGCGCACTTTTCAAACCTCGAGCTTGTTCCCCAAGCTGAGCGTGCTCGAGAACGTCAGGCTCGCCGCGCAGGTCGCGGTGGGGCGTGACTACTCCCTCTTCCACTTTCCATCGAAGAGCGGTGGCACGAAGAAGGATGCCGCAACCCATCGCGCCCTGCAGAATCTCGAAGAAGTGGGCCTGACCCACAAGCTCCTCACTCCGGCGGGAGACATCTCCCACGGCGACAAGCGCAAGCTCGAGATCGCGGTGCTCCTGGCCATGGATTCGAAGATCGTGCTGCTCGACGAGCCGATGGCTGGCGTCGCATCCGGCGATGTGGCGGGCCTGGTCGACAACATCCGCGAGCTGCAGGCGAGAACCGGATGCACGGTTCTCATGGTCGAACACCACATCGACGTGCTGATGGGACTCGTGGAGAAAGTCGCGGTGATGTACTTCGGCTCGATCATCGCGTTCGACTCACCCGCCGAGATCATGGCCAACCCGCTCGTGCAGAGCGCCTACCTCGGGAACGCCGCATGAGCGCGATCCTCGAAGTCAGCGATCTGCGCTGCTCGATCGCCGGCCAGCCGGTCGTCGAGAGCGTGAGCTTCTCGGTCCCCGCCACCGGAATCACGGCAGTCCTCGGGCGCAACGGTGTCGGTAAGACCTCGACGCTGCGCGGCATCCTGGGACTCATCCATCGCCGTGGTGAGGTGCGTCTTGCCGGCGAACGTATCGACGGGCTTGCCACCCACCGCATCGTCAAGCGCGGCGTCGGCTACGTTCCGGAAGACCGTGAGGTGTTCGCCAAGCTCACGGTCGCCGAAAATCTCGCCCTGGCCGAACGGCAGCGCAATCCGCGGCGTGAGTTCGTCGCCGAGCTCTTCCCCGACCTCGTGAACCGTCGCGACCAGATGGCCGGCACCCTCTCGGGCGGACAGCAGCAGATGGTCTCGGTCGCCCGCGCGCTGATGAACGACAACCAGCTGCTGCTGGTCGACGAACCGACCAAGGGGCTCGCCCCCAAGATCGTCACCGAGGTTGCAGACGCCCTCGAGGAGGCAGCAAAGACGGTGCCGATCCTGCTGGTGGAACAGAACCTCGAGGTCGTCAAACGACTCGCGCACGACGCGATAGTCATCGACAGCGGCCGCGTCGTCCACGTCGGGCCCGCCCGCGAGATCCTCGACGACGAGGAGCTCACCCAGCGACTGCTCGGTGTTCATGCCGAGCGGCCCGCGGATCCCAAGCCTGCACCGTCCTCGGAGGCCCACTCGTGAGCACCATCATCCTGACCCTGGTGACCGGTGTCGGTCTCGGGGCCCTCTACTTTCTCGTCGCCTCGGGCCTGAGTCTGATCTACGGCCTCATGCACGTGCTCAACTTCGCGCACGGGGCGTTCCTGACTCTGAGTGCTTTCCTCGGATGGATGGTCGCGCAGGCGCTCGGGACCGAGTCGTGGTGGTCGTTTCTCGTCTCGATCCTGGTAGGCGCTGCGGTCGGCGCTCTGTTTGCAACCCTGACCGAACTCGTGCTGATCCGCCCGCTCTATGAGCGACACATCGAGCAAGTGCTCGTCACGGTCGGACTCTCATTCGCCGCGGTCGCCCTGTTCGAAGGGGTGTGGGGCACCGACGCGATTCCGATCTCGGGTCCACCCTGGCTCAAGGAGACCACCGAGATCCTCGGAGCCCGGATCCCCAACGTTTACTGGATCCTGATGCTCGCCGCGGGGCTCGTGCTGGCAGCACTGGTGCTGTTCCTCCAGAAGACGCGGTACGGCATGATCATCCGCGCTGGCGTCGAGAACCGTTCGATGGTGACGGCTCTCGGAATCGACGTCCGGCGCTCGTTCACCCTCGTCTTTGCGATCGGCGGGGCAGCTGCCGGCATCGGCGGCGTGCTGGCGATGCACTACTCGACGTTCGTGTCAGCGCACCTCGGATCGACGCTGCTGATCTTCGCCTTCATCGTCACTGTCGTCGGCGGTCTCGGTTCGCTGACCGGGGCAGCAGTGGCATCTGTGCTGGTTGCGGTGCTGCAGCAGTTTGCGAACTTCTACCTCGGCGGCACCGGAGACTTCATCGTCGTCATCCTGCTGGCGGTCGTGCTGCTCGTGCGACCCTCTGGACTCCTCGGGAGGAAGGCATGAGCATCCGTCGATACTGGCCGGCCCTCGTCGGCGTCGGGCTCGTGATCTTCATGGCGGTGCTGCCGCTCTTGAACATCTCGATCCCCGGCATCCTGCCCACCCCCACCTACCAGCCGGGAACCCTGGCGCTGCTCTCGCTGTGCATGGTGTTCGCATCCCTCGCACTGTCGTACAACCTGCTGCTGGGCACGTCCGGGATGCTGTCGTTCGGGCACGCCCTCTACTTCGGCGCCGGCGCGTATGGCCTCGGCATCGCGCTCGAGCACTTCGGGGTGCCGCTCTTTCCCGGCGTGTTCGTGGCCCTCATCGGCGGGATGATCATCGCCTTCGTCACGGGTGCTGTCGCGATGCGCGTCTCCGGGATTCCCTTCGCGATGGTTACGCTCGCTTTCGCTCAGGCAGGCTCCGTGCTCGTGCGTCGCAACTCCGCGATCACCGGCGGTGAGGAGGGCCTGAGCCTGAACACCGACCAGGTTCCCGACTTCCTCGTCGGCGTGATCAACACGCGAAACCTGTACTGGTTCGCGCTCGCCGTGCTGGTGATCGTCTACCTCGTGACGCTCTGGGTCGACACCTCTCGCCTCGGGCACCTCGCCCGGGCCACCCGCGAGAACGAGCAGCGGGTGCGGGTTCTGGGCCTTCGGCCCTACCGGGTGCGACTCATCGTCTTCGTGATCGCCGCGGTGCTCGCAAGCCTCGCCGGGGTGGCGTACATGCTGCTGCAGTCGGGAACGGTGCCGCGGTCCGTCTCCGCCGATCTGACCATCACCGTGCTGGTCATGGTCGTCCTCGGCGGGGTCGGATTCCGGTGGGGTGCGATCGTCGGGGGAGTGCTGTACACCCTGCTCGATCAGCGGCTCACGGTCCTCGCCGGGTCCGAGGCCATCGAGTCGCTCCCGGATTTCCTGCGCATTCCGCTGTCGGAGCCGCTGTTCCTGCTCGGTGCGCTGTTCATCATCGTGGTGATGTTCCTCCCCGGGGGCATCGCCGGCACGATCGATGGCTGGTGGCGTCGTCGTCACGGCGAACGTCACGTGCGCGATAGTCTGCGGAGCATCGACGACGCGGAGGCAGATGCCGATGCGGTCGGTGCCTCGGAGGTTCGAGCGTGAGCAACGACGTACAAGACGAGTCGCACACGATCGGCCGGTGGCTGGTCGAGCGCGCCGCGCACACACCGCATCGTGTTGCGATCGACGATCGCGGGGTGACGATCACCTACGGCGAGCTGGCCGACCGGGCGCGAGAACTCGCCGAGAGCCTCGCAGGAGCGGGCTTCGGCCCGGGAACGCGCATCGCAACGCTCGCGGGAAACTCCATCGACCACGTCGTGCTCTTCTTCGGATGCGCGCTTGTCGGTGTCGCGTTCGTTCCGCTCTCGTGGCGTCAGAGCACGCGTGAGCTCGTCGACACGCTCGGCCGCAGCGACCCCCAGCTGCTGGTGGTCGATGACGAGTTCGCCGCGTCCGCGGCCGACGCCATCCGTGAACTGGCGGAGCCTCCGCTGGTTGCCGCCCTGGGGACTGCCGGCATTGAGCGCGCCGTCCCCCCGGCGCGCGACCCGCGGCCAGCCCGCGCGGTCCGCGACGATGACCCTTTGCTGATCGTGTTCACGTCGGGGAGCGAAGCTGCGCCCAAGGGCGTCATCCTCACCCACGCCAACTGCTTCTGGAACAACCTGGCCCTCGGGCGCGCGCTGCCACTGGGTGAGGGGGATGTCGTCCTCACCGTCTTGCCGCAGTTCCACGTTGCGGCGTGGAACTGCCAGCCGCTGCTCGCGTGGTGGGGCGGCGCGACTGTCGTGCTGGAGCGTTCGTTCGACACCGAGCGCGTGCTGCAGCTCATCCGAGAGCGCCGGGTCACCGCGATGATGGGCGTTCCGACGCAGTATGCGATGCTCGCCGAATCCCGAGGGTGGGACGCCAGCGATCTGTCGTCGATCCGCCTCGCGCTCGTGGGTGGAGCCACCCTACCCAGCGCGGTTCGAGACGCGTGGCACGCCCGCGGCGTTGAGCTGGTCCAGGGTTACGGACTCACCGAAGCAGGCCCCAATGTGCTGCACTGCCCGACCGGCAGCGCCGGCGGCCACGAGGGCGCGGTGGGGCGACCGTATCCTCACGTCAGCGTCCAGGTCGTCGACCCCGACACGCTGCTTCCGCTCCGCGGGGACGCGACGGGGGAGCTCTGGGTCCGAGGACCGAGCGTGTTCGCGGGCTACCTCGGTGACCCGGATGCCACCGCGCGGGCCATGCACGGCGACTGGTTGCGCACCGGCGATCTCGTCCACCGCGACCGGGACGGCGTCTTCACCGTCGTCGACCGGCTCAAAGACATCTTCATCTCCGGCGGCGAGAACGTCGCCCCCGCCGAGGTCGAGCACGCGCTGTGTCTGCACCCTCTGGTGAGCGGGGCAGCCGTGGTCGGCGTCCCCGATCCGGTGTGGGGCGAACGGGGCGTCGCCTTCGTCACGATTCGCGCGGGAGCGGTCGTTTCTCGCGACGAGATCCTCGCGCACGCCCGGCGCACCCTTGCGGCCTTCAAAGTCCCCATTGCCGTCGAGGTCGTCGAACGACTGCCCCGATCCTCGATCGACAAGTTGGCGAGGTCGCGGCTGCGTGAGCGTGCCAGAGCGATCGTGGCATCGACTCAGGAGGTGTCGCATGAGCGTTCCCGTTGAGGACGAGGACGTCACGCCCGTCTCGTCGGCGACGGGCCGGCCGTTGACCAAGCGCGGCGAGGCCACGCGGCGCCGGCTGCTCGAGGCAGCCGAGACGGTGTTCGCCGATCAGGGGTACCACGAGGCATCCATCGTCAAGATCACCGAGCGCGCCGGTATCGGGCTCGGAACGTTCTATCTGTACTTCGACAGCAAGCAGACGATCTTCGAAGCGCTCGTGATCGATCTGAACCGGCGGGTACGGCACTCGATGTCGGAGGCTATGGCAAGAGCGTCGAGCCGGCTTGAAGCTGAACGCGCGGGGTTTGCCGGGTTCTTCCGCTTCACTGCGGCGCATCCCGCCCTCTACCGGGTCGTGCGTGAAGCCGAGTTCGTCTCACCCGAGACCCTGCGCCTGCACTACACCCGCATCGTCGAGGGGTACGAGGCGGGGCTGCGTGCAGCCCAGGGGAGTGGAGACGTCGATCGTGCGCTCGATCCGGAGGTCACGGCCTGGGCGCTCATGGGCATGGGGGAGCTCATCGGAATGCGGTTCCTGCTGTGGGAGCGGGATGCCGAGGGCCGCCCGCCGGCTGAGCTCGACCCCGCCGTCATGGCGTCCATGTCGACGCTCATCGACAACGCTCTCGCCCCGCGAGCGGACCCGAAGAAGGAGGAGCCTCGATGACCGAGAACGACTTGGCGGGGCGACGCGCCCTGGTCACCGGCGGTGCGAGCGGCATCGGCCTTGCCTGCGCGACAGAGTTCGCCTCCCGTGGTGCGGCAGTCATCGTCGCCGACCTCAACGCCGACGCAGCCCACGCGGCAGCCGAGCAGATCGGCGGCGAAGCCTGGGTCGTCGACCTCTCTGACACTGAAGCGCTCGACGACCTGAGCCTCGAGGTCGACATCCTGGTCAACAACGCCGGCATCCAGCGCGTGAGCCCCATTGCCGAGTTCGACCCGGCGACCTACCGCATGATGATGCGCCTCATGCTCGAGTCGCCGTTCCTGCTGGTCCGCGCCGCCCTGCCGCACATGTACGCCAAGGGGTGGGGCCGGATCATCAACATTTCCAGCGCGCACGGGCTGCGCGCGAGTCCGTTCAAGGTCGCATACGTGTCGGCAAAGCACGGACTGGAGGGACTCTCGAAGGTGACGGCGCTCGAGGGTGGCCCGCACGGGGTCACCAGCAACTGCATCAACCCTGCCTACGTGCGGACACCGCTCGTCGAGAAGCAGATCGCCGATCAGGCCAAGGTCCATGGAATCCCCGAAGACGAGGTCGTCGAGAAGATCATGCTCACCGAGACCGCTGTGAAGCGCCTCGTGGAGTCTGACGAAGTTGCATCGCTTGCCGGCTGGCTCGTCTCAGACAAGGCCGGGATGGTCACTGGCGCCTCCTACACGATGGACGGCGGGTGGACCGCACGATGAGCGCGCACACCTATCGCACTGTAGACGTCGTCGTCCCCGGGGGTGACCTGCACGTTGGTGTCTGGGATCCGGTGGCCCCGCAGACCGGCCAGGTGCTGCTGGTCCACGGCGTCACCTCGTCGCACTTGGCCTGGCCGTTCGTCGTCGAGGAGCTTCCCGGGATTCGCGCCATCGCGCCAGACCTTCGTGGGCGCGGACGCAGCAACGAGGTAGCCGGGCCAGCTGGGCTTGCTGCGCACGCCGACGACCTGGCAGCGGTGCTCGATCACCTCGGTATCGAGAAAATCCCGGTCGTCGGGCACTCGATGGGCGCTTTCGTGTCTGTCGTGTTCGCGCACCGGCATCCGTCGCGCGTCGAAAGCCTGCTTCTTGTCGATGGTGGGTTGCCCCTCGACGTTCCACCGGGGTTGGATGCGGATGCCGTCGTCGCGCATGTCCTCGGCCCCACCGCGGCGCGCCTGTCGATGCGGTTCGGATCCATCGATGACTATCTCGAGTTCTGGCGGCCCCACCCCGCCTTCGCGCAGGCGTGGTCGCCCGAACTCGAGAGCTACTTCGCCTACGACCTCGTCGATGACGGGTCCGGGATGCTGCGACCGGCCACAAGCTACGAGACGATGGTCGACGACACCATCGACATGAACACGGGGTCTTCGTTGCCGGACGCACTCGCCGATCTGCAGCATCCGACAACCCTTATCACGGTGCCGCGGGGATTGCAGGGTGAGGAGCCGGGGCTGTACGCACCGGAGTACCTCGAGGGGGTCCTCGCGACGTATCCGAGCATCGAGCACACGCGGCTCGATGACCTCAACCACTACACGATCGCGATGAGCGCGCAGGGTGCGCGCGTCGTCGGTGAGGCGGTGCGTTCGGTGCTCGCCCAGCCGCGCAGCGTTGCGTGACCAGCACCGCCGCGCAGCGTTGCGTGACCAGCACCGGCGCGCAGCGTTGCGTGACGTCGTGGATCGATCACTGGCGGCCGCGTGCTGACTCGAAGGCGAATCGGCGGTTGCGTGCAGCAGCAAGGACTCGTCCGATTGCCTTTATCACCTCGATGGCGAGGAAGCACGCAAGGGCATATCCAATCGCGGTCGCCCATTGCGCGAGGCTTAGCGGGACGGAGCCGAACCACGCATGGAACGGTGGCAGGTAGGTGTATCCCGTCTGGAGTGCGGCAAGTATGGCGATGGAGATCCAAATCGCGTGATTCCCGGTGAGTGCACGCAGGGTGAAGCTCGATCGGCGTAGGAGGCGAACGTTGAACAACACGGCCACCTGAGCGACCACGAGTACTGTCACTGCTTCGGCGCGCGCCGTCTCGAGGTCAGCACCGCGAGCGAGTTCGGCGAAGAAGGCAATGATCGTCGCGGCTGATACCACAATGCCCATTCCCGCGAGCATGAGCAGCTTTCCTGAGAGGATCGACTCGCCGGCGGACCGGGGTCGTCGTTTCATCGTTCCGGGCTCGACTGGTTCGTAGGCGAAGGCGAGAGAAAGGGTAACGGCGGTAACGAGGTTCACCCAGAGAATCTGAGTGGGCTGCAGAGGGTCGGGGAAGCCAACCACGACGGCGGTGAAGACGACCAGGGCTTGCCCGAGTGTCGTGGCGAGGATGAAGACCACGGACTTGCGCAGGTTGTCGTAGACGCGTCTGCCTTCGCGTACGGCTCGCTCGATGGTGGCGAAGTTGTCATCGGCGAGGACGATGTCGGAGGCGTCTTTGGCGGCTTCTGTTCCCTTCATTCCCATGGCGACGCCGACGTCGGCTCGGCTCAGCGCGGGAGCGTCGTTGACTCCGTCACCGGTCATCGCGACCACGCCACCGCGGGACTGGAGTGCAGCGACGATGCGCAGTTTGTGTTCTGGGCTGGTACGCGCGTACACGTCGACGTCCGCGACGACATCCCGCAGCTGTACGTCGTCCATCCCGTCGATCTCGGCCCCGGTCAGCACTGTCGCGCCGTCGTCGACGACCCCCATCTCGGCGGCGATGGCATGCGCGGTGCGGGCGTGGTCACCGGTGATCATCTTCACGCTCACGCCGGCCTCCTGGCATTCGGCGATCGCGGCCGTCGCTTCGGGTCGTGGCGGGTCGGCGATGGCGACGATGCCCAGCAGCACCAGTCCGCGAAGATCCTCAGACTCGACGGTCAGGACATCCGGTGACACGTCACGACGAGCTGCGGCGAGGACCCGCATTCCCTGCGCGGTGTACTCGTCGACGAGCGCCTGCCACCGGTCGTGCTCCACCGGGTCCTTCCCTCCGTCGGTGGCTCGCTGGTGCTCGCAAAGGGTGAGCAGACGGTCGGGCGCACCCTTGACGAAGATGACTTGCCTTCCCGCGATCGATCGGTTGAGGGTGGCCATGTACTTCACGCTGGCTTCGAACGGGATCTCGTCCTGGCGCGCGAAGTCGGAGGCGTCGATGCCAGCCTTGCGACCCAGGGTGATCAGTGCGCCTTCGGTGGGATCCCCCACGACCCGCCACCCGGCGGTCTCTGTGTGGTCGAGCCGCGCGTCGTTGCACAGGGTGAGCGCGAGCGCCAATTCGCGCAGATCCGGCATACCCGCGGAATCCAGGTCGCCGTCTCGCAGGATCGCTCCCGTGGGATCGTAGCCTTCGCCGGTGACCGTGTACCGGGCGGCCGCGGTGGTGGCGGCCCTCACGGTCATCTCGTTCTTGGTCAGCGTGCCGGTCTTGTCGGAGCAGATCACGGTGACCGACCCGAGGGTCTCTACCGCAGCCAGTCGGCGGGTGATCGCCCGCTGTGCAGCCATCTGCCGCACGCCCAGTGCAAGGGTGATCGTCACTACCGCCGGCAGCCCCTCCGGCACCGCGGCCACCGCAAATGCGATGGCGGATGATAGTAGCAACTCCGGGGAGTTCCCGTGCAGGATCGATCCGAGCGCGACCATCACGACGACCAGCACGAGCACGGTGACCGTCAGCTGACGTCCGAGCCGGTTGATCGAGCGGATGAGCGGGGTGTCCGTGCGCTCGACATCGCGAACCAGCTGCTGGATACGGCCGAGTTCAGTACGGATTCCGGTCGCGGTGACCACGGCCACAGCTCGTCCGGCGACCACGATCGATCCGGCGTGTATCATATTGTGCCGGTCGCCGAGGGCGGCATCGTGCGGCACAGTGTCGGTGTGTTTGGCCGCAGGAACCGCTTCGCCCGTCAGCGCAGCCTCATCTGCCCGCACATCACGCGCTTCGACCAGCCTTGCGTCCGCGGGCGCTCGATCGCCGGCGTGGACTCGAATGATATCGCCGAGGACCAGCGTGGCAGCGTCGATGTCATGCCAGCTGCCATCTCGCCGCACGGTGGCGTGCGGCGAGAGCATCTTGCGGATTCCGCGCAGGGCCTTCTCGGCTTGCCCCTCCTGGACGAACCCGATGATCGCGTTGATAAGTGCGACCGCGAGGATCACCGACGCGTCGATATAGTCACGCGACGCGAGCTTGATCACCGCAGCCGCAAGCAGAACGTAGATGATTGCGTTGTTGAACTGCGCCAGGAACCGCAAGACCGGATGCGTCGGCGACGGTTCTGGCAGACTGTTCGGCCCGAAGTGCGCATGGCGCCGGTCTACCTCCCCCGAGGCGAGCCCCGCACGAGTCGTTTCGAGTCCCTCGAGCACGACACCGGCAGGGTGACCATGGGGATCGTTCGGCGAACCCGATGCCGCGGCCGGGTGATGGGTGAGTTCAGCCGGTGTCCGTCCCCGCGGCGCATGAGGCTCCCGAGACCCTTCGCGGCTCACAGCGGACATTTGATTCTGCTCCCGTCACTCCTCGTCCGGGCGTTCCTTCCACCGTGCCAAACCAGGCGGACGTGAGGTAGGGCCCATGGTCCCCGCCGATGGGACCTCCGCCCCTACCCGAGTGGCGCCCGGCAGGGGATGCTGCGATCAGCAGATCCGGGGCGCGACAGCGCCAACCGGACTCCGGGCCCGAACAAAGGAGTACGAGATGCAGGAGAAGATCATCGTCGGGGTGACGGATGCTGCCGTATCGCGCCGCGCCGTCGACTGGGCCACCGAGCGGGCGACGATCAGGGGCGACCGGCTCGAACTGGTGTCGATCGTCGGCGGTGCCGCCGGTGTCATCGGTGAAGGCAACATCATCGATCATGCGCTCGAGCTGACACAGAACATGCTGGATGAAGAGGCCGAGCGTGTGCGTGCACGCGGCGTGCCCGCCCGGACACGTGTCGCACGCGGCAAGCCGGTCGAACAGCTCATCGAAGCCTCGAAGGATGCCGCGCTGCTGGTCATCGGTAGCGACTACCGCGGCCCGCTATCAGGGCCGGCTCGAGGTTCGCACGGGATCCGCATCACCGCCGCCGCACAGTGCCCCGTGGTCGTCGTGCCCGACCTCGACCTCACTGGCCGGTCCGGGGTGATCGTTGGCGTCGATGGGTCAGACGTTTCCGAGCTCGCTATCGCCTTCGCCGCCGTCGAAGCAGACCGATCCGGAGAACCGCTCACCGCGGTGAGCAGCTGGTCTCCGGTGGCGCTTCCCCTCTACGTTCGGTCATACCCTGACGACTACCTCCAGATCATGCAGAAGCTCACCGAGGAAGCGCTCGCGATTTCGATCGCCGGTATTCCGCAGCTGTATCCCGACCTGGACGTGCGCCGCGTGGTCGAGAGGAGTGATAGTCCGGACACGCTGATCAATCGACTCGCCTCGCAAGCTCGCCTTACCGTCATCGGGTCACATGGCTACGGCCGAGTTGCGCGTTTCCTGCTCGGGTCCACCAGCCAGCAGGTACTCGCCCGCCTCGCCACGGTGACAGTCGTCGTACGGTGAACAGACCGCGCTGGAGGCGCAGGTCAATCCGGAGGTCGCCTGAGCGCGGCTGACAGCGCCTGTTGCGGCAGCCCGGGCGGTCTCAGCCGCGGGCTGCCGCAACCCGCGTTGTGAGCTGATGCGCGTGGGCAAGCAGGACGCGGCCGAGTTCGGGTAATCGGTCGGGCCCAAAACGGAACTCGACTCCCGTGAGACTCAACGCCCACTGCGGGTGCCCTTCGCGTGTGAAAACAGCGGCCCCGACGCCGAAGCTTCCTTCGACGATCAGGCCCGGGTTGACGGCGTACCCGCGCTCGTGAGTCTCGCGCAGACGGCCCCGAAGCCGCGTCGGGGCGTGAGCGGCACCCCACCGCTCCGGGAGCTCAGGATGCCGCTCGAAGTATGCGTCCACATCGTGGTCTGGAAGGAAGGAGAGGATCGCGAGCCCCGCCGACGCGACGCCCAGGGGAAAGCGCACACCCTCGGACAGTACGAAGGATCGGATGGGAAAGCTCCCCTCCTCGCGCAACAGACACACTGTCTCGTCGCCGCGTCGCACCGAGAGGAAGGCGCTTTCTTCGGTGCGGACGGCGAGCGAGCGCACGATGTCGCGAGCGAGGCTCGTGATGTCGTACCGGGATGCTGCGGCCGTACCCATCAGGTAGAGCTCGGGCCCCGGCATCCAGGTGCCGAGTGCTTCGTCCTGGTCGACAAGCCCTTCGTGGCGCAGCGCCGTGAGGAGTCGGTGGGTCGTCGGGCGGGTGAGATCCGCCCGACGGGCCAGCTCCGAAACGGTGAGGCCCGCAGCGCCTCCTGCCGACACCAAGCGCAGCAGAGATGCCGCGCGCGCGATTGCCTGCGCGCCCGGTACGGAGGGAGGGCTGTCCATGATGTGGACGGTAGTCGTGGTGATGTCCACATCGCAAGCGGATGCTGGCGTCGGCGGGCGCCAGGCGGAGACGATGGTGGTGCGGCGAGCCATTCATGATGCGCCCCGCACCCGAACCGGCAGACCGAAGGAGTTCATCCGTGATCGACAAGACGTGGGAGTCGCCGGCCGCAGCCGTGGCCGACATCCCCGACGGCGCTACCCTCGCCGTCGGCGGGTTCGGACTGTCGGGCAACCCGATGGCATTGATCGAGGCGCTGCACGCGCGCGGCGTCGGCGACCTGTCGATCGTGTCCAACAACTGCGGGGTGGATGACTGGGGCCTGGGCATCCTGCTCGCCGACAAGCGCATCCGCAAGATGACCTCGTCGTACGTGGGCGAGAACAAGGAGTTCGAGCGGCAGTTCCTCTCTGGCGAACTCGAGCTCGAGTTGACGCCGCAGGGCACGCTCGCCGAGAAGCTCCGCGCGGGCGGCGCCGGGATCGCCGCCTTCTACACGCAGACCGGCGTGGGGACCCAGGTAGCCGAGGGTGGATTGCCTCGGCGCTATGACGGGTCAGGCGGCGTGGCCGTCGCTTCGCCGGTGAAGGATGTCCGCACCTTCGAGGTGTCGGGGCGCGAGCGCGAGTATGTGCTCGAGGAAGCGATCGTCACCGACTACGCCCTCGTCCACGCGCTGCGTGGTGACCGTCACGGCAACCTCGTCTTCAACAAGGCAGCTCGAAACTTCAACCCCCTCGCGGCGATGGCCGGCCGCATCTGCATCGTGCAGGTCGAGGAGCTGGTCGAGCCGGGCCAGATCGACCCGGATGCCGTGCACCTGCCCGGCGTCTACGTTCACCGCATCGTCGAGGTCGGTTCCGACATCGAAAAGCGCATCGAGCGACGCACCGTCTCGGTGACCCCGGAAGGAGCCTGAGATGGCACTCACCCGCAATGAGATGGCTGCCCGCGCCGCCCAGGAGCTCGCCGACGGCGCCTACGTCAATCTGGGGATCGGACTGCCGACCCTCGTGCCCAACTACGTTCCCGACGGCGTCACCGTCGTGCTGCAATCCGAGAACGGCATCCTGGGCGTCGGTCCCTACCCGCAGGAAGATGACGTCGACCCCGACCTCATCAACGCCGGGAAAGAGACGGTGACGACCCTGCCGGGCGCCGCGTTCTTCGATTCCGCGACGAGCTTCGGCATGATCCGTGGCGGCAAGATCGATGCCGCCATCCTCGGTGCGATGCAGGTGTCGGCCTCCGGAGATCTTGCCAACTGGATGATCCCCGGAAAGATGGTCAAGGGCCCCGGCGGCGCGATGGATCTCGTGCACGGTGCAGCGAAGGTGATCGTCCTCATGGAGCACGTCGCCAAAGATGGCACGCCGAAGATCGTCAACGACTGTTCGCTGCCGCTGACGGGCAAAGGCGTCGTCGACCGCATCATCACCGACCTCGCGGTTCTCGACGTGACACCCGAGGGCCTCGTCCTCGTCGAGCTCGCGCCGGGCGTCAGCGTTGCGGATGTCGCGGCTGCGACAGAGCCCGAGATCACCGTTTCGAGCGACCTTAAGGTGGAGGCATGAACCACGAGGATGTCGTCATCGTCGGTGCCGCGCGCACCCCGCAGGGCCGGTTGAAGGGGCAGCTGTCATCGCTGCCGTCCACGGTGCTCGGCAGCATCGCGATCCGCGGCGCGCTTGAGAAAGCCGGGATCAGCCCCGAGGCCGTCGATGCGGTTCTGGTCGGGCAGGTGCTGCCCGCGGGCGCGGGTCAGAACCCCGCGCGCCAGGCGGCGATCGGCGCGGGCATCGGTTGGGATGTGCACGCATCCTCGATCAACAAGGTGTGCCTGTCGGGCCTCACCGCTGTCATCGATGCCGCCCGCATGGTGCGCCTCGGCGATGCCCGGGTCGTCGTAGCGGCGGGCATGGAGTCGATGTCGCAGGCACCGCATCTGCTCATGGGCTCGCGCGAGGGCTGGTCGTACGGATCGATCGAGGTGCTCGACCACATGGCTCACGATGGCCTCACCGACGCCTTCGACCGCGAGAGCATGGGCGGCTCCACCGAGCGCCACAACGCCCGTTACGAGGTCACGCGCGAAGACCAGGATGCCGTTGCCGCTCGCTCCCATCAGCGCGCGGCAGCCGCGTGGGAAGCCGACGTGTTCGCCGACGAAATCGTGCCCGTCGAGATTCCGCAGCGCAAGGGCGACCCGAAACTGGTGACCCGCGACGAGGGCATCCGTCCCGAGACGACTGTCGACACCCTCGCGGGGCTTCGCCCGGCGTTCTCGAAGGACGGCACGATCACGGCGGGCAACTCGTCACAGATCTCCGATGGCGCGTCGGCAGTGATCGTCACGAGCCGAGCGCACGCGGACGAGAACGGCTGGCCGGTCCTTGCCGTCCTCGGGTCGGCGGGTCAGGTCGCGGGCCCCGACAACACCCTTC
This sequence comes from Microbacterium schleiferi, assembly GCF_020781975.1. Lineage (GTDB taxonomy): Bacteria > Actinomycetota > Actinomycetes > Actinomycetales > Microbacteriaceae > Microbacterium. The sequence goes on from NZ_JAJGNI010000005.1 coordinate 48,773, forward strand.
ACGCCCAGCCCGCGCGGGCGATCCTCGCCGCCTGCGAGCGGGAGGGGATCGCCGCCGCCGATCTGGACTTCGTCGAGATCAACGAAGCGTTCGGTGCCGTGGTTGCGCGCTCGCAGGCAGAACTCGGACTTCCCGACGACGTCGTCAACATCCACGGCGGCGGCATCGCTATCGGTCACCCGATCGGGGCCTCGGGCAATCGACTTGTGGTTCATGCCGTCCACGAGCTGCTGCATCGCGGGAGCGGCACGGCAGCTGTCGCGCTGTGCGGTGGCGGTGGCCAGGGTGACGCGCTGATCCTCAAGCGCTGAGCGAACCCTGTCACGCAACCAACGCCGACATGCGATGAGCGGATGCCGCAGTTTCGGCATCCGCTCGGTCGTTCCCGCGGCTAGTCTTCGAGGCGTCGCGCGGCGGGGGAGTCGGCCGGAACGGGCTTTCCCTGGTCGATGCGACGCATGTCGACGATCGCGCCGATCGCCAGAGCAACGGTGATGCCCCAGTTGATCCACGCCAGCGCGGTACGCCAGGTGAAGGTGTCCTCCCGGAGCGCGCGAAGGAGCGAGAAGCCTGAGATGACTGCTCCGATGATGCCGGTGCCAAAGAGGTACTTGCCCATGCGAACCACGCTACACATCAGCTCGCCGCTGTCCACCCCCGGGGGTCAACCCGGCGAAGCGACTAGCCTGGAAGTGCCCGCGTCCGCCATTGTGAAGGAGCTCGCGTGTCGCAAGCTGATTTCGTCGTCGTAGCCAACCGCCTCCCTGTGGACCGTGATGACGACGGCGGATGGCGGCGTTCTCCCGGTGGTCTGGTCACAGCGCTCGAGCCCGTGATGCGCAAGACCGAGGGTGCCTGGGTCGGGTGGGCCGGCAAGCCGGGGCTCGAACTGGAACCCTTCGACTTCGAAGGCACACATCTCGTCCCCATTACTCTCAGCGCCGACGAGGTGCAGAACTACTACGAGGGGTTCTCGAACGACACGATCTGGCCGCTGTATCACGACGTGATCGCCGCGCCGCGGTATCGCCGCGTGTGGTGGGATGCCTACGTCGACGTCAACCGACGGTTCGCTGAAGCTTCGGCCACCGCAGCCGCCGAGGGCGCGACGGTCTGGGTTCAGGACTACCAGCTGCAACTCGTGCCGGCGATGCTGCGCCGGATGCGTCCCGACCTCACGATCGGCTACTTCCACCACATCCCGTTCCCGGCATACGGCCTGTTTTCGCAGCTGCCGTGGCGTCGACAGGTCATCGAAGGACTCCTCGGCGCGGATGTCGTCGGGTTCCAGCGGGTGGCGGATGCCGGCAACTTCGCCCGGGCCGTCAGGCGCCAGTTCCACTACACGACCAAGGCCTCGGGCATCACGGTTCCCCTCGAGGACGGCAGTACGCGAAACGTCCTCGCGAAGGCGTACCCGATCTCGATCGACGCGGAGTCGTACATCGAGCTCGCGCAGCGCCCCGACATCCAAGCCCGTGCCAAGGAGATCCGCGAGAGCCTCGGCAACCCCAAGACCGTGATGCTCGGGGTCGACCGGCTCGACTACACCAAGGGCATCCGACACCGCCTCAAGGCGTTCGGTGAGCTCCTCGAAGACGGCAGACTCAGCGTCGAAGACGCGACCCTCGTGCAGGTCGCAAGCCCCAGCCGCGAACGGGTGGAGGCCTACATCCAACTGCGCGACGAGATCGAACTGACGGTCGGGCGCATCAATGGCGACTTCGACACGATGGACCACACCGCCATCCGGTACCTGCACCAGGCCTTCCCGCGCGAAGAGATGGTCGCGCTGTACCTGGCCGCCGACGTCATGCTCGTGACGGCGCTGCGCGACGGTATGAACCTCGTCGCGAAGGAATATGTCGCCAGCCGCATCGACAACCGCGGGGTGCTGCTGCTGAGCGAGTTCGCCGGGGCTGCCGACGAGTTGGGGTCGGCGATCCGCATCAACCCCCACGACATCGACGGTATGAAGGATGCCATCATGCGCGCCGTCGAGATGCCGGGGACCGAACAGGGCCGCCGGATGCGCACGCTTCGCCGCCGCGTGCTCGATCACGACGTGAGCGACTGGTCCAAGTCCTTCCTCGAGGCTCTCGCGGCGGCGAAGCGCTAACCGCGAGTTGTCCTTCCCCCATGCGAGTTGTCCTTCCTGACCGCGAGTTGTCCCTCCCTCACGCGAGTTGTCCTTCCTGACCGCGAGTTGTCCCGCCCGATCACCCGAACGGAAAGAACCGAGATGACGAATCCCGACGCCAATCCCGTCTCCGACGCCCTCCCCGCCCCGGTGCTCGAAGCCCTCTCATCCGTCGCGGGTGTCCCGACCCTGCTGGTCGCCCTCGATTTCGACGGCACACTCTCGCCGCACGTGGAGGACCCGATGACAGCGCGGATGCTGCCCGCGGCCCGTGACGCGGTCCATGCGCTGGCCGCGCTGCCGAACACGGTGGTAGCCCTCGTGTCGGGGCGCAGCCTCGTCGACCTGCGGATCATTGCCGAGCACACGGATGACTCACCGATCACTCTCGCTGCCTCCCACGGTGCTGAATACTGGTTCCCCGGCGAGGGGCCGGTTGAGCCCGCCGAGGATGACGCCGAGCGCGGTCTCCGCGATCTGCTGCGCGCCCGCGCCGAAGAGATCGCCTCGGACTACGAGGGCGTGTGGATCGAGCCGAAGACCTTCGGGTTCGGTGTTCACACCCGCAACGCAACTGAGGAGGCGGGGGAGAAGGCAGCAGCCGCCGTGGATGAGATGGTCGCTTCCGCAGCCCCCGACTGGCGTCGCCGGACCGGCAAGAAGATCGTCGAGTACGCCTTCCGGCACGAGGGGAAAGACAGCGCCATCGCGAACCTCCGCGAGCGGGTTCACGCCGACGCCGTGCTGTTCGCCGGTGACGACACGACCGACGAGGATGCCTTGCGCAGCCTGCAGTCGCAGGATCTCGGCATCCACGTGGGCGACGGCGAGACGGCGGCTCGCGTGAGCGTGCCCGACATCCCCGCGATGGCCGCCACCCTGGCCGAGCTCGCGGATCAGCGGCGCCACGCGCAGGAATAGACTTCGTGCATGGCCCCGCACGACAGCACCATTGACATCAAACCTCGGAGCCGGGTCGTCACCGACGGCATCGAAGCCACCACCTCCCGCGGAATGCTCCGCGCGGTCGGTATGGGTGACGAGGACTGGGACAAGCCCCAGATCGGTATCGCCTCGAGCTGGAACGAGATCACCCCCTGCAACCTGAGCCTGGACCGCCTCGCTCAGGGCGCGAAAGAGGGTGTGCACTCCGGTGGCGGGTACCCGCTCCAATTCGGCACCATCTCCGTCTCGGATGGCATTTCGATGGGGCACGAGGGAATGCACTTCTCTCTCGTGAGCCGTGAGGTCATCGCCGACTCCGTCGAGACCGTCGTCATGGCCGAGCGCCTCGATGGCACAGTGCTGCTGGCGGGCTGCGACAAGTCCATCCCCGGGATGCTGATGGCAAGCGCCCGCCTCGACCTGTCGAGCGTCTTCCTCTACGCCGGCTCGATCGCGCCCGGGTGGGTCAAGCTCTCGGACGGCACCGAGAAGGACATCACGATCATCGACTCGTTCGAGGGTGTCGGCGCGTGCCTGTCGGGCCGGATGAGTGAGGCCGACCTCAAGCGCATCGAGTGCGCCTTCGCGCCCGGCGAGGGTGCGTGCGGTGGCATGTACACCGCCAACACGATGGCATCCGTCGCTGAGGCGCTGGGGCTCAGCCTTCCCGGCTCTGCCGCCCCGCCGTCAGCCGACCGCCGGCGCGACGCGTTCGCCCACCGCTCGGGCGAGGCAGTCGTGAACCTGCTGAAGCTCGGAATCACGACGCGCGACATCCTCACCAAGGAGGCTTTCGAGAACGCGATCGCTCTCGCGATGGCTCTCGGGGGTTCGACCAACGTCGTGCTGCACCTGCTGGCGATCGCGCGCGAGGCTGATGTCGACATCACCCTGCACGACTTCAACCGCATCGGCGACAAGGTTCCGCACGTCGCAGACATGAAGCCGTTCGGGAAGTACGTCATGAACGACGTCGACCGCCACGGCGGCATCCCGGTGGTCATGAAGGCGATGCTCGACGAAGGACTGCTGCACGGCGACGCGCTCACCGTGACCGGCAAGACCCTCGCCGAAAACCTCGCCGACTTGAACCCCGACCCGGTGGATGGCACCGTCATCCACGGGTTCAACAACCCGATTCACGAGACCGGTGGCATCACGATCCTGCACGGCTCGATGGCCCCCGAGGGTGCGGTCGTGAAGTCCGCGGGCTTCGACAGCGACGTCTTCGAAGGCCCCGCACGCGTGTTCGAGCGTGAGCGGGCCGCCATGGATGCGCTCGAGGCCGGGGAGATCTCGGCCGGCGACGTCGTCGTCATCCGGTACGAGGGCCCGAAGGGCGGCCCCGGCATGCGGGAGATGCTCGCGATCACGGCTGCCATCAAGGGCGCTGGGCTCGGAAAAGATGTACTACTCTTGACAGACGGCAGATTCTCGGGCGGCACAACCGGCCTGTGCATCGGCCACATAGCACCCGAAGCGGTCGACGCAGGTCCGATCGCCTTCGTGCGCGATGGTGATCTGATACGGGTCGATATCGCAGCTCGCTCCCTCGACCTACTCGTCGACGAGGCTGAGCTGAGTTCCCGCCGGCAGGGCTGGGAGCCGCTTCCTCCGCGCTATACCCGTGGCGTCCTCGCCAAGTACACGCGACTCGTGCGTTCGGCATCCGAAGGCGCGACGACGAACTAGGCGTTCCTCTCTCGCAACTCTCGACATCCATCGCAAGGAATCATCATGTCTTCCGACATCGCCACGGCCGTGCCCCGGCCCCCCGCTCGCAGCGCCTCGGCGCCTGTGATGACGGGCGCTGAGGCGGTCGTCCGTTCGCTCGACCTCCTGGGAGTGTCCGATGTCTTCGGCCTTCCCGGCGGCGCGATCATGCCCGTCTACGACCCGCTCATGGACGACGAGGCTGTCCGCCACATCCTCGTCCGCCACGAGCAGGGCGCCGGGCACGCAGCCGAAGGGTATGCCTCGGCATCCGGCAAGGTCGGTGTTGCCATCGCGACCTCGGGGCCGGGGGCCACGAACCTCGTCACGGCGATCGCGGATGCCTACATGGACTCCGTGCCGCTGCTGTGCATCACGGGCCAGGTCTTCTCGAGCCTCATGGGCACTGATGCGTTCCAGGAAGCCGACATCGTGGGGATCACGATGCCGATCACGAAGCACTCCTTCCTGGTCAAGCGTGCCGAAGACATCCCCGGCGCGATCGCGGCTGCCTACGAGATCGCCTCGACGGGTCGCCCCGGTCCCGTGCTGGTGGACATCACGAAGGATGCCCAGCAGGCCGAGGCGCCGTTCATCTGGCCGCCGCAGATCGATCTGCCGGGGTACCGGCCGGTGACCAAAGCCCACGGGAAGCAGATCCAGGCTGCGGCTCAGCTGATCGCGGAGGCCGAGAAGCCGGTGCTCTACGTCGGCGGTGGCATCATCCGCTCCCGCGCTTCGGAGCAGTTGCTCGCCCTGGCAGAGGCTACCGGCGCGCCGGTTGTCACCACGCTCATGGCCCGGGGTGCGTTCCCCGACTCGCATGAGCAGAACCTCGGCATGCCCGGCATGCACGGCACGGTCCCCGCTGTGCTGGCGCTGCAGGAGTCCGACCTCATCGTGGCGCTCGGTGCCCGGTTCGACGACCGCGTGACCGGCAAGGCATCGCACTTCGCACCCCACGCGAAGGTCATCCACGTTGACATCGACCCCGCCGAGATCTCCAAGATCCGTGCCGCTGACGTTCCGATCGTGGGTGATCTGCGCGAGGTTCTCGTCGATCTGGATGCGGCGTTCCGCGCGAACGCCGACGCGGGCCGTGCCGACACCAGCCAGTGGTGGGCCTACCTCAAGGGTCTGCGCAGCGAGTTCCCGCTTGGATACGCCCCGACGACCGATGGACTCCTGGCGCCGCAGAAGGTGATCCAGCGGATCGGTGAGCTCACCGGCCCGGAGGCCGTCTACGCAGCGGGCGTCGGACAGCACCAGATGTGGGCTGCCCAGTTCATCAAGTACGAGCGCCCCAACGCCTGGCTCAACTCGGGTGGGGCGGGCACGATGGGCTACGCGGTTCCGGCGGCGATGGGCGCGAAGGTCGCCGAGCCAGACCGCGTGGTGTGGGCGATCGACGGTGACGGATGCTTCCAGATGACCAATCAGGAGCTTGCCACCTGCGTTCTCAACAACATTCCGATCAAGGTTGCGATCATCAACAACTCGTCGCTGGGGATGGTGCGCCAGTGGCAGACGCTGTTCTTCAACGGCCGCCACTCCAACACCGACCTGAACACGGGCCACGGCACCGCACGCGTGCCCGACTTCGTGAAGCTGGCTGAGGCTTACGGATGCCTCGCCCTGCGCGTGGAGAAGGAAGACGAGATCGACGACGCAATCCGCACTGCGCTGGAGACCAACGATCGCCCTGTCGTCATCGACTTCGTCGTGTCGGCAGACGCGATGGTGTGGCCGATGGTGCCCCAGGGTGTCGGCAACAGTGAGATCCAGTACGCGCGTGAGCACGCCCCGACCTTCGATCAGGAGGACTGAGCCATGACAAGTCACGTGCTGAGCCTTCTGGTCGAAGACAAGCCAGGGCTGCTGACCCGCGTCGCGGGTCTGTTCGCTCGCCGCGGCTTCAACATCGAATCCCTCGCCGTGGGTGTCACCGAGGTGCCGGGGCTGTCCCGCATCACGGTGGTCGTCGACGTCGAAGGGCTCCCGCTCGAACAGGTGACCAAGCAGCTGAACAAGCTCGTGAACGTCATCAAGATCGTCGAGCTCGACCCCGCGGCATCCGTGCAGCGCGAGCACATGCTCGTGAAGGTGCGTGCCGACAATGCGAGCCGTTCCAGCGTGCTCGAGGTCATCAACCTCTTCCGCGCATCGGTGGTCGATTACGCTCCCGAGGCGATGGTCGTCGAGATCACCGGCGATAAGGGCAAGGTTGAGGCGTTCCTGCGCGCGATCGAGCCCTTCGGTATCAAGGAGCTCGCCCAGTCGGGCATGCTCGCGATCGGCCGCGGCGGCAAGAGCATCACCGAACGGGTCCTGCGGGGCTGAGAAGACCACGCCGATCCGCTCCCGGTCGTTGAGCGGGCTCGGCGAGAACAAACGACCACAATCGCACAGTCAAGGAGAGACACCCCCATGGCCGAAATGATCTACGACCAGGATGCCGACCTCGCCCTCATCCAGAGCAAGAAGGTCGCCATCGTCGGCTACGGCTCGCAGGGCCACGCCCACGCGCAGAACCTGCGTGACTCGGGCGTCGAGGTCGCCATCGCGCTGAAGGATGGCTCGAAGTCCGCGCCCAAGGCGCAGGAGGACGGCTTCGAGGTCAAGTCCGTTGCCGACGCCACCGCATGGGCCGACGTCATCATGATCCTCGCGCCCGACCAGCACCAGCGCGGCATCTACAACAACGAGATCAAGCCCAACCTCGCACCGGGCAAGACCCTCGCTTTCGCGCACGGTTTCAACATCCGCTTCGGCTACATCGAGGCTCCCGAGGGTGTGGACGTCATCCTCATCGCCCCGAAGGCTCCCGGCCACACGGTTCGTCGTGAGTACGTCGCAGGTCGCGGCATCCCCGACATCATCGCTGTCGAAAAGGATGCCTCGGGCAGCGCCTGGGAGCTCGCGAAGTCGTACGCGAAGGCCATCGGCGGTACGCGCGCCGGCGTCATCAAGACGACCTTCACGGAAGAGACCGAGACTGACCTCTTCGGCGAGCAGGCAGTGCTGTGCGGTGGTGTGTCGCAGCTGATCCAGTACGGCTTCGAGACCTTGACCGAGGCCGGCTACCAGCCTGAGATCGCCTACTTCGAGGTGCTGCACGAGCTCAAGCTCATCGTCGACCTCATGTGGGAGGGTGGTATCGCCAAGCAGCGCTGGAGCGTCTCGGACACCGCCGAGTACGGCGATTACGTCTCGGGCCCGCGCGTCATCGACCCGCACGTCAAGGAGAACATGGCGGCGGTCCTCGCCGACATCCGTTCCGGTGCGTTCGCCGAGCGGTTCATCAACGACCAGGACAACGGCGCTGTCGAGTTCCTCGAGCTGCGCGAGAAGGCTGCGAAGCACCCGATCGAGGCAGTCGGCAAGGACCTGCGTTCGCTGTTCTCGTGGAAGCAGCAGGACAAGGACTACGTGGAGGGCTCGGCCGCGCGCTGACCTTCACACCCTCTTCCGCCGAACCCACACCTCCGGCCCCGAACCCACCTGTTCTGCGCGAGCAGCTCAGTGGGTTCGGGCCGGGACGTGTGGGTTCGGTCGTGGGTAGGCTGAACTCGTGAGCACCGACCGCGACGACGACGCCCTCTCGTGGGGGGATGACGACCCGACGCTCGACGCGGGTCCCTCGCTGCCCCCGGGTTACGTCGCCGTCGGCAAGGGGGGCGAGGCGATCACCCCGACGTCAGCGCCGGCCGCGGATGCCGAATCCGACTCTCGCTCGGATGCTGCAGCTCCCGCGCCGGAAGCGGAGCGGGCGGATGCCGACACCGACGACGCACCCGCAGCAGGCCCGAGCAACGCTGCGCTCATCATCCTCGGCGTCTTCGGCGGCGTGTACGCCCTCGAGAGCATCGGGTGGATCATCGGGGGCCTGCGGCTGCAGCAGTACGCCGAGTTCCTCGTCGCGCCGCTGGCCTATCAGGTGAGTCTGTGGCTAGCGGTGCTGACCCCGCTCATCTGGTTCGTCACGGTGTTGCTGCTGACCCGAGGCGGTCGGTCCTGGGTTCGGATACTGCTTCTTGTCCTCGGGGCGCTGCTCGTGCTGCCGTGGCCGTTCATCATGGTGGGGGCGATCGGACAGTGAGCGAGAACACAAACGAGCCCACCGAGACCTCGGCATCGTCATCCGTGACGGCATCAGCACCTGCCGAGCGCCGTACCGCGCTCCCGGTGTGGCTCATCGCCACGATCGCCGGCTTCTTCGGCCTGTTCTACGCGTACGCGGTCTGGAACGCCGTCGCCTTCCTGGTTTCGCAGGCCACCGGGCCGCTGGGGCTCAACGGTGGGGGATGGGCGCTGCTGCTGACAGCGATCGCATTCCCCGTCGTCGTGTTCGCCCTCGCCTTTGCCATCGGGTGGAAGCGACGCGCCGGAGCCTTCGCGCTCATCATGCTGTCGGGCCTGGGGATCGTCGCGGTGTTCTGGATGAACGTCATCGCCTATGCCGCCGTCTACGGCGCATCGCTTCTCGGAGGCTGAGCCGACGGGACCATCGGCACGTCATCTGGTCGGGACGGTGCGCGCGCCCGCGATAGGCTGGCGAAGGCCCGTCGTCATGGCGTGCGGCGTGGCATTCCCGTCATCCTGCGTGCGATTCACTCGTGCGCGTCTGCTCCGAAGGATCCACCCGTGTCCAAACCGGTCGTGCTGATCGCCGAAGAACTGTCCCCCGCCACGATCGAGGCCCTCGGTCCGGACTTCGACGTCCGAAACGTCGATGGCACCGACCGGCCCGCATTGCTTGCTGCTCTCGCCGACGCGGACGCCGTCCTCATCCGTTCAGCGACGAAGATGGATGCCGAGGCCATTGCATCCTCGCAGAAGCTTCGCGTGATCGCCCGCGCGGGCGTCGGGCTCGACAACGTCGACATCAAGGCAGCGACTGCCGCCGGCGTCATGGTCGTCAACGCACCGACGTCCAACGTGATCTCGGCCGCGGAACTCACCGTCGGGCACATCCTGAGCCTTGCCCGCCACATCCCCGCCGCCCACGCCTCGCTCGCGCAGGGCCAGTGGAAGCGCAGCTCGTTCACGGGCGCGGAACTGTTCGAGAAGACCGTCGGCATCCTGGGCCTCGGCCGGATCGGCGCCCTGGTCGCCGAGCGTCTGCGGGCCTTCGGTGTGCGTCTGGTCGGGTACGACCCTTATGTCACCCCTGCGCGTGCCCAGCAGCTGGGTGTCGAGCTGTTGAGCTTCGACGAGGTTGTGCGCGAGAGCGACTTCCTCACGGTGCACATGCCGAAGACGCCCGAGACGACGGGCATGATCAGCACCGAGCAGCTCGCGGCGATGAAGCCCACGGCGTACGTCGTCAACGTCGCTCGCGGTGGACTGTTCGACGAAGAGGCGCTGCTCGAGGCTCTCACCACCGGCCAGATCGCCGGTGCCGGACTTGATGTCTTCACCGCCGAGCCGCCCAAGCCCGACTCGGCGGCAGCGAAACTCGTCGCCCTTCCGAACGTCGTCGCAACGCCGCACCTCGGAGCTTCGACCGATGAGGCGCAGGAGAAGGCCGGCGTCTCGGTTGCGAAGTCTGTCAAGCTCGCGCTCGAAGGCGATCTCGTCCCGGACGCGGTCAACGTCGCCGGCGGCGTCATCGACCCGTTCGTGCGTCCCGGTATCGGGCTTGTCGAGATGCTCGGGCAGTACTTCACGGGCCTGACCCACAGCGCGTTGACCTCGCTGGACATCGAGGTTCGCGGGGAACTCGCCGCGTTCGATGTCAGCGTGTACCGGCTCGCGGCGCTCAAGGGCATCTTCACGAACATCGTCAGCGAGAACGTGTCTTACGTGAACGCGCCGCTGTTCGCTGAGCAGCGCGGCATCGAAACCCGCATGATCGTCGAGGCCGACAGCCCTCAGTACCGCAACCTCACCGTTCTGCGCGGCACCATGTCGGATGGCACGACGTTGAGCGTCGCGGGAACGCTCGCCGGGACGCGCATGGTCCCGAAGATCGTCGCCATCAACGGCTACGACATCGAGGTACCGATCGCCGGCCACCACGTCGTGATGCGCTACCAGGACCGTCCGGGCATCGTTGCGATCTACGCCAGGAAGCTCGGTGACGCCGGAATCAACATCGAGGGGCTCCAGGTCGCGCATCCGGATGCCACCGGGCGTGCTCTCTCGGTGCTCACGGTCGACGCAGCAGTGCCGGACGAGCTGCTCGACCAGATGCGTGAGGCGGTCGGGGCCGACCTGTTCCGTCAGATCGAGATCGTCGAGCCGTAGGCCTTCGGCCGCGGTCAGTCGCGCGGAGCGGTTGCCTGTGCGATGAGCTGCACCAAGGCATCCATCTCGGCGTCGCGGGGGACTGGCGTTGCCAGACCATCGTGCTGGAGGGCGTTGTTGTAGTAGACGCCGTCGCTGATGAGCATGACGAGGTCCAACGCCGTCTTGTCGGCGACATGCGGGCGGAGAGTGTCGGCCCAGCGCTCCCGGACAGTTCGGAGGGCATCGCTCGCGGCGCCCCGGCCGGCCTGCGCGAGGCGAGAGACGGCGAGGATCGCTCTGTCGAGCGCGGTGCCGTCCATCGCCGAGGTGCGCACGTAATAGGCGACGGGACCTTCCTCTGAGGAGGTCATGCGGGCGAGGTCTTCGTCGACGCACTTCTCGAGTCGGATGAGCAACGCCGCCTCGAGCGCCTCCTTCGACGCGAAGTGGTAGAGCAGGCCACCCTTGGAGACCCCGGCGGCGCGCGCGATGGCATCCATGGTGGCGGCGCGCTCGCCCTCGGCGATGAGGAGTGACTCGAATGCGTCGAGCACCTTCTCACGGGCGTGCGGGGGACGACTCATGCGTTCGATGCTAGCCAGGCAGTCTCCATGGCTGTTACTATACCAGTCAGACGGTATAGAAATTCTGACGGTGACATGATGACGACCCTGACCGAAGACATCCGCATCGCCGAAAGCGAGGGGCGTCCGGTGACCTGGCGTGGCTGGGCTGCGCTGGTGGTGCTGATGCTGCCCGTGCTGTTGATCTCGGTCGACAACACGGTGCTGAGTTTCGCACTGCCCGAGATCGCGCTCGCACTCGAACCCACCGCGGCGCAGCAGCTGTGGATCATCGATGCCTACCCGCTCGTGCTCGCCGGTCTGCTGGTGACGATGGGAACCCTGGGCGACCGGTTTGGTCGGCGGCGGATGCTGCTGATCGGCGCCACCGGATTCGCTACAGTGTCGGCGCTGTCTGCCTTCGCCCCCTCGGCGGAGTGGTTGATCGCGGGTCGTGCTGCCATGGGCCTGTTCGGTGCCATGATCATGCCGTCGACTCTGGCGCTGCTGCGCAGCATCTTCACCCTCCGCAATCAGCGACGCCTCGCGATCGCCATCTGGGCATCGATGTTCTCGGCCGGTGCGGCGCTCGGCCCGATCGTCGGGGGAGTCCTCCTGGAGCACTTCTCGTGGGGATCCGTGTTCCTCATGGCGGTACCCGTGCTCGTGCCGCTGCTGGTGCTCGCGCCGCTGCTGGTTCCCGAGAGCCGCAACCCGGATGCCGGACGCGTTGACGCCGTCAGTATCGTGCTGTCCATGGCGATGATGGTGCCGATCGTGTGGGCCATCAAGGAGTTCGCGGTCCACGGATTCTCACCGACGATTGTCGTCGCGACAGTTGCGGGCGCTGGTTTCGGCATCCTGTTCGTGCGGCGGCAGTTGCGCGCGCGCTCCCCGATGCTCGACATGCGGCTGTTCACGCGAGGCACCTTCAGCGGTGCTCTGCTGGTGAACCTGCTGAGTGTCATCTCGCTCGTCGGCTTCATGTTCTTCATCGCTCAGCATCTGCAACTGATCGTCGGCCTGTCGCCGGTGCAAGCGGGCTTCGCGCTCGTGCCGTCACTGGCGTCGGTCATCGTCTCCGGGCTTCTCGTCGTGCCCATTGCGTCGCGGATTCCACCGCGCATCGTGGTTCCCGCGGCGCTCATGTTCTCGATGAGCGGCTACCTCCTCGTCGCGGCGACAGCGGGGAGCGGTGACCTCGGCTGGCTCTTGCTGGCCAGTGTGCTGCTCGGCATCGGAATCGGTGCCGCCGAGACAGTGTCGAACGAGCTCGTCATGGCGAGCGCCCCGCCGAGCAAGGCGGGGGCGGCAGGCGCTGTCTCTGAGACGGCGTATGAGCTCGGCGCCGTGCTCGGAACCGCTGTGCTGGGCAGCATCCTCACCGCCTCGTACCGGTCGGGAATCGCGATCCCCGCGGGAGTGCCCACTGACCTCGCCGCGCAGGCGCGGGAAACGCTCGCCGGCGCCTACGTCACGGCGGGCGAGCTCGCTGCCCCCATCGCCGACGCGTTGCGTGCTGCCGCGGCAGCTGCCTTCGACTCGGGCGTTGCGGTCACTGCCGCGGTCGGGGCCGGTCTCGTGGTCCTGGCTGCCGTTATCGCGGCCACTACGCTGGGATCGGCGCCGTCATCTGTGAATCAGGCGGCGCGATCCGAGAACGAGGAGAGCAATGTCGCGCGAGGTGAAGCTAGCCGTCATCCCCGGTGATGGCATCGGTGTCGAGGTCGTCGCCGAGGCCATGAAGGTTCTGGATGCGGTGACCGCAGGCGGCGACATCCGGTTCACGAAGACCCCGTTTTCGCTGGGTGCCGCGCGTTACCTCGAGACCGGCGACACGCTCACGGATGCTGACCTCGAGGCCATAAAGCAGCACGATGCGATCGTGCTCGGCGCGGTGGGCGGCGTTCCGGGAGACGTTCGCCTGAAGGATGCGAACATCGAACGCGGACTGCTGCTCAAGCTGCGTTTCGAGCTCGACCACTACGTCAACCTGCGGCCCTCGAAGCTCTATCCTGGTGCGCCGGGCCCGCTCGCGAACCCCGGTGAGGTCGACTTCGTGGTCGTCCGCGAGGGCACAGAGGGTCCCTACGTCGGCAACGGCGGCGCGATCCGCAAGGGCACGCCGCACGAGGTCGCGAACGAGACATCCGTCAACACGGCCTTCGGTGTTGAGCGGGTCGTGCGCTACGCGTTCGCGTTGGCCGAACGGCGCCGCAAGAAGCTGACGCTCGTGCACAAGACCAACGTGCTCGTGCACGCCGGCGGAATCTGGCAGAGAATCGTGCGCGAGGTGGCAGAAGAGCACCCCGACGTCGCCGTAGACTATCTGCACGTCGATGCGGCAACCATCTTCCTGGTCACAAACCCTGACCGCTTCGACGTGATCGTCACCGACAACCTCTTCGGCGACATCCTCACCGACTTGGCCGGCGCCGTCACCGGAGGCATCGGCCTCGCCGCTTCGGGGAACATCAACCCCGACGGCGCGTTCCCCTCGATGTTCGAGCCCGTCCACGGATCGGCGCCCGACATCGCGGGTCAGCAGAAGGCCGACCCCACCGCCGCGATTCTGTCCATCGCAATGCTTCTCGACCACCTCGGGTTGCACGACGATTCCGCCCGCGTCACCCGCGCGGTGGAAGAGGACATTGCGTCCCGGGGCGAGGCCGCCCGCACCACAGCGCAGATCGGTGACGCGATCGTCGCCCGCCTTCAGGCGTAGCCTGGAGCCACTCGGCTCCTCGCTGTGCTGGGCGATTCCGACACCGCCGCGCTCGAACGACTGGATTTCGACATGACTCTTCTTGACACCGACCCCGACGCCGGCCTTGCGCCCCTGCAGTTCCAGGTGATGCGGAACCTGCAGGCAAAGACGGATGCCGAGCGCGAGGCGATTCTCGCCAACCCCGGTTTCGGTCAGCACTTCACCGACCACATGGTCGATGTCTGCTGGTCGGTCGGCGGCGGGTGGCACCGACCGCAGGTGAAACCCTACGGTCCGCTTTCGCTCGATCCGGCCGCAGCTGTGCTGCATTACGCGCAAGAGGTTTTCGAGGGCATCAAGGCCTACCGTCACGCCGACGGATCGATCTACACGTTCCGTCCCGACCAGAACGGTCGCCGCCTGCAGCGCTCGGCGCGGCGGCTGGCTCTTCCCGAGCTGCCGGTGTCGTACTTCATCCAGTCGCTCGAGGAGCTCATCGCGGTCGACGGCGCCTGGGTGCCCTCGGGCGAGAACCAGAGCCTCTACCTGCGCCCGTTCATGTTCGCCAAAGAGGCCTTCCTCGGCGTGCGTCCAGCCAACAAGGTCGGCTACTACGTCATCGCCAGCCCCGCGGGCGCCTACTTCAAGGGCGGTGTGACCCCCGTGTCGATCTGGCTCAGCGAGGACTACTCGCGGGCGGGCAAGGGCGGCACCGGGGCTGCCAAGACCGGAGGCAACTACGCGTCGAGTCTGCTGCCGCAGTCCGAGGCCTACGAGAACGAGTGCGACCAGGTGGTCTTCCTCGATCAGGACGGCAACGTCGAAGAGCTCGGCGGGATGAACATCGTCTTCGTCTTCAAGGACGGCACGGTCGTGACACCGCAGTCGGACTCGATCCTCGAGGGCGTCACACGCGACTCCATCCTGCAGCTGGCGGCCGACCGCGGCCTCCACGTGCAGGGTCGCAACATCTCGCTGCGCGAGTGGCGTGAGGGTGTGGCATCCGGTGACATCGTCGAGGTCTTCGCCTGCGGGACTGCCGCCGTCGTGACTCCCATCGGCGTGCTCAAGGGACGCGACTTCGTCGACCAGCAGCCCGTCGGCTCGCTCGCGCTCGAGCTGCGACAGGAGCTGACCGACATCCAGTACGGCCACGCCGAAGACCGCCACGGCTGGATGCACCGCCTCGACGCCCGCTCCCAGGCATGAGAATCGCGCGGTTCCGACACGAGGATGCGATCGCCTACGGCATCCTCGACGAGGGCGAGCTCGTGGTGCTCGCGGGTGACCCGATGTTCGCCGGCTACGAGACGACGGGGGAGCGCGTGCCGGTCGGCGAGGTCACGCTGCTCGCTCCGGTCATTCCGCGCTCGAAGGTCGTGTGCGTCGGTAAGAACTACCTCGATCACGCCGCGGAGATGGGGAGCGAGGCACCCGGCGAGCCGCTGCTGTTTCTGAAGCCCAACACGGCGGTGATCGGGCCGGACGAGCCGATCGTGCGCCCGTGGCAGTCGGAGCGCACGGACTACGAGGGGGAGCTCGCCGTTGTCATCGGCCGTATTGCGAAGAACGTGTCGGCGGATGCTGCGCTGGACCACGTCTTCGGATACACGATCGGCAACGACGTGACAGCGCGGGACCTGCAGCGTTCTGACGGCCAGTGGTCGCGTGCGAAGGGCTTCGACACCTTCTGCCCGCTCGGACCCGTGATCGAGACCGAGTTCGACCTCGCGGGCGGCGCGACACTGACCACACGCGTCAACGGCGAGGTCCGTCAGCGCGGCGCGATCACCGACATGATCCATTCGGTTCCGGCGATCATCGAGTATGTGTCGGCTGCGTTCACACTGCTGCCCGGGGACGTCATCCTCACTGGCACGCCGGCCGGTGTCGGCCCGTTCGTGTCCGGAGACGTCGTCGAGGTCGAGATCGATGGGCTCGGCATCCTGCGCAACACCGCGCGGGATGCGGAGCCGCGCCGGTGACACTGTCTGACGGCTGGGTCGACGATCGCCAGGAGGCGAGCGAACTCGCCGGCATCCAGCGTCGGACCGTCTGGGTGCTCTCGGCAGGCCAAGTGCTCGGCGGGCTCGGGTTTGGAGCGACAGTCTCCCTCGGTGCGGTGCTTGCCGCCGACATCGCCGGTGACGAGTCGCTCTCGGGGCTGGCTGCGGCGGGTGTGACCCTCGGCACCGCCGCGCTGGCGGTGCCGCTTGCTGCCCTCGCGCGTCGGCGCGGACGCCGTATCTCGCTGGCGTCGGGCATGGCGATCGCGCTCGTAGGCGTTTCGCTGGTCGTGGTGGCGGCGGCCGTTCGGTCGTTCCCGCTGCTTCTGCTGGCCTTCGGGCTCGTCGGAGCGGGTCAGACCGCGAACCTGCAGTCGCGATTCGCTGCCGCCGATCTCGCCACGGATGCCACGCGTGGCCGCGATCTGTCGATCGTCGTGTGGGCGACGACCATCGGCGCCGTGCTCGGACCGAATCTTGTGCAACCCGGCCAGGCGATCGGAGACGCCCTGGGGATGCCGCCCCTGACGGGACCGTACGTCTTCACGATCGTCGCGCAAGCGCTGAGCATCATTGTGTATCTGTTCGCTCTTCGGCCGGATCCGCTGCTGGTCGCGCAGACGGTGGCGCAGCGGCGTCGCGACCGGGTGGTCGAGCAGATCGTCAAGCCCGACCGTCCGGTGTCGGCTCGCTACGCGATCTTCGCGAATGCCGCCGCACACGGCGTCATGGTCTCGATCATGGCGATGACCCCGGTTCACATGCTCCATCACGGCGCGAGTCTGACCATCATCGGTCTGACGATCAGTCTGCACATCGCGGGGATGTACGCGCTCTCGCCGGTCTTCGGCATCCTGGCAGACCGCGTGGGCCGCATTCCGACGATCATGGTCGGTCAGGCGCTGCTCGCGGCATCCCTGGTGACGGTCTTCTTCGGCGCGGAGTCGAACACGGCGGTCACCGTCGCGCTCATTCTGCTCGGCCTGGGGTGGAGCGCTGCGACTGTGGCCGGATCGGCCCTCCTGACCGAATCGTCGTCGGAGGAGCGACGCACCACGCGTCAGGGGCGCAACGACCTCTCGATGAGCCTCGTCGGTGCCGTCGGTGCGATCACCTCGGGCGTCGTCCTCGGGTGGATCGGTTTCACGGGGCTCGCGCTGGTTGTCGGTGTCGCCGTGATCGCGACAGTGCTACTCGCGCCGTACGGCCGCATCCGTCAGGTCGCGTAGTCGTACCGAGGCGCAGGTGCAGCATCCGCGCCGGACTTAGACTTGATATCTATGCCCGGGACGCCGCATCCAGCCACCACGACCGCCACCGGATCCGACGTTCGGGTCCGCTTCTGCCCGTCGCCGACGGGTCTACCGCACGTTGGGCTGATGCGCACGGTGCTGTTCAACTGGGCCTACGCGCGGCACAACGGGGGAAAGCTCATCTTCCGCATCGAAGACACGGATGCCGCCCGGGACTCCGAAGAGAGCTACAACCAGCTGCTCGACGCGCTGCGGTGGCTCAGGATCGACTGGGATGAGGGCGTCGAGGTCGGCGGTCCCCACGCGCCCTACCGGCAGTCCCAGCGCCACGAGATCTACCGCGGCGTGCTCGACAAGCTCATCGATGCCGGCGTCGTGTACGAGAGCTATTCGACAGCCGAAGAGATCGACGCGCGCAACGAGGCGAACGGGCGTGCCAAGCAGCTCGGCTACGACAACTACGACCGCGACCTGACTGATGAGCAGAAGGCGGCTTTCCGCGCCGAGGGACGCGAGCCCGCGTGGCGCTTGCGCGTACCCGATCACGACCTCACCTACGTCGACCTCATCCGCGGCGAGGTCACCTTCCCGGCCGGTTCCTTCCCCGACTTCGTCATTGTGCGGGCCGGAGGCGTGCCCCTCTACACGTTCGTGAACCCGGTCGATGACGCTCTCATGGGCATCACTCACGTCATCCGTGGTGAAGACCTCATGCCCTCAACAGCACGCCAGCTTGCGCTCTATGACGCGCTCGTGACGGCGGGCGTCACCGCCTTCGTGCCCCGCTTCGGTCACATGCCGCTCGTGCTGGGGGAGGAGGGCAACAAGAAGCTCTCCAAGCGCGACCCGAAGGCAGACCTGTTCTTGCAGCGCGAGAAGGGCTTCATCCACGAGGGGTTGCTGAACTACCTCGCCCTGCTCGGCTGGTCGATTGCTCCCGACCGCGATGTCTTCTCGCTCGACGAGCTCGTCGCCGCGTTCGATATCGCCGACGTCAACCCGAACCCCGCTCGCTTCGATCAGAAGAAGGCAGAGTCGATCAACGGCGACCACATCCGGATGCTGGAAGCCGAAGACTTCGCTTCCCGTCTGATTCCGTACCTGGTCGCCGCCGGGGTCGTGTCGGATCCGCTGACTGACGCGCAGCAGGAGATGCTCGCGGCATCCGCCCCGCTCGTGCAGGAACGGATGCAGCTGCTCGGTGACGCTCCCGGGTTGCTCGGGTTCCTCTTCACGGATGCCGTCACCTACGAAGAAGACGCCCTCACGTCTCTGCCCGCCAACGCGGGTGAGGTGCTGGTGGCCGGTGTGGGTGCGATCGAGTTGATTCCCGAGGCGGAGTTCACTGCCGCCGCGATTCAGGAGTCCCTCGCTGCTGCGCTCATCGAGGGCCTCGGTCTCAAGCCGCGCGTCGCCTACGGACCGCTGCGGGTCGCACTCAGCGGCCGTCGCGTCTCGCCGCCGCTGTTCGAGTCCATGGAACTCTTGGGCAAGGATGCGTCGGTCCGCCGCTTCGGGGCACTCGTCGATCACCTAGCCGCGAGCTGAGACGCGCCGCTGCCGGGTCTGGTTTGGCGGGGCCTTTCGCGTCGTCTAGACTTGACCCTTGGCGCCCGTTCCGGCGGGAACCCTTGGGGTATGGTGTAATTGGCAACACGGCTGATTCTGGTTCAGTTGTTCTTGGTTCGAGTCCAGGTACCCCAGCAAGAGAAACCCGCGGAATCCCGCGGGTTTCGTCGTTTCTGATGACCCGCGCGTGCGACGCACCCCCGTCGAGGGCGCGCCGTCGCGAGCCCTCGGGGGCGCCTAGGCTGAGCCCGTGACAAGTCGTGAGTCGCAGGCGTGGGAGTGCCCGACGTGCGGCGACCGGCTACGGTACGAGATCCTCGACGATGAACGTTTCCTCGTCGCATGGTCGTGCGTCAGGTGCGGGCTCGTACGCACGACGGAACCCACCTAGGCCGATCGAACCGGACCGGAACGATCGGGCGCGCGGGGTCGACTCTCGCAGGCTGGATGTCGAAGGAGGCCCCATTGGACTGACCCCGTTTTGTAGGTCCAGTCGTTGTGTGAGTCGTCCTGTCGCCCGAGGGTTCGGGCAGGGAGACTGGTCAGATCATGACGAACAGCAGGAAGCGTCACACCCCGGAGCAGGTCGTCCGCAAGCTCGGGCAGGCCGACAGGATGCTCGCCGACGGCGCGGACGTCGCCGCGGTGTGTCGGGAGCTCGGCGTGTCCGAGCAGACGTACTACCGGTGGCGGAACCAGTACGGCGGCCTGAAGGCCGACGACGCGAAGCGTCTCAAGGAGCTCGAGAAGCAGAACGCCACTCTGAAGCGGCTGCTGGCCGAAGCGGAGCTGGAGAAGGCCGCGCTGAAGGAGTTGGCTGAGGGAAACTTCTAGGCCCGGGCAGGCGCCGCGCCGCCGTCGCTCACCTGATCAGGACACTGCAGGTGAGCGAGCGGATGGCGTGCCGTCTGGCCGGGCTGAGCAGGTCCGCGTACCGTCGCCCGCTCAAGGGCGACACGACCGCCGACCCGGACAGGGCGTTGCGGGACTGGCTGCGCGCGTACGCGAAGAAGCATCCGCGGTGGGGATACCGCAGGGCCTACCACGACGCTCGCGGCGAGGGGTGGGTCGTGAACCACAAGAAGATCCAGCGGCTCTGGCGCGAGGAAGGCCTCCGTGTCCCCCAGCGGCGGCGGCGCAAACGCGTCGGATCCTCGACCGTCGACGCCCCGGCAGCGGTCGCACCGAATCTCGTGTGGGCGGTGGACTTCCAGTTCGATGCCGACGAGCAGGGCCGCCCGATCAAGATCTGCTCCATCGTCGACGAGCACACCCGTGAGTGCATCGGAGGGCTTGTCGAGCGGTCGATCACCGCGGACCGACTCACTGCCCACCTCGAGGACCTCGTCGCCGTCCGCGGCGCGCCCGCGGTGCTCAGATCAGACAACGGGCCGGAGTTCATCAGCGACGCGATGGCCGACTGGGCCGGCACCCGCACCGGCCTGTTCTACATTCCGCCCGGCTCGCCCTGGCACAACGGGTACGTCGAGTCGTTCAACAGCAGGCTCCGCGACGAGTGCCTGAACATCAACAGCTTCTACTCGCTGCTGCACGCCCAGGTCGTGATCGGCGACTGGAAGACCGAGTACAACCATGACCGCCGGCACTCATCGCTCGGATACCTCGCACCGGTCGACTACGCTCGGCAATGCACCCATCAACTGGAAACCGACGACTCGCACAGCGACCGGACCGAATGAAGGGGGCGGCCCACCATGATCGCGGAACTCAATCGACTGATCGATGTCATCGACGACGATCTATCCGAAGACCTCGATGTCGCGTCGCTGGCGCGGGAGTCGGGCGTGACGGAGTACCACCTGCGGCGGATGTTCTCGTCTTTGGTCGGGATGCCACTGTCGGAGTACGTGCGGCGCCGGCGGATGACGGTGGCAGCTGCGGCGGTCGTCGCCGGTGACCCGCTGCTCGACATCGCGGTGCGGTTCGGGTACGGGTCGACCGAAGCCTTTGGTCGGGCGTTTCGCGCGGTCCACGGCTCGACGCCCGCCGAGGTGCGCGTGAGTGGCGGTCCCCTTCGTACGCAACCGAAACTCAGGCTCCGCCTGACCGTCGAAGGGAACACCACCATGGACACGCGCATCGCCGAACGCCCCGCGTTCCGTCTGGTCGGACACGCCGCTCGCGTGCCGCTCATCAACGAAGGAATCAATCCGCACATCCAGACGTACATCGCCGCACTGCCTGAGAGCGAACACGCCCGACTCAAGGGGCTCAGCAGCACCGAACCGAGCGGCTTGCTGCAGGTGAGTGACGGCGTCGATCCGGACTACCGGGAGGGAACCGAGCTCACCTACCTGCACGGCGTCGCACTGGATGCTGAGGCCCCCGTGCCCGACGATCTTGATGTGATCGAGGTCGAGGCAGGGGAGTGGGCGGTGTTCCGCACGTCAGGACCGTACCCCGCAGCGCTCCAGGAGGCCTACGCGGCCTCCGCGTCGGACTGGTTCCCCGCCAACCCCTGGCAGCTGCGTCCCGGTCCCTCGATCGTCGCCGTCCTCGAACGCGCCGACGACTTCAGTACCGCAACGACGGAGCTCTGGATGCCGATCGCACGCCGCTCATAGGTCACCTGCTCGGCGCCTACCGCATCGCGGTCAGCAGTCCTGCGGCATCCAGCTCGAACTCAGCGTCCAGCCTCAGCCGATCCAGGAATCCGCGGTCATGACTGACCACGATGATCGCCCCGCGGTAGGCGCCGAGCGCATCGATGAGTTGCTCCGTGGTCTGAAGGTCGAGGTTGTTGGTCGGTTCATCGAGCACGATCAGCTGAGGTGGCGGGTCGGTGAGGAGCACCTGCGCGAGCGCGACGCGAAAGCGCTCGCCGCCCGAGAGGGCTCCGACGGGCCGATCCACCATGGTGCCGCGTACGAGGAGCCGCGCGAGCCGGTTGCGAAGCTCAACTCGCGGAACGTGGGGGGCGACCCGTGTCACGTTCTCCATAACGGATGCAGCGTCGTCGAGGTTGTCGAGCCGTTGTGAGAGCTTGCCGATGCGGTGAACGTGCGCGACCGCCGCGGCCGTCCCGGGCGCCGCGGCCACGCCGGAAACGAGTCCCTCGAGCAGCGTGGTCTTGCCGACCCCGTTCTGTCCCGTAATCGCGATGCGCTCCGGTCCCTGGATGATGATCGTGCGCCCGTCGCTCCCCGTGAACTCGGCGATCCGCTTGCCTGGAGGGACGGCCGGGTCGGGAAGGTCGATGCTGAGGCGGTCGTCATCACGGATGCGTGACTCGGCCTCCTGCAACGAGCGCTGCGCCGACTGCATCCGATCATCGAGCAACGAGCGCTGCTTTCCTTGGGTCTTTTCGGCAGAGTTGCGTCGGTCATTGACGACGGCGCCGATGTACTTGCGGTTGGCGGCATCCTTCTTCCCCTGCCGCTGGCTGTGCGCGATACGCTCGGCTGCGGCGATGCGCTGCCGCTTCTCGACGCGCACCGCGTGCTCCGCGGAGCGTACCGCGCGCTCGGCCGCCTCCTGGTCCCGCGAGACCTGCTCTCGGAACGCGGAGTACGGACCGCCGTACAGCGTCAGCGAACCGGCCCGCAACTCAGCGGTGTGCTGCATCAGCTCGAGCAACTCGAGATCGTGACTGACGACGATCACCGGACCGCCCCATGCGCCGATGAGGTCGTGGACTCGCGTCCGTCCCTGGGCGTCGAGATTGTTCGTCGGCTCGTCAAGCAGCGCGATGTCGGCTCCACGCATCCGGATGCCGGCGAGCGCGGCGACTGTCGCTTCCCCGCCCGAGATCGTCGTGACGGGTCGGTTCAGGTCGTCGATGTCGACGCCCGCAGCGCTCAGGGTGGCGATCGCTCGCTCTTCGATGTCCCAATCCGGGCCGATCGTGTCGAACAGGGCGGGGTCGATCGCTCCCCGTTCGATCGCGGCTATCGCGTCCACGATCGAGCGGATGCCGAGAAGATCGACCAGCGTATGGCTAGGGTCGGCATCCCTCCGTTGCGGCAGATAGTCGACGACGCCAGCCGCCTGGACGGATCCCGACATCGGCCGGAGTTTCCCGGCGATCAGGCGCAGCAGCGTCGACTTGCCGACACCGTTGAGGCCGACCAGTCCCGTCGAGCCGGGTGGGAACGAACCCGACACGGCGTCGAGAACGCGGTGGCCGTCGGGCCAGCTGAATGTGAGGTCGTGCAGAACGACGGAAGGAATGGGGGCAGGCATGCGGAACTCCAGAACGTGTCGGTTCCTGACGAAGTCAGGGGTGACGCTGACACGGGTCCGCAGAAAGGGAGGATGGTCCGGTCAGCAGGGGATGCTGAAGCCCGAACCTGTCATGTCTCTTCCTTGCCGTTCACTCCCTCTCACGAGCAGCGGATGCCGCAGGAGTGCGACCTCAGTATGCCACTGCCGCCGCTGTACGCAAACGCGCCCGCGCGTTCCCTAGTGGGACAGGTGCTTCGCGAGGAACTCACGGCACCGTTCGAAGGCGACGTCACCCTCGGGATGGACACCCGGGAAAAAGTAGAAGCCGTGCGGCATCCCCGCGGGCCAGTAGCCGTCGGTGGGAGAGCCTGCCTTCTCAACCAGGGATGCGAACTCCCGCGCCGAATCGATGATGGGGTCGTGCGTGCCGGTCGCGAGAAAAAGCGGCGGGTATCCGGCCAGATCACCGTAGATCGGGCTTGCGAGGGGCTCGGTCCACGGCGTCGTCGGCAGATAGGCGCTGCGGATGAACGCGAAGAACGGGCTGTCGTGGACGATTCCGCGCGGCGCCTGCTCTTGGAACGAGGGCCACCTCTCCTGGGTGAAGTCCGCGAACGCACCGAGCATGATGACCGCAGCGGGGGCAGGGGGATCGTGCGAGCGGGTGTAGAGCGGCAACGCAGCGGCGAAGTTCGAACCGGCCGAGTCGCCGGCGACGGCGACGCGCGACGGATCGCCGCCGACTCGGCCCGCCTCCCGCACGAGCCACGCATAGACGTCGGCGACATCGTTCAGGGGCGTGGGGAAGGGATACTCCGGAGCCATCCGATAGTTCGTCGACACGACGACGACGGAGTTATCGCGCGCCAGACGCCGAGTGATGTAGGCGGTGTCGAAGTCTGAGCCCACCGTGAACCCGCCGCCATGGGCATACAGGATGACGGGCAGCGCGGCATCCTGGTCAACGGCGTGCGGCCGGTAGACCTGAGCACTGACATATCCGTTGCGCACGGGGAGGTAGACCGTCGTCTCCTCCACGTCGGGGACCGTTTCCTCGGCCGAGGGTGGGATGAGCGCCGGATCGGGCTTGCGGATGCGGTCGGCACCGATGTAGCCCGTGCGCACCGGGAGGATCATCATGTCGCGGAGCGCAACGGGCTGGCGATTGTTCGCAATGACCCGGTATGACGGCATCGCGGGATCGTCGGGGGAGATGTAGCTCAGCCCGTCGATCTCCTTTACGACAGTGACATCTTCGGCAGCGTGAGCAGTGCAGCGTCAATCATGTGACCTCCCCGATCCGGGGCGATGCTAACCGACCTGCGCGGCTGGGTCCATCCCCGCGTCTGGTCCGTCGTGTAGGTCTCAGCGCGTGCCCGCAGCCAGACGGATCTGCACGATGTTCTCGGTTTCGTCGATCTCGGCAACCTGCGG
Organism: Microbacterium schleiferi; assembly: GCF_020781975.1. Classification (GTDB taxonomy): domain Bacteria; phylum Actinomycetota; class Actinomycetes; order Actinomycetales; family Microbacteriaceae; genus Microbacterium. The sequence continues at coordinate 73,519 of NZ_JAJGNI010000005.1, forward strand.
GTGCGCCTTGATGAACTCCGTGAAGCTGCGGAAGCCCAGGGCGCGCTCGCTGAAGCCGGGATCCAGGCGCGTTATCAGGCTCTTGACCACGTTCGCGTGCTGCCAGTCCGTGCCCTCGCGGTCGCCCTCCAGCCGCAACGCCCGCTCGAGAAGCTCAGCGCCCGGATCTGCGGACTTCTTGCGGCTGCGGCGCGTCTTGCCGGACGCCTTGTCTTCGGCATCCTTCGCCGGCTGGCGCTCGATGCCGGGGAGAGCGTCATAGGTGTCGAAGCGGTCACAGGCCGCAGCGAGGGAGCGGGCGCTGGAGCCTGCAACGCCGACTCCCACGACGAAGCGACCGAGGCGCTTGCAACGCTGCGCGAGCGGCACGTAATCCGAATCACCCGCGACGATCACCACGTGCGAAAGGTCGGGCAGCCGAAACATGTCCTCGACGGCATCCACGGCGAGCCGAATGTCGGCACCGTTCTTCGCGTACGCAGCGGCCGGGAACAGCTGCACGAGATCGACCGCGCGAGCAACGAGCTGCGAGCGGTACTCGGCGTTGACCGGCGACGACCAGTCCGCGTATGCCCGCGTAAGCACGAGTGTGCCGAAGGATGCCGCGTAGTCGATGATCGCGCCGAGATCCACGGTGGCTGCTGCCAACCGCTCCGCGATCTCCGGTTCGGTCGGATCGGATGCGATGCGCTGCCGGTCCCTGCCGTAGGCGTTGCGGCCATGTACGGTGTCGTACCAGGACATCACGATGTTGTCGAAGTCCAGATACACGGCTACGCGTGGGTCGGTTCTCTCAGCCATGCTCACTCCTCGTGGGTCCACGGGCGCCCGCCTGCTTCCCCCCGAGCCTAGTCTCGACATCCGTCGGCCCACACGGGTCGCGCTGTTCCGCAGATCGCGGAGGATCCGTAGGGTGCCAGCATCGGTGGTGGATCGGAGGACGCCCATGTCGCCCGTGTCTCGCGGTTTCGGTGCTCGTCGGCGCGAAACGAACGACCGGTTGCCGCCGGGGCAGTACCTGACGACCGACTTCCCGGTGCTGTCGGCTGGCCCGACGCCGCGCATCGACACGAGTGCGTGGAGCTTTACTGTTCGTGACGAACGGGGTGGATCGCGGGCATGGACGTGGGATGAGTTCCGTGCGCTTCCGTTCGAAGACATCCACACCGACATCCACTGCGTGACGCGCTGGTCGAAGCTCGACACGACCTGGCGAGGCGTCTCGGTCGACACGCTCCTGGCGGGCGTCGAGACGGATGCCGAGGCGGCGATGGCGCACAGCTTCGGCGGGTACACGACGAACGTGCCGATGTTGGACCTGCTCGGCGGAAGAGCCTGGGTGGTGACGGAGTTCAACGGCGCACCGATCGACCCCGAACACGGTGGTCCCGCCCGGCTGCTGGTGCCGCACCTGTACTTTTGGAAGAGCGCCAAGTGGATCCGCGGTCTTTCGCTGCTGCGCCGCGACGAACCGGGCTTCTGGGAGCAGAACGGTTACAACATGCACGGCGATCCGTGGCGCGAGGAGCGGTATTGGTGACGGTTGGGGCCTGGCTTGCGGCATCCGTGCTGGAGGCCCGCCCCGCCGCTGTGGGTGCCCGCACTCTGGTGCTCGACGTTCCGGACTGGCCGGGGAACCTGCCAGGACAACACCTGGATCTTCGCCTGACCGCCGAGGACGGTTATCAGGCGGTGCGGTCGTACTCGATCGCGTCGTTCGGTTCCGGCACCGCCGTTGAGCTGGGCGTCGACGAGGTCGAGGACGGTGAGGTCTCTCCCTACCTGGTCGAGGACGTGCGCGCCGGTGACCAGATGGAAGTGAAGGGACCGCTCGGTCAGTACTTCGTTTGGGACGCGACCGACCCGTCGCCGGTTCAGCTGATCGCCGGCGGATCAGGAATCGTGCCGCTGATCGCCATGGTGCGCGCGCACGTGGCTGCAGACGCCTCGGCGTCGATGCGTCTCGTGTATTCGGTGAAGGATGCCGACCGGGCGATGTACCGAGACGAACTGCTCGCGCTCGATGCGCCGCGGATCTCGGCAACCTGGGCGTACACGCGCGCGGCTCCCGACGATTGGTCTGGTACCGTCGGCCGGCTCAGCGCTTCTGCGCTCGCCGATGCGCTGCACCCGGCGTCCGTCGACCCGGTCAGCTTCGTTTGTGGGCCGACGCGGTTCGTCGAGTTCGTCGCCGGGGCGCTCGTCTCGTTGGGGTATCGAGCCGAGCGCATCCGCACGGAGCGGTTCGGAGGAGGATCATGACCGCCACCACACATCCGCTGCCCGATCTACCAGCAGCCACGCGGCCGAGCTTGGTCGATGGGAACGCCCTCGTCGGCATTCTCGAGGAGGCCTTTGGCGCTGCAGCCGAAACGCTCACGCTCACCTGCGGGGCATGCGCCGACGCTGTAGCGCTCGCCGAAGCGGCGGTCGAGCTGGCACCGACATCCGCGATCGTGCGGTCTCGCCGCTGCACGCACACCACGCTCACCGTGCGCTGGAGTGCGCACGACCTCGTCATCGATGGCGCAAGCTGTCAGATGACGGTGCAGCGTGGCGCGCGCTGAATCCATGGATCCTCCGCTCCCCGGCGGTTACGGAGCGCAGTCGTAGACGACGCCGGGTGCGTCGGCGACCGTCTCGCACGTTGCCTCGACCCACTCGCGGATCTGTGCCGAGGTCGTCGACGTTCCGCCTGAGGGAGTGCTCGCACCCTGTCCTGCCATGCCGGTGGCCAGCACGTACCGCAGGCTGCCGTCGGCGATGAGTGCCCGGAACTCGTCGAGCGTGGGGACTGCATCGTTGCCGTTGAAGCCACCGATCGGCAGCACCGATCCGCCATCGGTCGCGAGAATGATTCCTGCAGCGCTTTGAGCACCGAAGGACGCGACCAGGTAATCCGCGTCATCCTGGTTCTGCTGTAGCCAGGCGATCAGGTCGTTGGATGCCGCGCCGCCCCGGCTGGTTATGCTTCCGGCGGCGCCGTTGGTCGCTTGTCCGGATGCCGCACCTCCCTGTCGCGGCCCGAGCCCGGGGCTTTGTCCCGGAACGCTGTCAGCCTGACCCGGTGCCTTACCAGGGGCCGCTCCCGCCCCCTGTCCCGGACCGCCGCCGGGGACGCTTCCGAATCCGGGTGCTCCACCGCCCTGCCCGCCCGGCCCCATGCCGCCCATGTCTGAGACGCCCCCGGCAACCGGATTGATATCGCTGGGATAGGCGATGGTCACCACCGACCAGACCGCAGGAGTGAGTACCAGCGCGATCGCCGCCACCGGCGCCGTGATCCAGCGCGGTATCGCCCACCCGCTGCCATCGGTGCGCTTGTGCTCGGCGAACAGCAGCACGATTGCGAGCGCGCCGACCGCAGCCTGGATCACCGAGACCACCGTGGAGTAGCCGGGATACTAGAGCGAGATCAGCACCGCGGTCACGCCGGCCACCACGATGAGCGAGACCTGTGGCCACAGGATGCCTCGACGCCGTGCAACCCCGAACGCGAGCCCGACAAGCAGCGCAACCGGCACGGCGAGCGCGGCGGTATAGAACTGGTGCATCCCGTCGACGGCCGAGAACATTGCCGCGAAGATCACGAGCCACGCCCCGAGGAACACGGTGACTGCGCGCGAGAAGCGCAGCATCCATAGCACCGACGCGGCAAGAAGTGCCGCCGGCAGGAGCCACGCGATCTGGCCGGCGAGCTGCTCGGTGAACAGCCGCACCGCGCTCGGGTCTCCGGAGAAGGGTGGGCTGAATGACAGGTACTCGGATGAGTCGGCGGTGGCCGAAAAGCGGCCAAGGCTGTTGTAGCCGAGCACCATCTCCCAGGGATTGTTGCTCAGTGTGCTGCCGATGTAGGGCCGCGAATCGGCGGGGATGAGCGAGACGATCACGATCCACGTCAGCGACGCCGCAATGCTGATGGTCGCCGACGCGGCGAGGTGCCAGAGGCGCCGGATGACTGGCTGGGCGGTGATCAGATACGCGAGCGCGAGAGCGGGCCACACAGCCCATGCGACGAGCATGTACATCTGAAACGCGAGCCCGATGAACAGGCCCGCGGTGATGAGCCAGCCGAGGCTCCGCTGGGCGAGGGCACGCGCCGCAGCCCACGCGACCAGGGACAGACTCAGCACGAAGAAGGTTTCCGGCTGATTGGAGCGCGACACGGCGATGAGGATCGGTGTCGTCGCTGCCACCGCGCCGGCGATGAGCCCGGCCGTAGGCGAAACGAGGCGCCGACCTGTGGATGCCACGACGACAACCGTCGCCAGGGCGGCCAGCGCGTTCGGCAAGACGACCGTCCACGTGGAGTACCCGAACGCGGCGACGAAGAGCGCGGGAACCCAGAACGATCCCGGGATCTTGTCGAGAGTGACGGTTCCCGCTGGGTCGAAGGCGCCGAAGAAGAAGTTCGCCGGGCTCTGACTCATCGAGACCGCGATGGCTGCGTAGTACTGCGACTCGGATGCCGAATCGATCGCCCACACGGTGAGCGCGCCGGTTGCCAGGGCGAGGAGGGCGAGGCCGATGCGGAAGCCCCACGGGGACGGGCTCCGGTCGGTGAGAGGTCGCGTTGTGGAGACGAGGGGCGCAGCGGGCAGCGGGTGAGCGTCGGTGACCATGACCCTGACGGTAGGAATCGTGGTGAGGCATGGTCTTTCGCAGTCCTATGAGGAACCTATGGTTTCCGTCGTCGAGCCTTGCTGTGCGGTCGGGCAGGCGCATCGGCCCCCTGCTCTCCTGCCGCCTCGATAATGGAACCCATGAGCGCGACGTTGCCGACGGACATTGGTCGCGAGCTGGCAGCGCTTCGAGAGCGCGCCTATGGCCCGGATGCCGACATCGCGATGGATCCGGCGGCTACCGCCCGGCTCGCCGAGCTCGAGGCGCTTGTGCGCGAGGGTGAAACCTCGGCGGCCAGGCAATCCAAGACGGACGACACTGCTGACACGCCGCTGACGACGTCCGACGGCGGCGTGCTCTCAGGGGCAGACGGGGCCGGTGCATGCGATAGCCCCTCGCTGGGGACCGAGACTTCAGCCGAGGAGCCGCTGCTGCCGCCTCCGGCATCAGCGTGGTGGCGGCACCCGGGAGTGTTCGGTGCGGCCGGACTCGCGCTCGCGGTCGGGCTCGGACTCGGGCTTGCGCTACCTGCTGTCTGGACGGATCGACCCGACTTCATTGCCGGCGTCGACCGCGACGCTCCGGTTGACCCGACCGAGGCGTGGATCCGTCAGGCGGAACGGGCTCTTGACGTGGACGCAGGCAACCTCCGGCAGTACGAGCAGGTGCAAGGCGTGACGATGTGGACGGGCACGAACGCTGTCGGTGCACGGTGTCTCATTGTCGCGTGGGGGGAGCTGTGGGGGAACGGGAGTTGCACGCCCGCACCCCTGGATCCTGTCGTCGACTTCCGCGTGAATCCCGACATCCCCATGCCGCTGGCAGCGCCCCTGGACGAGGGCGGCGTCGTGCGCTTTGTCGCTCGCGGCGACGTCGTCGAGATCTGGGTTCGCGAACCCACCGACACGGGAAGTGACCTCAGCGCGAGCTGATCGGGAGCGGGGGCCTCAGATGTCGACCGAGGCTCCGGCATCCAGTTCGAGGAACTCGCCGCCGCCCTGCTCGGTCGCCCACCGCAGACGCTGACGCCCCATCGTGCGTCCGATGATCGAGAGCGTCATGTCGTGTGTTCCGAAGCACATCCGTGGAGCGACGGCGAGGACGAAGTCCATGGCCTCCCCGATCTTCAGCCACGGCGCGCCGACAGGAGCCGCCAGAAGCTTCACGTTCCGTCCTTCCGGCACCTCGTACGAGTCACCGGGATAGTAGAGACGGTCGTTCACCAGCACACCGACGTTGTCGATGACGGGGATCGATTCGTGGATGACGGCGTGCTTGCCGCCGAAGAACTCGAGCTCGAACGGGCCGACTTTCATGCTGTCGCCGGGCGAGACCACCGTGACATCGAACCCCGCGGCGGCGTCGGCGAGGCCCTGGGGCCCGATGATCTGCGCCTTCGGTGCGTTGCTGAGGATGCGACGCAGATGCTCCGGTGTCCAATGGTCGGGGTGCTCATGCGTGAGCACGATGGCCACGACATCGCCGTCATCCGGGAGCGGATCGGTGAACGATCCCGGATCGACGATCAGCGTCTTACCGGAGTCGCGGATCGTGAGGGCAGCGTGCTCGTGCTTCGTGACTCGCATATCCCGAGTCAACCCTCGCGACGGGGCTCGAGGCAACCCCGCTGCGGTCTTCGCGTCGATTTGGCCGGCCGTTCGTATACATGGCATAATTGAACGGTTGTCTTGCGGCCCCATCGTATAGCGGCCTAGTACGCCGCCCTCTCACGGCGGTAACGCGGGTTCGAATCCCGCTGGGGTCACCAACAAGAAGACCCCCGGTCAGCCGGGGGTTTTCTTGTTCCTGCCGAAAGGCTCGAACGGGCGCTATGCCGCTTTTGGCAACAGATTGGCAACATCTGATTGCATGGCCGCGAGGTTCAGCGCCGTGGCAACACCGTCCAGGTCGTCATCGAACAGGTCGGCGTACACGTCGAGGGTCACCGCGGCCGAGGCGTGCCCGAGCATCCGCTGGACGGCCTTCACGTTCGCGCCGGCGCTGACGGCGAGCGAGGCAGCGGTGTGCCGCAGCTCGTGCGGGGTGAGGCCCTTGATCCCGACCGCCTCGGCCGCGGTGTCGAACCAGCCGACCCGGTAGACGTGGTTGCGAAGCCAGGTGCCGGTGCGGATGCCGTAGAACACCGGGGCGTAGGCCGGGCGCCCGGCGATCTGCGCGCGGAGCAGCCCGACGAGGAACGCCGGGATCGGGATACTGCGGTGCTCGTAGTCCTTCGGCGGCTCGATGCGCTGGTAGCCCTTGTCGGCCACGACGGTCTGCTCGACGGTGAGGCGCGGGTGCTTCGCGTCGAGGTCGAGGTCACGGATGCGGAGCCCGGACAGCTCGCCCCAGCGCAGGCCGCAGTAGGCGAGCACGAGGACGACGAGGCCGTAGCCGTACTCGCGCCCATCCTTCATCTCGTCAATGGCCTGGGCGAGCGCGGCGACCTGATTGTGGGACAGATACCGCTTGCGGGACTTGGTGGGCTTGGGGAGTTTGAGCCGGGCGGCGGGGTTGGACGGCAGGCGCTCGTCCTCGACCGCGAATCGGAGCGAACCGGAGAGGACGTTGACGATCTTGCGGACGGTCGCCGGGGCACCGGGGAGGGCCGAGGCCCACTCCTGCACCCGCAGGCGGGTGAGGTCGCCGATCGGGATCTTCCCCAACTCGGGGACGATGTGCTTGGCGATGATGTTCTCGACCCGGCTGCGGGTCGTCGCCCGGAGGTCGCCGCGGGCGGCGATCCAGGTCTGGAGCCATTCGGCCACGGTCACCCGCGCACGCGACGGGTCGAGGTAGCGGCCCTGGGCGATGTCGACCTCCGTGGTCGCCAGGAACAGCTCGGCGGCCTTCTTGGTGGTGAAGCCGCGCTTCTGCGTCTGCTTCTTGTCCGGGCGTCGGTAGAGCGCCCGGTAGCGACGGCCCTTGGCCGTGTCGTAGGACTCGATGCTTCCCATGACTGGCTCCTACTGCTCCAGCCCCGCGAGGCGCTGCACGTCGATGCGGCGGTAGACGCGCTTGTGCCGGGTGAGCCGAATCGGCTCCACCGGGGCCTGGCCCTCCAGGGCGAGGGTGCGCAGGGTCGTGCGGTGGATGCCGAGCAGCGCCGCTGTCTCCTCCTCGGAGTAGAACAGGCGCTCGGGCTCCCGAGCGTCGAGGGGCGATGCGCTCTGACCCATCACGGCCTCCTTCGCATCTACGATCACAGCCGCGATTGCTGCTGTCGTCTTAGATTAGACCACAACACGCCAATCACAGCAAGAGTTTTAGTTGCTCGTGTCGCTCGGTACACTCGGGATGTGACCGCAGCCCCGCGCAGACCCGGCGATCAGTCCTATGACGGCCTGATCGTCTCGGCCGACCTGCCGGACGGCTGGCATCTGCCGAGCCGGTTCCCCGGCGAGCGCGACGACGACGCCAGCGCGCAGATCGACGCGATCCTGGGCTACAACGATCAGGTGACGACCGAGGCCGACCGGCAGGCGCAGCTCGACTCGGAGCAGAACGAGACGATCGACGGCCGCTGGCGCTACATCGAGCACACAGCCACGGCGACCCGCGTGTTCATCCGGCTCCAGCGCCAGCAGTTCGCCGTGCCCGAGGAGGTGCGCATCACCGGCGTCGTCTACCTCCCGTGGCGGCCGGGCGATCCCGTGTCCAGCCAAGACCTCCGCACCCTGCCGACCGCGCGCATCGAGGCGGCGATCAACGAGCGCCTGTTCGCCATGAAGCGCACGGTGACCATCACCGGCGGGAAGATCGTGCTGCCCTCCGGCCGGAAGATCAGCGAGCGGGATCTGCTCAAGCCGCTCGGGAACCCGAAGCGCACGCCCGACTTCTACGAGCTGGTCGCCCTCCAGTACGGCAAGCTCTCGGCGCAGGGGGACGCGGCGCCTGCTGTCACGATGGCGAAGATCAACGGCGTCGCCCACGCCACCGCGCAGGGCTGGCTCGTGCGCACCCGCTCGCGCGGACTGCTCCCGCCGGGCCGCCGCGGGTAGTCGTCGGGGGAGCGGCGCGCACTTGCCCCCGAGCGCGTCGCTACAGGCTCGGCCCGAAGTCGGGTCCGCTGCTCGGGCTCGGACGGTGCTGGTCGCGGGTGAAGTCGTGCAGCTCTGCGGCACGCCGCGCCAGGGCCTCGGCTGCGACGCGCTCGGCCTCGGCTCGGGCCTCGACCTGGGCTGCGGCCTCGGCGACCGGCAGGGCTTCCAGCTCCGCGAGCTGGCGTCGCAGCGCCTCGGCCTGCTGCTGGGCGCTCTCGGCCTGGCGGCGCGGGCTGCCGGTGCTGTACGGCTTGCTGAACAGCCGCGTGTGCAGCATGGCCCGCTGCCGCTCCTGCCGGTCCCCGGCACGGCGCTGCTCCTGCCGGGCCTGCGCGTGCGTGCGCATGGCGTCGGCCAGCCGCGGGTCGGCCTCGGCCTGTTGCTCGGCCGCCGCCTGCGCCCACGCCGGCGCCTGCTCCGGCGTACGCGGGATCGAGCCCCACCGCTGCCGGGTCAGGTGCTCGGCCTCGTGGCGCTGGCGCTCGGCCTCGGTCAGCGCCCGGTCGGCGCTCCGACGCCTCAGCGCCCCGGCACGGCTCCTGGCGGCGATCGCCGTCTCGTGGCGCTCCCTGACCGCGAGGACCGCGGCGGCGTCCGTGCCGGCCTGCTCGACCAGCGGCGGGACGGCCTCGGCCCGTGCCGCCTCGACCTGCTGGGCGGCGGCCTCGACCTCGGCCAGCAGCGCCTCGGCCTCGACGCGGTGCGCGGCCGACTGGCGCTCCATCGCCTCGGCCGCCTCCGCCCACCGTGCCGCCTGGCGCTCGGCCTGCTCGATGCTCTGCCGCAGTCGGGTGCGCTCGGCGTTCACGACGCGCACCGGCCCGTCCGCGACGATGCCCGCGACGGCGGCCTGCGCCCGCTCGGTGGCCTCGCGCAGTCCGCGGTCGGCGCGGTCCCGCTCGAGCGCGGCCTGGAACTGCTCGCGCGCGTCCCCGAGGTCCGCGGCGACGACGTGCAGCCTGTTCTCCTCCTGCCCGCGGGTGAGGCCGACGTAGACGCCGGCCGCGTCGAGCGCGTCCGACAGGACGGTGTGCGACGCGGGGGCAGTCATGCCCTGGACGCCGTAGGCGGTCGCGGCGTAGGCCAGGTGCGCGTGCTCGGCGACGTACTCGGCGGGCAGATGCACGGTGCGCTGCTGCTTCCGCTGGCTCGCGGCGTCCCGCACCCACAGGCTGCCGTCGCCGCTGACGTGCTGGACGATCCAGGTCTGCCGGTTCGCCACGCCCATCTCCGAGTCGTTGCGGCGGGTCTGGATGAGGTCGCCGGCGCCGATGCTCAGGCCGTCCGCGCCGTCGATGGTGCGGGCGTCGTCGACCGCGCCCGCGCGCACCCGGTCCTCTCGGATCAGAGTGTTCAGTTCGCGCGCCTCGTCGTTGGTCGCCGCGGTGATCGCGGCTCCGTCGATCCGCTCGGCGGCGACCGCGGCGCGCAGCGCCTCGGTGTCCTCGTGGAGCCGCACGAGTCCGAGCGCGTGGAGCCGGTCGAACAACTCGGCCGGGTCGCGGCCGGTCCGCAGGGCGAGGGTGAGCTGCGCGTAGTCGGGGTCCGCGAAGCGGTGCAGGCTCGTCAGCGAGTAGACGCGGGGGACGAGCGCGGCCGCGATGTCGAGCACCCCGCCGCGCCCCACGGCGGGGAGCTGCGCCCGGTCCCCGACGAGTGCGAGCGTCGCGCCGGCCTCGTCCGCGACGGTCAGCAGGGCGAGGGCGGTGTCCTGGTCGAGCATCCCCGCCTCGTCCACCACAACCCGCTCGGCGGCGGCCAGTCGGTTCTCCTTCGCCGGGCCGCGGTAGGTCGCGCCCGTCACCGGGTCCGTGTCGCCCACGGCCAGCCGGGTCCAGACACCATCGGCGTTCCACCGGAACCCGTGGTCGTAGACGAGTGCCGCTACCGAGTCGGTCGGCACGCCCAGCTCGGCGGCGGCGACGTCGGCGGCCTTCTTCGTCGGGGTCACCACCCGCACCGAACGACCCTCCTGTCCGGCGGCGCGGATCGCAGCACCGAGCATGGTCGTCTTGCCCGCGCCCGCCGCGCCCTCGACCACGACGAGCGGCCGGGTGGAGGCGAGCGCGGCGGCGGCGCGCGCCTGGTCCGCATCCAGCCCCGGCTCCTGCACGCGCGGGGTTGCGCCGTGCACCGGCCGGGTGGCGCGTGCAGCCAGTCGGTCGCGCAGCTCCGTCTCGACGGCCACTACGTGCAGCGTCGTGAGGTGCGCAACATGCTCCAGCCGTGGCGCATCCGGCGGCAGGATCGAGAGGCAGTCGTCCGCCGCGAGCCGGGTCGTGATGGTGATGAACTCGCGCAGCTCCTCGCGGGTGGCGCGCACACCGGCCTCGGTGACGATGTGCGCCACCTGCTCCTGCACGTCATGCACGGTCCATGCGGATGCAGCAGCCGCGCAGCGGTCGAGCGCACGGGAGGCGACCTGTTGCACGGCCAGCTCGTCCAGCGTGCGCAGGGGTTGCACGGTGGCGCGCGGCAGGTCCGGGGTGTAGCCAGCCTCCTGCAACTCGCGCAACCAGCCGGCCTCGGAGCCGAGCACGCTGGGCTTCTTGCTCGGCCGCTCATGATCCCACGCCTTCGCGTGCAACCTGGCGCGCACCACCGGCCCCGTCTCCTGGCCGGGATGCGCGGCCTCCCACTCGGCCTCGAACTTGGCGAGGTTGCGCGCCACCTGCTGCCCGCGCTTGGACATGACCGCTTTCCACGGCACCAGCTCCGCGACCTCCCCGGTCACCGGGTCAAGGGTGAGACCGTGCGCGTCGAGCACCGCGGCGAGCTGCGGGTGCGCGGCGATGACCGCCGTGCCGAGGGCGCGGATCGCGCCCTGCTGCCGGAACAGCGCCGCGGTGTAGAGCCCGCGCCAGCGACCGGCCGCCCACACGCGCGTCCCGATCTGGAAGTGGATATGCCGGTGCGGGTCGCCCGCACGGGAGGTCTTGTGCGACACGGCCACGGTTTCGAGCTGCTCGATCGGCACGACCTCCTGCTTCCCGCGCGCGCCGACGCGGGTGACCGAGTGCTGGCCGAGCCAGGACCGGATCTCCGCAACCGCGTCCCGCTGGGCGGCGTCCAGGGCCTCGGACACCTCCGGGTGCAGGCCGGCGGCGACCGACAGGGACTTCGGGACGTTCACGACCATCTCCATGAACCGGGGCGACCCCCGGCCACCCTCGCCCCGCAGCCGGGGTCGGCCCATCGACTCCCCGGTGAGCGGGTTGATCCAGCCAACCCACTGGCGGTACTCCTCGGCGGTCAGCCCGAGCTCGCCGATCACTCGGCCCTCGGCGTCGACCGCCGTGAACTCGGCCAGGGCGGTCCCCGCCTCCAGGTAATACTCGTCCGCCCGCGCGCGGTCGGACTCCAGATAGCGCAGGGCATCCGAGCCTGTGCCCCGGAACGGGATCACGCCACCTTTCATGCCTTCGCCTCCTACCTAAGATAACAGCTACCATATCAGGTAGGATACGTCCATTCTTGTGAAGAAGTCAGAAATGAGCGAGTCCGGGGTCCGGTTGGCGGATCAGCGAACGTCAGAGGGTCAAGAGTTGGGGAGAGTGGACAGTGGTGAGGATCTCAGAGAGATGTGCCTGCATGCGGTGATAACTGCTGGGCCGCGACCTAGGTGTAGCGACCCGGGACGTTGTGTGCGTCGCGGGTAGGTGAAGACCTCCGGGACGATGTGGGTATCTGACAACTCGCATCGGTGACCGGAGGTCTTCGTGGTTCACGCTAATGCTCATTTGACGCCGAGGGGGCGGCTTCGGCTTGCTCGTGCGGTCGTTGTCGGCGGCTGGTCGCTCGCCCGGGCTGGGGAACGGTTCCAGTGTTCGCAGGCGACGGCGAAGAAGTGGGCCGATCGATACCGGGCGGGTCAGCCGATGACTGATCGCAGTTCCCGTCCGTATCGATCGCCGACCCAGCTTGACCGTCGCACGGAGCGGCGGATCGTCGCGATCCGCTTCAACCGGCGGTGGGGTGCTCGGCGGATCGCCTGGCATCTGGGGTTGAACCCGGCGACCGTGGGTCGGGTGCTTGCCCGCTATCGGATGCCGCGGCTGTCGCATCTGGACCGCAACACCGGGCTGCCCGTTCGGAAGCCGAAACCGATCCGGTACGAGGCGGCCGCGCCGGGCGATATCGTGCATGTCGATATCAAGAAACTGGGTCGGATCCCTGACGGTGGCGGCCACCGGATGCTCGGCCGTCACGCCGGACGCCGCAACCGCCGCGCCGGGACCGGCTACTCGTTCCTGCACCACGCGGTCGATGACTGCACCCGCCTGGCCTACTCCGAAGAGCTCGACGACGAACAGAAGGACACCGCCGCCGGGTTCTGGATCCGCGCCCGCGCTCACTTCGCCGAAGCCGGCCTCACCGTCAAAGCCGTCATGACCGACAACGGCTCCTGCTACCGCTCCCACGACTTCGCCGCGGCCCTCGGCGAGGGAGTCCGGCACATCCGCACCCGCCCCTACCGGCCACAGACGAACGGGAAAGTGGAGAGATTCAACCGCACCCTCGCCGCCGAGTGGGCCTACGCATCGACCTACCTCTCGAACGCGGCAAGATCAGCCACCTACGACGACTGGCTCGAGGAATACAATCACCGACGACCCCACACCGCCCTCGGAGGCCACACCCCCACCTGCCGCCTTCACAACCTCACGGGTCGCTACACCTAGGGTGGTCGCCATGAGTGACAGCGACGTCTACGTCAGCCCCACCCGCGTCCCTGCCGGCATCGCCCTCCTGCTCGCCGTGCTTGGCACCGCCGCCATGTACGCCGGCTTCGTGCTCGGGGTTCCCGCCGCCCTCGACGGCAGCGGCAGCGGAGCGGGTGGATTCATCGTGCTGTTCCTCGCCGGAGCCGCGCTCGTGCTGGCGGCGCTGGTGATCTCGATCGTCTGCCTCGTGCGCGGTCTCGCGCGCGGCATCGCGATCCTGGCGCTGGTCGTCGCGCTGGTGCCGGTCGTCGGCGTCGTGATCCTGCGGATCGCGGCGGTGTCCTAACCCGCGGCGTCCTGACCCTCCGCCGCCTTGTACACCTTCGACCGCGGCACATAGCGCGCGGAGTTGCCGAGCAACCCCGCGACCTCCTCGTCAGTGAGCTCGCGGCGCACCTTGCCCGGGATGCCCGCGACGAGCGACTGCGGCGGCACGATCGTGCCCCTCGAGCACCACCACCTCGCGTGCCGTGGCAGACCACGAGCACCGCCTTGCCGGGAAGTCGGTGGCGATGCGGGTCAGGGCCACGACCCCGTGCACAGCGACGGAGTCGAGCGACGCTGCGCCCGGATACTCCCGGTCGGGCCAGCGCGCGATCGCGGCGGCGGCCGAGGTGCCCTCCAGCTCGCCGTAGTCGCGTTCGGCGAGCTTCGGATACGCGGTGCCGAACGGGGTGTTCAGCCCTTCCGCGATGATGCGGGCCGTCTCGCGGGCGCGCAGGAGCGGGAAGTTCACGACCGCATCCACGGCAGTGAGCGCAGGGTCATCGGGGTATCCGCCACCTATCGGTGTCCGGTGTTGTTGAGCCGGATGTCGCTCGATCCCTGGATGAGTCCCTCGGCGTTCCAGTCGGCCTGACAATGCCGGATGAACGCGACGATCATGACGTGAAGGCACCGATCACGCCGACCACGGGTCCAGACCGCCCCGGAGCCCACGACGACGAGCCTCACGGGCGCCACCAGCAGGAGGAACCGCGCCCGGTGGGCGAGGCGCCACGGCAGCACGCCCAGGTATCGCCGCGCGAATTCCCGGATCGCGGGGGTCGTCGATCGTCGGCGTTGTGATCCTGAGGATCGCAGCGACCGCCTGACTTCGGGGTGCTCGCCGAACGCTTCAGTGCCGGGAACGGCGCCGGTGACCCGCCCCTGCGGGCGGCGCAGCATCTTTTACACGCTGGAAATGTTCAGGCCATGCCCGCGCAACGACAGCCAGCGAGCATGGATCGTATACAAAACGCGAGAGATCGCGTCATGATTGCCGCGAGAATTGAGAGGCTTATGAAGACTTCAAGCCACCGCGATAGGCGTCTCGCCTGGGCGGGTGCGACCATGGTGGGGATGCTGACGATCGCCGGTTGTGCGGCGGAGCCATCGACCGAGGAAGAGTCCCTTCCGGTCGTGGCGACACAGCTGAACTGGGTCACCAACGTGGAGTTCGCCGGAATGTGGATCGCCGAGAGCGAGGGCTACTACGCGGAGGAGGGCATCGTCGCCGAATGGCTGCCGGGCGGCCCCAACGTCTCCAACACCGTTCAGATCGTCGCATCCGGTGACGCACCGATCGGACTCGATACGAACTTCACCTCGTTCATCGACGCCGTGTCGGAGGGAGCCGACGTGGTGCTCGTCGGTGCTGTCTACCAGGAGAGCCCATTGGCAATCCTGTCGCTCTCCGAGAACCCGATCAACTCGGTCGAGGACATGATCGGCAAGCGCATCGGAAGCCCCCAGGGGCAGCAGCGTGAACTGGATGCCATCTTCACCATCAACGGGCTAGAGCCGGATTACGAGTTCGTGCCGATCGGCTACGACGTGCAAGCGCTCGTGAACGGAGACGTCGACGGGATCACCGCCTTCGCCACCAACCAGGGACTCATCCTCGAAGAGCAGGGTGTGGACTACACCAGCGTGTCGTGGCAGGACCTGGGTCTGGATGTCTACTCCAACATGATCTTCGTCGACCGCACCTACCTGGAAGAGAACCGCGACCTGGTTGTCGCCTGGTTGCGGGCTACCGTGAAGGGCTGGGAGAAGAACGCCGACGACCCCGAAGTGGCCGCGCAGCTCGCGGTCGACGTGTGGGGAGCCGACCTGGGACTCTCGCTGAGCCAGCAGATCAAGGAGAACATCAATCAGATCCCGATGACGACGAGCGATCTCACCGCGGAGTCGGGTCTGTTGCGGATCTCGGCGGAGGACATCGAGCAGAAGATGTACCCGATCCTGCGGGCTGCGGGCATGACCGATCTTCCTGATGTCGCGACTTACGTTGACGAATCGCTGCTCGACGAGGTCTTCGGCGGATCGGCAACCCTGCTCCGATGACTGTGCAGGACCTCGGTCCGGTCGGCACGGCGACGCGGTCCCGAAAGACCATCGAGATCGTGATCGGCGTGCTCCTCTTCGCCTCGGCGTGGGAGATCATCGGCCGGACCGGGGTCCTCTCCACCTCCTGGCCACCCCTCACCGACGTGTTGTGGGTGATCGTCGATCCCGCGCGTGCGCCGAGGTTGTGGGGGGCGCTCGGGGTGACCGTCCAGGAGGGGCTTCTCGGCGGCGTGATCGGAATCAGCGCCGCGGTGGCGACCGCGGTGCTCTCCCGCCTGATGCCGGTCACGCGTCGCCCGGCGGAGCGCTTCGCGGTTCTCGTCGAGGCGGTTCCGGTCGTCGCCCTCGGCCCGCTGCTCATGGTCCTTCTGCCCCGCGCCGTCGTGCCCGCGGCGCTGGCGGCGACAGCGGCCTACTTCGCTGCCTTTGTCGTCATCTGCTCCGCGCTGTGGACCCGACGGGCGGCGCAGGAGGACCTGTTTGCCGTACTGGGTGCCCGGCGGATCGCGGTGCTCGCGCAGCTGGAAGCGCCCGCGGCGCTCCCAGCGGTGTTCGCGGCTCTTCAGCTGGCGATTCCCGCGGCCCTGTTGGGGGCGGTGATCGGCGAGTGGTTCGGCTCCGCCCGGGGCATCGGGCCCCTGCTGATCAACTCGATGCAGAACTACGACATCCCGTTGCTGTGGGCGGCGGGGGTCCTGACCGCAGTGCCCGCCAGCATCGTCTACGGCGGCGCTGCGTCACTCGCCCGGCGGAGCGCGGCGAGGTTCGGGCTGTGAACGCGCGCGTGACGGCTATCGGGCGAGCGGTCGCCCGGTTCGCCTGGGACAACGTGGCGGTCGTGGCGATCGTCGCCGCGTGGGCGCTGTGGGTCGTGATCGGGCAGGTCAACCGGGTCGTCATGCCCTCCCCGGCGAGTGTTCTCGCCGACCTGGTCGGACATCCGGATGCGTATCTTCCCGACCTCACGGTGAGCGCCGGGCTGGCCGCGACGGGTCTCGTCCTGGGACAACTGCTTGGCATCGGACTCGCCATCGCGGCCCATCTCTCAGGAGTCGTGCGTGCGGCGGTGCGGCCCGCGGTGCTGATCGTCCGCGCTGTTCCCATGGTGGCGATGGTTCCGATCTTCGCGCGGATTGTCGGTTACGGAACGCCGACCGTGCTGGTCGTCGCCACACTGGTCGCGTATTTTCCAGCGTTCGTCCTGGTGTCGCGCGGTCTGGCCTCCGCCTCGCGCAGCAAGCAGGACCTGCTGACGGTGCTGGGAGCCTCGAGATGGACGAGGTTCCGGCGGCTCGATCTCCCGGCCGCGGTCCCTTCGCTCTTGGAGGCGTTCCGGCTCTCTGCGGTCGGGTCGGTGGTCGGGGTGCTGCTCGCCGAGTTCGTCGTCGGGTCGTCGGGTCTCGGGCAGCTCTTCGTGGTGTCGCGGGTCTCCTACGACATGTCGCGATCCTGGGGTGCCGCCATCGTCGCCACAGTGCTCTCTCTCGCATTCTTCGGGCTGGCTTCGGCCGTGACGCGGTGGCTCGAAGCGGCTTATCACGACGGCAGTAATGGGAAGGGATGATCGTGAACGACAACATCGACGAGGCTTGGGTACGGACGGTACCCAAAGCCGAGGTCCACGTGCACCTGGACGGATGCATCGACCGGGAGGAGCTGATGCGACTGGCCGGCAAGTACGGGGTGCCCCTTCGCCGACCGGCCGAGCAGCTCTTCGATTTCGACGGACTCACCGAATTTCTCCAGTTCCTCGACTGGGGTGCGTCGCTGGTCAGGACCGCCGACGACGCGGCATCCGTCGCCTATCGGTTCGCCCAGAGGCAGGCGGCCAGCGGCATCCGCTACACCGACGTGATCATCAACCCGACCCACTGGGAGGCCTGGCGCGGAAATATCGCGGGACTCGTCGACGCCCTCGACGCCGGATGGCGAGAGGCGGAACAGGACGGACTCCCGTCGACTGGCCTGTGCCTGAGCTTGTTGCGCCAGCAATCCGCCGCTGAGGCCGATGAACTGCTGGATTGGATGCTGGAGCGGGACCATCCGCGGGTGGTCGCCCTGTCGATCGACGGCGACGAAGCGGTTGCCGGGCGTGTGTCCGCAAGGTTCGCCGACACTTTCCGCCGCGCGGCATCCCGTGGCATTTACCGGACCGTTCACGCAGGGGAGTCCAGTGGTCCCGAGGGTGTCCGCGATGCGATCGACCTCCTGATGGCCGATCGTATCGATCACGGCTTCCGCGCGATCGAGGAACCGGCGCTGGTCGCCGAGATCGCCGACCGAGGCATCCCGCTCGGCATCTGCCCGGGGTCGAACGTCGCTCTTGGATTTACCGAGAGCCGGGCCGCGCATCCAGTCGAGGAGTTGCGGCAAGCCGGGGTGCGGATCAGCCTCAACACCGACGACGGCACTGCCCTGGGATCGATTCTCGACCAGGAGTACGCCGCGACCGCGCGGGCGTTCGGCTGGCAGCGCGATGACCTTCTCGCCATCGCGCGAACATCGATCGAGTCGGCCTTCTGCGACGATGACCGTCGTAGCGCGCTGCTCGCGGAGCTCGATGCGGTGGCAGCCGGCGAGGAGGCGCGGGCATGAGCGCGGTGGCGATCGTTGACGCGCGAGTGCTGACGATGGACGATGAGCGCCGCGACCTCGAGCGGGCGACCGTGTTGGTCGAGGACGGCGAGATCGTCGCAGTGGGATCGAACGTCGAGATTCCCGTCGGCTCGCGGGTGATCGAGGCGGCGGGGCGCGCGGTGATCCCGGGACTCGTGAACGCGCACACCCATGTGCCGCAGATCCTGCTTCGCGGCGGCTACTCCCACGATCGGCCACTCTACGAGTGGCTCTACAACGTGCTGTACCCGGGCCTGAGCGTGTACGAGAACGACGACATCCGGTGCGCGACCTTGCTGTTCGCGACGGAGGCGTTGATGAACGGTGTGACGACGATCGTTGACAACGAGGATGCTGGAACGCGTTCCATGGTCTCCACCGCGGCGAGCACTGTCGAGGCCCTCGTCGAGAGCGGCATCCGCGCTGTATACGCTCGCATGTTCGCCGACCAGCCTGCGCCGGGTTTCGAGGATTATCTCGGCGCGGTCCGTGCGAAGGCCCCGGACGTTCCGGACAGCGACATCTTCGTCGACACCGATCGCGTCTTGGCCGACCTCGATGAGATCGTGCGGAGGTACGACAGGGCCGGTGAGGGTCGGATCCGAGTGTGGCCGTCGCCGGCGATCCCCGGAATCGTCTCCCGACGCGCCCTGCAGCGGAGCCGACAGATCGCGCGCGAGCGCGGAACCATGTGGACG
Source organism: Microbacterium schleiferi (assembly GCF_020781975.1). Lineage (GTDB taxonomy): Bacteria > Actinomycetota > Actinomycetes > Actinomycetales > Microbacteriaceae > Microbacterium. The sequence goes on from NZ_JAJGNI010000005.1 coordinate 92,554, forward strand.
ATGCACGTCGCCGAGGACGAGCGGGAGCGCGTGCAGCACATGATGGGCGCGGTCGAGTATCTCGACAGCGTCGGTGCGCTCGATGAGAGGTTGCTCGCGGCGCACTGCATCGACGTCTCCGATCGTGAGATCCGGTTGCTCGCAGAATCGGGCACCCGGGTATCGACGCAGCCGGCGAGCAACGCCTTTCTAGGCGCCGGGGTCGCGCCGGTTCCGCGAATGCTCCGGGCGGGCATCCCGATGGGGATCGGCACGGACGATGCGAACTGCTCGGATGCGGTCGATCTCTTCGGTTCGATGAAGCTCCTGGCGCTCCTGCACCGCGCGGTGAGTCGTGACCCGGGGGCGATCAGTCCGCAGCGGGTCGTGGAAATGGCAACGATCGAGGGAGCGCGGGTTCTGGGTATGGATGACCTGATCGGATCGATCGAGGTCGGCAAGCGCGCCGACCTCGTCATCCTTGATCTGGAGGAGCCGCGGATGACGCCCGCGGCCGACTTGTACGCGGCGCTCGTATTCTTGCAACCCACGGTCGCGGTACGTACCGTGATAGTCGACGGTCGGGTCGTCGTCGAACGCGGCGTTCCTACCTTCCTTGGCGCTGACGGCGACCTCGCGGCCCTGGTGCGGGAGGCCTCGGAGCGTTCCCGCGGCATCGCGGACCGCGCACGACTCCAGGTGGGCCGATGAACGCCGGCGCGCCTCTCGGGCGCAGCGTGCGGGTCGAGGCGGTCTCGAAGTCGTTCCGGCTGAAGCGCGGAGCGTCGGTCCAGGCGATCAAGCGGGTAGACCTGGAGATCGCCGAGGGGGAGTTCGTCGCGCTCATCGGCCCGTCGGGCTCGGGGAAGTCGACGATCTTGCGGATGATTGCCGGACTTGACGAGCCGACTTCGGGGTCCGTGACGATCGCCGGTGAGCATCCGCGAGTCCTCGCGCGCGATCATCGCCTGGGTGTCGCGTTCCAGGACCACGCACTGCTGCCGTGGTTGACGGTGCGCAAGAACATTGAGCTCCCTTTCCGAGTCGCGGGCCGTGACGTCGATCGGCACCAGGTAGATGATCTGATCGACTTGGTCGGACTCCGGGGCTTCGCCGATGCGCGCCCGTCCCAGCTTTCCGGCGGGATGCGTCAACGAGTCTCGATCGCGCGGGCTCTGGCTCTGGATCCCTCCGTTCTGCTTCTGGACGAGCCGTTCGGAGCGCTCGACGCGGTGACGCGACGACGACTCAATGTGGAGCTGCAGGCGGTGTGGACGCGGTTGCGCATCACGACGCTCCTCGTCACGCACAGCGTCGAGGAGGCGGTGTTCCTCGCCGACCGAGTCGTCGTGCTGAGCGCCAGACCGGCGCAGGTCGCCGATGTCGTCGAAGTGGGGTTCGAGCGACCCCGTGAGCCGGATCTGCTGCGGGATGATCGCTTGCATCGCATCGTCGACGGGCTGAACGCGCGACTGGACGCGACGGAGGCGGAATCGTCCGCAAGCGGGGGAGCATCCAGCTGAGGCGACCGGAACTCGGCATCTGGCGGGGTTGGTCCCTAGAGTGAGGAGCATGGCTTCTCGTGCTGGGCTTCCCCTGCGCGACGTGATTGCCGCCGCGATCCGGGGACGGATCATCGATGGCTCGTACGTTCCCGGCAGCCGGCTTCGCGAGGAGGAGATTGCTTCCGATTTCGACGTCTCCCGAGTACCCGTGCGCGAGGCCTTTCAGGTGCTGGAGCAGCAGCGCTTTCTCGAGTTGCGCAAATACAAGGGTGCAATAGTCGCCCAGCCCGAGTCATCGGGCACCCGCGAGCTCATCGCGATCCGCGCCGAACTCGAGGCGATGGCGGCGCGGCTTGCCGCGGCTGCCCACGGAGGGGCGATGGCACGCGAACTTCGATCTCTTACAGAAGAGGGCAGCACCCTCGACCCGGTGACCGAACCCGAGCGCCATTCGGAGCTGGTGGAGCGATTCCACGACACGGTGGCGATTGCTTCCGGAAATCGAGAACTCGTCGAGATGCTGAGGACGCTGCGCAGCCGCCTCAGTTGGATATTCGGAGCGGAGCTGGCTGCGCGCGCTGCCGGGTCGTGGGATGAGCATCGCGACATCTGCGCGTCGATTCTCGGCGGCGAGGAGGCCGCGGCTCATCTCATGCGCGAGCACGTCCTCGGCGACCTTGCGTTCTTCGACGAGCTCATCCGTCGCTGAGGTTTAACACGGCGGTAACACTCCGACGCCGGCCCTCTCCGGTAGGTCGTATACGATCGAGGTGAGCAAGGGAGTCATAGTGACCACGACAACACCGCAGGCGATCCAGGCGGATCCCTATGCCTGGCCGTGGCACGGTCAACTCGATCTCACGCGCACGGCTCTGCTCTGCATCGACTGGCAGGTCGACTTCTGCGGCAGCGGTGGATTCATTGATTCGCTGGGCTATGACATCAGCCTGACCCGTGCGGCGATAGAACCCACCCAAAGAGTGCTTGGGCGGGCGCGCGAACTCGGGCTGACGGTGATCCACACGCGAGAAGGGCACCGCCCCGATCTCTCTGATCTGCCCGACACCAAGAGGTGGCGTTCCGCCAGTCAGGGGGTCGAGATCGGGTCCGTCGGGCCTCTGGGACGCGTGCTGATTCGAGGCGAGGCTGGGTGGGAGATCATCCCCGAGTTGGCCCCGCTTGCGGGTGAGACGGTCATCGACAAGCCCGGCAAAGGTGCGTTCTACGCCACCGACCTCGAGCACATTCTGCGCATGGCGGGGATTACCGATCTGCTGATTACGGGGTTGACCACCGATGTCTGCGTGTCGACCACAATCAGGGAGGCCAACGATCGCGGGTTCGAGGTACTCGTGCTGTCGGATTGCACGGCCGCGACCGATCGCGCCCGGCACTTGCAGACGATCGAGATCCTCACGATGCAGGGCGGCTTGTTCGCGGCTGTCGCTTCATCGGACTCCGTCCTCGCCGCGCTGGGTGCGGAATCGCTCCCGGCCGACGACCGGACGCGCTGATGTATGTCGATCTGACGGTCGTGCCGGTTGCTGCCCCCGACGACGCCCCGGTCGACAGGGTGTTCGGGCGAAGGGTCCTTGCCGTCATCGGAAAGACGGAGGGGAACGGCGGCGTTAACGACTTCAGCCGGGCTCTCGCGACTCGCGCCTGGACCGAGGGGCTCTCGGAACCGGCGTTGACCGTCATGTCGGGCGGCACTGAGGGAGTCCTCAGCCCGCATGTCACCGTGGTTTCGGAGGGTTCGACATCAGGCAACGGGCGACTTGCGGCGGGGTTCGCGCAGACCCCTCGGTTATCTGTCGAAGGGCTCGGGCGCCGAGAGCAGGTCGACGCGGTCGCTGCGGCGACGCTCGAAGCGTGCCGCAACGGAGGCTTTGATCCACGCAACGCCCACATGGTGCTCGTGAAATGCCCTTTGCTGACGACCGAGCAGATCGTGTCAGCGAGAGGCGGGGCCGTGACGGATGATCCCTACCTATCGATGGCGCGATCCCGAGCGGCTAGCTCGCTGGGCGTCGCGCTCGCGTGCGGAGAGATCGGCGGAGTCGAAGCGGACCAAGGCCTCGCAGGCGATCCTTCTGTCTGGTCGGCGGTCGCTTCGGCTTCCGCCGGTATCGAGCTCGACCGGTGCCTCGTGCTGGCGTTCGGGTCTCGACTCGACCCCGGCGGACAGCTGAACGCTGAGACGGTGGTCATGCACGACGCGATCGACGTGGAGGAGATCGTCGCGCTCCGCGATCGCATCCGAGCCGCCGGCGGCACCATCGTGCAGGTCTTCGCGAAGGCCGAGGCGAGTCCGGACGGGCGGATCCGAGGGTTACGGCACACGATGCTCACCGACACCGACCTCTCGTCGACACGACACGCGCGCGCGGCCGTAGGAGGCCTTCTAGCGGGGGTGTTCGGGCGCACATCGATCTACGTCTCCGGAGGCGCCGAGAACCAAGGGCCACCTGGAGGAGGTCCGGTGACGGTGGTGTGGCAGGAACCCACGGGCGGAGGTGAGACGAGGCGATGACGAGCAGATTCGGGCCGGTAGCGGCCACACCGTACGCGTGGCCGTTCGACGGAACGTTCTCCGCCCAGTCGACCGCGCTCCTGTGTATCGACTGGCAGGTGGACTTCTGCGGGGTCGGTGGCTACGTCGACCGCATGGGGTACGACCTCACACTCACCCGACGCGGACTCGCGCCCACAGCGCGGATCCTCGGTTCCGCTCGCGCGGCAGGCCTCCAGGTGATCCATACTCGCGAGGGTCATCGGGCGGATCTCTCGGACTGCCCGCCCAACAAACTCTGGCGCTCGCAGCAGATCGGTGCCGAGATCGGGTCGTCAGGACCGGGAGGACGCATCCTCGTACGCGGGGAACCCGGGTGGCAGATTGTGCCCGAAGTGGCACCTCTCGTGGGCGAGATCGTCATCGACAAGCCTGGCAAGGGGGCGTTCTACGGAACCGATCTCGACGTGATCTTGCGCACTCGGGGGATCACTCATCTGATTCTGACGGGGATCACAACCGACGTCTGCGTGCACACGACGATGCGGGAGGCGAACGATCGCGGCTACGAGTGCCTTCTGCTCAGTGACTGCACAGGCGCCACCGATCACGGAAACTACGAGGCGGCGCTGAAGATGATCACCATGCAGGGGGGTGTTTTCGGTGCGGTCGCGGAGTCGTCGGCGCTGGATGACGCGTTCGGTAAGGGATCCGCGCGGTGATCTCTCCTCGCATGGAGATCGCCCGCCTCCACTCCGCGTACCGGCGGGGAACCTGCACACCTCGCGATGTGGCGGAGCGCACTCTGGCTGCGATCGATGCGCGAGGACGTGACGGAGTCTGGATCTCGGTCTCCGATCGACTCGTCCGAGATGCTGAAGCACTCGATCCTGCCGATCGCGATCGTCTTCCGCTCTGGGGCATCCCCTTCGCGGTCAAAGACAACATGGACGTCGAGGGGTGGGCGACGACGGCGGCGTGCCCGTCTTTCGCCTACAGCCCCCAGCAGTCGGCACCCGTGGTTCGCGACCTGATCGCGGCAGGCGCGATCCTCGTCGGCAAGACCAACCTGGACCAGTTCGCTACCGGTCTGAACGGTACCCGTTCTCCTTACGGGACGCCCTCCTCGGCCCACGATAGCTCCCTCATCTCCGGCGGGTCGTCATCAGGATCCGCGGTAGCTGTTGCGGCGGGCCTGGTTGCGTTTTCTCTGGCGACCGATACCGCGGGGTCCGGGCGCGTTCCCGCGGCGTTGAACGGGGTCGTCGGTCTCAAGCCGAGTGTGGGCCTTGTCAGCACTCGCGGTGTCGTGCCGGCGTGCCGGTCGCTCGATTGCGTTTCGGTGATGGCGAACTCGGTTGCCGACGCAGCCATCGTGGCTCAGGTGATCGCCGGCTTCGATGATCAGGACCCCTGGTCGCGCCCGCTCCCGGTTCCTTCCGCCCGGGTTGCTTCGGTCTCGCTCGCCGGAGTCCGCCTGGGCGTGCCTGAGGTTGTCGCCGGATGGGGCGAGCGTGGCGAGGAGGACGCGTGGAGTCGGGTCCGTGCCGACCTCGTCCGAGCCGGAGCCGAACTGGTTGAGATCGACTACACCCCGCTTCTCGAGGCAGGTCGTCACCTGTATGGCGGTGCGTGGCTTGCTGAGCGCGCGACCGCCGTCTCGGTCGCGCTCGAGGAGGACCGAGACGACGTCGACCCGGTCGTGCGCCAGATCTTGGCGGGCGCCGGTGCGATGTCGGCCGCACAGGTCTGGTCGAGTATGCACCGCGTGTGGGAGTTGCGGCGGGAGGCGGATGACATCCTCCGTTCGGTCGATGCTCTGCTCACTCCCACGGTGACGAAGACCTACACGGTCGAGCAGATGCGCGCTGACCCCGTCGAACTCAACGCGCAATTGGGTACCTACACGACCTTTACCAACCTGCTCGACATGTGCGCCATCGCGGTCCCGGCGGGGAGTACGGCGGCGCACGTCCCCTTCGGTGTCACCCTTCATGGGCCTTCCGGTGCCGACCAGGAACTCGCAGGGCTGGCGTCGGCGCTCGCGGATGCGGTCGACCAGGACTCGCTGATGGAGGTCGCCGTCGTCGGCGCCCATCTCGAGGGGTTCGGACTTCATCACCAAATCACCGATCGCGGCGGGCTCCTGAGCCGGCGCACGATGACCGCACCCCGGTACCGGCTCTACGCGCTCCCCGGCGACGAGCCGCGACGTCCCGGGCTGGTGACCGATCTACGAGAAGGCGCTCGTATCGAGGTCGAGGTCTATCGGCTTCCGACTGCTACCGTCGGGTCCTTTCTCCGCGGTGTGAGTGCACCGTTGGCGATCGGCACGCTCGAGCTCGACGACGGCACCGCCGTCCACGGATTCGTCTGCGATCCGACGGCGCTCGAGGGAGCGCGTGACATCACCGCGTACGGCGGGTGGCGCTCGTATATGGCCGCGGCGGCCGATGATCTCAACAGGGCGGCCGATGCCAGCTGACGACGTCCCGATCCTCGCGGTTCACGGGGTCGCGGCCTCACCTGCCGTCTGGGATCCTCTGAAGCGCTTGATTCCACAGCTCCGGGCGCTTCGTCGCCCGAAGACCGGTCGGTTGGAGGACGAGATCGAGTGGCTGGCCGAGTATGCGGCGGGCGCGGTCATCGTGGGGATGTCAGGCGGGGCAACCCTCGGTCTCGCGCTCGCGGGCATGGGTGCCGCGTGCCATGGATTCGTCCTCCATGAGCCGGCGGCGGGGAACCTGGTGCCGGACCTTCTCTCCCCGACCGCCGAGGCCTTTCGCCGTGGCGGGACGACAGCGGTGGGTAAGGCGCTCTATGGCAGGAGGTGGTCGGTCGACCTGCTCGATGACCACGGAGACGTCGACGCGACGACGGCGAAGGAGATCGCCATGTTCCGCAGCTTTCAGCCTCGACGTCGACCGGTCGGGGGACCCCGATGCGTGGTCACGACGGGGTCTCGGTCGGCTGCGCCCAGGCACCATGTTGCGAGAGAGCTGCGGCGGCTGGGCTACGAGACTCGCACCATCGAAGGCTCCCGGCACTTCGTCACATACGAGCAGCCCGCGAGGCTGGCCGCCCTGGTGCGCGAGGTCGCCGGATTGGATGCGCCCGGGCATCCGGGGATCGATGACGGAGGTTCGGGGTGGGCGAGGTTCTGGTGGTGACCTCGCGGCGGTCTTCTAGACCTCGGCCGCGCGGTAGATCTTCGACCGCGGCACATAGCGCGCGGAGTTGCCGAGCAGCCCGGCGACCTCCTCGTCGGTGAGCTCCCGCCGCACCTTGCCGGGGATGCCCGCGACGAGCGATCGCGGCGGAACGACGGTTCCCTCGAGCACCACCGCCCCCGCGGCGACGAGCGAGTTCGCGCCGATGACGGCGCCGTTCAGCACGGTCGCGTTCATGCCGATGAGGCATCCGTCTTCGACGACGCAGCCGTGCACGACGGCGGCGTGGCCGATGCTGACGTCGGCGCCGATGATCGTCGGGTTGCCCGCCTCGGTGTGGATCACCGCGTTGTCTTGGAGGTTGCTGCGTTCGCCGAGCACGATCTCGTCGATGTCGCCGCGCAGCACCGCGCCGAACCAGACGTTGGCATCTGCAGCGATGCGCACCTTGCCGATCACGGACGCGTTCGGGGCGACCCAGGCGTCGGCGGAGATGTCGGGCTCGTGCCCGTCGAAGGGGAGGATGACCGGCATTCCGCCAGCCTAGCTGTACTGCCCAGGCAGGTTGTTTGAGATCCGGCTGATGGGCGGGAGCTTCCCGATCGCAGTGTGGGGCCTGTGGTGATTGTAGAAGTGCAGCCAGGCGGGCAGGGCTGCGCGGCGGGCTGATTCGCTGTTGTAGTGCTTCACGTAGGCCCAACCGTCGGCCATAGTGCGATGGAATCGCTCGATCTTCCCGTTCGTCTGCGGACGGTAAGGACGTGTGCGCTTGGGTGTGATGGCGAGCTCGGCGCAGACGCGTCGCCAGGCGTGGGAGCGGTAGGCGGGGCCGTTGTCCGAGAGGACCCGTTCGACGCGGACGCCGCGGTCGGCGAACCAGGACACGGCCCGTTGCAGGACGCCGATCGCGGTCTCGGCGCGTTCGTCGTCGTGGATCTCGGCGTAAGCGACGCGGGAGTGGTCGTCGATGACGGTGTGGACGTAGGCGGTGCCGGTGACCATGTCGCCGGCGATGCCTCGCTTTCCGGTGCGCTTGGCCGTGACTGCTCGGTTGCGGTCGCCTTGGGACCGTCCGACGTAGCGCCAGCCGCCGCCGTCGGGGATGTTGCCGAGCTTCTTCACGTCGACATGGATCAGCGCGCCGGGCTTGTCGTGCTCGTACCGGCGGGCGGGTTCCCCGGTCTTCACATCGACATGCGAGAGCCGGTTCAGTCGACACCGTTTCAGCACCGCGTGGACGGTCGAGGCCGGCATCCCGACGCGGTCGGCGATCTGGACCGGCCCCAGGCGCTTGCGGATCCGCAGGTGCACGATCTTCTTCACACGGTGCGTCGGGGTCTTGTTCGGATGCGCATGCGGGCGCGAGGACCGGTCGGCCATCCCCGCTTCACCGAGCTCGACGTAGCGTCGCGCCCATTTCGCGGCGGTGGGCCAGGAGACACGGAAGTAGTCCGCCGCCGCGGCGACCGTCCACTCCTCGTCGACGATCTTCTGTGCAAGACGGAGCCTTTGGCGCGGGGTGAGCGCCGCGTTAGCGTGAGACACGAGAACCTCCTGGTTCAGAGCGGATGCGGTAGCAGCTCCACTCTGCCGGGAGGTTCTCGTCACATCAGGGAAGCCAGATCAAACAACCTCCCTGGGCAGTACAGCTAGCGGCGAGTGCAGCAGTCGACAAGGCTGAGACGTATGCGCTTGCTGCGGCCGCTGTGGCGATACCCGATCATCTCGGTCACCGTCGTGGTGCTCGCCGCGGTCGTGGTCCTCCACGCCGTCGGAGCGGATGCGGTGGGACGGTGGACGGCGACGGCCTACGTCGGAGCGTTCGTCGTGTGGACGCTGGTTCGGATGGTGCGTGATGTGCTTCGCGGGCATGTCGGGCTCGACATCCTCGCGGTGGTGGCGATGGTCGCAACCCTCGCCGTGGGCGAGTACATCGCGTCGCTCATCATCGTTTTGATGCTCTCCGGCGGTGAAGCGTTGGAGGACTTCGCCGCCCGGCGGGCCAGGCGCGACCTCACCGCGCTGCTGGACCGATCGCCGCGCACCGCGCATGTTCTCACTCACGAGCATGCGTCGGACTCGGACGAGGTGCAGGATGTCGCGGTCGAGCACGTAGGGATCGATGATGTGCTGCTGGTGCGGCCGGGCGAGATCGTGCCGGTCGACGGCATCCTGCTCACCGAGAGCGGCACGTTCGACGAATCGTCGCTCACTGGGGAGAGTCTGCCGGTGACTCGTGAGGCGGGCAGCGACGTGCTCTCCGGCGCTATCAACGGGAACCGGGCGGTGCGGATCCGGGCGGTGCGGCGCAGCGCGGACAGTCAGTACCAGCAGATCGTCGCGCTCGTGCGTGCCGCGGAGGACTCGCGTGCGCCCGTCGTGCGGCTCGCGGATCGGTTTGCGATCCCCTTCACGGCCGTCTCGCTCGCCCTGGCCGGCATAGCGTGGGCGGTATCGGGCGATCCGACGCGCTTCGCTGAGGTGCTGGTGCTAGCGACGCCGTGCCCGCTGCTGATCGCTGCACCGGTCGCGTTCCTCGGCGGGCTCTCGCGGGCCGCGAAGGCCGGCGTGATCATGAAGGGCGGAGGTGTCGTAGAACAGCTCGCCCGAGTGCAGTCCGCGGCCTTCGACAAGACCGGAACGCTGACGCAGGGCCAGCCGACCCTCGTTGACGTTCGCCCTGTCGGCGGCTTCGAGGCGGGCGAACTGCTGCAGCTCGCCGCGTCTGCTGAACAGTACTCGTCGCATGTGCTCGCAGACAGCATCCGCCGGGCCGCGGTCGAGCGCGGCATCGACCTTCTCGCGGCCGAGGAGGCCAGTGAGGTCGCCACGAATGGTGTGACCGCGGTGATCGGGGGGCGAACGGTCGTCGTGGGGAAGCCCTCCTACGTCGCGTCAGTGGCGGCCGACACGGTGCGCGCAGACCTGACGACGGGCGAGGCCGCGGCCTACGTCGCCATCGACGGCCGGTTCGCCGGCGTCCTCGTGCTCGCCGACGATCCCCGCCCGGAGTCCGTCGCGGTGGTGTCGTGGCTGCGCGCGAACGGTGTCGAACGGATCGTCATGCTCACGGGAGACACTCGTGCGACAGCCGAATCGATCGCGCGGCAGACCGGGATCGACGAGGTGCATGCCGAGCTCCTTCCGCCAGAGAAGGTTCATCTCGCGGCCGACCTGCATCCACGACCCGTGATGATGGTCGGCGACGGGGTGAACGACGCCCCGGTGCTGGCCGCCTCCGACATCGGCGTTGCGATGGGCGCGAAAGGCGCGACCGCGGCCGGCGATGCCGCTGACGTGGTGATCCTTGTCGACTCGCTCAGCAAGGTGGTCGACGCCGTGTCGATCGGGCGGCACACGCTTCGCGTCGCGCTGACGGCGATATGGCTCGGCATCGGTCTCAGCGTGGTCCTCATGGTCATCGCCATGACGGGCGCCATCCCCGCCGTCGCCGGCGCTCTCACGCAGGAGCTCGTGGACCTCGCCACGATCCTCTACGCGCTCCGCGCGCTGGGCGGCCCGCCGAGCGGACTCCCCGCTGCCGCACCGCCGCCGTCACGCCGATCCGACACGGAGTCCGACTCGCACCGCGTGTGACGCTCTGAAACCCGAGCACCACGACTGGAATCTGCGGGCGAAGAGCCGAGGTGCAGGGTTGCCTCTCCTTCCTGGCGGCAGGAGAACTACCGAACTACCGTGAGGAGCCGTGACGACGCAATCCCCTCCATACCGGCATTCCGGCGAGCCTCACGCAACGGGGCTCGCGCAGCGACTCAACTGGCTGCGCGCAGGAGTGCTGGGAGCGAACGACGGGATCGTGTCCACGGCGGCGGTCGTCGTCGGTGTCGCCGGAGCGACAGCGGAGGTCACGCCAGTGTTGCTGGCGGGGGCCGCGGCCCTGGTCGGCGGGGCTATCTCAATGGCGCTCGGCGAGTACGTCTCGGTGTCCAGCCAGCGGGACAGCGAGCGGGCTCTCATCCAGAAGGAGCGGCGCGAGCTGGAGGAGGATCCCGAGGTCGAGCTCGAGGAGCTGGTCGGGCTCTACGAGGAGCAGGGCCTCACCCCCGGAACCGCCCGCCTGGTGGCGACGGAGCTGACCGAGCGCGACGCGCTCAAGGCCCACCTGGCGCTCGAGCTGAACATCGACCAGGAGGACGTCGTCAGCCCCTGGCACGCCGCCTTCGCCTCGCTGATCGCGTTCACGATCGGCGCCGTGCTGCCGCTGCTGACGATCCTGCTGCTGCCGCACCCGGCGCGCATCGTGTGGACCTTCGTTGCCGTGCTCCTCGCCCTGGCGGTCACCGGATACGTCGCGGCCTGGATCGGCGGCTCTCATCGGTGGCGGGCCGTGGTGCGCCTGGTGATCGGCGGTGCGCTCGCCCTGGGAGCGACCTTCCTGGTCGGCTCCCTGTTCGGCACGGTCGTCGGCTGAGGCGGCGCGGACTCACCCCTTGCTCACAGTACGGCCCAGCCGATGAGGCCCGCGGCGATGACGACCGCCCACGCCGGCGCCTTCCACGAGGTCAGGGCGACGAACCCGGCGGCGGCGATCCCGAGGGCCGCGACCGATGTGACCCCTTCGGTGAACACCGGCGTGTAGAGCGCTGCGGCGAGGATCCCCACCACGCCGGCGTTCACGCCCATGAGCGCCCGCTGCGCGAGTGGAGCGCGACGCAGCCGGTCCCAGAACGGCAGCACCCCGACCACGAGCAGTGTCGCGGGGAGGAAGATCGCGACCAGCGCGATCGCGGCGCCGAGCAGCCCGGACGGCGGGCTGGTAGTCGCGGCGCCGAGGTAGGCGGCGAAGGTGAACAAGGGACCGGGGACCGCCTGCGCGGCACCGTAGCCGGCGAGGAACACGTCGTGGTCGACGAGGCCGGTCTGCACGGTCCCGGCCTCCAGCAGCGGCAGCACGACGTGACCGCCGCCGAACACGAGTGCCCCAGCCCGGTAGAACACGTCGAATAAGCGTACCGCCCCGTTCTCAGTGGCGGACACGAGCAGGGGGAGGCCCGCGAGCAGGATCACGAAAAAGGCCAGGCTCCCGATCGCGGCCCAGCGAGGCACCCGCACGACGAATGGCTCCGACTCCGATGCCGTGGCGGCCTGCGGGCGCAGCCACACCAGCCCGACGACTCCCGCGGCGGCGATCACGGCGACCTGTGCGAACGCGCTCGGGACGAGCAGGACGACGATCATGCCCGCCACGGCGATCGTGGCCCGCTTCGCGTCCGGGGTGAGGGTTCTCGCCATGCCCAGCACGGCGTGGGCGACGACCGCGACCGCGGCGGCCTTCACCCCGTGAATCCATCCGGCGCCGGACAGGTCACCGAGCGCCGTGACCCCGTAGGCGAACGCGACCAGCAGGATCGCCGACGGCAGGGTGAACGCCGCCCACGCCGCCAGCAGCCCGCCGAACCCTGCGCGCTGCAGCCCGATCGCCATGCCGACCTGACTGGATGCGGGGCCGGGCAGGAACTGGCACAGCGCCACCAGGTCCGCGTAGGCGCGGTCGCCCAGCCACTTGCGCCGCTCCACGAACGCCTCGCGGAAGTACCCCAGGTGCGCGACCGGGCCGCCGAAGGAGGTCAGTCCCAGGCGCAGGAACACGAGGAACACCTCTCCGACCGTGCCGGGGTGGCGGCGCCCGCCGGTCGAGGGGGAAAGGCTCATCGCGCTCAGTCTGCCCCAGTCACTTGACGCTCACTAGACCAGCACCCTGGCATTCGCGGCCGACCACGCCTGCGCCGCGAGCTGCACGGCATCCCACGGAGAGCCGAGCGGCGGGGTGTAGGAGAGGTCGAGGTCATCGAACTGCCCGATGGTCAACCCGGCATAGAGGGCGGTGGCGAAGGTGTCGACCCGCTTGGCGACCTCGGTGCCGCGCCGCCCGACGAGCTGCGCGCCGAGCAGACGCCCGTCGCCGGTGTCCCCGGTGATGCGGAAGTGGATCGGGTGGGCACCGGGGTAGTACCGCTTGTGGTCGTCCGCGGCCGCGGTGATCGTTGCTGCCGCGTAGCCGGCGGCGATCGCCTCGTGGTCGCGCAGGCCGGTTCGGGCGGCGACGAGGTCGAAGACCTTGACGACCTGGGTGCCGACCGACCCCGCGAAGGCTCGGTCGCCGCCGAGAGCATTCTCTCCTGCGATGCGGCCCTGCTTGTGCGAGGTCGTCCCCAGCGGCAGATAGGTCGCGCCGAGGAGGCGGTGATGCGTGATGATGCCGTCGCCGGCGGCCCAGACGTGCGGGAGCCCGGTGCGCATGTGCTCATCGACCACGACGGCGCGGCCCGCGCCGAGGCTCGCTCCGGCCTGCTCGAGCAGCTCGGTGTTCGGCCGCACCCCGACGACCACGAGCACGAGGTCCGCGGTCTGTGCGAAGGGCTGCCCGTCGCGGGTGCCGGTGACGGTGAGCCCGACCGGGGTCTTCTCGATCCCGGTCACGGTCGAGCCGGTGACGACCTCGACGCCATGCGTCGTGAGTTCGTCGCGGACGAGGGCGCCGAGCTCGGGGTCGAGGGTGGAGAGCACTTCGGGTCCGCGCTGGAGCTGGGTGACCTGCATCCCGCGGGTGATGAAGGCTTCGGCCATCTCCAGGCCGACGTAGCCGGCGCCGACGATGATCGCAGACTGCGGCTGCCGGGTAGTGAGGTCGTGGTCGAGGGCGAAAGTGTCACCCATCGAATGAATGACATGCACCCCGTCCTCCGGGGTCAGCGCATCGAGGCCGGCGATGCCGGCGTGGGACGGGAGCGCGCCGGTGCCGACGATCAGCTCGTCGTAGGCCAGATCCTCGAAGATGCCGTCCGGGGTGCGGACAGTGAGCCGCTGCCCGGCGACGTCGATGCCCGTGGCGAAAGTGTTGAGCCGCAGCCGCATCCCGGTGGCCTCCAAGTCAGCGCTCGTGCGGTGCGCGAGCGACTGCCACGGGGCGACCTCGCCAGTGAAGTAGTAGGGGATGCCGCAGATGGAGAAGTTCGGGTACTCGTCCGCCACCACCACCGTCACGTCGGTGGTCGGGTCGAGTTCGCGGGCACGGAGCGCGGCGGAGATACCGGCGTCGGAGCCGCCGATGGCGATCAGATGGGTCATGGCTGGGCCTTTCGATTCGGGAACAGCAGGAACACAAGCCCGACGCCGACGACCGCGCCGACGACCTGGGCGGCGAGGAACCACAGCGCGGAGGTCGGGGCGATGCCGGCGAAGGTGTCGGTGAAGATCCGGCCGATGGTCACGGCGGGGTTGGCGAACGAGGTGGACGAGGTGAACCAGTACGCGGCGCCGATGTAGGCACCGACCGCCGGGGCGACCAGCGCCGCGCGGCCGGTGCGAGCCAGGGCGAAGATCGTGAGGATCAGCCCGGCGGTGGCGACGACCTCGCCGAGCACCTGCCCCGGTGCCGCCCGGTCGGTCACCGACAGCGCGGCCGGCACGGCGAACATGAGGTTCGCCAGCAGCGCCCCACCGATGCCGCCGACGATCTGAGCGCCAGCGTAGACGGCGATCTCGCCGCCGCCGTGCCGTGCGCCGAGGGCGCGGTCGGCGAGGGTGACGACCGGGTTCAGGTGCGCGCCGGAGACGGGCTGGAAGATCAGGATGAGGACGGTCAGGCCGAGCGCGGTGGCGATCGAGTTCTCCAGGAGCTGCAAGCCCACATCGCCGGGCGAGAGACGCGAGGCGGCGATGCCGGAACCGACCACGACCGTCACCAGCAGGCCGGCGCCCAGCAGCTCAGCGGCAGCACGCCGCCACAGCGGGACGGCCTCGGTCGTGGTGGTGTTCATCGCTGCCCATCTTGACGAATCCGGTTCGCTCAGTCAAACTTGAGGTAATGAACATTGAGGAAACTTGCCTTGCGGGTCGGGTCGCGCGGTATGCGGCGCTGGCCGATCCTGTGCGGCTGCGGATCGTGGACCTGCTCACCCTGGGCGATGTCGCCCCGGTCGAGCTGCAAGGCGAGCTGGGTGTCTCATCGAGCCTGCTCGCCCATCACCTGAACCAGCTCGAACAGGCAGGGCTGATCGTGCGGACGCGGTCGGAGGCCGACCGGCGCCGCACCTACCTCCACCTCGCGCCCGGCGCGCTCGACGGCCTCACCCCTTCCCCGATGCTCGGGGTGCGGCGGGTGGTGTTCGTCTGCACCGGCAACTCGGCCCGATCCCAGCTCGCCGCTGCGCTCTGGCACGGCAGCAGCGATATCCCGGTGGCCTCGGCCGGCACGCACCCGGCCGCGCAGATCGAGCCGGGCGCGATCGCCGCCGCGGACCGACACGGCCTCACCCTGCGAGCCCGCGCCCCGCGCGCGCTGGACGACGTGCTCGGCGCGGACGATTTCGTGGTGACCGTGTGCGACACCGCGCACGAAGAACTCGGCGACGCCGGCTGCGTGCACTGGTCGGTGCCGGACCCGGTGCGCGACGGGACGGACGCCGCCTTCGACGCGGCGTTCGAGGACATCGCCGCCCGCATCCAGAGCCTCGCGCCCCGGCTGACCACGACGAAGGGATGACGACGATGCCAGACGAGCACGAGCGCCACGCGACGATCACCATCGACCAGGAAGCGGGCCTCGCCACCAGCGCCGAGCGCCTGACGCGGGAGTTCGAGGGCACCTTCGGGCGGGAGACGATCGACCGTTTCCTGCACGCCTCCTACACCGACCTCGCCGCCCGTGCGACGGTGCCGACCTATCTGCCGCTGCTGACCGAGAAGTTCGCCCGGCAGCGGCTGCGCGCGCTCGCCAAGGTCGACGGGATGCACCTGACGGGCACGCCGACCGTGCTGTTCCTGTGCGTCCACAACGCCGGCCGCTCGCAGATGGCCCTCGGCTTCTTCCAGCACCACGCCGGCGACCGGGCGATCGGCTGGTCCGGCGGCTCCGAGCCCGGCGAGCAGATCAACCCGGTCGCCGTTCAGGTCATGGCCGAACGGGGCATCGACATCGCCGGCGAGTTCCCCAAGCCCTGGACCGACGAGATCGTGCGGGCGGCGGACGCGGTGATCACGATGGGCTGCGGCGACGCCTGCCCGATCTTCCCCGGCAAGCGGTACGAGGAATGGACGCTACCCGATCCCGCGGGCTGGACCCCGGACGGGATGCGGCCGGTGCGCGACGAGATCGAGCGCCGCGTGCTGAACCTGCTGGCCGAACTCGGCGTCCCCTCCCGCGCCTGACAGTCGACTTCCACAAGCACCGGACCCGCTCCCTGCCAGTCGCGGGGTCGGGGCGGAGGCCGCAATGCCCGAACCGGCTTGTGACATCCGGCGCGATCGCGCAGACTCGGGTATCGGGTTTGGCGGCGTCTCGGCAGGCTCGTTCTCATGTGCTACCGACCGCGTAGGTCCGTGAATCCTGAGGGAGTTGTCCACGCGGCCACCCGGCGACTCGCCCGTGTTTTACGGGCCAGAACGTGCTTTCGTGATCCGGCGGGGACAGGGGTGTCGAACAGTTCTACTCCCACGTCGTCGTCGTGAGTGGGGGAACGATAGGCGTCTTCTCAGCGTCCGATGCTCGGTGGTTCGTTACCGGGCGCGTCACGCGACGGAGCTGGACGATAGGGCGGGAGTGAGCGCCGAAGGGTCTGCCCGATCCGTCCGACGATCCCCGGCGGCTCGGGCACGGCGACCTTCAGTGCGATCCGGCGGTGGGTCTGCTGCTCTTCCAGCGCCCGCACGTCGGCACTGGGGTCGGAGGCGGCCAGCTCGATCATGCGGGCGGCGTCGTCTTGCAGCCGCCGGTAGGCCGACGCGGTCCTCGGACTGAGGTAGCCGCGCCGGGCGTGAGCGGCGCCGAATACGGCGCCGTAGTCCGCGAGCCAGGCAACGGCCTCGACCGGGGTGAGCTCTCGGGTCTGCTCGCTGCGCAGCACCTCGGCCGCGTGGGGCTCGTGCTCCCATGCGCCGGATTCGGTGCGGCGGTTGTCGTAGAGGCGGCGGTCGCGGGTGTAGACCTGGATGCGGGCGACGGCGGGCAGGGCCTCCAGCGCGGCCACGACCTCGGGTGAGCCGGCCAGCGCCGTCTCGTGCGCCTCGGGCGGGGTCCAGCGGCCGACCTCGCCGCGCCGGGCGCGCAGGAACCGTTCTTCCGCGGCCAGGCGCGACACCGGGGCGGGCATGGCGACGGCGACGACCTCGACCCGGTAACCGGCCTCCGCGAACCGGGCCGCGGTGTCGATGACCATCGCTGGATCGCGGAAGGTGCCTTCCAGCAGCACCGGGTAGCCGTGCTCGATCGCATGGTCCAGGGCGAGGCGGATGAGCCCGCTGGAGGTTGGCGCGGTCGCGGCCGGCATCGCCAGCGGGTCGTTCACCGCGAGATCCCGGTAGCCGGGGTGGTAGGCGCGCAGGTCATCCCCGGTGATGGACACCAGCTCGGGGTGCTCCGCGAGGATCGCCGCCTGCGCCCTCGTCTTGCCCGCGGCGGGCTGGCCGCCGAGCAGTACCAGGAGCCGGTCGCCGGTCGGGACCGGCGGGAAGATCGCCTGCCGCGCGGTGGCGTCGAACACCTGCCGCAGCCGCGCCTCGTCGGAGGCGACGGGTTCGGTCACGCGATCCGGCGGCTCGCCTGGCCGGTCAGGGCGTCGATCTCATCGAGCCATGCCTGCTGCTGGGCGATCAGCCCGAGCCGGTCGTCGGGGTCCAGCGCCGTGCGCTGCTGGTTCACCAGGCGCACCCGCGCGGCCCAATACTCGCGCTCGCGCTCGTCGGTCGTGGCGAGCTGCCGTTCGATCAGGACGGAGGCCAGGGTGGTCGCGCCCTGGGCGGTCATGTCGTAGAGGGCCACATCGCTCACGCGGGGCTCGTCGTCGTACCAGGCGCGCAGGGACTCGGCCGGGATCGCGCTC
Source organism: Microbacterium schleiferi (assembly GCF_020781975.1). Taxonomy (GTDB): domain Bacteria; phylum Actinomycetota; class Actinomycetes; order Actinomycetales; family Microbacteriaceae; genus Microbacterium. The sequence goes on from NZ_JAJGNI010000005.1 coordinate 110,561, forward strand.
GGAATCGTCACGCTCATGGGATCACCTCTGCTTCGTCGTTGCTCATTCTACCTCCCCGGTCCGCTCCCGCCCCGGACCCGCTCCCTGCTGTTCGCGGGTCGGGACGGAGGGTGCAACATCCGAGCGCAGCGACGTGGTGTTGCGGCATCCGCCACGACCCCGCAAGCTGGTAGAGCGGGTCAGGCGCGGGAACGTGAGTTCGCTACTCGGCACACTCGGCAGGCGCGCAGAGGCACCAGGATTACCCGCCTCTGGAGGGGCGCAAACGTGGCAACATTTTGGCAACGAACGCTGACGACAGGACTTTCCGCGACGCACTCGACGCACGCGGAACCCCAGTAAACACAGGGCAGAACCGGGTCGGGCACGCAGTTCCGGGGGAGCCTATTCCCCTCTCACGGCGGTAACGCGGGTTCGAATCCCGCTGGGGTCACCAACGCACGAAAGCCCGGTCTCGTACCGGGCTTTCGTGCGTTCGGGATGCCTGTTGTTGTCTCGCAACTTATCCGGGTTGGGCCCACGCCGCCGGAGGCTCCGCGAGGCGCGCAGCGGCTCGCGGAGTGGCGGCGGGGAGAATCCCGCTGGGGTCACCAACGCACGAAAGCCCGGTCTCGTACCGGGCTTTCGTGCGTTCGGGATGCCTGGTCGCGCAGCGGCGCCCTCTGCGGATGAATCTCGCAGGTAGGCGAACTCACCGGCGTAGGACGTTTGAGCGCTCAGTCGTCCTACGCCCAGGATTCCTCCTACCCCGGAAAGTCCATGCGAAGCATCCTGCCTCTGCCTGAGAGCGTCGGAGCGCCGACGTAGGCTGGCGGCCGTGCTGACCACATTGGCAATCGAGGGCTACCGCTCCATCCGAAGCCTGGTCCTGCCGCTCTCGCCGTTGACGGTTGTAACCGGCGCGAACGGAAGCGGAAAGTCGAGCCTGTATCGCTCGTTGCGTCTGCTGGGGGCCGCGGCGCGGGAAGGCGCCATCCGTGCCCTCGCCGCTGAAGGCGGTTTTCCGGGTACGTTGTGGGCCGGGCCTGAGGCCGGCGCGCCGACGAGCGGTCCCGTGCAGGGCACGGTGCGGAAAGGACCGATCGCGCTGCGACTGGGTTTCGGGTCGGATGCCGCGGGCTTCGGCTACGCCACGGATCTTGGCATCCCGATCCCCGCCACAACGATGTTCGGGGCAGACCCCGAGATCAAGGCCGAGGCGGTCTGGGGTGGGTCGGTGCTTCGCAACGGCTCGCTCGTCTGCGAGCGACGCGGCGCGATCTACCGTGTTCGCACCGATGCCGGCTGGCAGATGGCGCAGAGAGGGCTCGCACCGTGGGAGAGCATGCTGGCGGAATTCGGCGACATGGATGCCGCGCCAGAGGTCTTGGGCCTTCGCTCAGGCCTGCGCGACTGGCGTTTCTATGACGCGGTCCGTACTGACGCTGACGCTCCCGCTCGACGTCCCGCCATCGGCACACGGACTCCGATCCTGGCGTCCGATGGGAGCGATCTGGCCTCGGCGCTGCAGACCATCCGGGAGCAGGGTGATCCCCACGCACTCGACGCAGCGATTGAGCTCGCGTTCCCCGGCAGCAGGCTTGTCGTCACTGACCACGCGGGGAGGTTCGAACTCTCGCTGCGACAGCCGGGGATGCTGCGGCCCCTGTCTGCGCCCGAGCTGTCCGACGGGACGCTGCGCTACCTCGTGTGGGTGGCGGCTCTCATGAGCACACGGCCCGCGAGCCTCATCGCCGTCAACGAACCCGAGACCAGCCTGCATCCCAGCATCCTGGAGCCACTCGCGGCGATGCTCACGGATGCGGCGACCCGATCCCAGATCATCGTCGTCTCGCACTCGAAGACGCTCGTCGACGCGCTGGAGAGGTCCGGCGCGACGGTTCACACGCTGGAGAAAACAGGCGGGGAGACGCGACTTCGAGGTCAGGGGTCGCTCGACGCTCCTGCGTGGGTCTGGCCCACGCGCTGATCGCCCGCGAGCGGGCGGTGCCCGCGAGTCAGTCCTCCGAAGCCGGGCTGCGTCGCCGGCGAACCAGAACGACGACTCCCCAGACCAGCCCGCCGACTACCGCGACGACGGCAATCCAGGGGACGAGGAAGCCGAGCGCAACAACGATGCCGTTGAGCGTTGCGACCAGACCGTTCCAGCCGGCCACCAGGCCGTCCCAGAACCCCGCGGGGTTGGCGTCGACAGCCTCGTGACGCACGGTGATTGACACGCTCAGCGACGACATCGCGACCTGGTCCTCGAGCGTCTCGAGCTGCTGCTGGTAGGACTCGAGCGTCGCCTGCCGCTCGGCGAGCGCAGACTCGGCGGCGATCAGGTCCGACACCGACCCCGCCTGCGCCATGAGTTCCACCAGGCGGTCGACTGACGCCTGTGCGGCATCCACCCTCGCCTGCAGGTCGACGACCTGGTCGGTGACATCGAACCGGTCGATCGAGGATGCCGTCACCTCACCCACCTGCTCCAGGTCGGCCATGGCGGCAGTGAGCTCATCGGCGGGTACGCGCACGGTTATCCAGCCGTTGGTCACCGCGACGGTGGGGTCTGCCAGGTCGACGGGCATTCCGGTGTATCCCGATCCGATGCTCATCGACTCGACGTACCCGCCGCGCGCGCCAGCTCCAGCCGCGATCTGGTCTGCGGCGGCGCGCACGTCGTCGACGACGACTGTTGCAGATGAGGAGGCGATGATCGAGCGGCCGGAGTCGTCGACTGCCGATTCCGCGCTTTTGGCGCCGCCCGAACTGTCGACGACCGCTCCGTCCGTGAGCGCGATCTCGCCGCCCGACATGCCGCCATCCATGGACATGTCGGCTGACATCATGCCGCTGTCCGCGCTCTCGTTCGCACTCAGTCCGCTGAGCACGGCAGGCGAGATGATGGCCGCGAGTGCGACAACCGCCGCAGCTGCTGCTCCCGTCATCCATACCCGGCCGCGCCGCACGGAACGGCGAACGGATGCCGCACGCTCACCTTCGATGGCCGTGAAAACATGGTCTTCCATCACTGCGACGCGGTCATCGTCAAGCGGCGGAAGGGCGGGGCGCGTCTCGGTTTCCGGGAGTCGGTCCGCGCCGGAAGGCTGCGGGTTTTCGGTGTTCATGTGCTCTCCTTGGCAACGGTCCGCAGACGCGTGCGGATGCGGGAGAGACGGTTGCGGACAGCGCCGTGGGGGATGCCGAGATGCTCGGCCGCGGCGCTGTAGGCATAGCCTTCGGCGGCGCACAGCCGCAGGATCTCCCGATCGGTGTCGGAGAGCGTCGCGATCTCAGCAGCGATGAGGCGAAGGTACTCCTCGTCGATCATCTGCTGTTCGACATCCACCGCCGCGGGAAGCGTGTCATCTGCCACCGCCGCGGTGTTCTCTCTATCTCTCCGCTGAGCTCGCATCCGGTTCGCTGCCTGGAAGCGGCAGATGGTTGCCAGCCACGGCAGCAGCGAGTCAGACGCCAGGTCGAGCTCGGGCAGCTTCCGCCAGGCGACGACGAACGTCTCCTGCACGACATCCTCGGCATCCGAGGAGTCACCCAGGAGCCGGTGCGCGATCCAGTACAGCGGCCGAACGTAGGCGCGATACAGCAGCCGGAAGGCCTGTTCGCTGCCGCCGGCGGCTCGGGCGACGAGTTCGGCATCGCCCGTGGTCACTGAATCGGTCATCGGTTCCCCTGTATCGCGTCGCGGATCGGCGCGCCTCATTGTCTCTCACCCCGTCAGTGTCGGCATCCGGCGATTCGTCTCACGTAGTCTGGAGCGGCGAGAGGGAGTATCCCGTTCTTGCGCGTTCGTCATCACGGGCCGAAGGCCCCGGGCGCGCACCGCCACCTGGCGGGGGAGAGACTTTCGGTGCCCACACCTGCCCGCCTGCCGTGAAAGGCCCTCGTGGATCTCACCCTCCCGCTCTGGTTCGAGATCGGTTCGCTCGTCGCGCTGACTCTCATCCTCATCGCCGACTTGCTCATCATCCTCAAGCGCCCCCACATTCCCTCGACCCGGGAGTCGACGCTGTGGGTTGTCTTCTACGTGACGCTCGCGCTGATCTTCGCCGGGCTGATGTGGTTGATCGCCGGTGGTGAGTACGCGGGCCAATTCGTCGCCGGATGGCTCACCGAGTACAGCCTGTCGATCGACAACCTGTTCGTTTTCGTGCTCATCATGAGCCAGTTCGCGGTGCCACGGCGCTACCAGCAGGAAGTGCTGATGGTGGGCATCATCATCGCCCTCGTCCTGCGGGGACTGTTCATCCTCGCCGGCGCCGCGATCATCGAGAACTTCAGCTGGGTCTTCTACATCTTCGGCGCGTTCCTCGTCTGGACCGCCTACCGACAAGCCTTCCCCGGCGACGATCACGACGAGGACGTCAAGAAGGAGAACTTCGTCGTTCGTCTCGTGCGGCGCACCGTCGACATCAGCGACCACTACGACGGAGCGAAGATACGCACCGTGGTCGATGGCAAGAAGATGTTCACGCCAATGATCATCGTGTTCGTCGCCATCGGCGTCACCGACCTCATCTTCGCGATCGACTCGATCCCCGCGATCTTCGGCATCACTCAGAGCGCCTTCATCGTGTTCACCGCGAACATCTTCGCCCTCATGGGGCTGCGCCAGCTCTACTTCTTGCTCGGCGACCTGCTCGACCGACTCCGCTACCTGCACTACGGCATCGCCTTCATCCTCGCCTTCATCGGCGTGAAGCTGTTCTTGCATGCGATGCACGTCAACGAGCTGCCGTTCATCAACGGGGGAGAGCCGATCGAGTGGGCGCCTGAGATCTCCACGCTCATGTCGCTCGGCGTCATCGTGATTTCGATGGTTGTCGCCACTGTCGCAAGCCTCGTCGCCTCGTCGCGCGAGCGCCGAGCGGCAGGTCAAGCGGAACCCGCGGACCCGGCGGATGCGGCATCCGTCGTCGCCGACGAGAAGGGCACGCCCTCGACGGTGGAGCCGCCCACGCCGAGCGAGCGCTCCGACGAGCGTCCCTGACACCGGTGGTATTCTGACCGAATGCGGATCGCTCGCCTCCTTCTTAGCGGCCGCGACGGGTCCTAGTTCTCAGGCCATCCCCGTCGCGGAGTTTCGTCGCGGGCTTGAACCACCTTTTCCTGGAACGAAAGAGCTCATGAGCGAATCCACCATGGATGTCGGCATTCCCGATCACCCCCGAACCCTGGCTGAGAAGGTCTGGGACGACCACCTGGTCGTGAAGGGCGAAAACGGTCAACCCGACCTCATCTACATCGACCTGCACCTGGTCCACGAGGTGACGAGCCCGCAGGCCTTCGACGGGCTTCGCGCCGAGGGTCGCCCGGTGCGACGCCTCGACCTGACGATCGCCACCGAAGACCACAACACCCCGACGCTCGATATCGACAAGCCGATCGCGGATCTCACCAGTCGGACCCAGATCGAGACGCTGCGCCGCAACGCCGAGGAGTTCGGCGTTCGCCTGCACTCGCTTGGCGACAAAGAGCAGGGCATCGTCCATGTTGTCGGCCCTCAGCTCGGCCTGACGATGCCCGGCATCACCGTCGTCTGCGGCGACTCGCACACCTCGACCCATGGCGCGTTCGGCGCGATGGCGTTCGGCATCGGCACGAGCGAGGTCGAGCACGTTCTCGCTACGCAGACGCTGCCTCTGAAGCCCTTCAAGACGATGGCGATCACCGTCGAGGGGGAGCTCAAGCCCGGTGTGACGGCCAAGGACATCATCCTGGCGGTCATCGCGAAGATCGGCACCAACGGGGGTCAGGGGTACGTCCTCGAGTACCGCGGCTCTGCGATTCGGTCCCTCTCCATGGAGGGACGGATGACGATCTGCAACATGTCGATCGAGGCCGGTGCCCGCGCGGGCATGGTCGCCCCGGATGAGACCACCTTCGCCTACCTCGAGGGGCGTCCCCACGCGCCGAAGGGCCAGGACTGGGAGGATGCCGTCGCGTACTGGCGAACGCTGCCCAGCGACGAGGGCGCCGTCTACGACGCCGAGGTCTTCATCGACGCTAACGAGCTCGAGCCCTTCGTCACCTGGGGGACCAACCCCGGTCAGGGCGTGTCGCTCAGTGACCGCGTACCCTCGCCCGAGTCGTTCACCGACCCCAACGAGCGTGCCGCGGCCGAGCGTGCCATCGAATACATGGACCTGGTCCCCGGGACGCCTCTGAAGGAGGTCCCGGTGGATGCCGTGTTCATGGGTTCGTGCACCAACAGCCGCATCGAAGACCTTCGCGCCTTCGCATCGATCATCCAGGGGCGCACAAAGGCCGAGAACGTCAGGGTCATGGTCGTTCCGGGATCGGCTCGGGTACGGCTCGAGGCCGAGGCTGAGGGTCTCGACAAGGTCTTCACCGACTTCGGCGCCGAGTGGCGCTTCGCGGGGTGCTCGATGTGCCTGGGCATGAACCCCGACCAGCTGGCACCCGGTGAGCGGTGCGCGTCGACCTCCAACCGAAACTTCGAGGGCCGCCAGGGCAAGGGTGGGCGCACTCACCTGGTCTCGCCCCTCGTAGCCGCAGCCACCGCTGTGCGAGGCACGCTGTCGAGCCCGAGCGATCTCGAGCCGCTCGCGGTCAGCGAAACGGTTACTGCCAGCGGAGCGGAGGCCTGACATGGACAAGTTCACAACTCACACCGGTGTCGTTGCGCCCCTGAAGCGCTCGGCAGTCGACACCGACCAGATCATCCCCGCCGTCTACCTGAAGCGCGTCACGAAGACCGGCTTCGAGGACGCGTTGTTCGCAAACTGGCGTCAGGATCCCGAATTCATCCTGAACCAGCCGACCTTCGCGAACGCTTCGATCCTTGTCGCCGGTCCCGACTTCGGTACGGGATCCAGTCGTGAGCACGCGGTCTGGGCGCTCCGCGACTTCGGTTTCCGGGTTGTCCTCAGCCCCAAATTCGCCGACATCTTCCGCGGCAATTCGGGCAAGCAGGGCCTGCTCACCGGTGTCGTCAGCGAGAGCGACCTCGAGGCGATCTGGGCCGCGATCGATGCCGAGCCCGGTGTCCAGATGACGGTGGACCTCGAGGCGCGCAGCGCGACGATCGGCGACCTTCAGGTCGCTTTCGAGATCGACGATTACACTAGATGGCGGCTCCTGGAGGGGCTCGACGACATCGGGCTCACACTGCGAAACGAAGAAGCGATCACCCAGTTCGAGTCGCGCCGCGCATCCTGGCGGCCGCGAACCCTCCCCGTTCCGTAGCCGACTACCGAGGCATCAGCAGACCCGATCGGTCCAGCGATGCCGAGATACAAGTGAGGTTCACCCCGGATGAAGACGCTTCTGAGCGACGACGCCGCGCAGGCGGCAGCTACCGAACCGACCGGCGAGGTGCTGCTGGTGCGCGGCGGACGTCCGCTCCGGGGACGGGTCACCGTCACTGGCGCGAAGAATCTCGCGACCAAGGCGATGGTGGCATCGCTGCTCGGCGACTCTCCCAGCACCCTGCGCGATGTGCCGCAGATCAGCGATGTCCGGGTCGTCCGTTCGCTGCTCGAAGTTCACGGGGTCAAGGTCAGCGACGGAGCAGAACCGGGCTCGCTCGTGCTCGATCCGACGGATGCCGTGTCGGCCCACATGGAAGAGATCGACGCCCACGCCGGTGCTTCCCGCATTCCGATCCTCTTCTGCGGTCCGCTCCTGCACCTGCTCGGTGAAGCGTTCATCCCCGACCTCGGCGGGTGCCGAATCGGCGACCGCCCGATCAACTTCCACCTGGATGCACTTCGTCAGTTCGGAGCGGTCGTCGAGAAGCTGCCGACCGGCATCCGGCTCTCGGCGCCCGAGGGGCTCCACGGCGCGAACATCGAACTGCCCTACCCGAGCGTCGGAGCCACCGAGCAGGTGCTGCTGACCGCCGTGCGTGCCGCCGGTGTGACCGAGCTTCGGGGCGCGGCTATCGAGCCCGAGATCATGGATCTGATCGCTGTGCTGCAGAAGATGGGCGCGATCATCTCTTACGAGCCCAACCGCGTCATCCTCATCGAGGGCGTCGACGAGCTCACAGGGTACGACCACCGCTGCATCTTCGACCGCAACGAAGCCGCGTCGTGGGCGTCCGCCGCACTGGCGACCGATGGTGACATCTTCGTCGAGGGCGCGAAGCAGCAGGAGATGCTCACCTTCTTGAACATCTACCGCAAGGCCGGTGGCTGGTTCGACGTGCGCGAGGACGGCATCCAGTTCCGCCGCGGCGGACCCCTCAAGCCGGTCATCGTCGAGACCGACGTGCACCCCGGGTTCATGACCGATTGGCAGCAGCCGCTCATCGTCGCGCTCACGCAGGCCGAAGGCGAGTCAGTCGTGCACGAGACGGTTTACGAGAACCGGTTCGGTTTCACTGACGCCCTGAACAAGATGGGAGCCAGCATCGCCGTGCACCGCGATGGCCTGGACGCGCCGTACCGTCGCGTTCCGCGGCGCGCTCTCGAGCAGGCAGCCGTCGTGACCGGTCCTACGCCGCTGCACGGGGCTGACGTCGTCGTGCCCGACCTGCGCGGCGGGTACAGCCACCTGATTGCGGCGCTCACCGCCGACGGGGAATCCACCGTCCGTGGCGTCGGGATTCTGAGCCGCGGCTACGAGAAGCTCTTCACGAAGCTTTCGGCGCTCGGCGCAGATTTCGATATCGTCGGCTGACATGGGCGACCCCAAACCGCGAGCCTCCTCGGAGAAGACGCGGCCCAGCCTCTTCTGGCCGTTGGCAGCCATTGTCGTGCCGCTGCTGGGAATCCTGGCGCGTGTCGACATCACCGATGGCCACAAGCTGCCCCGCGAAGGAGCATTCGTGCTCGCGCCCAACCACATGAGCGAGTTCGATCCGATCATCGTTGCGCGCGCCGTGTGGGGGATGGGACGGGCGCCTCGCTTCATGGCCAAGGAGAGCCTGTTCCGGGTCCCTGTCCTGGGCGCGATCCTTCGTGCCACAGGCATGATCCCGGTAGCGCGCGCATCGTCTGCCGGCTCTGCCAAGCAGACCATGGCGCAGGCGGAGCATTTGGTGGAGGCAGGTCGCGGCGTGATCGTCTACCCCGAGGGCAGCCTCACGCGCGACCCGGACCTGTGGCCCATGCGGGGAAAGACCGGAGCCGTGCGCCTGGCGCTCGAGGGCGGCATCCCGCTGGTCCCTGTGGCGCACTGGGGTGTGCAGCGCATCCTGCCGCGCTACGGCAAGCTCAGCCTGTGGCCGCTGCGCAAGCGTGTACGCGTGCTGGTGGGCGACCCGCTGGATCTCTCGGCTTTCGCGGGGCGGACGCGCGAGGCATCCGCCCTTGTCGCGGCCACCGATCTGCTGATGGCCGAGATCGCACGTCTCGAGGGCGTGCTGCGCGGCGAGACCCCTCCAGCGGAACGCTGGGATCCGGCATCCCACGGGCAGAAGGAGACCGGGCGTCTTGAGTCGTAAAGAGGATGCCGCCCGTCCCCGGGTGACCGTGGTCGGTGCCGGCAGTTGGGGCACGACCTTCGGCAAGGTGCTCGCCGACGGTGGTGCCCGTGTGACGATGTGGGCTCGGCGCCCCGAGCTTGCCGCTGAAATCACCGAAGCCAAGCGCAACAGCCACTACCTGCCGGGCATAAACCTTCCTCGGCACATGACCGCGACCTCCCGTCTGGAGGAGGCTCTGGCGGGGGCCGAGCAGATCTACCTGTCAGTGCCGAGCCAGGCCCTTCGGCAGAACCTGAAGACGATCCGTCCGCTCATCGCCGATGCCGGTGTTCCGGTCGTGTCGCTGATGAAGGGCGTCGAGCGCAAGACCGGTCTGCGGATGAGTCAGGTGATCGAGCAGGAGCTGCGGTGCGATCCTGACCTCATCGCTGTCGCATCCGGGCCTAACCTGGCCCTGGAGATCGCGAAAGAACAGCCGACCGCGGCGGTCATCGCATCCAGCAGCCAGGAGACAGCGGATGCCGTCGCCCGGCGAGCCCGCAACTCGTATTTCCGGACGTTCGTGAACACTGACGTCGTCGGTACAGAATTCGGCGGCGTGCTCAAGAACCTGATCGCCGTCGCGATCGGCATCGTCGACGGCGTCGGTTACGGCGAGAACACGAAGGCGTCGATCATCACGCGCGGCCTTGTCGAAATGACAGACTTCGCTGTCGCACAGGGCGCCCACCCCGCTACCCTGCAGGGACTCGCGGGGCTTGGTGACCTGATCGCGACGTGCCAGTCACCGCTCAGCCGAAACAACACAGCCGGCCGTCTTCTCGGCCAGGGCTACAGCTTCCAGGATGTGGTGAAGCAGATGGAGCAGACCGCCGAAGGTCTTGCGTCTGTTGCCCCCGTCTTGGCGCTTGCCGCCGAGGCCGGCATCGACATGCCGATCGTTGAGCAGGTGAAGATGGTTCTGGACGGCACGATGAATCCCCGCGATATCGCGCCGCACCTCACAACGGATGACGACGAACCCCAGGGCGAGAGGACGCAGAATGGCACAGGCGACGGTGGCGGTGCTGTTTGGCGGTCGCTCCAGCGAGCACTCGATCAGCTCCGTCACGGCGGGAGGGGTGCTGCGGGCACTCGACCGTGAGCGTTTCCGGGTCATTCCGGTCGGCATCACCCGCGACGGCATCTTCGTCCTCGAAGAGGACGACCCCGACAAGTTCGCGCTCGACGCTGCGCACCTTCCCGAGGTGAGCGACAACGGCACGCGCGTGCTCTGGCCCGAAGGCGGTGCCGACCGCGTGCTCCGCGTACGCCACGCTGACGGGAGCGTCGACACGCTCGGTTCACTCGAGGTTGTGCTGCCGATCCTCCACGGAGTCCACGGCGAGGACGGCACCGTTCAAGGTTTTCTCGACACCCTCGGCATCCCGTACGCGGGAGGCGGTGTGTTGGATTCGGCGCTATGCATGGACAAGCACTTCATGAAGATCGTGCTGCAGGCATCCGGGGTGACCGTCGCGCCCTGGGTGACGATCACACGCGATTCTTGGGCGGCGGATCCGGATGCTGCGCGAGCGGCTGCGCGCGCTCTCGGCGTTCCGAACTTCGTCAAGCCCTCTCGGGCCGGATCCAGCGTCGGTGTCTCGAAGGTGCACGATTGGGATGAGTTCGACGCCGCTGTCGAGCTCGCGCTCGCCGAAGATGACAAAGCGCTCGTGGAGACCGCCATCGTCGGGCGCGAGATCGAGGTCGCCGTGCTTGAGTCGCCGGGGGCGGCACCTGCACGTGCATCGTTGCCGGGCGAGATCGTGCTGACAACGCGCGAGTTCTATGACTTCGAAGGCAAGTACCTCGGCGGCGACGGTGCCGAGGTCGTGTGCCCCGCCGCGCTTACAGAAGACGAGGTTGCGGCGCTGCAGGCGGCGGCAGTCCGTGCCTTCGAAGCCGTTGGCGGGCGAGGACTCGCGCGCGTGGACTTCTTCCTCACTCCCGCGGGGATCTACGTCAACGAGCTGAACACGATGCCCGGCTTCACGCCGATCTCGATGTTCCCGAAGTGTTGGATCGCCTCGGGGATGACCTACACCGAGTTGATCAGCGACCTTCTGGACACCGCCCTCGCGCGCACCTGACCGCCACGCATCGAAGCCGGCGCGGAGTCAGCCCTCGGCGGATGAGGAGCCGCTGACCTGGTCAGTGCACTGCAGACCGTTCACGGGGAGCGTGTCGACGATGATGTTCCCGAGTGTGTCGAGGACCTCGGCGCTCGAGACTGTGTCGCTGTCGAGGTAGACCTGCACCGCGGGATCGGTGCCGAACGAGGTGATCCGGTAGTAGGGCGCGTCGGTGTCGTCGACGATCCAGTCGACACCGCTGAGGGTCGAGCACGGAAGGGTCGTCGGACCGGGAACATCAACGCCGCAGGCGACGATGATGTTGCTGCCGCCGCCCTGCTCTCCCCACGCGCCAGTCGCCTGGGCATCCGTCCAGCGACGCTCGAAACCGTCGAGGGTCTGCGGGAACCGTACCGTCACCTCAGCACAGCGCGGGTTGTTCGCGTCGGGCGCCGGTTGCAGCGAGACCGTCGTGCTGCACGCCGCGAGGGCGACCATGCTCGTCGCGCACATCACCATCACGGCGATGGTGCGACGGGCAAGAGGCATTGGTCCAATCTACCGCCGCGGTAGCGTGGGACGATGCAGGATCCCTGGGTTGGTGAGCTCTCCGAGGGCGAGATACTGTCAGCAATCCTGCGGGAGCTGGGGCCTTCGGCGGCCGAGGTGGGGCCGGGTGATGACGCGGCAGTGCTGACGGCATCCGATGGTCGCGTGGTCGCGACGGTCGACACTCTCGTGCATGGTCCGGACTTCCGCCTCGCCTGGTCGAGTGGGTTCGACCTCGGATGGAAAGCGGCAGCCGTCAACCTCGCCGATATCGCCGCGATGGGTGCGCGCCCGACATCGCTCCTCGTCGCCCTCGCAATGCCCGATGCCACCCGCCTCTCCTTTGTCGTCGACCTTGCCCGCGGGCTTCGTGCCGGGTGTGAAGCCCTCGCACCCGGTTGCGTCGTGGAGGGCGGCGACCTGACGGTATCGGATATCCTCACCGTCGCGGTGACCGCGCTGGGCACCCTCGAAGGTCGCCCCGCGGTGCGCCGGTCAGGGGCTCGGCCTGGAGACGTCGTCGCTGCCACGGGGCGTCTCGGGGATGCCGCTCGCGGCTTGCGCCTGCTTTTCGACCGCTTCCGGGATGCCGCCGGCAACCCGGTCCCCGTGGACCGGGCGGATCTGACAGCCGACGAGGCTCGGGAACTCGACGCGCAACTGCGGCCCGCGCCGGGCATCACCGACGGGGTGCGGGCAGCCCTCGCCGGCGCCACGGCAATGATGGATCTGTCGGACGGCCTCGTCCTCGACGCCGGGCGCATGGCCGCGGCATCCGGTGTCACCCTCGATCTGCGTCGCGACGCGCTCGGGCCTCACCCCGACGACGCGCTCTCCGGCGGTGAGGACCACGGCCTGCTCGCGACGTTCCCGGCGACGGATGCTGTGCCCGACGCCTTCCAAATCATCGGGGTGGTCCGCGAGCACGGAGAGACGCCGGTCCTGGTCGACGGGGCACCCTTCGAGGGCAGCGGTGGGTGGGATCCCTATCGTGACTGGGATTCGTCGCGCGGCTGATCGTCGGCGTCAGCGACGCTGGGTGCGCACCGGAGCCACCAGATCGCGGTGTCACCGTACCGGCGGTGACGCGCGAGCGTGAGTCCGGCCGGAAGAGCGGGTTCGGGCGATCGTGCGGCACGCTCGGCCACGACGATCGCATCCGGCGCGAGCGAGGGGACGAGAAGCCGCAGGGTTTGGGCGAGGTCGTCCTCACCGAGGTCGTACGGGGGATCGATGAAGACGAGCTCGTACGGTTCGTGCGGGGCGGCGAGGTAGGCATCCGCTGCGGTTCGATGCACGCGGTACGCGCCGCCGACAGCGTGCCGCACGCGCCCCGCGTTGCGTTCGATGACGCTCGCTGCCCGCGGCGACTTCTCGACGAGGTCGACGGATGCCGCGCCGCGGCTGAGCGCTTCCAGCCCCAGCGCCCCCGACCCGGCGTAGAGGTCGAGTACCCGGGCGCCGGCGATGGCCCCTGACGCGTCGAGCGAGCCGAAGACCGATTCGCGGACCCGGTCGCTGGTCGGTCGCGTGCCGCTTTCCGGAACCTCGAGGCTCAGGGAGCCGGCGGCCCCGGCGATGATCCGTGTCACGCGTCCACTGTACAAACCGGTACAGCGCCGCCGCGGGCGCTCACCCGGTCTTCGCGCGTCGGAGGCTCTGCCTAAACTCAGGTGCATGGTCGCTCTCACGCTGTCGTCGCGACTGGACGGCGCGCTCGGCGGCAAAACGGCCAAGGCACTCGAGCGTGCGTTTGCGATGCGCACGGTGGGTGACCTGCTCGAGCACTACCCACGCCGTTACGCGCGCCGCGGAGAGCTCACACCCATCGCGTCTCTGCCGATCGGCGAACCGGTCGCGATCGTCGCCGAAGTCCGCAGGGCGTCCGAGCGACGGATGCAGAATCGCCGGGGTTCTCTGCTCGAGGTGGTGATCAGCGACGGCAACGGGGAACTCACCCTGACGTTCTTCAACCAGGCGTGGCGGATGAGAGAGCTGGTCCCCGGCAGGCGCGGGGTGTTCGCCGGCAAGGTGGGCGAGTACCGCCGTTCGTTGCAGCTCGCGCACCCGGACTATGAGCTGTTCGACGACGAAGACCGAGCGAGGGCGACGGCAGAAGCCACCGCTAACCTTCCCGTGCCGATCTACCCGGCCACCGCGTCGCTGGCCAGCTGGCAGATCGCGAAGTTCGTCGGGATGGTCCTCGACGGCCTCGACGATCTGCCGGAGCCGCTGCCCGAGGATCTGCGGCGGGCGCATGGTCTGCTGTCGTATCGCATGGCGTTCGAGCGCATCCATCGCCCGGACTTTCCCGACCAGGTTGAGCCCGCGCGGCAGACCTTGCGCTGGCATGAGGCGCTGGTGCTGCAGACGGCCCTGCTGCAGCAGCGACAGTTCGTGCGCGCGATGTCGGCGACCCCGCGTGAGCCCGGCGCACTCCTCGATCGGTTCGACGCCTCGTTGCCCTTCAATCGAACTCCGGATCAGATCACTGTCGGTGACCAGATCGCCCGGGATCTGGTCGGCGAGTGGCCGATGAATCGGCTCGTTCAGGGTGAGGTCGGGTCGGGCAAGACGCTCGTGGCGCTGCGCGCGATGCTGCAGGTGGCCCAGAGCGGCGGCCAGTCCGCGCTCATCGCTCCGACCGAGGTGCTCGCTTCTCAGCATCTGCGCTCGATCGCTCGGATGCTCGGCCCCGACCTGGCGGTCGAGCTCATGCCGACACTGCTGACCGGTCAGTTGACGGCGGCCGAGCGGCGTCGTGCGGCGCTGCGCGTGGCATCCGGGCAGTCGCGCATCGTCGTGGGCACGCACGCGCTCCTGAGCGACGCGACGACCTTTGCCGACCTCGGGCTGGTCGTCGTTGACGAGCAGCACCGGTTCGGTGTGGACCAGCGTGAGGCGTTGCGGGCAAAGGGGACCACCCCGCACGCTCTCGTGCTCACCGCCACGCCGATTCCTCGAACGGTTGCGATGACCGTCTTCGGTGACCTCGACGTCTCCACGATTCGGTCGATGCCCGCGGGACGAGCCGGTATCGAATCGTTCGTTGCGCCGGTCGCCGACCGCCCCGCGTGGTTCGCGCGCGTGTGGGAGCGCGTGGCCGAGGAGGTGGCCCAGGGGCGCCAGGCCTTCGTCGTGTGCCCGTCGATCGATGCCGCCGCATCCGGCAAGCCGGCAGCAGACGAGGTAGCCGAGGTTCCGGCAGCCGAGTCTGCCACAGCCGCGGCAGAGGAGTCCTCGCGTAAGACGCGCTGGGGCGTGGTGCAGGTCGCCGAACTGCTGTCGCGGCATCCGGCATTCGACAAGCTCTCGGTTGAGATCCTCCACGGCAAGATGCCCGCAGAGCAGAAGGATGCCGTCATGCAGGCCTTCGCGGCGGGGAGTATCGATGTGCTCGTGGCAACAACTGTCGTCGAGGTGGGCGTGGACGTTCCGAACGCCTCGACGATGGTGATTCTCGAGGCCGACCGATTCGGCGTGTCTCAGCTGCATCAGCTGCGTGGCCGCGTCGGCCGCGGTTCCGTGCCGGGGCTGTGTCTGCTCGTGACCGAGAGCGAGGTAGGCACGTCGGGGCGTGAGCGCGTGGAGGCCGTGGCGGCGACCCTCGATGGATTCGCCCTCGCCGAAGTCGATCTCGAACTGCGCGGCGAGGGTGACGTGCTGGGTGCAGCGCAGTCCGGCGCCAGATCGTCGCTGCGCCTGCTGCGCGTCGTGACGGATGCCGATCTCATCGCCCGCGCTCGGTCAGCAGCTGAAGACATCCTGGCCAGCGATCCGGCGCTGCTGTCTCACCGACCGCTCTCGGATGAGATCGAGCGGCGGGTCGGCCAACAGGAGCGGGCGGCTCTCGCCAAGAACTGATGCTGACCCCCGATAGGCTGAAGGCATGAACAGTCGGATCGCCGTGGTTCCGGGTTCCTTCGATCCGCCGACGCGGGGTCACCTCGACGTCATCCGTCGCGCGGCGAGACTGTACGACCAGTTGCACGTGGTCGTCGTACACAACCCCGGCAAAGAAGCGATGCTTCCGATTGCGCAGCGGCTGTCTCTGCTGGAGCAGTCCATCGCTGAGGCAGACATCGAGGGCAGCGTTGTCGTTGCCTCCTGGAGCGTCGGCCTGCTCGTCGACTACGCGCGCGATGTCAACGCCGGCGTGCTCGTCAAGGGCATCCGTTCGCAGGCGGATGTCGTCTACGAAGTACCCATGGCGGTCGTCAACCGTGACCTCGCGGACGTGGAGACCGTCTTCTTGCTGCCCGATCCCTCGCACGCGATGGTGTCGAGCTCACTGGTGCGGCAGGTGGCAGCCCTCGGCGGCGACGTATCGGCCTATGTCCCGCCCGCGGTAGCTCGATTCCTGCACACCGGCGGCCACGACCTCTGACCCGGCACCGAGACTGCTCTCTCCCACGCGGGTAGCATGGACCCCCGTGAGTAGGCAGCACTCCGGACCGTTCGTCGTCCCCGTCCGCGACATCACGCACCGTCCCGGCGAAATGCGGGAGTTCTCTCTGGAGATACCGGCCCCGCAGAAGTGGGGCGAAGGGTTGGTCTCCGTCGCGGAGGGCGAGCCGCTCGTTCTGGACGTGCGTGTGGAGAGCGTCCACGAGGGGATTCTCGCCACCGGCGAGGTCGACACCGAGTACACCGGGGTGTGTGGACGGTGTCTGGGGGAGGTCGCCGAGAGCGTCCGCGTCGCGTTCCAGGAGCTTTTCGCGTATCCTGGGCAGGAAGAAACTGACTTCGAGGTTCAAGACGACCACGTGGATCTTGAAACTCTGGTCAGGGATGCGGTAGTCCTGTCGCTTCCATTTCAGCCGGTGTGTCAGCCGGATTGCCCCGGCCTTGATCCGGTCACGGGTGAGCGACTGACCGAGAGCACCGGTTCGCCCGCGAGCGAACCCATCGATCCCCGGTGGGCGGCGCTCCAGGGCTACAGCACCCAGGACGACACCACAGACCACGGCGACCACGACGCACGCGCGTGAGTGGCTGCCGAGAAGAAAGAGATGAGCTGAACAATGGCTGGTAACCCCCCGAAGCGCAAGGTCTCGCGTTCGAACACCCGCTCGCGCCGTGCGCAGTGGAAGGCCGACGCGCCCACCCTCGTCAAGACCGTTGAGAACGGTAAGACCGTCTACAGCCGCCCGCACCAGGCGAAGGTCGTCACCGACTCGCAGGGCACCGAGCTGTTCCTGGAGTACAAGGGCCGCAAGGTCGCCGACGTCTGAGCGTCGTAGCGACGTGACGACTCGCGAGTCCGCTGAACTCGCGCAGAAGCTCGGGGTCGACATTGACCCCGAGCTTCTCGCGCTGGCACTGACCCACAGGTCCTGGGCGTACGAGAACGGCGGAGTTCCTCACAACGAGCGACTTGAGTTCCTCGGTGACTCAGTACTCGGCCAGGCAGTTACGGTGCGGCTGTTCCGCGCGCATCCCGAGCTCGACGAGGGTGCGCTTGCCAAGCGCCGCGCTGCCGTCGTGTCGACCGTCGCGCTGGCAGAGGTTGCCCGGGGCATCGATCTCGGCGCCTATGTCAAGCTCGGGCGCGGCGAGGAACAGACCGGAGGCCGGGAGAAGGACTCGATCCTGGCCGACACCATGGAAGCAGTGTTCGGGGCCACCTATCTGTCGGCGGGGCCGGATGCGGCATCCGACCTGGTTCTACGGCTCATTGAGCCACTGCTTTCCGACCCCGACCGGTACGGCGCCGCAGTCGACCCGAAGACCGCATTGCAAGAGCTTGCCGCCCGTCGCAGCGTCGCTCCGCCGGCGTACGAGGTCTCATCGACCGGGCCCGATCATGACCGCCGCTTCACCGCTGTCGTGGTCGTCGGCGACCACCGAGCCGAGGGTGTCGGCACCAGCAAGAAGCACGCCGAAATGGCCGCTGCCCTCCGGGCCTGGCGCGACCTCACCTCGCGTAGCTGACATCGGGGCCTGAGCACGGTGCCTGAGCTTCCCGAGGTCGAGGTTGTCCGCGCTGGTCTCGCGCCGGCTGTCACGGGTGCCGTGATCGAGGCGGCAACCGTCTCCGATGATCGCGCACTGACGCGGCATCCCCCGGGAGCGTCAGACTTCGAGACACGTCTCCTCGGCCGCACCCTGGAGGGTCCGGCGAGACGGGGGAAGTTCCTGTGGATTCCGCTGGCGCCCCGTGATCCCGGCGCACCGCCGACGGAGGCCCTTGTCGCTCACCTCGGTATGAGCGGACAGATGCTGCTGCGCCCTTCCGGGGCGCCTCCGGAGCGGCACGAGCGCGTGCGGCTCGACATTCGGCATCCGAATCACGGCGACCTTGCCGTCGTCTTCGCCGATCAGCGCACGTTCGGCTCGCTCGCGATCGACCCACTTCAGGGCACGCGAGATGGACTCGCTGGCGGATACGGCACTGACGACGCCCTCGTCCCGGCTCAGGTCGCGCACATTGCGCGCGATCCCCTGGATCCAGGATTCGACGTTCGGGCCTTTCGCCGCACTCTGGAGCACAAGGCGTCTGCCATCAAGCGCGTGCTTCTGGACCAAACCGTGGTGTCGGGCATCGGGAACATCTACGCCGACGAGTCGCTGTGGGCGGCGCGGATCCACCCCGATACTTCAGCCTCGCACCTGACCACGCGGGCCGTCCATCGCCTCATCGCCGAGGTGCAGGCCGTGCTCGAGAAGGCTCTCGCCGACGGCGGAACGAGCTTTGACGCCCAGTACGTCAACGTGAACGGGCAGGCCGGATACTTCGCGCACTCCCTGAATGCGTACGGACGCACCGGCCAGCCGTGCGCACGGTGTGGTGCCCCCATCGTGAAGGTATCGTTCACGAACCGCTCCTCCCACTTCTGTCCGCACTGCCAACGTCCGCCCCGCACGAAGGCCTCGGCTTCCGCGGGCCTTCCCTAACGGAGCCTCCATGCGCGTCGTCATCTCGGGAACCCACGGCAGTGGCAAGAGCACGCTGCTCGGCGACTTCGTGGCTTCCCACCCCGAGTGGCACGTTCTGCCCGACCCCTACGAAGACATCGATGCCGCAGCAGACGAACCCGGGGCACTGTTGTTCGCGCATCAACTCGGCATCGCGGCATCTCGACTGCTCGAGCCGGCTCCAGGGCCGGTGCTCGCCGAGCGGGGGCCCCTGGACTTTCTTGCCTACCTCTCGGCGATGCAGTCCCTGGGCAGAGCGATCGTTGACTCCGAGCTGATCGAGCGCGGATATGAGCTGACAGCGGCGGCGATGCACTCGGTGGACCTTCTGGTGATTCTGCCCCTGAACCGACGGGATGCGATATCCATCGGCGAGAGCGAAGACCTCGAGCTTCGCGATGCGATGGATATCGCTCTGCTGGAGTACGCCGATGATTCGGATCTCATCGGGAACGCAACGGTGACGGAGATCGCGGGTGATCGTGATCGACGGCTGCTCTTGCTCGAACGAGCTGTCCGAGAACACCGCGACGCGTCAGTTGCTTCCTGAGCCAGCCAGCGTCCAGGTTCCCAACCCCTGCCGGTTGAAGAACTCCATCGTCAGTGCCGTCACGGCGCCGCCTGTGCGGGAAAAGGTCGCGGACGATCTCGAGCCCGGGGGCGCATTCTCGCCCGTCGGAGTGAAGGCAAACGTGTCGGCATCCCACGGATCAAGCGTCACGACGTACGCGCCATCCGGCCCGAGAGCTGCGCGCAGTTCGCCTGCTTCTTCGCTCACCGCCAGTTCGCCGTAGTACGGGTTCGTGTATGTCCCGACGTAATCGGATGCCGGTGCAGGAGGCGACGCATCCGCAGGTGGCGTTTGTTCGACGAGGTCACCGGTCGGGGCGTAATAGGACCCGATCGCCGCGTTGAAGTCTGTCACCCAGTCCCGGGTGACATAGCCGTATTGCACCAGATCCAGGAACTCCGCGTTGATGGCCTCCGGTACGCCCTGGGGTCCACCGTTGGTCAGGGTCACGATGCCCAGATCAAGACTCGGGACCAGCCGATAGCTCGTTGCCGCGCCCAGGATGAAGGCGCCCGAGTGACTGATCGAGGTTCGGCCACTCAGCTCCGTGCCCGTGTTGAATCCGAAGCCGTACATGCTCGTGCGCGCCGTGTTCGATACCGGATGCCCGCTGATCATTTCGCCCGTGGTGGCAGCTGTCAGCGCTGCCGGATCGATGTACTCGGCCCCGGCGATCTTCCCGTCCGAAAGCACGACATTCATCCAGGCGGCGAGATCGAGCACGGTGGACGAGACCCCTCCCGCGGGGGACTGGGGATCAGGATCTCGCTCGGAGAGCGGGACGAACTCGCCATCAACGAGGACGTGGATCGTTGCGCGGTTCGACTGCGCGAGAAAGTCGGCGTACCGGGCGCTCGAGGACGTCATACCTATCGGCTCGAAGAGCAGCTCGTCGATGGCATCCTCCCACGGCTTGTCGAGAGCGGCGGCTGCCGCTTCGGCACCGACGGTGATCCCGAAGTTCGAGTAGTTGTAGGTCGACCGGAACGCTGACAGCGGCTGCAGGTACAGATGTTCCATGATGTAGTCGCGGTCGTAACCGAGGTCCTCGAGATCGTCGCCGGCTCCGGTGGCAAGTCCCGTCCGGTGCGAGAAGTAGTCGCCGATTGTGGCGTTGCGGGTCACGTACGCATCAGAGAGCGCGAATCCTGGCAGTTCCTCGACCACGGGAGTGTCCCAGGTCACGGCGCCCTCCGTGATGGCCTTGGCGACGGCGGTCGCAGACAGGGACTTCGATACCGAGGCGATTTGGAACACGGTCTGCGCGTCGACCGTGTCATCGGTGCCCGCCGTCTTGACGCCGAAACCATCGCTGTAGACGATCTCGCCATCGTGGACCACCGCAACGGCGAGCCCCGGGACCCCGCTTTGCTCAAGCGCTGCGTCGATGAGGCCCGGCAAGGCATCAACGGCCTTCGTCACCGCCGCTGAGACCGACTCAGCCGGGAGGGCGATGGCATCTTCTCCCGGGTTGGGTTGGGTCTGCACCGGGATCGTCGCCGGTGGCGAGGTATCCGTGCAGCCGGTCAGGGCGACGAGAACGCTCGCTGACAGTGCGAGAACGGTGCAGCGTGCCGAAAGTCTGGACATCGGGTGCTCCTTGACGGGGTGCGCGGGGGCTTCATCAAGTCTTTTGTGTTGTCCGCGCCGCCTCCATAGACGTAGGTCCATGGGAACCCGCGGGTTGGGGCGCGATAGTTGTCTGCGTGGTCGATGTGTCAGGCTCGAGGCTCATGAGCTCGAGTCCGCCCGGCATCCGTGCCCAGCCGAATCCGTCCCATGCGCCGGGTGCGTTTCTGGTGGCGCTCGTCGCGAGCCTGGGCATCCTGCTCGCGGGAATGCAACTTGCCGTGATCCTGCCGGGATCGCAGCAGCCCGTCACAGCCGTCCTCATCGTGTACACCGCTGTCTTCGTCGTGTACATCGGGGCGGGAGTTCTGGCCTGGATGCGGCGACCGTCCAACGGAATGGGACCTCTGCTGATTGCGGCCAGTCTCGCGGTGTATGCCGGAAACCTCGGCAACGCTTCGGTTGTAGTTCTCGCGCTGGTCGGTGACGTTTTCGCGACTGTCGTGTTCGCGGCGATCGTGCAGCTGCTGTTGGCTTTTCCCTCCGGACGGCTGCGCGGCACAGTGTCGCGCGTGGTGGTTTCTGCTGCGTACGCGGTTGCGGTGCTCCCTGGAGTCGGTGCTCTCATCGCCCCGGGAGATCCGCAGGCTCAGGACGTCTTCGTGCTGACGCAGCGCCTGGGCGGGCTCGCCGTCATGGTGGTGACAGCTGGGCTTCTCGCGCGTACGGTCCTGGCAGCCGACGCCGTCTTCCGGCGGCTCCTTCTGCCGCTGTACGGGTACGGCATTTTCGCGGTGCTGGCTGTGCCGGCAAGCGCGGCGCTCTTCGACGTCCTCGGCGCCCAGGGCTCTGTGGCGCTCGCGACGATACAGCTCATCATCCTCGCGGGCGTTCCCGTCGCTTTTGTCGCGGTCATCCTGCGTGGCGGTTTTCCGCGCAGCGGCGGGTGGGAAGAGTTGAGTGAGGCCCTCGCGGTGGTCAGGGAGGGCAAAACGCCCCTGCGGGATGCGCTTGCTCGCACGCTCGGAGACGAGACCTTGCGCCTCGTGTTCACGGGCGAGGACGGTGCGTGGATCGACGAGCGCGGCCAGATCATCGATCCGCCGCCGGTCGGCGGTCAGCGCGCGCTCATCCCCGTCATGGTGGAGGGCCGCACCGTTGCATCGATCGAATACGATCCGCGGCTCACGGTCGATGGGGACTACGTCCGCCGAGTCGGTCAGGTCATTGCCGTCGCGATCGATCGCGCACGCTTGTCGGTCGAACTGCTGCGCAGCCGGCGCGAACTGATGGCATCCCGGGCGAGGTTGGTCGACGCCGCCGACCGGGAGCGGCTGCGGATTGCCCAGGACCTTCACGATGGGCTGCAGATGCAGCTGGTGCTCCTCGCGCTCGAAGCGCAGCAGATCGCGAACGCTGCTGAGGAAGGCGAGGCGACCAGTGCCCGCTCGCGAGTGCTCCGCGTGAACATCGATGCTGCCGCGAGTGACTTGCGCCGGCTCGTGCACGATGTTCTGCCGTTGCCCCTGGTCGGTCGCGGACTCGGCAACGCCATCGAGGATCTCGTTGACCGGATGCCGATTCCCACGGCGTTGGAGATGACATCGCTTGAGGAGATTCCCACGGCGGCGGCGACCACGGCATACTTCGTGGTTGCCGAGGCGCTTACCAATGCCGTGAAGCATGCTCACGCCGACCGCGTCACGGTGACCGTCGCCCGAGTCGATGACGTGCTTCGCGTGTCGGTGACCGATACCGGTGTCGGTGGAGCGCACGTCGAGGGGCGAGGACTGGGCGGTCTCGTCGACCGCGTTGAGGCTGTCGGCGGCTCGCTGACCGTGACCTCGGTGGTGGGGGCGGGTACGAATCTGAGGATGGAGATCCCGTGCGGGTAGTGATCGCTGAAGACGAAGCGTTGTTGCGGCAGGGACTTGCCCTGGTTCTCGAACAGGACGGGTTCGAGGTCGTCAGCGCGGTGGGAACCGCCGCCGAGCTCGAGGACGCCGTTGGTGAACATCAGCCCCAACTGGTGATTACAGACATCCGGATGCCGCCGACGTTCACGGACGAGGGACTCG
The DNA here is from genome assembly GCF_020781975.1 of Microbacterium schleiferi. GTDB lineage: Bacteria > Actinomycetota > Actinomycetes > Actinomycetales > Microbacteriaceae > Microbacterium. The sequence continues at coordinate 133,754 of NZ_JAJGNI010000005.1, forward strand.
TGGCCGCGCACCGCATTCGCGCATCGTCGCCCGATGTAGCAATCGTCGTTCTGTCCCAGCACGTACAGCGCCGCTACGCGATCGAACTCGTCGGCACGGGTCAGGGCAAGGTCGGCTACCTGCTCAAGCAGCGCATCGCGGATGTTCGTACCTTCACGCAAGACTTGCGACGCGTCGTTCGCGGGGGGACGGCGCTGGACCCCGACGTGGTCGAGATTCTCCTCTCACGTGCCCAGGTGCTCGGCGGTGGTGTCGAGCGACTGACGCCTCGTCAACGCGAGGTGCTCGGCTACATGGCCGAAGGGCGCAGCAACAGTTGGATTGCGGGCGCCATCGGGTTCTCCGAGAAAGCTGTCGTCCAGCACACGTCGAAGATCTACGACGCCCTCGGTCTCGCGGTCGATGCGGACGACCATCGTCGCGTGCTTGCCGTGCTTCGCTATCTCACCCGCTGACGGCGTCGGTGCTGGCGTCGGATGCGGGCGCGAGCGTCTTCTTCCACGCGCCGATGTAGGCGACCGGGCGGAACCCGATCTCTTCATTCACGGCCAGCATGGGCCGGTTCTCCTCGGCGTTGTAGGTGAGAATCCGCTGCGTGTGTGGCGCCAGTTCGCGCCAGCGAAGCAGCGCAGCGGTCTTGATCAGCATCCCGAGTCGGTGACCGCGGTGCTCGCGAAGCACCAGTGTGTCCTCCTGGTGCGTCACGGGGTGCCCAGGGCTCGACGCCAGCTCGGTGAAGGCAACCAGTCGACCCGACGCGCGATCGCGCGCCGCGACAACGAGCACGTCGCGCCCGCCCTCGATCCAATGGGTGTCGTGTTCGAGTATCCGGGCCGCATCCCAGCTTTCCTCGGCGATCTCCATGCCCGCGCTCGGTGCGTCCACACTCATTCGCGACTTCATCCAGGCGTAGTCGGCCACGAACTCCGGGGGAGTCGGCGGACGCCACGAGACGAGCTCGTACCCGGCTGACGCCACGGACGCCTGCTGATGGAGCTCGCTCACCAGATCGACACTGGTGGCCGAAAGGTCGAGGATGCTCTTGCGTTCGACCTGTTCCAGCGCGTAGCCGTGGCGAAGTGCGAATCGCGCAGCGTGATCGAGCGGAATCCGCCCGAAACCGGTCGGCGGAGCAAGTTGCTCACCGTCTGCGGTCGGGTGTTCGATCCATGACTCGATGACGCGACGCTCGTTCTCGGCGGCAGCCGCCTCGAGGATGCCGAGTGCCGCCGTTCCGACGCCATGACTCCACGCGTGGCGGCGAAGTTCGATCTGCGCGTAGGCAGCCGTGGCGTCCTCGTCGTGAGGGAGATCAAGCCCCGCGCGTCCCACGAACTCACCGCCGGACCACACCCCCCAGATGAGTCGCTGCGCGAACGGAGATGGCCGATAGTGGGGGAGAAGCACGGCGGGATCGAGTTCCTCGTCTCGGTTGCCGCTGATCTCGTCATAGACGATGTTGCGGACCCTCACCATCTCGAGGAAGTCTGCCGCCTCGGGGGCGTGGAGACTGCTCGGGATGGTGAGGGGCCGGATGTCGGGTGTTGCGGTTGTCACGTCGGATCCTTCGATCAGCGGGCGTTCAGATGCCAGGCGGCCAGGCGGACGGCCTGAGCTGCGCGCTCTTCGCGCGCACGCTCCTGGTCGTACCGGAGGCGTGCGACTTCGCGCTGTTCCCGGGAAGCAGCACGACGGAGGTGCTGCGTGAGTACCCAGACGGCTACCCGAAGGCTTGCGCGCTCGGCGAGCGTCAGATGTCGACGGACGTGGGGGTGGGTGGTGAGAGCCTCGACGGGCTCGAGCGTGGTGTACATGAGAGACCTTTTGGTCGGCTGCGAATGCCGGTGTTCTTCCGGCATGCAGCGGGGAGGCATCCGTGCGCTGGCCAGCGGGTCAGTGCAGATGCGGAGAAGTGAACGGACAGGTAGTCCGTGGGGCCGGAACCGACGAGGTCCGGTGGCTCAACCAGCGCGCGTTACGCGGCGGTGGGAGCGGCGAGCAGTCCCAGGAAGGTCAGTCCCATGGGAGCGCGCAGCGGGGTGTGTCCGAACACTGCATTGCGAATCATCATGGCTGTCCTCCTCTCGTGACGTGTCGCGATCTGGAACGTTAGCGGGTCGAAGCAGCGTTCGTCAAGCAAGCTCCCAGAATTCGAGGACCTCCGGGCGTGTCGCCAGTCCTGGGCCTGGCTCCCTCGGTGAAGTGGCCTAGCAGGGTAGCGTAGGTCGACGGTCGGTGGTGGGGGTCGATACGCCACACGTCGGGAAGGAACGCGCATGCACCTGAAGAGCGTCACGCTCAAGGGGTTCAAGTCATTCGCCCAGCCGACCACCTTCGCCTTCGAACCGGGGGTGACCGCGATCGTCGGACCCAACGGCTCGGGCAAGTCCAACGTCGTCGATGCGCTGGCCTGGGTCATGGGGGAGCAGGGCGCCAAGACCCTGCGCGGCGGCAAGATGGAAGACGTCATTTTCGCCGGTACCTCGACTCGCGGGCCGCTGGGTCGCGCCGAAGTGCAACTCACGATCGACAACAGCGACGGAGCTCTGCCGATCGAGTACTCCGAGGTCACGATCAGCCGGACGCTGTTTCGCAACGGAGCGAGCGAGTACGCGATCAACGGCGAAGGATGCCGTCTGCTTGACGTACAGGAGCTCCTGAGCGACTCGGGACTCGGGCGCGAGATGCACGTCATCGTCGGGCAGGGTCGGCTCGACACAGTGCTGCAGGCCTCTCCCGAAGACCGACGCGGGTTCATCGAAGAAGCCGCGGGAATCCTCAAGCACCGGCGCCGCAAAGAGAAGACGCTTCGCAAGCTCGAGGCGATGGAAGCGAACCTCACGCGCCTGAGCGATCTGGCCGGTGAGCTGCGCCGACAGCTCAAGCCTCTGGGCCGCCAAGCCGAGATCGCCCGGGAAGCTGCCACGATCGCCGCTGTCGTGCGCGACGCGAAGGCTCGCTTGATAGCCGACGAACTCGTCGGCTTGCGTGCGGAGCTGGCAGATCACATGCGGGCCGAGCATGAGCGCCACGCCGAGCGGCTTGTGTTGCAGGATCGATCCGATCAGCTGCGGGTACGGATCGCGCAGCTCGAGGCTGAGCAGCGGTCCGAGGCTGTCGATGGTGCGCGGCGGGTGCTGTTCTCGCTCGAACGCGTGCAGGAGCGCCTGCGCGGGCTGTACTCGCTCGCCGGCCAGCGGTTGACGCTTCTCGGGGAGTCGTCCGATGACGACGGTGCGGCAGTCCGAACCGTCACGAGCGCAATGATCGATGACGCGCGGGCTGAGATCGACGAGGTTTCTGCAGGTCTCGTGGATGCCGAGGATGCGGCATCCGAGGCTGCCCGTGACGTCATGCGAGCTCGAGCCGAACTCGACGCCCTGGATGTCGACATCGCCGAGCAGAGCGCGCTGGTTTCGCAGCATGAGATGAAGCTCACCGCTCTGCGGGGGTCGGCGGACGCCGCAGCGTCAGCGCTGGCGGCCATCGACGATGCGCTGGCACGGCAGCAACGCGCATTGGATGCCGCGACGGCTCGTCGCGAGTCGGCGGCGGCGGAGCTTGCCGGGGTCGATCCCGAGCTCGTTCCCGAGGGCAGCTCGGCGCAGTACGCAGCCGAGTACGACGAGGCTGGCCGCCGGGCGACGGATGCCGAGACCCGCGTCTCGGAGCTCCGGGACCGCCTTCACGAGACCGAACGCGAGATCGAAGCGCTCACCGCCCAGACCACGGCGCTGACGCGCGCGCTGGGCGTCAAGAACGCCTCAGCTGACCTGATTGCTGAGGAAGCTCCCGGGGTTCGGGGCCTGGTCGGTGACGCCATTCAGATCACGCCCGGGTATGAGGCCGCGATCGCCGCCGTGCTCGGTCCCCGCGCCGAAGGTGTGCTGGTGGACAGCCTCGAGGATGGCTTTGCGCTGGCCGAGCGAGTGCGTGACGCCGATCGCGGGGTGGTCGATTTTGTCATCGGCGAGGTCGCGGAAGCGGTTGAGGATCTTTCTGGATTCGGTTCGCTGCGGCCCGCCCCAGATGTTGTCACCGGTCCCGCCGGTGTGCGGGCGCTTCTGGCGCGTGTCGTCATCGCGGACGACCTCGACGCAGTTCGGAAGAGCGCGCCGCAGGTGGTCGCCGACCCGCGCACGATCACCGTCGTCACCCGGGCGGGTGAGGTGTTCACAGGCTCGTCGCTGCGAGCAGGCGCGGGAGCCTCTCGATCCCGACTTGAGCTCCTGGCCGAACGAGACGCTGCCGCCGACCGTCGCGATGAACTCGTCGTGGTGGCCGACTCCCTGCGGGAGGCGCTCGCCGATGCGCGCGCCGAGGCCGAGGAGGCCAAACGCCACACGAGCGCGGCGCTGACCCGGCTGCGTGAGCACGACGCAGCGGTGGCTGCGCACGCGGAACAGGTCAACCGCGCCACCGTGCAAGTCGAGGCTGCCAGCGCGGAGTGTGAACGGCTTGAGGCAGGACTCGCGCAGGCGCAGGCTGCCCGGGATGATGCTGCGGCAGCCGCAGCGTCGGCTCAGGCGCAATTGCAGCATGCCCTGGAGGCGCCGCGTCCCATTCTTGACGCATCGGCTCGCGACGGGCTTCTCGAGGCACTCGAGGGTGCGCGGGAGCACGAGATGCGGGCGCGGCTCGAGGTCGAAACGCTCCGTGAGCGGGTTCGCGCCGGACAGGCGCGTGTGCAGCAGCTGGAACGCCAGCGCGAGCGCGAGGCCGCGGCTGCCGCCGAAGCGGCGCGACGCGCTGTCATTCGTCGACGCCAACGTCAGGTTGCCGCCGATGTCGCAGCGACCCTGCCGGCCGTCCTGGATTCGGTCGACCGATCGGTCTCGGCGGCGCGTCTCGAGCTCGCTGAAGCCGAGTCGGCCCGCTCCGCCGTCACGTCAGAGCTGTCGGCAGTTCGGGCCGACGAAGCCGCGGTTCGGGAACGTCTGGCAGGACTCACCGAAAGCGTTCACGGGCTCGAGCTGCAGATGCACGAGAAGCGACTTCACGTGACGAGCATCCTTGACCGGGCGCGATCGGAACTGAGTCTTGAGGAAGACATTCTCGTTTCCGAATATGGGCCCGATCAGCCGATTCCTGCTGACGACGGCGAAGAGCCGGTGGCTTTCGACCGCGCGAGTCAGCGGAAGCGGCTCCAGGATGCCGAACGCAAGCTAGCGCAACTCGGTCGGGTGAATCCGCTCGCGCTCGAGGAATTTGCCGCGCTCGAACAGCGACACGCGTTCCTCACGGAGCAGCTCGCCGACCTCACCAGCACGCGAAAGGACCTCGTCACGATCATCGAGGACCTCGATGAGCGGATGCAGACGATCTTCCTCGCCGCGTTCGACGACACCCGGACCGCGTTCGACGAGGTCTTTCCGATCCTGTTCCCCGGGGGCTCGGGGAGCCTGAGCCTGACCGATCCGGACAACCCGCTGACTACCGGAATCGAAGTTGCGGTGCGGCCGGTCGGAAAGAAGATCGAGCGGCTCTCGCTGCTGTCTGGCGGCGAGAGATCCCTCGCGGCGGTCGCGCTGCTGACGGCGATTTTCAAGGCCCGTCCGAGCCCGTTCTACATCCTCGACGAGGTGGAGGCGGCGCTCGACGACGCCAACCTCGGGCGACTCCTGGGTGTGTTCGAGCAGCTGCGCGCCAGTAGTCAGCTCATCGTGATCACCCATCAGAAGCGGACGATGGAGATCGCCGACGCACTCTACGGTGTCTCGATGCGACAGGACGGCGTCTCGGCTGTCGTTGGCCAGCGGATCGCCGATCGCGCGGCCAGCTGACCGTAGGCTGGAGCTATGGCCGAATCATCCTGGTCGCTCGGACGAGCGCTTCGCGGCATGTTCGTCAAACCCACGATCGATGAGACGACGTGGGAGGACCTTGAGACGGCGCTCCTGACAGCCGACTTCGGCCCTGACATCACCGAGCGCATCGTGGATGAGCTGCGCGAGAAGGTCGACCGGTATCGGACCACTGATCCGCGTGACCTGCAGCGGATGCTCAAAGAAACGCTCGAAGAACACTTCGCGAGATTCGACACCACGCTCAAGCTCACCGAGCGCCCCGCCGTCGTGCTCGTGGTCGGGGTCAACGGGGTGGGAAAGACCACGACCATCGGCAAGTTCGCGAACTTCTTGCGCCGCTACCAGCGCAGCGTCGTCGTCGGCGCCGCCGACACCTTCCGCGCCGCTGCCGTCGACCAGCTCGCGACCTGGGCTGAGCGTGGAGGCGCGCATATCGTCCGGCCGCAGCATGAGGGGCAAGACCCGGCATCCGTGGCCTTTCAGACGATCGAGTACGCGAAGAACACCGGAACCGAGATCGTGCTCGTCGACACGGCAGGGCGCCTGCACACCAAGGGCGGCCTCATGGATGAGCTCGGCAAGATCCGCCGGGTCATCGAGAAGCAGGCGCCGATCAGTGAGGTCCTCCTCGTCCTGGACGCAACAACGGGGCAGAACGGCGTCATGCAGGCCGAGGCGTTCCTGGAGCACGCCGGCGTCACCGGCCTCGTTCTCACCAAGCTCGACGGCTCAGCGAAGGGCGGGTTCGTCCTCGCTGTTCAGGAGCGCACCGGCATCCCTGTCAAGCTGCTCGGGCAGGGCGAAGGAATCGGCGATCTCACCGGCTTCACCCCGCACGTTTTCGCTGCCGCCCTCGTCGATTGACGCCGCGCCGGGCGCGGGGACTATCGGTCGGCCCCCGGGGCTGGTTTCATGGGGTCATGGCGATCGAGCACGACTTCTTCGGCCTGCTGGAATCTGGTCCGGACGGTTCGATCTTCTGGTCTGAGAACGTCGAGTTCGCAGACCAGTCGGTCACCGTCGATCTGACCGCGCCCGATCAAGACGATGTCTCTCCGGACGCGCTCGATGTAGCCGCGAGCCTCATCTCGTCTCTCGAGACGATTGATCGGATCGCGCGCGAGGCGATGGTGTCGCAGCTGAGCGAGCGCACCAGCGAGGTAACCGAGTACATCCTGCAACAGCAGGAAATGCTGGGCGAGGAGTTGGAGTCGTTCCTCGTCGACATTTCCGGAGACACGCACATCGACGTCATCCGTGCCCTGCAACTGATGAGCATGACGATCCTGGCCGACGAACACGGCGGATCCGACCCGTTCGCCGTGCTCGAGTACGCCCTCGACCCGGATGCCACCGACGACGTGCTCCTGGTGAACATCGCCTCGGACGGCACGGTGCTCTCGGTCACCAGCGCTGATTGACCGCGCCCAGCTCGCTCACACGGCTTGAGCGAAGCTCAGGCCTTCGCGCGCGATGTCGTCGGCGAGGTGCGACAGGTTGTCGGGGATCTGTCGTCCCTTCGACAGCATCGACTGTGCCCACAGCCGCCCGGCGCGGTACGACGAACGGACGAGGGGCCCCGCCAGCACGCCGAGGAATCCGATCCGCTCGGCCTCCTCTTTGAAGGCGACGAACTCGTCGGGTTTGACCCAGCGCGCGACAGGCAGGTGACGCGGTGAGGGCCGCAGGTACTGCGTGATGGTGATGATGTCGGTGCCGGCTTCGTGGAGGTCGCGCAGAGCCTGAACCACTTCCTCGGGCTCCTCGCCCATTCCGAGGATGAGGTTGGACTTGGTGATCAACCCTGCCTGCCGAGCCTGGGTGAGAACGTCGAGCGAGCGCTCGTAACGGAACGCGGGGCGGATGCGCTTGAAGATCCTCGGGACGGTCTCGACGTTGTGGGCGAAGACCTCCGGGCGCGCCGCGAACACGTCATCAAGAAGGGCAGGCTCGCCGTTGAAGTCGGTAGCGAGCAACTCGACACCGGTGCCGGGATTCACGGCGTGAATCTGCCGCACCGTTTCTGCGTTCAACCATGCGCCCCCGTCGGGCAGGTCGTCGCGGGCGACGCACGTGACGGTGGCGTACCTCAGCTGCATCCGCTGGACACTCTCGGCGACCCGCCGCGGCTCGTCGGTGTCGTAGGCGGCGGGCTTTCCCGTGTCGATTTGGCAGAAGTCGCAGCGTCGGGTGCACTGAGATCCGCCGATGAGGAAGGTTGCCTCGCGGTCTTCCCAGCACTCGTAGATGTTGGGGCATCCGGCCTCTTGGCACACCGTGTGAAGACCCTCATCTTTCACCAGGTGCTGCAGCTGGGTGTACTCCGGCCCCATCTTGGCTTTCGTGCGGATCCACTCTGGCTTGCGCTCGATGGGAGTCTGCGCATTGCGGACTTCGAGCCGCAGGAGTTTTCTGCCCTCGGGGGCAGTCTGCGCTCCGGTGGCGGAAGCGCCGCCTGTCGATCCTGTCCCGCATGCACTCATGCTGTGACCTCCGCGTACTCTCGCTCGAACTGTTCGACGACGGTGGCCAGGATGTCTGCTGGTGCGACGGGCGCGCCGACCACCTCGCTGACCGTCGTGACGCCGGCATCCGTGATCCCGCAGGGGATGATCCCGCGGAAACCGGCGAGCGTGTTGTCGCAGTTGACAGCGAAACCGTGCATCGTCACACCCTTTTCCACGCGCACCCCGATGGCCGCCACCTTGTCTTCGGACAGGGGGCGGCGAACCCAGACGCCGCTGCGACCCTCGACCTGGTACCCCTCGACGCCGTGCTGCGAGAGGGCGGAGATGAGCAGCCGCTCGAGGCGACGGACGTGGGCCACGACATCGATCGGATCGGGAAGCCGCACGATCGGATAACCGACGAGCTGCCCGGGACCGTGCCACGTGATCTTCCCGCCGCGATCGACGTCGATCACCGGTGTCCCGTCGGCGGGACGCTCGTGCGGCTCCGTCCGCTTGCCAGCCGTATAGACCGCGTCGTGTTCGAGCAGGACGAGCGTGTCGGGGCGGGAACCTGCGACGACCTCGCGGTGGATGCGGCGCTGCATCTCCCAGGCGTCGAGATAGGGAACTGTCGCGGGAGACAGGCCCGCCACCACCACATCGAGCACGCAAGCCTCCGCAGTTTCTGGACTGCGTCCAACAATACGCTGAATCCTGGAAACGCCGACGTGTACCCTTCCTCCATGTCCGGAGGCAGGCCACATGCGGTATCGCGGGATTCAATCGCTGAAGCGGCATGCGAGCTCTTCCTCGAACAGGGCTACGAGCGCACGACTGTCGCGCATATCGCTCGCCGTGTCGGAGTGAGCAGGTCGAGCTTCTTCAACTACTTCGAGTCGAAGTCCGAAGTGTTCTGGTCGGGCCTGGATGAGCGGATCGAGTTTCTCGACGGATTCCTCGCTGCGGCGTGCCCGTCTTCGCGGCCGGCAGAGGTCGTGGCGGATGCTGTGCGTGAGGCCTTCTCGCGGTTCACCCCCGATGCGCTGGCGCTTGCGCTCGTGAACTCTGAAGCGATGGGAGTCGTTCCCGAGTTGACCCAGGAGATGGCGACGCGGCAGTGGCGTATCGCTGCGTCCATCAGCCCCTACCTGCGTCGAACGGGAGAGGAAGCGCTCGCCGCCGAAGTGCACGCCGCAGCCTACGCGGGGGCTGTCGTCGCTGCGCTGCGGGCCTGGGCGCTGGCTGGTGCGGGGCGCGAGAGCCTTGACGATCTGCTTCGTCGCGCCCTGGGAGTGCTTCGCTGATCCCCGGGGGCACGCTCACGTAGAATCGGACGATCATGGCAACCTTCGGCACGCTATCGGATCGCCTTACCGAAACCTTCCGCAACCTCCGCACCAAGGGCAAGCTCACGCCCGCGGACGTCGATGGGACCGTCCGCGAAATCCGGCGCGCACTTCTGGATGCCGACGTCGCGCTCCCTGTCGTCAAGGAGTTCACCGCGAAGGTGCGAGAGCGCGCGCTCGGCGACGAGGTCAACCGTGCCCTCAACCCGGCCCAGCAGGTCGTCCAGATCGTCAACGAGGAGCTGATCGGCATCCTCGGCGGGCAGCAGCGGCGACTGCAATTCGCCAAAACGGCTCCGACTGTCATCATGCTGGCGGGCCTGCAGGGGTCGGGAAAGACGACCTTCGCGGGCAAGCTCGCGAAGATGCTCGAGAAGGACGGTCATACACCGCTTCTTGTGGCCTGTGACCTGCAGCGCCCCAATGCCGTGAACCAGCTCCAGGTCGTCGCCGAGCGGGCCGGAGCCGCGATCTACGCGCCCGAGCCCGGCAACGGCGTCGGAAACCCCGTGAAAGTCGCCAAGGATGGCGTCGAGTACGCGAAGCAGAAGCAGCACGACATCGTCATCATCGACACCGCAGGTCGGCTGGGTGTGGATGCCGAGCTGATGAAGCAGGCTGCCGACATCCGGAAGGCGACTGACCCCGACGAGGTGCTGTTCGTCATCGACGCGATGATCGGCCAGGACGCCGTCAACACCGCGAAGGCTTTCCAGGAGGGCGTCGACTTCACGGGAGTTGTCCTCTCCAAACTCGATGGCGACGCACGCGGTGGCGCCGCCCTGTCTGTGGCATCGGTCACCGGTCGCCCCATCATTTTCGCGTCCACGGGCGAAGGGCTGGACGACGTCGAGCCTTTCCACCCCGACCGGATGGCGAGCCGGATCCTCGATCTCGGTGACATCCTCACCCTCATCGAACAGGCGCAGAGCGCCTTCGATGAGGCCGAAGCGGCCAAGATGGCCGAGAAGCTCGCGACTGAGCAGTTCACGCTCGAGGACTTCCTCGAGCAGATGCAGCAGCTCAAGAAGATGGGCTCGATGAAGAAGATGCTCGGGATGCTTCCGGGCATGGGCCAGATGAAGCAGCAGCTCGACGACTTCGACGAGCGCGAGATCGACCGCACCGAGGCCATCATCCGGTCGATGACGCCCGGCGAGCGGCGCAACCCGAAGATCCTCAACGGATCGCGGCGCCTGCGTATCGCGCGCGGTGCGGGGATGACGGTCACCGATGTCAATCAGCTCGTGCAGCGGTTCGATCAGGCGGCCAAGATGATGAAGACCGTCGCGCGCGGCGGTGTTCCCAACATCCCCGGCATGGGTCCGGTTCCCGGCGGCGGTCGGCCCGGTGCGTCAGCCAAGCGCGGCAAGCAGTCCAAGGCGCAGAAAGCACGCCAGGGTTCCCGATCGGGCAACCCCGCGAAGCGCGCTGCCGAAAACGCCGGTCTCGCGACGCAGAACGCGACACCCACCGGTTCGGGCTTCGGCCTGGGCGGCGGGCAGCAAGCTCCGACCGAGGCCGACCTTGCTGAACTCCAGAAAATGCTCGGAAAGAACTGACGCCCGCGCGCTGACATTGCGCAGCTGCACTCTCGCCGCGGGACCGGGGCGTTCGCTACAATCCGCACGTCATCTGTCTTCCCCGGCGAGCGGAACCGAGAATGTCCGTGCTCAGCGGTCAGCACCTGTTCGACCGTGATGTGCCGCGCTTTCTCGAGAGCCCCGCGGGCGTGCTCCCGCCCTACCCTCGGCGCACATGGCTGCGCTGGGCGATGCGGGGAGTGCTCGCTCTCCCGCTGATCGTCGTCGTCGTGCGCTACGCGCTGCTGGCTCCCGAACCGTGGCACGACACGGCCAATCAGGCGCTGCTGTCGCGCGTTCGCGACGGAGCAGGAGCCTCGGATTTCAGCCAGCTCTTGACGACGTTCTCGCCGCCGCTGGGCGCGCTGCCGGCCCTGGTCCTCCCGTCGGAGTTACTCCTCGCGCTCGGCGGAGCGCTGCTGGGAGGTTTCTTCCTCCAGGGTCTTGACCAGGCGATGTTCCGCCGCGGGCTGCATGGCATCATCCGTCTCGTCGTCCTGGTCTCGCTGCTGATCTCGCCGGTGTTCGTTCTGCTCGCGGCAACCGACATCACAATGTTCGGCGCCGTCGTCCTTTTCGGCTTCGGACTCATCGACATCGTGCGTTTTGAGAATCTCGCCAACACCCAGGCGGGATTTCGTGCAGGGCTGTTGCTCGGGGCAGCGGCGATGACCGACGTACGGGCCATCCCACTCGTTCTCACCGTGGCGATCGTGGGTACTCTTCTCATCCACTCCCGCCCACAGGCCCGGGCGGCGAACGCGGTGATCGTGGCCTTTCCCACCGTCGCGGTCACTGTCGCGCTCGCCCTCGCCGGCGTGATCATCGGCTCGGGACCGCTCACTTTTCTCCGCACCGATGCGACAAGTGCCGCCCGCGCGATCGAGGCGCTGGTCTCGGATCCGCTCAGCGAGCCGCTCATGCTGTATCTCGCGCCCGTGCTTGTTGTGGCGATAACCGCGGGAGTGTTCGGATTCGCGCGCTCGGGCGTCATGATGCTCTTGATCGCGGTGGGTGCTCTGGCGGGTGTGCTGGTGGGTTCCCCGCTGATTGCCGCTGCAGCGCTCGCCTATCTGCTGGTGCACATCTCGGTCGCCATCCTTCCGACCGAATCGCCAGCCCAGCATGCGGCGATCGTCGTGATGTGTTCCGTTCTCGTCGGCATCGTCGGGTGGGTGGTCGCCTCGCGACTTCCCGAAGCCCAGGAGTGGTCGGTCGTCTTCACCGGTTTCGGTTCGGTTCCGTCTGGCGGGGGCGACGGATGACGGACATCGATGTGAGCCTCCTGGATGTCGGCTTTCGCGCGGTGTACGCCCGTGAAGGGTGGATTCCGCTCGCGGCCGGTGAGGACGGCACGATCCTGGTCGGGGCGTCTCGCGAGTTGAACCCCGCGCAGGGGGAAGCGATCGCAGACGATCTCGGCGCACCGATCGAGGTGGTTCCGGTGAGCCAGCAGTTCATCGTCGATGCCGTGATCGAGGTGTTCGCGGCAGAGTTCGCTGCCGAGGCGGCAGATGGTCTCGCAAATGCCAATCCGGTGCGCTCGGCACGCACCGTGCTCTCCCGGGGCCAGGTCATCGGGTTCGCGATCGCGGCGAGCGTCGCCGTGCTCGGTGCACTCTTGCTGACCGGCGCGACACTCGTCGTCATCCTCGCCGCCATCAATCTCTTCTTCCTGGCCAGCGTGCTGTTCAAGTTCGTCGTGGCCTTCCGGGGATCCCGCTACGACCTCGTGAACAAGGTGTCGCAGTTCGAACTGGCGATGCTCGACGAAGACGAGCTGCCGTTCTACACCGTGCTGGTGCCGGTCTTTCGCGAAGAGAAGGTCGTCGCGCAGCTCATGACCAATCTCGGTCGCCTGGACTATCCGCGCGACCGCCTCGAGGTGCTGATCCTCGTCGAGGAGGGCGACGACGCAACCCGTGCGGCGATCGCTCGGTCAGTAGTCCCGGAGCACTTCATCGTCGTTCCGGTTCCGGCCGGGGTGCCGCAGACCAAGCCCCGCGCGTGCAACGTCGGCCTCGAGCTGGCACGGGGGGACTTCCTCGTGATCTTCGATGCCGAGGATGCGCCCGAGCCCGACCAGCTGAAGAAGGCGGTCATCGTGTTCTCGCGAACCGATGAATCGACAGCCGTCGTGCAGGCCTCGCTCAACTACTTCAACGCGCGGGAGAACGCCCTCACGCGTCTGTTCACGCTCGAGTACGGGGCGTGGTTCGACTACATGCTCATGGGTCTCGAGGACTCCGACCTTCCGATCCCGCTCGGTGGAACGTCCAATCACTTCCGGATGACGGCGCTTCGACGCCTCGGGGGATGGGACCCGTACAACGTCACCGAGGATGCCGACCTCGGCATCCGCGCCAGCGCACTGGGCTATCGGGTCGGTGTCGTCGATGCCACGACGATGGAGGAGGCGACCTCGCGGGTCCCGCAGTTCATCAAACAGCGCAGCCGATGGATCAAGGGATACATGCAAACCGCTCTGGTGCACTCGAGGCAGCCCATCGCGCTGATCCGTCGGATCGGCCTGCGGCGCTTCGCAGCGTTCGCTCTGCTGATCGCAGGCACGCCGTTCACGTTCCTCAGCGTCATCCCGTTCGCGATCCTGCTCGTGCTCGCCCTCGCGCTGCCGTTCTATGTCGTTCCCGTTGAGGTTCCGCCGATCGTGATCGTGTTGAGCGCCTTGAACTTCTTGCTCGGCTACTCCCTGCTGATCTACATGAACATGATGGGCCCGTATAAACGGGGATTGTTCGGGCTCGTGCCCTGGGCCCTCTTGAAACCGGTGTTCTGGGTTCTGCACTCCATCGCGGCGTACAAGGCGCTGTGGCAGCTGATCACCAGGCCGCACTACTGGGAGAAGACCGAACACGGAACCTCCCGGTTCGCTGCGCCGCACGCCGACACCGCGGAGCATCCCGATCCCGCGCTGCCTGAGGAACCAGCCTCCGATGATCCGGAGGCGGGCCTCAGCCCCGAGGAGCGGGACGCGCGCAGCGCCGGGGAGCGTCAACGCCGGATGTCGTGGTGAATCTCCCCGCTAGCGCAGAGCGTTCAGGTGATCGCGTAGCGTCGGCCCGTCGCGGAACTCGGTGACGAGGTGACGCACGACTGCTCGCAGGTCTCCGCCGTTCTCGTCCGCCACCCTCAGTTGCCGTTCGTAGCTGGCACCGGTGGCGAGGATCTTCTCGACGCCGGCGAATTCCTTGGCGCATTTGAGCTGGACAGAGATCTCGGCGAGGTCATCCAGAACGTCGCGGAGGTGCTGACGAACTGGCGCGAGTGTTCCGTCCCGGTCGACGATGATCTCGGCATCCAGTCCGTACCTGGCCGCCCGCCACTTGTTCTCGCGGAGGAACCAGGGTTGGATGCCGGTCAGTTCTTCCCCGGCGTCGAGTCGCCGTGAGAAGTGCTCCACCAGCACCTGGATGAGCGCCGCGACCGCTGCAAGCTCGGGCAGCGTCGACATCCCGTCGCACGCGCGCACCTCGATCGTGCCCCAGCGTGGTGCGGGCCGGATGTCCCAGCGCACCTCGGTCGCATCCTCCATGACGCCCGTGCGCACCATGTCGTCGAGGTAGGCCTCGAACGCTGCCCAGTCATCGAGCAGCCAGGGCAGTCCCGCGGTGGGCAGTTGCTGGAAGACGAGCGCCCGGTTCGACGCGTAGCCGGTGCGGTCGCCAGCCCAGAAAGGACTCGACGCCGACAGCGCCTGAAGGTGGGGGAGATACGTCGATAGGGCGCGGATGAGCGGCATGACCTTGTTGACGTCCTCGACACCCACATGGATGTGGATGCCCCAGATCATCATGTTCCGGCCCCACCACTGGGTTCGCTCGATGAGTGCCTGGTACCGAGTCTTGTCGGTGACCTCCTGGTCGTACCACTGCGCGAAGGGGTGCGATCCGGCGCACATCAGGTCGAGGTCCCGCGGCTCGGTCGCGGTCCGGAGTGCACGGATGCCGTCCACCATGTCTTCGGCGGCGGCGGCCACTGTCGCGCCGATTCCGCTGGTCACCTCGACCGTGTTCGTGAGCAGCTCGCTCGTGAGCGAAAAGCGTTCGAGCTCGATTGCTGGCGCGAGCTCGTCGAGGATCTCGGGAGCGCGACCGGCAAGGTCACCCGTGCCGCGGTCGGCGAGCATGATCTCCCACTCGAGACCGACGGAGGAGCGAGCGGATGTCGCAAAGCCGAGCGTCATGGCGTCAGTTTCGCATGCGTCGTGTCACCGGGCGCCCATTGCGGCCCGGGGCATCGACGATCAGGAAGCGCCGATCTCGATGAGCAGGACGCCTCCGGCGATCGCCACGACCCCCAAGCCCATCAGCCAGGTGAACGGCTCATCGAACAGAATCTTCGCCAACACCGCCGTCAACGCGACACCGGTAGCCGACCAGATTCCGTAGGCCACGCCGACAGGCATCCCCTCGGCAAGACACAGGAACAGCAGTGTGAAGGCGATGACGTATGACGCGATGACCGGCGCGATCCAGACGGTGCGCCGAAAGCCCTCCGATGCCCGGAGGGACATCGTGCCGGTGACTTCGAAGACGATGGCGCCCACGAGGTACACCCACATCACTGTGCGTCCTCCGGATCACTCGCCGCCCGTCGCGGTACCGTGCGTGCAGCCCCGGCTCCGAACTCCACGAGAAACACCCCGGCGACGACCACGACGATGCCGAGGCTCATGAGCCACGTCAATGGATCACCGAACAGCACCGATGCGAGCACTGCCGTCAGCGCGACTCCGGAGGCCGCCCACACTCCGTATGTCAGGCCGATGGGCGCACCGGCCCGCAGCAGGAGCGTGAGGCAGGCAAAAGCTCCCACGTAACCGATCCCGACGCCGACGAACCAGATAGCCGAGTCAACCGAAAGGCGAAGCGAGAGAGTGCCGCCCACCTCCAGCACGATCGCACCGATCAGATAGAGCCACTTCGTCACGCTGCACCTCCGCCTGGGGCAGTCTCTTGTCGTGTCACGGCTCACACGCTACCGGCGACGTGTGTCGACATCGGACGCCAATCGGCGCGGTTCTCGGCATCCGGTCGGATCTGGCAGAATAGAGGGTCGGACCGCGCTCGACCCTCTATCCAGCGCGTCCACCCCCTGAGCTTCCGCCGGGTGTGCACCCCACGCTCCAGGCGATCAGTTCGTTCGAATCCACCACACAGGAGAATCGTGGCTGTCAAGATCCGCCTCAAGCGGCTCGGTAAGATCCGTGCCCCGTACTACCGCATCGTCGTCGCAGACTCGCGCACCAAGCGTGACGGGCGCGTCATCGAAGAGATCGGCAAGTACCACCCGACCGAGGAGCCCTCGTTCATCGAGGTCG
This sequence comes from Microbacterium schleiferi, assembly GCF_020781975.1. Classification (GTDB taxonomy): domain Bacteria; phylum Actinomycetota; class Actinomycetes; order Actinomycetales; family Microbacteriaceae; genus Microbacterium. The sequence goes on from NZ_JAJGNI010000005.1 coordinate 150,281, forward strand.
ACTCTGCTCGCGCCCAGTACTGGCTGAGCGTGGGCGCTCAGCCCACCGAGCAGGTGCGTGCCATCCTCAAGATCACCGGCGACTGGGGAACCTTCAAGGGCGACAAGAACGCCACCTCGACCCTGAAGACTGCAGAGACCAAGGAGGCCTTCGAGGCCGACTCGGCCAAGAAGTCGGTCATCAAGCCCAAGGCTGAGAAGAAGGCTGAGGAGGCCCCCGCGGCCGACGCCGACGCCGACGCTGCACCCGAGGCCGCTGAGTCGGCCGAGACCGCAGAAGCCTGATCCGTGCTCGCCGCCGCGCTCGAACACGTCGTCAAGGGAATCGTCGACAACCCGGATGACGTGCGTATCCTTTCGTCGGAGTCCTCACGTGGTGAGGTGCTCGAGGTGCACGTGCACCCCGACGACCGAGGACGCGTCATCGGGCGCGGCGGTCGCACGGCCAAAGCTATCCGCACCCTGATCTCGGCCCTGGCCGACGGGCGCCGCGTGCGGGTTGACGTCGCGGACGACTGACGTGGTCGATTCGGACGGGCGCCCGGCGCCGCCCCCTTCGGCAGGAACCCAGCTTCGGGTCGGACGCCTGGTGAAGGCGCACGGGCTGAAGGGTGCACTGAAACTTGAGCTCTACACCGATAACCCCGACGGCCGATTTGTCCCGGGAGCGACGTTCACCCTCCAGGTTCCCGACACCTCGCCCTGGCACGGCAAGCCGTTGACCGTTCGGGAGTTCCGCTGGATGAACTCCCACCCCGTCGCCTTCTTCGAAGGTGTCGATGATCGGACCGCCGCAGAGAGCCTCGTGCGTGCCATCCTCTGGGTCGATGAGGCAGCCGACGCGGCATCCGAGGAAGAGGATGCCTGGTTCGATCACCAGCTCGTCGGCCTCGACGTCCGCCGCGGTGACGCCTCCGTCGGCCGCGTTATCCGCGTTGAGCATCTGCCGGCGCAGGACCTGCTGATCGTGCGCACCGAGGCCGAGAGCGAAGTGCTCGTGCCCTTCGTCAAGGCGATCGTTCCGGTGGTCGATCCCGCTGCGGGGTATGTCGTCGTCACGCCGCCGGCTGGCCTGTTCGAGGAGCTCGTCGACGAGGATCCCGATCCCGCCGCATCCTCCGACGATTCCCCCGAGGACCCGGCTGCCGACACCGACGGGAACTGACGTGCGGATCGACGTCGTCACGATCTTCCCCGCGTTCTTCGACGTCCTCGAGGTTTCGCTGATCGGCAAGGCTCGCGAGCGTGGCCTCCTCGATGTCCGCGTTCACGATCTGCGTCAGTGGACGCACGACCGTCACCGCACCGTCGATGACACGCCCTACGGGGGTGGCGCCGGGATGGTCATGAAGCCCGAACCCTGGGGCGAGGCGCTGGACGAACTCGCTCCAGTCGATGCGTCACCTCGGCCGACGATCGTGTTTCCGTCGCCGGCGGGAGAGCTCTTCCGCCAATCGACCGCCCGCGAACTCGCTCTCGAGGAGCACCTCGTCTTCGGGTGCGGACGGTACGAGGGCATCGACGAGCGCGTGTTCGAGGAGGCCTCCGCGCGCGGCTCGGTTCGCCTCATAAGCCTCGGTGACTACGTTCTCAACGGGGGCGAAGTGGCGGCCATGGCGATGATCGAAGCCGTCGGACGCCTCATTCCTGGGATGGTCGGCAACCCGGCGAGCATCGTCGAGGAGTCCCACGAAAATGGGCTCCTGGAGTATCCGTCGTACACGAAGCCCGCCGTTTGGCGAGATCGCGCCGTGCCCGACATCCTGCTCAGCGGCAATCACGGTGCGATTGCGCAGTGGCGCGCAGAACAACAGATCGAGCGCACCCGGACGCGCCGCCCTGATCTGCTGCCGGAGTGAGAGGGCGCCGCTGAGGCGGCCCTCCGCCAGCGTGGGGAGTCACCGACTTGTCACATGCGAGAAACCCGCCGGCCGGTTCAGCGCGACAGACTGAGAGTCCGTCACCCGCTGAAGGGACCGTTGCCATGCGCCGCGCCAAGATCGTCGCCACCCTGGGACCAGCAACATCCTCATACGACCAGATCGAGGCTCTCGTTCGCGCGGGGATGGATGTCGCGCGGCTGAACATGAGCCACGGCGAGTGGGACATTCACGAGCGGTCGTACGCCAACGTGCGCCGCGCGGCTGACGCCACGGGGCGTGCGGTCGGCATCCTCGCGGATCTGCAGGGGCCGAAGATCCGGCTCGGACGCTTCGCAGACGGCCCGCACCACCTCGAGCCAGGCGACATCTTCACGATCACCACCGAAGACGTCGAGGGGACGCGCGAGATCTGCGGGACCACGTTCCCGCAGCTGGCCTCGGATGTCGTCGCCGGCGACACGCTGCTCATCGACGATGGCAAAGTGCGCCTGCGAGTGCTCGATACCGACGGCGTCCGGGTCCGCACCGAGGTCGTCGTCGGGGGAGCGGTCTCGAACAACAAGGGAATCAATCTTCCCGCCGTGGCAGTCAGTGCACCCGCGCTGAGCGCGAAGGACGAAGCCGACCTGCGCTGGGCGCTGGCGCTCGGTGTCGACATGATCGCGCTCTCGTTCGTGCGTTCGCCCAAGGACGCGCAGCGGGCCCGGATCATCATGGCCGAGGAGAATCGCCGCATCCCGATCATCGCGAAGATCGAGAAGCCGGAGGCCGTCGAGCACCTGCAGGAGATCATCGACGCGTTCGACGGTGTCATGATCGCGCGGGGCGATCTCGGCGTGGAGTTGCCGCTGGAAACCGTGCCGATCGTGCAGAAGCGGGCGATCGAACTGGCACGACGCTGGGCGAAGCCGGTGATCGTTGCGACCCAGATGCTCGAATCGATGATCGAGAATCCGGTGCCGACCCGCGCCGAAACCTCGGATGTCGCCAACGCCGTGCTCGACGGTGCTGACGCTGTGATGCTCTCGGGCGAGACGAGCGTCGGTGCGCATCCCGTCACAGTGGTCGAGACGATGGCGCGGATCGTCAGATCAACCGAGGAGACCGGGCTCGAGCGCGTACCTCAGCTCGGCACGAAGCCTCGGACGCAGGGCGGCGCTCTGACCCTCGCTGCCGCGACGATCGCCGACTTCGTCGACGCGAAATTCGTGTGCGTGTTCAGTCAGTCCGGCGACTCAGCCCGTCGTATGGCGCGGCTTCGCCACCGCGTGCCGATCCTCGCTTTCACCGATCTGCCGGGAACCCGGTCCCGTCTGGCGCTCAGCTGGGGCGTGGAGCCGTTCCTGGTCGCGCGGGCCACCTCGACCGACGGGCTCATCGAACTGCTCGACCGGGTGCTCATCGAGGCCGGTCGGGCGGTTCCCGGCGACGTCGTGATCATGACCGCAGGGGCGCCCCCGGGGACGCCGGGGTCGACGAACAACGTGCGGGTGCACCGCGTCGGTGCCTCCGACGGGTCTTGACCGCGAGTGCAGTCGCTACTCAGCTGACGCCGAGGAAGCTCCGGTCGGTGAGGATGACGGGGCCATCCTCCGTGATCGCGATCGTGTGCTCGGAGTGAGCCCCGCGCGAGCCGTCCGCGCTGCGTAGCGTCCAGCCGTCGGCATCCGTTCGCAGCTGGTCCGTCGACTGCAAGAACCAGGGTTCGAGTGCGAGCACAAGTCCGGCGCGCAGGGGGTAGCCCCGGTGTGGTTTGCCATCGTTGGGGACGTGCGGGTCCCCGTGCATCTCGCGCCCCACGCCATGACCGCCGAAATCCGTGTTGATCGAAAGGCCCTCGCCGTGAGCGACGGCGGCGATGGCTGCCGAGATGTCGCCGATGCGGTTCCCGACGACAGCCGCACCGATCGCGGCGTCCAAGGCGCGCTCGGTCGTGTCGATGAGGACGAGGTCCTCGTCACGCGGCGTGCCCACCACGAAAGACACCGCCGAGTCGGCGACCCAGCCGTCGACCGATACGGCGAAATCGAGCGTCACGAGGTCACCGTCTCGGATGGCGTAGTCGAAGGGAAGTCCATGGAGCACGGCGTCATTGATCGACGTGCAGATGACCTTGCCGAAAGGACTCGCCCCGAAGGACGGGTGGTAGTCGATGTAGCACGACTCGGCGCCCGCCTTGCGGATCATTTCGTGCGCTCGGCGGTCGATGTCGAGGAGGTTCGTGCCGACGCGGGTCTCATCGCGCAGGGTCGCGAGCACTTCGGCGACGAAGCGACCCGCCGGTTTCATCGCCTCAATCTCGGCAGGGGTGCGCAACTCGATCATCAGTTTCCTCTCGACCGATCCATTCTGTCCGATCTACTATCGATCGGCTGTGAGGATGCCTCGCATCGCGCGCCCCGGATGCCGCGGCCCAGAGCCGGGCGTAGCATCGAAGCATGTGGCTGCGACGCGCGTATTACGGCTGGATGATCCCCGCCGCCTTCGTGCTGCCGTTGTGGCTCTTCGTCGGCTGGATCGCATTCAACGCCGGCGCGTGGGCGTTGCTGTGGGTCTTGCTCATGGCCATTCCCTCGGTACTCATCGGCCAGCTCGTGCTCACGCTCTTGGTCCGCGCGCGTCCGACCGCCCGGTCTGAGCGAGCGGTGTCGTGGTGGGATGTCGCAGGATTCACGGTGTGGCACGCCCTCACCATCGCGCTGGGCTTCTTCGTCGCAGCGTGGTGGTTCCCCGTCTTCCTGCTGACGGTCGCCGTCGGGCTTTCGCTCTTCTGGCTGATGCTCTGGCAGCTGTGGCGCGAAGCACGTCCGGGCCTGTCTACGCTGCGTAGCGCGTCTGGAGTGTCATACATCCCGCCCTCGCCGTCGACTCCGCCGCGCCGCGAGGACCCCGAGGTCATCGTCATCACCGAGCAGCAGCGCGGCTCCTGACGGTTTTGTTCGCGGCGGCTGTCGTGGCAGAATAGCTGTTTGTGCCTTGACGGATTCTGCCTCAGGGGAATCCACCGCCGGTCCTGACCGCGGTTCGGCACGCCTCATCCTTTTCTATCCACCCGCGACCGACCTGTGGCGGCCGCAGAGAGTAGCGATCATGCAGACCCTCGATATCGTCGACGCAGCCTCCCTGCGCAGCGACATCCCCGCTTTCGGCCCCGGCGACACCGTCAAGGTGCACGTGAACATCGTCGAAGGAAGCCGCTCGCGCGTCCAGGTCTTCCAGGGTGTCGTGCTCGGTCGCTCCGGCGACGGCGTGCGCGAGACCTTCACCGTCCGCAAGATCAGCTTCCAGGTGGGCGTCGAGCGTACCTTCCCCGTGCACAGCCCGATCATCGACAAGATCGAGCTCGTCACCCGCGGTGACGTGCGTCGAGCGAAGCTCTACTACCTCCGCGAGCTCCGCGGCAAGAAGGCAAAGATCAAGGAGAAGCGCGACAACTGAGTCCGCACCTCTCCACGTGTGCCCCGGTACCCCTCGGTGTCGGGGCACACGTGTCTTCCCTGGGTGTTGCCCGCCACCCGGGAGCCCCATCGTGTGACACCCTTATCTGAGCGTCCGCAGCACGGCGGACGGATTGGATCGCTGCATGACTTCCGACGCCGAGGCACCCGCTGAGCCCGTGACACGGTCGCAGCGGCGTCGAGAGGGAGGCCGGCGCGGCGGCTGGGTGTTCCTGCGCGATGTGCTCGTCATCATCCTGATCGCCGTCGTCGTTTCGGCTCTGGTGAAGACGTTCCTGGTCCGTTCGTTCTACATCCCGTCGAGCTCCATGGAGAACACGCTTCAGGTCGACGACCGCATCCTCGTCGACGAGCTCACGCCGCGATGGAACGGGTACCAGCGCGGTGACATCGTCGTGTTCCAGGACCCGGGTGGATGGCTTCCCCCGAGCGTGCGCCCGGCACAGTCTCCGTTCGTCGAGGGCATCGATTGGCTGCTCACGCTGGTCGGTCTCTCGGTCTCGGACTCCGAAGACCACCTCATCAAGCGGGTCATCGGGGTCCCCGGTGACCACGTCGTGTGCTGCAACGCGCTCGGCCAGATCACGATCAACGACGTGCCGATCGACGAGTCGGCATACGTCAAGCTCGACCCGGGCCAGAGCGCGCCGGATCCTGTGCCGTTCGATGTCGTCGTTCCCGACGGGAGCCTCTGGGTCCTCGGCGACAACCGTGACCACTCGAAGGATTCTCGATTCAACCAGGACCAACCAGGTTCTGGGTTCGTGCCGATGGAGAACGTCGTCGGTCGCGCATTCGTGATTACGTGGCCGATTGCTCGGTGGGGACTCCTGGACCCGCACAGTGAGGTCTTCGCCGGGGTTCCCTCGGGCGAGGGAGCCGACGCTCGATGACGAACGCATCGCGAGCGGTCCCGCGCCTCACCCTGGAGCGGAAGCTGCTGCGCGAGTACGACCTCGTCATCTCGTGCGACGAGGTCGGTCGCGGCGCTCTTGCAGGGCCGGTTGCTGTCGGGGCTACCGTGACAGATGCTGCGCTGTCTCGCCGCCGCGTTCCCGAGGGGTTGCGCGACTCGAAGCTGATTCCCGAACCGCGCCGTGCGGAGCTGGCTCGACGCGCCGCTGGTTGGGTCGTCGACAGTGCTGTCGGGTGGGCGAGCTCGGCCGAGATCGATGAGATCGGCATCCTTCCCGCGCTCGGGCTCGCGGCCAGGCGCGCGCTGGCGGAGCTCACGGCCCACGGCGTGGACCTGTCGCGCGCGATCGTGATCCTCGACGGGAACCACGACTACATCTCGCGGGCAGCCGGGCCCCGACTCACGGTCCGCCCCGTGATCAAGGCCGATCGCGACTGCGCGGGCGCTGCTGCGGCATCCGTCATTGCGAAGGTCGCCCGAGACGACCTCATGGTCGGTCTCCACGACGACCTGCCCGCCTACCAGTGGGTTCGCAACAAGGGGTACGCGAGTCCCGAGCACCGTGCTGCGATCCTCGAGCACGGGGTGAGCGATCACCATCGGGTGTCGTGGGCCTTCGCTGGAGCTCCGACGCTCTTCTGAGGTGCCCCAGGAGGAGCCTGGCCGTGGTCGCTTGCCGCATCCCGGGAACTAGGATGAAAGCACCATGGATGACGAGGTCTTCGAGGACTACGACCGCGAACTGGAACTGGCGCTGTATCGCGAGTACCGGGACGTCGTACACCAGTTCCAGTACGTGATCGAGACGGAGCGACGCTTCTACCTCGCCAACGATGTCAATGTCGTTCGCCGGGACACGGAGCACGACTTCTACTTCGAGATCACGATGAACGACGTGTGGGTGTGGGACATTTACCGCGCGGATCGATTCGTGAAGTCCGTGCGCGTGCTCACCTTCAAGGACGTCAACGTCGAGGAACTCCAGCGCGGCGACTTCCAGTTGCCCGACGAGCTCACGCTCGACAGCTGAGCGTCTTTCCTCCCCAGGGGGTTCATTCCCCAGCTTCTTCGTTTCTTGCCTCGACCTTCGCGCTCGCCGATCCGTGTGCGGCGACGCTGGAGATATGGCACGCAAAGACGAGCTCGGCAGAGCGGGCGAAGAGGCCGCCGAGGCCTACTTTCGGGCACGAGGCTTCGAGATCCTCGATCGCAACTGGCGTTGCCGGGCGGGTGAGATCGACCTCGTCGTTGCCGACGCCGACACTGTCGCCATCGTCGAAGTCAAGACGCGACGCTCTGCCGCTTTCGGTCATCCGTTCGAGGCGATCGATGGCCGAAAGCTCCATCGTCTGCACCAGCTGGCGCGGGAGTGGCGCACCGCCCACCGTGATTCGGCGGGCAGCCGTCGCTTGCGCGTCGACGGGCTCGCCATCACCGGCGACCCGACGGCGCCCCTGCGGATCGAGCACCTGCGAGACCTCGCGTGAGCCTGGCCCGAACGTGGGCGATTTCGCTGGTGGGAATCGAGGGGGTCGCCGTCGAGGTCGAGGCCGACCTTTCCGATCAGCTGCCTGACTTTCGCATCATCGGACTTGCCGACCGGGCGCTGGGAGAGTCATCTCAACGCGTACGCAACGCCTGCGCCAACAGCGATGTGCCGCTTCCCAGCAGGCGCCTGACCGTCAATCTCTCGCCCGCAAGCCTTCCCAAACACGGCTCCGGGTTCGATCTCGCGATCGCTGTCGCTGCCCTTGCCACGCAACTGCCGATTTCGGCAGACGCGCTGATCCGCACTGCGCATATCGGCGAACTCGGCCTCGACGGCAGATTGCGTCCGGTCCCCGGCATCCTTCCCGCGGTTATGGCTGCCGCTCGCGCGGGGCTCGAGACCGTTGTCGTGCCGCGAGCCAGTGAAGACGAGGCAGCGCTTGTGCCCGGAATCACGGTGGTCGGTGCGACGAGTCTCGGCGATGTGTTGTCACGCCACGGGATCGACGCACGAATTCCCGCGGCCGATCCCGTCGACGCGTCTGCTGACGGCGACGCGGCCGAGGAGACGCTGGACCTTGCCGACGTCGTCGGCCAAGACGAGGCGGTTGCCGCGGTCCTTGTAGCGGCGGCTGGTGGGCACCATCTGCTGATGACCGGTCCGCCGGGCGCCGGCAAGACGATGCTCGCCCGACGGCTCCCCGGGATTCTGCCGCCGTTGGATGATAACGCTGCCCTTTCTGCGGCATCCATCCGTTCGCTCTCGGGGAGCGCTGTCACCCATCTCTCCCGCATCCCGCCGTTCGAAGCGCCGCACCACAGTGCGAGTGCTGCAGCCCTTGTCGGCGGCGGCACCCGGGCTCCGCGCCCGGGCGCGATCGTCCGCGCCAGCGAGGGCGTGCTGTTCCTGGACGAGGCTGCAGAGTTCGCCACCACGGTGCTCGATGCGCTGCGGCAACCTCTCGAGTCCGGGCGCATCACCGTTCATCGGGCCGGATACACGGCGTCTTTTCCCGCACGCTTTCAGCTGGTGCTGGCTACCAACCCGTGCCCGTGTGGAAACCGGGGGCTTCGGGATGCCGTGTGCGAGTGCCCGTCGCAGGCGATCAGGCGCTACCAAAACCGGCTGTCTGGCCCGCTTCTTGATCGCGTCGACATCGAGTTGACCCTGCTGCGGGTCGGCCGTGTGCCCGAGGCGCGGGGAGCCCTGGACTCGACTCGGGCTCGAGCCCTCGTGGTCGACGCCCGCAACCGGGCCGCGCGCCGCCTCTCGGATACGCCGTGGCGGCGAAATGCCGACGTGCCGGGCACGTGGCTGCGCTCCGGCGCTGGGGCGCTTCCGCCCGGGGTTCGCGCTCCTCTCGATGCTGCACTGGCCCGGGGCAGTCTGACGCTGCGTGGATACGACCGGGTTCTTCGGGTCGCGTGGACACTCGCCGACCTCGACGGCGAACGGATGCCGACACCCGACCACATTGGCCGAGCGCTGTTCCTGAAGAGAGGAACCATCTCATGATCGATCCGCAACGCGCTCGCGATGAGCTCGGTGCCCTCGTGGCTGGCCCGCTCTCCGACGACGACATCCTCGATCGATACGCCCGCGTGGTCTGGAACAGTCTCACCGAGCCGGGTGACGCGGCGGCAGGCATCCTGACGGGTTCGCTCGGGGCATTCGAAGCGCTGGCTCGCGTGCGGCGCGGAGACATCAGCGACAGCATCCTCGAGCCCGGCGAAGCGCGGGCGGCGATGCAACGATGGGAACCGAGGATGCGGCCGGGTACGGTGTCCGGGGTACTGCGCACAGCGCGTGCCGCCCGGCTGCGATTGATAACACCAGCTGACGAGGTCTGGCCGGATGCCGTCGATGATCTGGGAGTTCACGCGCCGGTCGCGTTATGGGTCCGTGGGGACCCGCGATCCATTGCGACGGCATGCACCGGTGTGGCTATCGTCGGAGCGCGTGCCGCCACCTCCTATGGCGAACATGTGGCGGGAGAGTTCGCCGCGGAACTGGCAGCTTCGGGCATCCCCGTCGTCTCTGGAGCGGCGTTCGGTATCGACGCCGCAGCTCACCGCGCGACCCTCGCCGGTGGCGGTCACACAATCGCCCTGATGGCGGGCGGCCTGGAACGGGCCTATCCGCAGGCTCACACCGACCTCGTCGAGCGCATCGCCGCGACGGGAGCCGTCGTGGGGGAGGTCGCGCCCGGCTCGGCTCCGACAAAGTGGAGGTTCCTCCAGCGCAACCGCCTCATCGCAGCGCTGTCGGCCGCGACAATCGTGGTCGAAGCCGGGTGGCGCAGCGGATCCCTGAACACCGCCCATCACGCGAGCGCCCTGGGTCGGCTCATCGGAGCAGTGCCTGGGCCCGTCACAAGTGCGGCCTCAGCTGGCTGTCACCGGTTGCTCCGCGAACTCGAAGCGACCTGCGTCACGACGGCTGGCGAGGTACGGGAGCTGATCGGTTGGGGCGAGCTCATCGGTCCAGGCGATCAGGAAGCCGCGACGCGCACCACCGACGCAACGCGTGTACGCGACGCTCTCAGTGCACGGGTCGCGCGGACGCCTCAGGAGATCGCGCGGCGCAGTGGCCTGGGCATCGCCGACGTCCAGTCCCATCTCGGGATGCTGTACCTGGACGGCGCCGTCACAAGCGACGCGGCAGGCTGGCGTCTCGCGTGAGATGCTCGGGGCAGAAAGGCGCTGAGGCTTCGCGATCTTGAGCGCGCGACAGCGGGTAGGTCGCGCCACACCGCAGCGGGCTCCAGTCCCGTTCGAGCAGCTGAGGCATCCTGTGTGCATGGAGATCTCCGCGGCGGCCGAGCAGTACTTGCGCTACGTCGCCGACGTTCGCCGGCTGTCTCCCGCAACGGTGCGCGCGTACCGGTCGGATCTCGCCGACCTGGCCGACGCTGTGGGTCCCTCCCGAATCCAGGACGTTGATCTCGAGATGCTGCGGAACTGGATGTGGCGTGCCAGCGAGCGGGGCGACGCCCGATCCACTCTCGCGCGGCGCGCAGCCTCGGTGCGCACCTTCTTCGCGTGGGCGTTGGACGCGAACCTCATCGGCACGGATCCGGCAGTGCGGCTTGTGGCCCCAAAACGGGGGCGGACCCTCCCGAAGGTTGCGTCTGCCGAGGGCCTGGCGCAGTTGCTCGATGAGCTCGGGCAGTCGGCACGCGCGGGTGGCGACCCGATCGAGCTCCGGGATCACGCCATGCTTGAGCTCCTCTATGGCGCTGCGCTTCGGGTGTCGGAACTGTGCGCTCTGGATCTCACCGATCTCGATGGCGGACGACACACTGCGCGCGTGTGGGGTAAGGGGTCCAAGGAGCGGGTCGTGCCCTACGGGGGCGCCGCGGCACGAGCACTGGATGCCTACCTCGTGCGGGGCAGACCTGCGCTGGTCGTATCCGATACGGCTCGTCGAGCGCTCTTTCTCGGAGCTCGCGGTGCGCGTATCGGTTCCCGCACCGTCTATGACGTGGTGGCACGCCGCGTCGGGGTCGTGACGGGAGGCAACATCGGCCCGCATGCGCTGCGTCACTCGGGCGCCACGCATCTGCTCGATGGTGGCGCTGACCTGCGGTCGGTACAGGAGATGCTCGGCCACGCGAGTCTCGGAACCACGCAGATCTACACCCACGTGTCGAGCGAGCGACTGACCGCGAGCTATCGCCTCGCGCATCCCCGCGCGTAGGCGCGACGAGCACCAACCGCCGCGTATCCGACGATCCGCACTTCGCCGTAGGGTTATCGCATGCATGCTCCGCGCCGCACGCTCGGTGTCGCCCTGGCGCTCGCGACGACTCTCGCGCTCGCCGGATGCATCGTGGTACCCGGACCGCGCACGACCGTGATCCCGACCCGCGGGCCCGCGACTCCCGTGCCCTCGCCGACGTGGGAGACGCTCGCCCCAACGCCGGCGCCCACAGTCACGGTTGATCCAGCTCCGGCTCCGGATGCTCTCTGCGTGAACGGCAAAGCTGTCCTCGCCGGTAACGACGTCAGCTTCGCTGTCACGGGAGACTGTGCCGAAGTGACGATTGCTGGCAACCGGATCATCGCGCAGATCGCCGGGTCCGCGGACACCGTGCTACTCCAGGGGAGTGGTAACAGCGTCACGATCGGCGACATGGGTGATGTGCGCATCGAAGGTAACGACAACAGCTTCGTCAGCGGAGCGATCGGATCCCTGCAGATCGCCGGCGACCGTATGCGTATCGACGCTGACGGTGCCATCGGAGACGTCACGGTCAACGGCAACGACAACACCTTCAGCGCGACCGGGTACGGCACGATTCAGGACAACGGCGGCAGGAACGTGTTCGGCTGATCCGGTCGCACGCGCTCATGCGCAGCAGGGAAGCAGAACTGCCCTGGGCACGCCGCCCAGCACCACCATCGGGTTGATGTACTCGCCATGCCATCGCACGCCGAAGTGCACACCGCCAGCGGGCGTGTGGCCGCCGTCACCCACGATGCCGACGTCTTCGCCTCGCGCGACGCGGTCACCTGCCACCAGCGGAGAGGTCACGGGCTCCAGTGTCGTCACGAGCCCGTTGCCGTGGTCAATCGTGATGAGGTCCCGATCGACCACGCGGCCGCTGAACTGCACGAAGCCGGCCGCGGGGGAACGGATGGTTCGCACGCCGAAAAGCTCAAGGTCGATGCCACGGTGACCCGGTCCGTAGCGATGCGCCGGTGCAACGTAGGCAGTGAGGATGCGGAATCCCGACACGGGCCAGACCCAGTCATCCGCCACCAGCGCAGGGTCGGCTGAGCGTACCGCGGCTGCTTCCGCTGCGATCCCTGGCGCGGCGGAAGCGGGTGCGGATGCTGCCAGTGAAGCGGCAGCGGTGAGGGCAAGAACCGCGGTCAGCAGATGACGAAAGGTTGACATGCCATTGAGCATCCGGTTCGCCTCAGCACTCCAGGGGCGGCCGATGCCTCGTCGGGGACAGGCGCCGGGTTCGTCGGGCCTGGGGAGGAACCAGCGCTCCGACCTCTCACGTATCTGGGCCAGGCTACCGCTGGTACACTGGGAGGGCATCCCGATCTCGGGGTGACTTCGCGTGCCCACAGCCTGACTATCAGTCAGGTGGCACGACTTCCATCGGTCTGAGCTCACCAGAGCACAGCGGAAGCGTGTCGGGCGCCAGGATCGTCGGTCGCCGACCGGCGAGATCAACCGTAAGAGACGCGGACTCGCGTCAGCAAAGGAGTACGGCCATGGCCGTCGTTACGATTCGCCAGCTGCTCGACAGCGGCGTGCACTTCGGACACCAGACCCGCCGGTGGAACCCGAAAGTCAAGCGCTTCATCCTCACTGAGCGCAGCGGCATCCACATCATCGACCTGCAGCAGTCGCTGACCTACATCGACAAGGCTTACGAGTTCGTCAAGGAGACCGTCGCCCACGGCGGCTCGATCCTCTTCGTCGGCACCAAGAAGCAGGCTCAGGAAGTCATCGCCGAGCAGGCAACCCGCGTGGGTCAGCCCTACGTCAACCAGCGGTGGCTCGGTGGCCTCCTCACCAACTTCGTCACCGTCTCCAAGCGACTTCAGCGCATGAAGGAGCTCGAGGAGCTCAACTACGACGACCCGGCTGCGAGCGGCTTCACCAAGAAGGAACTGCTGATCAAGAAGCGCGAGCTCGACAAGCTCCACAAGTCGCTCGGCGGTATCCGCAACCTGCAGAAGACCCCGTCGGCAATCTGGGTCGTCGACGCCAAGCGCGAGCACCTCGCAATCGACGAGGCCAAGAAGCTCGGCATCCCCGTTATCGGCATCCTCGACACCAACGCCGACCCTGACGAGTTCCAGTACCCGATTCCCGGTAACGACGACGCGATCCGTTCGGTGAGCCTGCTCACCCGCATCATCGCGGATGCCGCCGCTGACGGTCTCATCCAGCGCCACCAGCCCGCTGGCGAGGCCGAGGCTGAGGCTGCTGAGCCGCTCGCCGAGTGGGAGCGCGAGCTTCTCGAGCAGGGCGCCCCCGTCGTCACCGACGTCGCGGAGGTCGAGACCATTGCGACCGAGTCCGAGGCTGACGCTGCCGGCGCCGCCGCGCACGAGGCAGTTGCCGGTGACGCGGAAACCGTCGCCGCTGACACTGACGCTGACGCCGTCGCCGAGTCCAAGTAAGCCGATCGACATCGCTCCGGTGGCGCCACCGCGCCACCGGAGCATCCACGAGAACTCACCACGAACAAGGAGCCGCCACCCATGGCAAACTTCACGATCGCCGACATCAAGGCGCTGCGCGAGCAGCTGGGCACGGGAATGGTCGACACCAAGAAGGCGCTCGAAGAGGCTGACGGCGACGTCGAGAAGGCCGTCGAGATCCTGCGCCTGAAGGGCGCGAAGGGTAACGCGAAGCGTGCCGACCGTTCCACGAGCGAGGGGCTCATCGCCGCCCGCGAACTGGATGGCAAGGTCACCCTCATCGAGCTTGCCTGCGAGACCGACTTCGTTGCGAAGAACGACCGCTTCGTGGCCCTCGCCGACAAGGTCGTCGAGGCTGCCGCAGCCGCCGGCGCGAACTCGGTCGACGAGGCCCTGGCCGCATCCGCGGGCGCGGGAACTGTCGACCAGCTCATCTCGGACGAGGCAGCGATCATCGGAGAGAAGGTCGAGCTGCGCCAGGTGCGCACGCTCGAGGGCGAGAAGTTCGAAATCTACCTGCACAAGACCAACAAGGACCTTCCGCCGCAGGTGGGTGTTGTGTTGGCCTACACGGGTGATGACGCCGAGACCGCTCGCGCGCTGGCGCAGCACATCTCCTTCGCCAACCCGTCGTACCTGTCCCGCGACGATGTCCCCGAGGCCGACGTCGAGAAGGAGCGCGAGATCGTCACCGAGATCTCTCGCAACGAGGGCAAGCCCGAGGCTGCCCTTCCGAAGATCGTCGAGGGCCGCGTGAACGCCTTCTTCAAGCAGGTCGCTCTGCTCGACCAGGACTACGCCCGAGACAACAAGCTCTCGGTCGCCCAGGTTGCGAAGGACGCTGGCCTCACGCTCACCGACTTCGCTCGGTTCAAGGTCGGCGCGTAAGCATCATGTCGAAAGGGTCCGCACCATCCAGTGCGGGCCCTTTCTGATGTGCTTCGGTAGGTTGTAGGCGACAAGAGGAGACGTACGTGGCGGATGAATCGACGGGGCGCCGACGCGTCCTGCTCAAGCTTTCGGGGGAAGCGTTCGGGGGAGGGCAGCTGGGGGTCAACCCGGATGTCGTCAGCCAAATGGCACGCGAGATCGCTGCGGCGGTCGACGAGGTAGAGATCGCCGTCGTCGTTGGCGGCGGTAACTTCTTCCGCGGCGCGGAGCTCAGCCAGCGGGGAATGGACCGAGGTCGCGCGGACTACATGGGGATGCTCGGCACCGTCATGAACGCACTCGCGCTGCAGGACTTCCTCGAGCAGGCGGGAGCCGCAACGCGCGTCCAGTCGGCGATCTCGATGACCCAGGTGGCCGAGCCATACATCCCCCGTCGCGCAGAACGGCACATGGAGAAGGGGCGCGTCGTCATCTTCGGAGCGGGCGCGGGCCTTCCCTACTTCTCGACCGATACCGTCGCCGCTCAGCGCGCGCTCGAGATCGGCGCGAGCGAGGTTCTCGTCGCGAAGAACGGCGTCGACGGCGTTTACACTGCCGATCCGCGCAAGGATCCCACTGCGACCCGCATCGACCGGATCACGTATCTCGACGCGTTGCAGCGTGGCTTGAAGGTCGTGGATTCGACGGCCTTCAGCCTGTGCATGGACAACGGCATGGACATGCGCGTGTTCGGTATGGAGCCCGAGGGCAACGTCACACGCGCTCTTCTCGGCGAATCCATCGGCACTGTCGTCACGGTCGGCTGAAAGCCTGCCGACTAGACTATGCAGGTCACACGCAGTAAGGAGTCGCCGTGATCGCGGATGTTTTGACCGATGCCGGAACCCGCATGGATCGTGCAGTGGAGGCCGCGAAGGATGACTTCGCGACCGTACGCACGGGACGCGCCAACCCGCAGTTGTTCCAGCGGATCATGGTCGACTACTACGGTTCGCCGACCCCGCTTGCTCAGCTTGCCTCGCTGAACAACCCTGAGGCGCGCACGCTTGTTATCAACCCCTACGACAAGTCCGCGCTCAAGGCGATCGAGCAGGCCATCCGGGATGCTCCCAACCTCGGCGCCAACCCGACCAACGACGGCATGATCGTTCGTGTCACGATGCCAGAGCTCACCGAAGAGCGCCGCAAGGAGTTCGTGAAGCTCGTGCGCGCGAAGGCCGAGGACGCCAAGGTGCACGTGCGCGGCATCCGGCGCAAGGCCAAGGATGACCTCGACGCCCTCAAGAGCGACATCGGTGAAGACGAGCTTGCTCGCGCCGAGAAAGAGCTCGATGCGCTCACGCGCGCCCACGTCGACCAGATCGACGAGGCGCTCAAGCGCAAAGAAGCTGAGCTTCTCGAGGTGTAACGGTCGACATGACCGATGACCGTTCCGATGCGCGCGTCCCTGGCGAATCCGCCGGGGAAGCTACGGAGGAGGCCGGCCCCGGCCTCCAGGCGCAGATGCGCACCGCGCGAACCGAGTTCGAGCAGCATGTGGCACACGCGCGCGCGGAGTTCGAAGAGGCCAACGAGCGCATCAAGAAGCGTACTGGCAGGGACCTGATCCTCGCGATCCTCATCGGCGTGGGTATCGGGGCTGTCGCGCTCCTGTCGCTGATCTTCATCAAGTGGGTCTTCATCTTCTTGGCTCTGGGCGTCGTCGTTCTCGGCGTTGTCGAGTTCTCGCGTGCGCTGGCGGGCTCGGATCGCCGTATCGATCTCGCGCCCCAGATCGTTGCTGCAGCCGTGGTGCTTCTCTCGGGGGCGTTCCTTGAGCTGTGGCTGCACTGGGTGGCGCTGTTCGCTGCGTTGGCTTTCGTCGTCGTCTGGCGATTGATCGCCCAGATGGCTGCTGCCGACGGCCGGCGATATTCCGCCGTCACGAGCGACGTACTCGCCGGCACTTTCGTGGTGTTCTACGTTCCGTTCCTCGCGAGCATGGCGATGGTGTTGCTGCGTCAGGATGCCGGTGAGTGGTGGATCATCGCGTTCATCGCGGTCGCCGTTGTCGCTGACACCGCCGCCTACGCTTCCGGACTCACCTTCGGGAAGCATCCGATGGCGCCGCGGATCAGTCCGAACAAGACGTGGGAGGGCTTCGCGGGCGCTGTCGTCGGCGCCGTTGCTGCGGGCATCCTGCTCGGTATCTTCATGCTGGGCATTCCCTGGTGGGCTGGTGCGATTCTGGGTGCTGTGATCCTCGGTACGGCGACAACCGGCGACCTCGGTGAGTCGATGGTGAAGCGAGACCTCGGCATCAAAGACATGAGTTCATGGCTGCCCGGACACGGGGGAGTCCTCGACCGGCTCGATTCGATCCTCCCGTCGGCAACAGCGGCGCTGGCCCTGTACTACCTGTTCTCGCCGTTGGTGGCATCATGATGTGGCGTAGCAGCGTGAGGCTGGCAACCGAATGACAATGACTTCTTCTCCGGAATCGGCAGCGCCCGCTGTCCCCGAACCGGCTCGTGCGCTGTTTCCCGTCACGCGTGGCCGAGTGAAGGGCTATGAGCGCGCCGCGGTCGACAGCTTCCTCTCGCACGCGCGTGATGCCTTTGAGGCTCCGGGACACCCGTCGATGACGTCGGGTCAGATTCGGGCTGCTGCTTTTCCGCTCGCGCGCCGCGGATACGAAATCACGAGCGTGGATGCCGCGCTGACCCGTATCGAGGACGCCTTCGCTCGTCGGGAACGCGACGCCGCCATCGCCCGGGTGGGGACGGATGTCTGGATCGCGCGGACGCGGCGAGACGCCCAGACGGTGCTCGACCGCCTGCAACGACCTTCTCGCCGTCGCTTCCAGCGGACCGGAGCTCTCCGATACGGGTACCGGATCGACGAGGTCGACTTCGTCATGAACAAGCTCGCTCGGTATCTCGAGACCGGGAGCGGCGCGACCATCGAGCAGGTTCGTGGGGTCGCCTTCCGCATGCAGCGGGGCGGCTACCGCGAAGTGCAAGTTGATGCCGTCCTGGACGCTGTCGTCGAGATCATGCTCGCTGTCGAGTGAACCCGCGCGTCGCTCGAGGCGAACCCGTGGCTTCGCCTCGGTAGAATCGGGTCATTGTGACTGATGAACGCCGTGGCGCCGACGTAACCGCGCGCGCGAGCAGTGAGCTCGCCCCGCGGCGTTCCAGCGTGCCGCCCCGGGCAGCTGCAGCCCCTGTCGGACACTGGTCGAAGCGCCGCGGCGTGCTCGCGGTCTTCGCTGCTTTCGCGGCACTGGGCTTTGTTGCGGCTAACGCCGGCCCGAGCGGAATGGCTTTCGCGACGGCCGAGGACGACACGCCCGAGCCTGTCTCGCTGTACGCGAGTTCGATCGTCGACGCGCAGTCACTGGTCATAGACACGGATGCCGAGCCTGTCGCTTTTGATCCAGATCGCGGTGGCTACGAGGTGTACGTCAAGCCCAAGCCCACTCCCGTCGTGGCATCCAGCGGTGGTGGAGGCGGCGCAGCAGCACCGTTGTTCTACTCGGGCGGTGGTTCGCCGGCCGAGTGGATGTCGGCGGCCGGGATTCCCGAGAGCGACTGGGGCTACGTCGATTACGTCGTCTCACGGGAGAGCGGGTGGAATCCCAACGCGACGAACCGGCGGTCGGGAGCCTGCGGTCTGGTTCAGGCTCTGCCGTGCAGCAAGGTTCCCGGAAGCGGCTACAACCCGGTCGACAATCTGCGGTGGGCCAACGGCTATGCCGTGGGACGCTATGGCAGCTGGGCCGGCGCGTACAACTTCTGGGTCAACAACCACTGGTGGTGACCGTCGAAGATGCCACGATCCCATCGTCGTCGACCCGAGCCTGCCGGCGATGACGGCCTCGAACGCCTGATCGCCGGCTGGAAGCGAACCGAGGTACGCCGCGGCGTGGAGTGGACGGTTCAGCCGGTATCGGCGGCGCAGGCGACGAAGTCGTATGCGTGCCCCGGATGCGTTCGCCCTATCGAGCCGGGCACCGCCCACATCGTCGCGTGGCGCGCAGATGGCGTCCTCGGGGACGCTGCCGATCTCGCGGCTCGCCGACATTGGCACTCACACTGCTGGAGGATCAGCTGACATGGAGATTCGCGGACCGATGCTTCTTCCCGCTCGCCGGCAAGAGATCGAGCTTCACACGCAAGACGGACTGACTCTGGTCGGTGAACTCGCCGTGCCTGCCGAGCGCACCCCCCACGCCACGCTCGTCACGCTGCATCCGCTGCCGACGGCTGGTGGATTCATGGACTCGCACATCTTCCGCAAGGCGGCGGCGCGCCTGCCCGCCCTGGCCGATCTTGCCGTGCTCCGATTCAACACACGCGGGACGACGTCGCCGCGGGGGACCAGCGACGGCTCTTTCGACGGTGGTGACTCCGAGCGGTGGGATGTCGCTGCGGCAATGTCGTTCGTCGCCGAACGGGGACTGCCGCGTCCGTGGATCGTCGGCTGGTCCTTCGGGACGGAGCTGGCGCTGAAGTACGCCGCCGACCACGACGTCGAAGGAATCGTGCTGCTGTCACCGCCGCTGCACCGAACCACCGAGGATGAACTGGCGGGCTGGGCAGAAGACCCGCGGCCCATCATTGTTCTTGTCCCCGAGTTCGATGACTTCCTGCGGCCCGACGAGGCGGCCAAGCGTTTCTCGGCGATCCCGCACGCCACGCTCATTCCGGTTGAGGGCGGACGCCACCTGTGGGTGGGGGAGAACCAGACCAGGACGGTGCTCACCGAGATCGTCGCTGCGATCAACCCGGATGCCCTGCCGTTGCCGACGGAGTGGGACGGCGAGCTCGGCGAGCCCGCCTGAGGCTCAGCGCTCGTTCTGGCGCGGGATCACGACCTGCCGGTAGATGATCAAGACGCTCGCCGCTGCCGGGATCGCGATCAGGGCGCCGAGGAGCCCAAGAAGCGATCCTCCCGCGAGTGCCGCGACCACCACGACCGCTCCGGGAATCGCGACGGCGCGACTCATGATTCGAGGCGAGATGACGTACGCCTCGAGCTGCATGTAGATGAGGTAGTAGATCGCCGCGATGAGGGCTATCGTCGGCGAGCCGAGACCCGGGATCAGGCAGGTCAGCACGATAATCGTCGACCCGGTGAGCGTTCCCACGAGCGGGATCAGCGAGAACAGTAGCGCCACCACCGCGAGGACCGCGGGGAACGGCGCATCGATGATGCTGAGGAAAATCCAACTCAGGATGCCGTTGATGACACCCAGGCTGACCTGGCCGATCACGTAATAGCCGACCGAATTGGTGATCTGTTCGGCGAGGTCGACGAACCGCTGACGCTTGGATGCCGCGACCAGTTGGTACACGGCCTTCTTGAGCGAGGGGATGGATGCCGTGAAGTAGATCGTCAGGATCAGCACGATGAAGGCGCCGAAGAGGCCACTTGCGATGGTGGCACCGATAGCGAGGATGTTGCCACCGATCGACCCGCCGATCGACGCGAAGTCCAGTCCCTGGAGCCACTGCAGGATGTAGGCGAAGATGTCATCCCATCTGAGCATGGGGAACACCGACTCGAGCCACGTTTGGAGCTCATCCGGCCACGAGGGGTTCTGCAGAATGCGGGTGACCTCGACGACGAACTGCGTGATCTGTTCCACGATGATCGGGAGCACCATCAGGATGACGCCGGCGAAGACGCCCAACACGACGACGATCGTGACGAGTACCGCCGCCCACCGCGGTACGCGACGGCGGATCAGCCACGAAACCATCGGTTCCAGGCCGAGCGCGAGAAACAGCGCTGTGCCCACATAAAGCAGGATCGTCGACAACGTCTGCACGCTCGCGATGAGCAGGAGTCCGAGACCCACGCCGAGGGTCGCGACGAATGCGACGCGGAAGGGGTTCTGCAGCTTCACGGGACCTCGTTCTCTCAGGCGTGACCCGCCTGGCGATCAGAATACGCATAGCCGGGGCCTAGTCGGTGATGCATCGCCTCCCTGGGGACTTTCAGGACATGTTCGCTAGTCTGAAATGTCGAGTTTTCGGCGTGCGTCGACGTCCGTGCGCCGAGGAAGGTTTTTCGTGCGTTTCGTATGGGCTGTGGTCGCGCTGGTTCTGGCGACCGTGATGATCGGGGCGGGAATCGCCCAGCGGACGATCTTCCAGGGCCCACGGTCGACGACAGCCGATGTTTCGATCACCCAAGACGAGCCGTATCTGGTCATCGACGGCGCCGTGCTGACCGCGAACCCCGGGTCCCAGACGCTGCGGGTGCTGGGGGATGGCTCTGTCTTCGCCGCTTACGGCAGAACTGCCGACGTGCAGGCATGGCTTGCTGACACCACCTACAACCAGGTAGTGCAGACCGAGGACGGCTCGCTCGTTACCGAGGAGATCGAGCCGACTCCTGAGCCCGAACCGACCGTCGACCCCACCGCCACGCCGGCAACCGACGCCCCGACCGAGGACGGGGCAGCGGCGGGGGATGCCGCGACCGATCAGGGCACCGAGGAGGAAGCTATTCCGGGGCGGAACCCGGCAGGGTCCGATCTCTGGCTGGATGAGTACCAGCAGGAAGACCTCGTCATCGCGCCGCTGCAGCTTCCAGCCGACATGAGCGTCATCATCGCCTCGGATGGAACAGAACCTGCCCCGACGACGGTGAGTGTCACCTGGCCGATCGAGAACTCCACGCCCTGGGCTGGACCCCTGATCGTCGGTGGCGGCATCCTGATGGCGGTCGGCGTTGTGCTCTACGTCCTCGGCATCCGTCACGTGCGCCGTTCGCGGGGTCCGCGCCGCAAGGGTCTGCCCGTGCCGGTGACGGAGCCGATTGATCTGTCTGTCGCGGAGTCTGACAAGGGCGTCATCAGTGCCAGCAAGCCACGGCGGGCGCTCGGGCGCGGACGAAAGACGTTCATTGCTCTCCCCGTTGCGGCGGTCACGGTCGGCCTGCTCTCTGGCTGCACGTCTGACGCGTGGCCGCAGCTGGTGCCGACCGAGACGCCGAGCCCGACCGCGTCGGTCATCGTGCCGGAGGGCCAGCAGGCTCCAGCCGTCACCAAGCAGCAGGCCGAGCGGATCGTCGAGCAGGTGGCTCAGACGGTGGCGCAGGCCGATGAGGCTAAGGATGCTGACCTCGCAGCGACCCGGCTCGACGGTGCGCTTCTGGCAGAGCGCAAGACGAACTACACACTGAGGGAGGCCATCGCCGATTATGCGATGCCGACGGCAGTTCCCGGCAAGCCCGTCGAGGTCGTGCTGCCGCAGGCCTATAACGGCTGGCCGCGTTCGTTCCTGGCGATCGTCACGGATGACGAGGCCAACACGTCGAGCATCATGGTGCTGACCCAGGCAGACCCGTGGACTCCCTACAAGCTGAGCTATATCGGCAACCTCGGTGGCAATACGCTGATGCCCGAGCTCGCCCCCTCCTACATCGGCGCCAGCCAGCTCGCCCCGGATTCGCCGTTCCTGTTGCTGCCGCCTGACGAGCTCGCCTCCGCGTACGCCGATGTGCTCGACAAGGGCGATGAGTCGGAGTTCGCGGGGATGTTCGACGAGCAGAGCGACCTCTTCCGTGCGGGAGTCGTCGCCGACCGCAAGGAACGTCTCGACGACTTCAACGAGACCGGAGCCGAAACCGGCAGTCTGACCTTCAGCGCCGCCGCCGGTGAGTTCCCTCCGTTCGCGATCGCCACGCTCGAGAGCGGCGCGATCGTCGCGGTAAGCATCGCCGAGACCGACACCGTCAAGCCGACCAACGAAGACGCCGTCATCAAGCTGGACAACAATGCGACGGTCAAGACTCTTTCGGGCGCGGACCAGTCGGCATCCGGGTTCTCGACGACCTTCAGCGACCAGCTCTTCTTCTATGTTCCGGAAAAGGGATCGAACGAACCGATCCGGCTTCTGGGGTACTCGAGTTCGATTTTGAAAGGCTCTGTGCTGTGACACTTCCCGGCTCCAACGTTCCTCTCCGGGGCGCCGTCGACCTGTCAGCCCTGCGCAACCGCCCGGCAGCGGCATCCCCGAGTGAGCCTGCTGCTGGCGCCCCCGCGGGGGGAAACACGGCGCGGCTGGTGATCGACGTCACAGACGCGATGTTCCCCGAGGTTCTTGAGCTGTCCAAGACGGTGCCTGTCGTCGTGGACCTGTGGGCCGAATGGTGCGGGCCGTGCAAGCAGCTCAGCCCCGTCCTCGAGCGCGTTGTCACGGAGCATGCGGGCCGGTTGGTTCTGGCAAAGGTCGACGTCGACGCCAACCCGCAGCTTGCTCAGGCGTTCCGCGCCCAGTCGATTCCAATGGTCGTGGCCCTGGTCGGCGGTCAGGCTGTGCCGTTGTTCACCGGCGCCGTTCCCGAACAGCAGGTGCGCGAGGTGTTCGCCCAGTTGCTGCAGCTTGCCGCGCAGAACGGCGTCACCGGCTCAGTCGGCTCAGGCGACGCCGACGCTGCTGATGAAGAGGGTGCTGCTGCCGAGCCCGCGATGCCGCCGCTTCACGCCGAGGCGTTCGCTGCGATCGAGTCCGGCGACTATGCGGCGGCGATCTCTGCGTACGAGCGCGCGCTCGCTGAGAACCCGCGCGACGCCGACGCGCGGGCGGGGCTCGCCCAGGTGCGGCTGCTCTCTCGGGTCCAGGATGCCGACCTCCAGGCCGCGCGCGCAGCGGCTGCGGCTGCTCCGACTGATGTCGACGCTCAGCTGCTGGTCGCCGACCTCGATCTTGCGGGTGGTCACGTTGAGGACGCCTTTGATCGATTGCTCGATCTGTTCGCGGCGTTGCCCGACGATGATCGCGCGCCAGTGCGGGAGCGGCTGCTTGAGCTGTTCGGCATCGTGGGCGACGACGACCCGCGCGTCATCCGGTCGCGCAGTCGCCTCGCGTCGCTGCTGTTCTGACAGTGGGCGCCCGGAAGGGCGAATTGCCCTGCGTCAGTCGCGGATAGTGGAGGGCACCCGGGCCTGCGGGTCGTAGCGCAGCCAGATGACGCTCGTCGCGGGCAGCACCATTGACGCTCTGCCGTCCTCGCCTGCAACAACCATCCCGAGGTTGCCGACGCCTGCGCCGCCGTAGTCCTGCGCGTCGGTGTTGAGGATCTCGCGCCAGACTCCGCTGTGGGGAAGGTCGAGCGCGTAGTTCGAGAGCGTGGACCCCGAGAAGTTGCACACTGCGGCGACGATGTTGCCGTCCCAGTCCCGTCGGGTGAAGGCGAGCACACTCGGGTTCCATGAGGGAGCGCCGATGCGCGAGAACGCAGACCCGTCGTTGTCGCGACTCCACAGGGGTGGGTTGGCGCGGTACGTGCCGTTGACAGCACCGACGAAGTCCTGGAGCTGTCGGTGGGTCGGCTGGTCTAGCGTCCACCAGTCGAGCCCGCGCGATTCAGACCACTCCGCCATCTGCCCGAACTCTTGCCCCATGAAAAGCAGCTGCTTGCCGGGGTGCGCCCACATGTAGGCGAGGTACGCCCGCATGTTCGCGAGCTTGGCAGCATGATCGCCCGGCATCCGAGAGAACAGACTTCCCTTGCCGTGCACTACCTCGTCGTGGCTGATCGGAAGCACGTAATTCTCGCTGAATGCGTACACGAACGAGAAGCTCAGCTCACCCTGATGGTAGGAGCGGTACAGGGGATCTCGCTTGATGTATTCGAGACTGTCGTTCATCCAGCCCATGTTCCACTTGAACCCGAAACCGAGCCCGGCGTGGTCGGTGGGCGCGGTCACACCGGGGAAGCTCGTCGATTCCTCGGCCATCATGCTGATGCCCGGGAACGTCTTGTAGCACGTCGCATTGACCTCCTGCAGGAACCGAATGGCCTCGAGGTTCTCCCGACCGCCGTGGATGTTCGGTTCCCACTCGCCAGCGTTGCGCGAGTAATCGAGGTAGAGCATCGAGGCGACGGCATCCACGCGCAGTCCGTCGACGTGGAACTCGTCGTACCAGTACAGCGCGTTGGCGACCAGGAAGTTGCGGACCTCGTTGCGTCCGTAGTCGAAGATGAGCGTTCCCCAGTCCTTGTGCTCGCCGCGACGGGGGTCCGGGTGCTCGTAGAGGGCCCTGCCGTCGAACTTCGCGAGTGCGAACTCGTCCTTCGGGAAGTGTCCGGGAACCCAGTCCATGATGACGCCGATGCCGGCCTGGTGCAGCCGGTCGATCAGGTACTTGAGGTCGTCGGGGCTGCCGAATCTGCTCGTGGGTGCGAAGTAACCCGTGACCTGATAGCCCCAGGATCCGCCGAACGGATGCTCCGCGAGGGGGAGGAACTCCACGTGGGTGAAGCCAAGCGCGCTCACGTGTTCGATCAGAGGGTCGGCTGCGTCGCGGTACGACAAGCCGGGGCGCCACGAGCCGAGGTGGACCTCGTAGATCGACATGGGCTCGGTCACCGGGCGACTCTTGGAACGTCGTGAAATCCAGGCCGAGTCCTGCCATCGGTACGACGACGCGGTGACGACCGACCCGGTAGCGGGGGGAACCTCCGCGAGTCGGGCCAGCGGGTCGGCCTTCAGCCGCCACTGCCCGTCCGGTCCCTGGATCTCGTACTTGTAGACCGCTCCCTCATCGACAGCGGGGATGAACAACTCCCAGACCCCGGAGCCACCCATCGAGCGCATCGCGTGGGCTGCGCCGTCCCACCCGTTGAAGTTGCCGACGACCCGAACTGCGCGGGCGTTCGGCGCCCAGACGGCGAAGGATGTGCCATGGCTGTCTTCGTGGGTTCGAACGTGTGAGCCCAGGACGTCCCAGAGCCGCTCGTGGCGTCCCTCGCGGATCAGATGGAGGTCCAGTTCGCCGATGGTGGGGGAGTGCCGATAGGGATCGTCGTCCCGGTAGTCGGGTCCGTCGTCGTACGTCGCGTCGATCCGGTAGGAACCAATCGGTCCGGTGACCGTGCCCTCCCAGATGCCTGCCGCGACATGCTCCAGCCGCACGCGTTTGCCGCCATCGAATACGGCGGTGACCGTCGCGGCGAGCGGTCGGCGGGTCCGGATGACCCACGTGTTCTTGCCGGCGGGATGGATGCCGAGAACGCTGTGGGGGTCGTGATGGCTGCCGTGCGCGACGGCGTCGAGTGTGGCGGGGTCGATCGTAGTCATCGCTGTCCCTCAATCCGCAGGATGTGCACGGGCTCGCGGAAGGCGTCGAGCCGCACGTAGTTGTGGTCTGTCCAGGTCCACTGGGCCCCGGTGATGAGGTCGGTGACCCCGAAGGCCTCACCCGGTTCGACGCCCCACACGCGAGTGTCGAGGTGGACCGTGGTCTCGCGCACCGAATGGGGGTCGACGTTCACCACGACGAGGATCG
Organism: Microbacterium schleiferi; assembly: GCF_020781975.1. Lineage (GTDB taxonomy): Bacteria > Actinomycetota > Actinomycetes > Actinomycetales > Microbacteriaceae > Microbacterium. The sequence goes on from NZ_JAJGNI010000005.1 coordinate 176,375, forward strand.
TGTCGGATTCGCCCGTCGGCGAGAGGGCGGCATCCAGGTGCTTCGAATAGACGAGGATCGCGTCGTCGTCGCTCCAGTGGACCGTGAGGTTTCGCAACTGACGCAGTGCCGGGTGATCCCGGCGGATCTCGTTGAGGCGGGTCAGGAACGGCGCGAGGGATGAGCCCGCCGCGTCGATCGCCTCCCAGTCGCGGAACTTGTACTCATACTTCTCGTTGTCGATGTTCTCTTCGGAACCTGGCCGGGCGACATTCTCGAACAGTTCATAACCCGCATACACGCCGTAGACCGGCGCAGCCGTGGCGGCGATCGCGGCACGGATGACGTACGCCGCGTGGCCGCCGTACTGGAGGTATTCGGTGAGGATATCGGGGGTGTTCACGAAGAGGTTGGGCCGAAGGTAGTCCGCGGTCTCGTGGGCAAGCGAGGAGAGGAACTCCTCGAGCTCCTCCTTCGTGTTGCGCCAGGTGAAGTAGGTGTAGCTCTGTTGGAACCCCGCCATTGCAAGCCCCTGGAGCGGAGCGGGGCGGGTGAACGCCTCGGCCAGGAAGACGACATCCGGGCGCTCGGCGTTCACCTCGCGGATCAACCACTCCCAGAACTGGAGCGGCTTGGTGTGCGGGTTGTCGACGCGGAAGATGCGGACGCCCTGCGCAATCCAGTGGCGCACGATCCGCAACACCTCGGCGCGGATTCCCTCGGGATCGTTGTCGAAGTTGATCGGATAGATGTCCTGATACTTCTTCGGGGGGTTCTCGGCGTACGCGATGGACCCGTCGGGGAGCGTCGTGAACCACTCCGGGTGGCTTGTCACCCACGGATGATCCGGGGACGCCTGCAGCGCGAGGTCGAGCGCAACCTCGAGCCCTTCGGCGGCAGCTGCCCGCACGAACGCACGGAAGTCGGCGAGAGTGCCGAGATCAGGATGGACGGCATCATGTCCGCCCTCTGCCGCGCCGATCGCCCACGGCGAGCCCGGATCGCCCGGACCGGGGGTCAGCGAGTTGTTCGGGCCCTTGCGATTCGTGCGCCCGATCGGATGGATCGGCGGCAGGTACACGACGTCGAAACCCATCCGTGCAACCGCGGGAAGCCGCTTGCTGGCAGTGCGAAACGTACCGCTCTTGACGGTGCCGTCTTTGCGGAGTTTTGCCCCTTCGGACCGGGGGAAGAACTCGTACCAGGCGCCCACGCCTGCCCGTTCGCGTTCGACGAGCAAGTCGCGGTCGCTGCCCACGGTCACGAGGGACTGCAGCGGGCGAGCCGTGAACGCTGCCTCCAGACGCGGATCGTCAATAAGGCTGAGCGGCTCGGTGCCGGCATCCGCGCGGAACTGCTCTGCCATCTCGGTGAGCATGCGGCGCTCGGCTGCCGGTCGATCGCGTTCGGCAGCGCCGCGTTCGCACAGCAGCGCCCCCATCTCCAGCATGAGGGGGACATCGACACCGGCGAGCACTTTGACGTGGGCCGCGTGGTGCCAGGTGGCGAAGTCGTCAGCGAAGGACTCGAAGTGGAACGTCCAGGTTCCCTCCTCAAGGAGCGCAACGTTCGTCCACCAGCGGTCGAATCCGTCCCCCGCAGGGTCCAGGCGATGCAGCGACTCGTCGCCCGACGGTGAGGTCAGGCGCAGGTGAACGCCGATGCGATCGTGGCCCTCGCGGAAGGCCGTGACGCCGAACGCGACAGCCTCGCCGTGAAAGGCGCTCGGGCTATAGGCCGCGTCGGGGGTGTCAGGCCTCGGCCGGACCATGGGGATGCGTCCCATGGCGGCGTCAGCGGCCGGCGCGAGCGGCGAGGCGGGGCGCACCGGGATCGCGGTGGCGCTTCGCCACGGCCGAGGAACGGGGGAGCGTCTGCTGGTTGCCACGTTTCGAACCTACCCCGCGCACCGCCAGCGGGAACAGGTGTGGACAGGGGGCGCGCCGTCCGCAACAATGCGCCCCTGGAAGAGGCTCAGGCCGGGTCGGCTACGAACAGGCGCATCGATGTCGGACCGAGCTCGACGGATGACGCGGGCTCGTGGGCGGTGATGTCGTCCGACGGATGCTCGTCCTCGCTCGACCAGACCGCTCGATATCGCGCGACCCCCTCGACCCGTGGCAGAAGCACGGTAACCGGACGCTCGGTGCCGTGCACGACGAGAAGAATCCGGTTGGGTGCCTCGAGCTCGGGAGTCGAGGTCGCGAGGTACTGCAGCGTGCGGTGCGTCGGATCGGCCCACCGCGCGCCCGACATCATCTCGCCGTGCTCGTCGTACCAGTCCATGACCGACGCTGAGGGCGTCTCCTGGTCATCGCGCGCGAACCTGCTCGGACGCAGCGCGGGGTTCTGCGCGCGCAGAGTCAAGAGGCGCTGGACGTGGGCGAAGAGGTTCGCCTGCCACGGCGCATGCTCCCACGGCAACCAGGTCAGCGGCCCGTCGTGGCAGTAGGCGTTGTTGTTGCCATGCTGCGTGCGTCCGAACTCATCACCTGCAGTGATCATCGGGACTCCCGCGGAGAGCAGGAGGGTGCCCATCAGATTGCGCATAGCGCGGCGCCGCGTAGCCAGGATGAGCGGGTCGTCAGTCTCGCCCTCGGCCCCATGGTTGAACGACCTGTTCGTGTCGGCGCCATCACGATTGTGTTCGCCGTTTGCCGTGTTGTGTTTGACGTCGTACGACACCAGGTCGTGGAGCGTGAAGCCGTCGTGTGCTGTCACGAAGTTGACGCTCGCAAGCGGACCACGTTCGGCGCTGAAGGTGTTCGACGAGCCCGCAAGGCGGGTCGCGAACCCGCCGACCCCCACGGGCGCTGTCGCGGCGCGACGACCGTAGTCGACATCGCTGAGCCAGAAGTTGCGCACGCGGTCACGGTAGCGGTCGTTCCATTCCATCCAGCCCGGACCGAAGTTGCCTGTCTGCCAGCCACCCATCCCGACGTCCCACGGCTCGGCGATCTTCTTGACATCCGCAAGCGCGGGATCGTCGATGATCGCTCGAAGCAACGGATGCTCGGGGGTGAAGGTGTGCTCGCGGTCACGCCCGAGCGTCGTGGCGAGATCAAAGCGGAAACCGTCGACCTGCACGTCGTTGGCCCAATACCGCAGCGAGTCGAGGACCAGGCGGGAGGCGGCATCCGTGGCGGTATCGACGCTGTTTCCGCAGCCTGTGACGTCGATGTAGGCGCCGTCGGCGTGCTGACGGTAGTAGCCCCGGTTGTCGATGCCCCGGAAGCTCGAGCGCGGGCCACCGAGCTCGGCCTCGGATGTGTGGTTGTAGACGACGTCGAGGATGACTTCCAGGCCGGCCTCGTGCAGGAGCTTGACCATGCCCTTGAACTCCCGCAGCACCGCTTCCGGACCCTGGCGCCGGTTCTCTTCGGTCGCATAGGCGGCATGGGGAGCGAAAAAGCCGACGGTGTTGTAGCCCCAGTAGTTCGTGAGGCCCAGCTCGAGCAGGCGGGGCTCGCTCGCGAACTGGTGGACCGGAAGCAGCTCAATGCTGGTGACCCCGAGCGCGGTGAAGTGCTCGATCATCGCCGGGTGCGCAAGTCCCGCGTAGGTGCCGTGCAGGGCAGGGGGAACCTCGGGATGACGCTTGGTCATCCCCTTGACGTGACCCTCGTAGATGACCGTCCGGTCCAGAGGCACGAGGGGTTTGCGCGCGCCGCACCAGTCGAAATCGCCGGCGACGACCACCGATCGCCATCCGCGGAAGCCATTGCATGCGAGGCCCCGTGCGTAGGGGTCGATGAGCAGCGTTGAGGGATTGAACGTGTTCCCGGGGCCCTGCGGTCCATCCACCTGGATCGCGTAATGGGTTCCCGGGCGCAGCCCCGCCGCATACGCCGACCAGATGTCACCGTCGGTGCGCGCCAGCGGAACAGTCTCGATGACCCAGTCCAGGTCGTCGTTGTCGAAGATCAGGAGGTCGATCGAGGATGCGTGCGCTGACCAGACCCGCAGCGTGCCGCCACCGTCATGCAGCCGGACACCGAGGTCGTCGAACCGCGGCGACAGGAGACCGGCGTCGGTCATGTCGGCGCGCGAAAGTACAGCTGACTCGGGGATCGGCATGCGTAGAGCATAACGACGCGGTACATGCCGCAGACGCGTCTGCCGCAGGCGTCGGCGGCCCACGACCCCGGGGCAGTGGCACAGTGGAGTGCGTGAGCATCTACCTCGACCATGCGGCCTCGACGCCGCTGCGTCCTGAGGCGCGCGAGGCCTGGCTGCAAGCGGCGTCGGTCGTCGGCAATGCGTCGTCGATCCACGCGAATGGCCAGAGTGCGCGGCGAGTCCTGGAGGATGCTCGTGAACGGCTCGCTGCGGCGGTGGGTTGCGACCCGATCGAGATCGTGATCACTTCCGGTGGGACCGAAGCCGTGAATCTCGCCCTGAAAGGGCTCTGGCAGACCCGTCGCGCCGGCACCTCCGACATCGTCCTGCCTGACGGTGAGCATCACGCCTCCATCGACCCCGTGGACTGGATCGCGAGGCGCGATGGTGCCGGCATCCGGAGTGTGCCACTCACAACCCGGGGAGCCATCGACGCTGCCGAGTTCGCGGCGGCTCTCCCTGGGGCCGCTCTGGCAACGGCGCTTGTCGCCAACAACGAAGTGGGCACGGTCAACCCGGTTGCCGCTCTCGCCCGGGCCGCAGCCTCCGAGCGCGTGCCGCTGCATCTGGACGCCATCGCGGCGTTCGGACATGTGCCGGTGTCTTTCGCCCAGCTGCGAGGCGATGCTCGCCCCGGAGCCGGGCTCCTCGCCATGAGCCTGTCAGCGCACAAGGTCGGCGGACCGATCGGGGTTGGCGCTCTCGTGGTCGCCCGGTCTGCCCGACTGGACCCGCTGCTGCACGGCGGTGGTCAACAGCGCGGACTGCGCTCGGGGACCCAGGACATCGCTGGAGCGGCGGCCTTCGCGGTAGCTGCCGAGCTCGCGGTCGGGGAGCTTGCCGAAGAGTCGGCGCGCTTGTCGGGGATGCGCGATCGGCTGATCGCTGGCGCACTGGCCACGGTCCCGGCAGCCGAGCTGCTCGGTGATCCAGTCGACCGCCTGCCGGGGAATGCGCACATCCTCTTTCCCGGGGCGTCGGGGGAGTCGCTTCTCTTCCTGCTCGACATGGCCGGGGTCTCGGTGTCGACGGGGTCTGCGTGTCAGGCGGGTGTTCCCGAGCCTTCCCACGTCGTGACCGCGATGGGTCGAAGCGATCGGGAGGCGCGCGAGGTGCTGCGGTTCACCCTGGGGCGCTCAACGACGGATGCCGACATCGACGCGGTTCTGCGGGTGCTTCCCGATGCGGTAGAGCGGGCGCGGGCGGCATCCGGGTCCCGTACAGATGGCCGCTCGTAGACTGGGACCATGCGTGTTCTTGCGGCCATGAGTGGCGGAGTCGACTCTGCCGTCGCCGCGGCGCGCGCTGTGGATGCCGGCCACGAGGTCGTCGGGGTGCATCTCGCGCTTTCGCGCGCCGGAGGGACGCTGCGAACGGGCAGCCGCGGCTGTTGCACGATCGAGGACGCGATGGATGCTCGCCGCGCGGCCGATCGCCTGGGCATCCCGTTCTACGTGTGGGACTTCTCGGAGCGGTTCCGCGACGAGGTAATCGACGATTTCATCGCCGAGTACCGGGCCGGGCGCACGCCGAACCCGTGCATGCGCTGCAACGAGAAGATCAAGTTCGCAGCGCTGTTGGAGCGCGCGATCGAGCTCGGCTTCGATGCCGTCTGCACCGGCCATTACGCGACCCTCGTCGAGACGCCGGAGGGCCGTGAGCTGCACCGGGCGTCGGATGCGGCGAAAGACCAGTCGTATGTGCTTGGCGTGCTCGACGCTGACCAGCTCGCGCACTGCCTGTTCCCGCTCGGTTCGACCCCGTCGAAGGCTGTCGTGCGCGCCGAGGCGGAGGAGCGGGGCCTGACCGTTGCGCACAAGCCCGACAGCCACGACATCTGCTTCATTCCCGACGGCGACACGAAGGGGTGGCTGGCTGAGCGCGTCGGGGTCGCTGAAGGGCCTATCGTCGATCGTTCCGGCGCCCAGGTGGGCACTCACGATGGTGCCCACGCCTACACGGTCGGTCAGCGCCGCGGGCTCGCACTCGGCACTCCGGCTTCTGATGGCAAGCCGCGGTTCGTTCTCGAGATCCGACCCGTGACCAACACGGTGGTCGTCGGGCCGAAGGAGGCTCTCGCGACCGCCGAGATCGCCGGATCACGGGTGACCTGGGCGGGGCGGGCGCCGGATGCGGCATCCTTCGCGTGCGACGTACAGATCCGCGCCCACGCCGATCCGGTTCCCGCGCGAGCAGAGATCCTCGACGGCGAGGTCGTGGTCACGCCCGATGAGCCCCTCGACGGGGTCGCTACCGGGCAGACAGCGGTGCTCTACGACGGCACGCGCGTCATCGGCCAGTTCACGATCGATCGCACGAGGTCGGCTGTTCCCATCGAGGCGTGAGCAGCGGCATCCTGTGTCGGCCTGCCGTGTCGTGGGTGGTGCCTAAACTGCACTCGTGGCCACGAACGACGTTTCCCCTGCATCTGTGACGATCCCGGATGCGGAGCTCGCGCGGCTCAGTCTCGACGATGCTCGGGCGGAGGCTTCGCGCCTCACTGACCTCATTGTCGATGCCCGCGGGGCGTACTACGGGCGTGACGAGGTCATCGTCGACGACGCCACGTACGACACGTGGATGCAGCGGCTGGAGGCCCTCGAGCGACTGCATCCCGAAGTTCAGGGGCAGGATTCGCCGACACTCTCGGTCGGGGCAGCATCAGGCACGCTGTTTTCGCCGGTCGAGCATGCCGAGCGGATGCTGAGCCTCGACAATGTCTTCAGCGACGAGGAATTCCGGGCCTGGGCTGCACGCGTGCAGCGTGACGTCGGCGGCTCAGTTCGTTACCTGTGTGAGCTCAAGATCGACGGTCTCGCCCTGTCGTTGCGCTACGAGCACGGGCGGCTCGTGTCGGCTGCCACGCGGGGCGACGGACGCGTCGGAGAGGACGTGACCGAGAACGTCCGGGACGTGGCCGGTATCCCGACCGCGCTTGCCGGGACGGGACATCCTGAGCTTGTCGAGGTGCGTGGTGAGGTGTTCTTCACCGTGGCTGACTTCGAGTCGCTCAACGCCTACCAGGAGTCGATGGGAGATCGCCTGTTCGCGAATCCGCGGAACGCGGCATCCGGGTCGCTCCGGCAGAAGCGCGAGGGCAAGAACGAGCGCCAGCTCGAGGCGATGCACGAACGGCTCTCGCGGCTGCGGCTGACCGTCCATGGCATCGGCGCCTGGCCGAATCCTCCGGTAGCGACCCAGAGCGAGGTCTATGGGCTGCTGGAGTCGTGGGGTTTGCCGGTGAGTCGGTACTTCACGGTCGCAGAGTCAGTCGATGCCGCCGCCGATTACATCCGCCACTACGGCGAACACCGTCACGATGTCGAGCACGAGATCGACGGTGTCGTCGTGAAAGTCGATGAGTTGGCTTTGCACGACGAGCTGGGCGCGACGAGCCGCGCGCCGCGGTGGGCGATTGCGTACAAGTACCCGCCCGAGCAGGTGAACACGAAGCTGCTCGACATCGTCGTTTCGGTCGGGCGAACCGGCCGCGCGACACCGTTCGCCGTTATGGAACCGGCGCGTGTCGCGGGCAGCGTCGTACGTCAGGCGACGCTGCACAACCAGGACGTCGTGAAGGCCAAGGGGGTCCTCATTGGCGACACGATCGTCATCCGCAAGGCCGGCGATGTCATTCCCGAAGTCCTCGGGCCGGTCGTCGAGTTGCGTGACGGCAGCGAACGCGCATTCATCATGCCGACGCACTGCCCCGAGTGCGGCTCTCCGCTCGCCCCCGCCAAAGAGGGCGACATCGATCTGCGATGCCCGAACACGCGATCGTGTCCGGCCCAGGTTCGCGGTCGGGTCGAGCACATTGGTTCGCGTGGCGCTCTCGATATCGAGGGGCTCGGTGAGGTGTCAGCTGCCGCCCTGACGCATCCGTTGCGCCCCGAGGTGCCGCCGCTGGTCACTGAGGCGGGGCTGTTCGATCTGCGTGCCGAGGACCTTTTTCCAATCGACGTCGAGGTGCGCGATGCCGAGACGGGGCTTGTTCGGCTCGATGCCGACGGTGAGCCGGATGCGCGCAGCCCGTTCCGTCGTCAGCGCAGGGCTCCGCTGGAAGGTCGTGCGCCGACAGCGTCGCGACCCGATCCCGTGTTCGATCCTGAGAGGCCGTTCGATGGGGATGCCGACTTCATTCTGTCGGCGGCGGCGTATGAGCTGCTCGACAATCTCGAACGCGCCAAGACGAAGGAGTTGTGGCGCTTCCTCGTCGCGTTGAGCATCCGTCACGTTGGCCCGGTCGCTGCCCGCGCGCTGGCGCAGTGGTTCGGGTCGATTGATGCGATTCGTGCGGCTTCCCGTGAGGAGCTCGCGGCGGTCGAGGGCGTCGGCCCGATCATCGCCGATGCGATCATCGACTGGTTCGAGGTGGACTGGCACGTGGAGATCGTCGAGCGGTGGGCGGCTGCCGGAGCGCAGTTGTCGACCCCCGGCCATCCTGGTCCTGGCGCTGCTGTCGTCTCGGGCGGCGTGCTCGAGGGGGTCACGGTTGTGGCTACCGGAACCCTGGAGGGCTACACGCGCGAGGGCGCACAAGAGGCGATCATGGCAGCTGGCGGCAAGGCTGCCTCGAGCGTGTCCAAGAAGACGGATTTCGTGGCTGCTGGCCCGGGCGCGGGCTCGAAGCTCGCGAAGGCGGAGGAGCTCGGTGTGCGGATTATCGATGCAGCCCAGTTCCGCATCCTCGTGGAGCAGGGTCCAGCCGCGCTGGGGGAGTAATCTGGCGCCAATCTGAGTGTCGTACGTTTGTTCTAATCTCATGATCAAGGTCACTGAGGGAGGACAAGATCATGAGTGCACTGGACGCCGCAACGCAGGCATGGCTCGACCAAGAAGATCGCCACACCGTTGAGACCATTCGAAAGTACGGCACGTACATCCAGTACGTCGGTGGGGCCGGGCACGTTGAGCGCGCGCCGTTCGCGTACACGGTTGGTCTGTACGGGATCGGTCATCCCGAGCTCGCGATTCTTGGCGTGGGGCCCGAGACTGCGGCAGCGGTTCTCAACGATCTCTCGGCGCGTGTCCGGGACGGATCCGATCTCATTCCGGGCGAGATTCTGAGCTTCCAGGCGTGGCAACATCGCGTCCGCGTCGAGGCGGTTCCCAACCCGGGCGAGATCGCCTTCGCCGCCAATCGGTTCTACGAGCGACCCGACGCGTTCTCGGTTCCTCTTCTCCAACTCACCTACGACGATGTCAACGGCCACTTTCCGGACGAGGTGGGGTACTCGATTCCCGCATGGATCCAACCACGGCCTGGGCAGTGGCGAGCCTGATGCCGCGAGGCCTACTCCTCGCCCGAGAGCTCCAGAAGCTTCGCGCGCACCTGCCGCCGCAGGACCTTTCCGATCAGTGACTTTGGTAGCTCATCGACGACGAAGATTCGGCGCGGCACCTTGTAGGGGGTGAGGATGCTGCGCGCGAACTCGCGAATAGCGGTCTCGTCGATGTCCTCGACGCTGGACTCGAGCACGATAGCGGCGACAACCTCTTCACCGGAGTGCTCCGACGGCATCCCGACGACCGCGACATCGGCAACGGCAGGATGCTGCCGCAGCACTCCCTCGACCTCGGTCGGGGCGACGTTGAAGCCTCCTGTGATGATGAGCTCCTTGATGCGGTCGACGATCCGCACGAACCCGGCGTTGTCGATTGTGACGATATCGCCGGTGCGGAACCAACCGTCGACGAAGACCTCCTCGGTCTCTTCCGGTCGCCCGTAGTAGCCAGAGAAGACCTGGGGGCCACGCACGATCAGTTCGCCACGCTCGCCCTGCGCGACGTCCGTCGTCGGATCATCTGGGTCGACGACGCGACACTCGGTGCCCGGAAGAGGCAAACCGACGGTGCCGGGGACGCGGTTGTCGGCGACGGGGTTCGCCATCAGTACGGGGGAGCACTCGCTGAGGCCGTAACCTTCGACGAGGTATCCGCCGGTCTCGGCCTCGAACGGCACGACGAGTTCGTGCGGGAGTGCCATTGCTCCCGAGATCGCGACGCCCGTACCCGCGAGCGAAATCCCCGTGCGCTGAGACTCCTTCAAGAGTCGATCAGCGATCGGCGGTACGAGCGGCAAGAAGGTCGCCGGATGCTTCTTCGTGACCTCGAGCACCATGTCGGGATCGAACCGCGGGAAAAGTACCAGGCGGGCGCCCATTGACATCGCGAACGTGAGACACAGCGTCAGTCCGTACGCATGGAACATCGGCAGGACGGCGTAGACGACGCATCCTTCGCCGCGCTGGATCGTGGGAACCCACGCCCGCGCCTGGGCAGCGTTCGAGAGCAGGTTGCGATGTGTCAGCGACGCGCCCTTGGGGTTGCCCGTCGTTCCGCTCGTGTATTGGATCAGGGCGAGATCGTCGGTGGAGGGTGACGGGTGCGCGGCAGGCAGCGGCTCGTGGCTCGCGACGTCATCCCAGCTGACGGCACCGCTGACTCGCTCGGTGAGGGCGGTGCGCGCCTCGCGTGCTTTGGCGATCGGGAGCTTGAGTGCCAGCTGCATCGTCCAGGGCATCGCCTTGGTGATGTCGACCGAGATGAGTGTGTCGACACGCAGATCGCGGGGGAACTCCTGAACGGTGCGCACGACCTTGCTCCACACGATCGCGTGCTTGGCGCCGTGGTCTTCGAACTGCTTGCGCAGTTCCCGCGGGGTGTAGAGAGGGTTGTGCTCGACGACAACGGCTCCCAAGCGCAGGATCGCGTAGAACGCGACGATGTGCTGCGGGCAGTTGGGCAGCACGATCGCGACCGGGTCGCCTGCCCGGACGCCGTGTGCGTGCAAGGCGGCAGCAGCGCGTTGGATCTGCTCGTCGAGCGACCGATAGCTCGTCGTACGTCCGAAGAACTGCAGCGCGGGAGCATCGGGATAATCCCGGACGGATGTCGCAACGATGTCGACGAGTGACCCGCTGACCGGATCGAGGTCCTCGGGGACCCCCTCCGCGTAGCTGGCGATCCAGGGGCGAGGCGGGTCGTACTGCATCACGGCATTCAGCCTAGGGGGGAGCGCGCCGCCCCTGAAGGTCCGGCTCGCGGTCAGAGTGTCTCGAAGGCGAGATGGCGCACGATCGCACGAGCGCGTGAATCCGGATCGGGAGGAGGCGGCGTTGCGCCACTGAGCCAGATTCCGGCGAGTCCGTGCACGATAGCGAACGCAGCGTACGCCGAATCGTGCGCCTCCTCGTCATCCGACGCGTCAGTGCGGGCATCGGCAACGGCCCGCTCGAGGATGCCCCATGTCGCCATCCGTGCTGCAGCGAGTGAGGAATCCTCCTCATCGGTCAGTCGCGGTGTCCACATCACCGCGTAGTGGCCAGGATGGGCGAGCGCCCACGTCACGTAGGTCACGCCGTGGTGGTAGATGTCGCCGCCCGCCTCTGTCAGCGCCGCACTGACAACATCGTCGCGGCCGCCGGGGTAGACAACCCTGCCGCGCCTTCGACGCCGCTCCTTCCGCGAGCGATGCTGCAGGTCGTCTTCATCGCGAGCGGGATCGTGGCTGCGCTCCCGGCTCATCGACTCACCGTGCGTCGGACTGAGCGCTCTGCGGCGTGAAGCCGGAGGGGTCTGCGGGGCACAGGCGGTCGAGGTGCCCCACCTAGAATGGTGCGGTGTCTGAAATCACCCCCGATCTCGTGCGCCATCTTGGTGTGCTCGCCCGGATCCGCCTGAGCGACGACGAGGTTCAGCGCCTCACCGGCCAGCTCGACGCGATCGTCGACAACATCGCCAAGGTGTCGCAGGTGGCCACTCCCGAGGTGCCTGCGACCAGTCACCCGATCGCCCTACACAATGTGTTCCGCGCTGATGTTCCGGGCGACATGCTCACGCCCGAGCAGGTGCTGCAGAACGCCCCGGATGCCGCAGACGGCCGCTTCCGTGTGACCGCGATCCTGGGAGAAGAACAGTGACAGACCTCACCCGCCTGACAGCTGCCGAGCTGGCGTCGTCGCTCGCCTCGGGCGAGATATCGAGTGTCGAGGCTACGCGCGCGCATCTCGACCGGATCGCCGCGGTGGATGCCGACATCCACGCCTTCCTCCACGTCAGCGACCACGCGCTCGAGGTGGCAGCCGATATCGACGCCCGGCGCACGGCAGGCGAAGAGCTCCCCGAGTTGGCGGGAGTCCCGCTCGCCATCAAGGATGTGCTCGTCACGACCGACATGCCGTCCACGAGCGGATCCCGCATCCTCGAGGGGTTCATGTCGCCCTACGATGCGACGGTCGTCGCGCGTTCGCGTGCTGCCGGTCTCGTCCCGCTGGGCAAGACCAACATGGACGAATTCGCGATGGGCTCCTCGACCGAGCACTCGGCCTACGGTCCCACGCGCAATCCATGGGATCTCGACCGAATCCCCGGCGGGTCTGGCGGTGGATCAGCCGCGGCAGTCGCAGCTTTCGAGGCGCCACTTGCTCTCGGGTCCGACACCGGCGGTTCGATTCGTCAGCCGGCGCACGTGACCGGCACGGTGGGTGTGAAGCCCACGTACGGCGCTGTGAGCCGGTACGGGGCGATCGCACTGGCCTCCAGCCTCGATCAGGTCGGACCGGTCACCCGGACGGTGCTCGACGCGGGTCTGCTCCACGACGTGATCGGCGGTCACGACCCCCACGATTCGACCTCGCTCGCCGAGGACTGGCCGTCGTTTGCGGATGCCGCACGCGAGGGTGCCCGCGGCGATGTGCTGAAAGGTCTGCGGGTCGGCGTCATCCGGGAACTGCCCGACAGCGGTTTCCAGAGCGGTGTTTCGGCGTCCTTCCGTGCAGCTCTGGCACGTATGGAGGCGCAGGGTGCCGAGATCGTCGAGATCAGCGCGCCCCACTTCGAGTACGGCGTCGCCGCCTACTACCTGATCCTGCCCGCTGAGGCATCCAGTAACCTCGCGAAGTTCGACTCGGTGCGCTTCGGACTGCGCGTCGACGTTCCGGGAGGAACTGTTGAAGACGTCATGGCAGCTACGCGAGAAGCGGGCTTCGGCGACGAGGTCAAGCGCCGCATCATTCTCGGGACATACGCCCTGAGCGCCGGCTACTACGACGCGTACTACGGATCGGCGCAGAAGGTTCGCACCCTCATCCAGCAGGACTTCGACCAGGCGTTCGCGCAGGTCGACGTCATCGCCACACCCACCGCCCCGACCACGGCGTTCCGCCTGGGGGAGAAGATCGACGACCCGCTGCAGATGTATCTCAACGACGTCGCGACGATCCCTGCAAACCTCGCCGGTGTTCCCGGAATCTCTCTTCCCTCGGGTCTGTCGGCAGACGATGGCCTGCCTGTCGGCATCCAGTTCCTCGCGCCGGCTCGACAGGATGCGCGGCTCTACCGCGTGGGTGCGGCGCTCGAGGCGCTGCTGCTGGACGAGTGGGGTGGTCCGCTGCTTGACCGGGCCCCGGTATTGAGCGCATCGACGGGAGGGCGTGCCTGATGGCTACCGCGAAGCTCATGGATTACGACAAGGCTCTCGAGCTGTTCGAGCCGGTGCTCGGGTTCGAGGTGCATGTCGAGCTGAACACCGAGACCAAGATGTTCTCGGCTGCCGGCAACCCGGCCCACGCCTCCAACCACAGCGCTGAGCCCAACACCCTTGTCGCCCCGGTCGACATGGGGCTTCCAGGGGCGTTGCCGGTCGTGAACGAGACAGCAGTGCGCTCGTCGATCAGCCTGGGGCTTGCCCTCGGTTGCTCGATCGCGCCCTCGAGCCGGTTCGCTCGCAAGAACTACTTCTACCCCGACCTCGGAAAGAACTATCAGATCTCGCAGTACGACGAGCCCATCGCGTTCGAGGGCAAGGTCGAGGTCGAGCTCGAAGACGGCACCATCGTCGAGGTTCCCATCGAGCGCGCGCACATGGAAGAGGATGCCGGAAAGCTCACCCACATGGGCGGTTCCACGGGCCGCATCCAGGGCGCCGAGTACTCGCTCGTCGACTACAACCGCGCGGGCGTTCCGCTGATTGAGATCGTCACCAAGCCGATCTTCGGCGCCGAGCACCGCGCGCCCGAGATCGCCAAGGCCTATGTGCGGACGATCCGCGACATCGTGCTCTCGCTCGGCATCTCGGAAGCGCGTCTGGAGCGTGGGAACCTCCGCTGTGACGCGAACGTGTCGCTGCGCCCGCGCGTCGCGGCCGGCGAGCCGCCGGCTCCGTTGGGAACCCGCACCGAGACGAAGAACGTCAACTCGATGCGCTCGGTCGAGCGCGCGGTTCGTCACGAGATCCAGCGCCAGGCCGCGATCCTCGCTGCCGGCGGCACGATCACGCAAGAGACCCGTCACTGGCACGAAGACACCGGCACGACCTCGCCCGGACGCCCGAAGTCGGATGCCGACGACTACCGCTACTTCCCCGAGCCCGACCTGCTTCCCGTTGAGCCGTCGATCGAGCTGATCGAGGAGCTTCGAGCGGCGCTTCCCGAGTCACCGGCTGCGCGTCGGCGCCGGCTGAAGGCGGAGTGGGGATTCACCGACCTCGAATTCCAGGATGTCGCCAACGGCGGCATCCTCGCCGAGGTCGAGGCGACGATCGCTGCAGGCGCATCACCGGCATCAGCACGCAAGTGGTGGACCGGTGAGATTGCCCGAATCGCGAACGCGCAGGACCGCGAAGCGAGCGACCTCGTCTCGCCCGCCGACGTCGCGGCGCTCCAGCGGCTCGTCGATGCGGGAACACTCACCGACAAGCTCGCCCGACAGGTCCTCGAGGGCGTCATCGCCGGCGAGGGCACTCCGCAGGAGGTCGTAGACGCGCGAGGGCTCGCGGTCGTTTCGGATGACGGGGCGCTGATCGCCGCGATCGATGAGGCGCTCGCGTCCCAGCCCGATGTGCTCGAGAAGATCCGCGACGGCAAGGTTCAGGCTGCCGGCGCGATCATCGGCGCTGTCATGAAGGCGATGAAGGGCCAGGCTGACGCCGCGCGCGTGCGCGAGTTGATTCTCGAGCGCGCTTCGCAGTCCTGACCCTCGGTCGGCTCGAGCTGGTGCAGCCCCGCGCGGGGCTGCACTTCATCAAGCCTGCCGCTCGAACGCGGCGAGGTGATTCTGGGAGCCGGCAAGCAGGCGCTCCAGGACAACCGCGACATCATCGGCAGCGTCGTCTAGGGCACGCGTCAGATCGGCGATGTCGGTTTGCTCGATGAGGACTCCGACATCGATGGCGGCGGCCCTGGACTGGCTGCCATCGGCCACGAGCTGGTCGTAGAGAGACTGGAGGTCGGGGTCGCGGAACTCGCCGACCTCGTCCGAGCGCGGATCGGCAAGGTCGTACTCCACGAGAAGTGTTGCCACGGCATCCTGATGCGAGATCTCGGACGCAGCGATGTTGACGAAGACGTTCCCGCCCCACAGGTCACCGAGCACGGTGTACACGTCGTGAGCGAGCTTCTCCTCTTCGATGAGGTACAGCAACTGCGCCTCCAGGTCGCTCGTGACGATTTCCGCGGGGATGGGTGACCCGGTCGGCGCCAGTGGGCTCGCGGTGGTCGGGGCAGCGGATGCCTCGGCCTCGGCGGTCGGTGCGGACGCGACCGTGCACCCCGAGATCCCCAGAGCCGCAGCTGTGACCACTGCGACGGGGAGGACATGGCGTGCTGAACTGATCATGACGTGCTCCTTCGATGTCGGACTCTTATACCCCCTAGGGTATCCCGGAAGGGTCCGCGGTGACCATCCAGCGCCTATGGGAACGCCGACAGAACACTGTCGGTGGGGCGGGCGAGAATGGATGCATGGGACGAGGGGACGGCACGAATCGCCTCGTGTCGCCCGACGATGCTGACGACACCGGCGCCGACATCCTGCACGTCGACATGGATGCGTTCTACGCGGCTGTCGAGGTGCTCGATGACCCGACCCTTGCAGGAAAGCCGATCATCATCGGCGCACCCGAGAGTCGGTCGGTCGTGTCCAGTGCTTCCTACGAGGCTCGCGCGTTCGGTGTTCGAGCTGCCATGCCGGTCGGGCAGGCGTTGCGCTTGTGCCCGCAGGCGATCGTCGTGCCCCCTCACTTCGATCGATACGTGGCGCTCTCGCGCGAGGTCATGCGCGTGTTCCACGAGATCACACCGCTGGTCGAACCGCTGTCGATCGACGAGGCCTTTCTCGACGTGCGCGGTGCGCGGCGCCTGTGGGGGTCTCCCGGAACGATCGCACGGATGCTTCGCGCCCGCGTGCGCGACGAGACCGGCCTGACCTGCAGCGTGGGTGCCGCCGCAACGAAGCATGTCGCGAAGATGGCCTCCACCCTGAGCAAACCCGACGGCCTTCTGATCGTCGCCGAAGCAGACACCGCGGCATTCCTCGCGCCACGGTCTGTCCGCGCGCTGTGGGGCGTGGGACCGAAGGCCGCCGAGGCGTTGGAGTCTCGAGGCATCCACACCGTGTCCGACGTCCTGGAAACGCCCCAGGCCGTCCTCGAGCGGGCCCTGGGTCCTGCGATGGGGGAGCGGGTGTGGAACCTCGCGCGGGGGCGAGATGCCCGAGCGGTCACGACAACCCGCGTGGAGAAGAGCGTCGGGCACGAAGAAACCTTCCACACCGACATCAGTGACGCCGTCGTCTTGCGTTCGGAGCTTCGGCGTCTGGCAGACCGTGTTGCGGCACGCCTGCGCGCAGCATCATGGGAAGCCGGAGCTGTCGCGATCAAGGTCCGGTTCGCCGACTTCAGCACCGTGTCCCGCTCGCGCAGCCTCCCGGAGCCGAGCTCCGTCGGCCAGCGCCTGGGGGATGTCGCCCTCGAGCTGTTCGAGGGCATCGACCAGCGACTGCCCGTGCGTCTCGTGGGCGTCCGTGCCGAGAAGCTCCGCACCCTCAGTGAGTCAGCGCCCACCCTGTGGGACGACGACGGAGAGTGGCGGCGCGTCGAATCCGCACTGGATACTGCGGCTGCCCGCTTCGGTCGAGGGGCGGTCACCCGTGCGACCCTCATCAGCGAACGCGGCGGCGGGACGCTCCCCTCGAACCCCCGCCTGCCCCGCGACGATCAGCGTTGACGAGGACCGGATCCACGTCGGCCTGTCCTGGAACGCCCGGGGAAGGTAGCGTGGGGCCATGCCCAACATCGCGCTCGAACTCGGCAAGCAGGCAGCATCCTTCGGTGTCTCCGGCATCTACGGAGAACAGCAGGACGTGGATGGCATCAAGATCATTCCCGTCGCCCTCGCGTCCTCCGGCTTCGGCGGGGGCTCGGATGAGGGCGGCAACGGTGGCGGTGGGGCCGGCGGTACGGCGATCCCGATTGGCGCGTACATTCGCCGCGGTGATGACCTGCGCTTCGAGCCCAATCTGATCTCTCTGCTTGCTGTCGGCATCCCGTTCGTGTGGGTCGCCGGGCACGTCCTCATTCGTGTCATCCGCGCCCTCAAGAAGTGACGATCCCGTCGGTCAGGTCCTGACCGAGGCCACCGACGCCCTGCGCGACGACATCCTGACGCTGGGTGGCCCGGCGCCCGTCATCCTGATCGACGGGCGCAGCGGAGCCGGCAAGACGAGCCTGACGCGCCTTCTTCTGGAGCGGTGGCCGTTGGATGCCTCACCTCAGTTGCTCGCGCTGGACTCGACGTACCCGGGTTGGGACGGGCTGGATGCCGCCGTCGAGGACGTCACACGTCACGTCCTCATCCCGCATGCCAACGGACAGCAGGGCCGGTGGCGACGGTGGGACTGGAGCGCGGGTGAGTATGCGGAGTCGTATGGCGTGGATCCGGATCTTCCGCTCGTGATCGAAGGATCCGGCATCCTCACCCCGACGACCGCTGCGCTCGCGAGCGTTCGCGTGTGGGTCGAATCGCCGGCGGACTCCCGACGAGAACGGGCCCTGGAGCGCGACGGGGACACGTACCGACCACACTGGGAGCGGTGGGCGCGCCAGGAGGATCGCCACATCACTCGTGACGACCCGGCAGCACACGCAACGCGGGTCTTCGTCGTTCCGTGAGCCGATCGGTGCCTGGTCTCGTCAGGTGCCGCGGGGATCGGAATCTGCGTCGATCGCGCTAATGAGGCTGTCGAGGCGGTAGCCGAGCCAGTCGTAGATCCCGAAACGCGGATCAGAGGCATCGTGGTCGTCATCGGCCTGAATCCCGAGCCTCGTCGCGAGTACGAGCCGAATCGCCGACAGCGTGCGCAGCAACGCGCTCACATCAGCTGCGCTTGCGTGCACGACGACCTCCTCCGTGAGCGCCGGGTCGTCGGATGCGATCGGCATGGCGGGTAGCGTCGGGCGCAGGATGCCGAGAACAGTCTCGGCATCCGTGTGACGGCGGTCCAGCAGCTCGCGCTCGGTCAAGCGGCGGAACTCGCGAGCTGCGGCGTCATCGTCGAGATACCCCTCGGGAACGAGGCGTGCCACGGCATCATCGCTTGATGCGTCTGTCGTGGCGTCGAGGAGGTCCCGGAACTGCTCCGTCATCTGCGAGAGGTGCAGAGCCTCGATCCGCGTGATGGCCATCACGAGTTCGCGGGTCATGCCGGAGCCCTCCGCACCGTCGCCGAGAGCCCGTAGTCATGCATCGCGTGAACGTGGAGCTCCATCTGCTCGCGCGCACCTTCGGCCACTACGGCATGGCCCTCATGATGCACGGCGAGCATCAGTGATTCGGCCCGCTCGGCGCTGAACCCGAAGTAGCTCCGAAAGACATGGGTGACGTAGCTCATCAGGTTGACCGGGTCGTTCCACACGACTGTCTGCCACGGCGTTTCAGCGGCGCGGAGCGTGTCGACATCCTCATCGGCTCGAGGCAGTGTCGCGCTGTTCATCAAGCCCATCCCAACTCGTGGAGCCGGTCGTCGTCAATCCCGTAGAAGTGCGCGATCTCGTGCACGAGAGTCGTATGGATCTCGGCGCGAAGGTCGTCCAGATCGTCGCACGCTGCCAGGTGCGCTTCGCGATAGACGATGATCCGGTCCGGAAGCTCACCCACGCCATATCGATCGCGTTCGGTCAGCGCCCACCCGTCGTAGAGCCCGAGGAGGTCCAGGGAACCGTCCTCGCCGCGGTCTTCGACGACGAAGATGACGTTGTCCAGTCCGTCGACCATGTCATCGGGAAGTCGGTCGAGTTCTTCGACGACCAGGCGCTCGAACGCGTCGGCATCCATCTCGACCATCGTGCCCCGCGCCTTCCCGCCACTCATCTCGTGCCCCCGACTGGACTCGAACCAGTAACCGTCGGATTAGAAGGCCGATGCTCTATCCATTGAGCTACGGAGGCGCATCAACCAGATTACCGGGAGCCGCCGCAGTAGCCGGGAGCGCCCGCTCTAGGATGGGCGGCATGGCTTCGAGCGAGAACGACCGGCTGGTGTGGATCGACTGTGAGATGACCGGACTGGACCTCGCCGTCGACGAACTCGTCGAGATCGCGGTGATCGTCACCGATTTCGAGTTGCGCCCGCTGGATCCCGGCTTCCAGATCGTTATCAAACCTGACGCTTCTGCGCTGGCGAACATGAATGACTTCGTCACCGCCATGCACGAGAAGTCCGGACTGCTCGAGGCGATCCCGAACGGCGTCAGCGTCGCAGAGGCCGAATTCGAGGTTCTCGAGTACATCCAGCGCTTTGTTCCCCTCGAGGGCAAGGCGCCGTTGGCCGGAAACACGATCGGGACTGACCGGATGTTCCTCGCGAAGTACATGCCCCGCGTCGATCGGTGGCTGCACTACCGCAACGTCGATGTGTCGAGCATCAAGGAACTGGCCAGGCGCTGGTACCCACGCGCATACATCCACGCCCCGGCGAAGGATGGCGGCCACCGCGCGCTCGCCGACATCAGCGAATCGCTGCGCGAGCTGGCGTATTACCGCAGCGTCGTGTTCGTTCCCGAACCGGGTCCGACCAGCGATGAGGCCAAGCAGGCAGCGGCTGTCGCCGTGTCGGCGTTCGCCCCCGGCGTGTGAGAGAATCTTTTGGTTGCGCACTCCGGTGTGCACATGGTGGCTATAGCTCAGTTGGTAGAGCACCGCGTTGTGGTCGCGGGGGTCGCGGGTTCAAGCCCCGTTAGCCACCCCACGTATTCCTACCTCGGTGACGCGAGGGGAGTGGTCGGCGCCGCTACCAGCCGCGATGTCGCCCGCGTGCGAGCGGTGTCGAACAGCGGCAAGGTGAGGTGTACCAGCGGGCCGATGGTCGCCGCGAACAGGACGGTCCCGAGCCCGACGGTGCCTCCCAGCAGCCACCCGATTACCAGCACGGTGAGCTCGACGCTGGCGCGAGCTGCCCAGATCGGCATCCCGAACCGGCTGCGCAGGCCGGTCATCAGGCCGTCGCGGGGACCCGGCCCGAAGTGCGCGCCGATGTACAGCCCCGAGGCGACGGCGACGAGCAGGATGCCGCTTACGAGCACCGCAAGCTGCGCGAGGAATCCCGTGATCGGTGGCAGGACCCAGAGGGTGACCTGCATCGCGGTTCCGACGACGAGGATGTTGGCCACGGTGCCGATGCCGGGGCGTTGGCGCAGCGGAATCCAGAGAAGCAGGATCAACAGGCCGAGGATGTTCGTCATCCACCCGACGCCGATACCGGTTCTGATCGACAGGCCCTCGGCCAGCACAGTCCAGGGGTCGACGCCCAGTCCAGCATCAACCGTCAGCGCAGCTCCGGCCCCGTAGAGGGGGAGCCCGATGAGAAGTTGCAGGATGCGGCGCGGCATGGCACCATCCAAGACCAGAAGTGGACTGACGTGACCAGTCCAATCGGGAAGGAGTGGCCGTGGAGTCCCGAATGTCCGCGCGATCACTGACCCTCGCACTGGGCGGATGGCGCACGCGCGAACCGGCTTACGAGGCGCTCGCCGACGGCATCCGTCTGCTCTGCTTGGACAACCGCATCGCGCCCAGGACCGCGCTTCCGGCTGAGCGCGAACTCGCCACCGCACTTCGAATCAGTCGCAGCACCGTCTCGATGGCCTATCAGAGCCTTCGCGACTCCGGGCACATCAGCAGCCTGCGGGGGTCGGGAAGCGTCACCCTTCCGCTCGGCCGGCGCGAGGTCGCGAGGGTGCTCGGAACTGACGGCACCATCGACCTCCAGCAGGCGAGCCCCCCAGCTTGGCCCGGGCTTGCGGGTCACATGGCCGAGGTTGCGGCCGATGCCGCGACCCTCGCCTCGCGCTCGGGGTACGACGTCCTCGGTCGCGCTGAGCTGCGCGAAGCCATCGCCGAGCTGTTCCGCGCTCGGGGACTGCCGACCGAGTCTCGCCAGATCATGATCACCGCCGGTGCCCAGAGCGCGATCCACCTGCTTGCGAGCGTGCTCATCGGACGCGGCGATCGCGTCGCGATCGAGACCCCCACGTATCCGCATGCAGCCGACGCACTCCGTCGCGCCGGCGGGCGGCTCGTCGGCATCCCGGTAGCGGCCGAAAGCGGATGGGATCTCGAGCGCGTCGCCGAGTCCTTCGCTCGCACCCGCCCCTCCCTTGCCTACCTCATGCCCGACTTCCAGAACCCGACGGGCCGCAGTATGTCGGCGTACGAGCGCGAGACCATCATGACGGCTGCACAGCGCTCTGGAACCCTCCTGGCGATCGACGAGACGACCGCCGACCTCGACATCGATCGAGGATCCCAGGACCGCGGTTTCCAGGCGACCGATGAATCCCTCGTGGTGCGCGTCGGGTCGCTCGGCAAGACCGTGTGGGGAGGTTTGCGTGTCGGGTGGATACGGACCGACCATGACCTCATCGACCGGCTCGTGCAGGAACGCCCGGCGTACGACCTCGGTACACCGGAGTTCGAACAGGCAGTGGCAACCGGGCTGATTCCGCGGCTGCCCGAGATCGCGCGACATCGCGGTGAGTTCCTGCGCGAGGGACGGGATGCGCTGGTCTCAGCGCTGGCGGAACGGCTGCCGGAGTGGCGCGTGCCCTCGGTTGATGGGGGAGTCGCCCTCTGGGTCGAGCTGAACGCGCCATTGAGTTCGGCGCTGGTGCTCCAAGCCAGGACGGCCGGACTGCTCCTGTCGGCCGGTCCGAGGTTCGCGCCAGATGGCGGAAACGAACGGCACCTACGCATTCCGTTTACCGCACCCCCCGGCGACCTGCGCCGGGCCGTCGAGATTCTTGCGGACGTCTGGCCGGGCGTGCTTCGAGATGCTCCGCACGGTGTCCGGGACCTCTGGAGCTCACCGGTCTGAGTCGCCGACCTCGGGACAGACGTCAGGTCGACAGCAGGAGGGCCTCGACGGCGTCATCGCGGCTCCAGAACCGTCCGAGCGCATGGAATTGCCTGTCACTCGGGTGGAAGCGTTTCACCGCGAAGTGCTCACCCTGAGCGTCGCGATCGACGCGCAGGTGACCGATCGGCCCGCGGCCCGCATCAACGACGCGCCAGGCGTCGATCCCGATCGGCACGAGCTGTATCTGTGAGGTCTGCATCAGTGTCTCCCTGAGATCGAACATAGATCCGACCTCCGACACATCGCAGGGAACAGCAATACGCGCGAGACTGTTGTTGCCAGTGGCGCCGAGAACCCGGCGCCACAACAAGGAGAAATCATGCACACGTTCGTTCTCGCAGGCGGCTGCTTCTGGTGTCTCGACGCGGCGTACCGCGCTCTTCGCGGAGTGTCGTCGGTCGTTTCGGGGTATGTCGGCGGCACCGTCGAGAACCCCTCCTATGAGCAGGTCTGCACGGGCCGTACCGGGCACGCCGAGGCCGTCGCCGTCACCTTCGATCCCGACGTCATCTCGGACGACGTCATCCTGGATGCCTTCTTCACGATGCACGATCCGCGACAGCTGAACCGACAGGGAAACGACATCGGAACCCAGTACCGCAGCGCGATGTTTCCCGCCGACGATCATCAGCGGGAGCTCTTCGAGGCTGCGCGCGATCGCGCGGCTGAGTGGTGGGACGGCGGAATCGTCACGACGATCGAGCCCCTCGGTGAGTTCTACGCCGCGGAGGAGTATCACCAGGACTTCTTCGCGAAGAACCCCACGCAGGGGTACTGCCTGGCGGTCGCCGTCCCCAAGGTGAACAAGGTGCGGGCGCGCTTCGCGGAGTATGTGACGGCCTGAGCCTTCCTCCCCAGCCGCCCCGGCGCGCCACCTGTGCACCTCTCGGCAGCGCGGGGCGGCATAGCTCCCGCTGATCGGCGAGCCTGATCTCGGCGCTGGTACCCGACGGGCACTCGGGTACCAGCGCAGCCCGGAACCGATCCGGGCGGGAAAGGGAGAAATGCAGGACATCATCACCGTCACCGGAAATGTCGCGGGGCCCCCCGAGTTCAAGGTCACAGCTGGGGGACTCCCGATCGTCAACTTCCGGCTGGGGAGTGCACAGCGTCGCTTTGATCGCCAGAGCGGCACGTGGGTCGACGACGGAACCAATTGGTACAACGTTTCGGCTTTCCGGGGACTTGCCGAACACATCGCGGCCTCGGTCACCAAGGGCGAGCCGCTGGTGGTCACCGGCCGTCTGCGGCTTCGCCCCTGGGAGTCCGGCGGCAAGAAGGGCATCAGCATCGATATCGATGCCGACACCGTCGGCCATGATCTGCGGTGGGGAACCACGACCTACACCAAGCAGGCAACCGCAGAAGGGGCCGCGTCCGCCCCGCCCGCGAGTGCCGGCGAAGACCAGGATGCGTGGGCTGCGCCGGGACTGGACGGTGCAGCCCCGGCTGCCGCGCTTGCCGGCGAAACGCCCTTCTAGCCTCCCAGGGAGCGGTCGGGAGAGTGGCTCTAGACTCCTCTGCGTGCGTGCCGCTGGAATGACTACTCCGACCCCTGTCACGGGACGTTCCCGCTTCGGCCGGATCGCCCCGGCTGTCAGCGCGGCACTGGTTGTCGGGGTACTCGCGGGGTGTACCGCGACGCCCGAGCCATCGCCGACGCCGACGGTCACGGCGACACCAACCCCGACGGAGACAGCTTCCGCAGCTCCGCAGCAGGTGAGCGATGCAACTACAGCCGACGAGGCGCTCCCGTTCTTCGCTGACGTGGTTGCGGCTGTGTGGGCAACCGACGGGCGTTTCCAGGGGCGCGCGTATGTCGACGGGCTCACTCAGGTCGGCTTCGACAAGTCGGCCATGGAGGTCACCTACGACGAGTCAACGGTCGGCAATCCGGCCGAGAGCATCCAGTTCTCGGTGCGGTGGGGCGAGGAATGCCTTGTCGGCCAGGTCGGGCCCTCGACCGGGGATCCTGTCGTTGCCGTGATGCCGGGCCTTCAGACCGGTCGCTGCCTCATCGGAGACACCCGTCCCATCGACTGGTGAGGCGTAGGCAGCACCCGGTCGGCCCGTAGACTGGACAGGTTATGGCTGAGTACATCTATCAGATGGTCCGCGCCCGCAAAGCTGTGGGCGAGAAGCTGATCCTCGACGACGTGACGATGGCGTTCCTCCCGGGAGCGAAGATCGGAATGGTCGGCCCCAACGGTGCCGGAAAGTCGACGATCCTGAAGATCATGGCGGGCCTTGACGCCCCGTCAAACGGAGAGGCGATCCTTACCCCGGGGTTCAGTGTCGGCATCCTGATGCAGGAGCCGGAGCTCGACGAATCCAAGACCGTTCTCGAGAACATCCAAGACGGGATCGCGGTCAAGGCCAAGCTGGATCGGTTCAACGAGATCTCGGGCCTGATGAGCGACCCTGACGCTGACTTCGACAGCCTGCTGGCCGAGATGGGCACGCTGCAAGAAGAGATCGACGCGGCAGACGCGTGGGACCTCGATTCGCAACTCGACCAGGCGATGAATGCGCTGCGCACACCCCCGGGGGACGCGCAGATTTCGCTCCTTTCGGGTGGCGAGAAGCGCCGCGTCGCCCTCACGAAGCTCCTGCTGCAAAAGCCTGACCTGCTCCTGCTGGACGAGCCGACGAACCACCTCGACGCCGAGAGCGTGCTCTGGCTCGAGCAGCACCTGCAGAAGTACGCAGGTGCTGTGATCGCCATCACCCACGACCGGTACTTCCTCGACAATGTCGCTGAGTGGATCGCGGAGGTCGATCGCGGCCGACTGATCGGCTACGAAGGCAACTACTCGACCTACCTCGAGAAGAAGGCCGAGCGGCTGGATGTCCAGGGCAAGAAAGACGCGAAGCTTGCCAAGCGGCTGAAGGAGGAACTCGACTGGGTTCGCTCGAACGCGAAGGGTCGTCAGGCCAAGTCGAAGGCTCGTCTGGCTCGATACGAAGAGATGGCCGCCGAGGCCGAGCGCACTCGCAAGCTCGACTTCGAGGAGATCCAGATTCCGCCGGGGCCGCGCCTGGGAAGCGTCGTGATCGAAGCCAAGAAGCTCCAGAAGGGGTTCGACGGTCGTTCCCTCATCGATGGACTGAGCTTCAGCCTTCCTCCCAACGGCATCGTCGGTGTCATCGGCCCCAACGGTGTGGGTAAGACGACGCTGTTCAAGACCATAGTCGGCCTTGAGCCGCTCGATGGCGGCGACTTGAAGATCGGCGAGACGGTCAAGATCAGCTACGTCGACCAGTCCCGCTCGAACATTGATCCCACAAAGACGCTGTGGGAGGTCGTGTCCGACGGGCTGGACATCATCACGGTCGGTAAGACGGAGATTCCCTCGCGTGCCTACGTGTCGAAGTTCGGCTTCAAGGGACCTGACCAGCAGAAGAAGGCAGGCGTCCTCTCTGGTGGTGAGCGGAACCGCCTCAACCTGGCACTCACCCTCAAGGAGGGCGGCAACCTCCTGCTGCTCGACGAGCCGACGAACGACCTTGATGTCGAAACTCTTCAGTCTCTGGAGAACGCCCTGCTCGAGTTCCCGGGTTGCGCCGTGGTCATCACCCACGACCGGTGGTTCCTCGACCGCATCGCGACTCACATCCTTGCCTACGAAGGTACCGACGAGAACCCGGATGCGTGGTACTGGTTCGAGGGCAACTTCGAGGCCTACGAGAAGAACAAGCTTGAGCGCCTGGGGCCGGATGCGCTCAACCGCGCGAGTTCCACGTACCGCAAGCTCACACGCGACTGACCCGGCAATGAGCGAGACCGAAGCAAGTGTGCCCGGCGGGGCTCGGCTGCACCTACCGATCCACCTGCGGTGGGGCGACCTCGACGCATTCAATCACGTCAACAACACCTCGATGCTCAAGCTCCTCGAAGAGGCGCGGGTTCGCGCGTTCTGGCGGCCCGGCGCCGGCGAGAGTGCACCGCCAACGGCCGTCATGGACTCGAGTCTGCACGCCGGCGTCCTGACGCTCATTGCTCGCCAGGAGATCGAGTACCTGCTCCCTGTTCCCTACCAGCGGCATCCGTTGGACGTCCAGCTCTGGTTCGGCAGGCTCGGCGGTTCCAGCATCGACGTGTGCTACGAGGTCTGCAGCCCCCTGGAGACCGCCGGCGCGGACGGCCAGCAGATCTACGCGCGTGCAACGACGGTTGTTGTGAAGGTGGATGCCGAAACCGGCAGGCCCGTCCGTCTGAGCGAGGTCGAACAGGAAGCCTGGGCACCCTACGTCGGTGAACCATTGCGATACGGACACCGCCGCTGAGCGGGCTCAGACCAGACGCTAAGCAGGTCAGTCGCGGTCGTGCGGCAGGCGGATCGTGATCTCCTGCGCGACGCTCGCCACCAGTATTCCTTCCGAGGAATAGATTCTGCCGGTAGCGAGACCCCGGCCTCCACGGGCACTGGGTGATTCCTGAACGTAGAGCAACCACTCGTCGACCCGCGCGAACCGGTGCCACCACATGGCGTGGTCGAGGCTCGCAACCTTGAGTCCCGGGGTTGACCAGGCGACGCCGTGAGCGCGCAGCACCGACTCCTGGATCGTCATGTCGCTCAGGTAAGCGAGCGCGGCGCGATGCAGGTCGGGGTCGTCGGGCAGCGATCGGCGCGTACGAAGCCACACCGCCTGGTGAGGGACGTGCTCGCCTTCCACGTGAAGATAGATGGGGCCGGGAACATGGCGCACATCGAGCGGCCGGTCGGTGAACATGCGCTTGCTCATGGGATGTAGACCGACCAGGTGATCCTCGAGGTCGGGGAGCTCGTCCGCGTGAGGGATGCCGCTCGGCATCGGCTCCGCGTGTTCCACGCCAGGGCCCTCATCCTGGAATGAGGCGATCATCGAGAAGATCGGCACGCCATCCTGGTACGCCTGCGTTCGGCGGGTCGAGAATGATCGCCCGTCGTGGATCCGATCCACCGCGAAAGTGATTCCCGCAGAGGAGTCTCCCGGTCGCAGGAAGTACCCGTGCATCGAGTGGACGGTTCGTCCGGGCGGCAGCGTGTGCGATGCCGCCACGATGGACTGGGACAGCACCTGGCCGCCGTACACACGTCCGAGCGGCATCGACTGGGAGACGCCGGTGAAGATGTCCTCCGTCGTCCGGGCACCGCTGAAGGAAAGCGTGAGAACGGCAAGGAGCGAAGCTACCGGATCGGCTTCGACGACCTCCCTGGGGGTGTTCGTGGCGCCGTCGGTCATCGGTTCTCCCGTAGCTTGCTGGTATCGCCGCGGCCGCGGCAGCTGTTCCGCTTGGTAGTTTAGGTCGGATGTCGACGCCCCTGAATCTCGCCGATCCCGAGACCGCCGTGGACGCGCAGACCTTTGCCTCTCGCGCAGCGCGCGTCGGAGACGGCGCCGTGCGGTTACGGGCAAGCGGCGGCATCCTCGTCATGTCCTGCGCACCCATTGCGCCACGCGGCATCCTGGATACCGCGCCGACCATTCTGGGTGTTCGCGCTCTCGCCGCCGACCCGGAACTCGTATGCGACCTGGTCGTCGACGGCGCTTCTCTGCGGGCGCACGGCGTCACACTCGAATTGCCCGACGCGGGCGTGCGCGCGGCCTGGGCCGGTATCTCCCCGCCGGTGTCGGGCTGGACGGTGACCGGTGAGATCGCCTCGACCGACCTGGCCGCGGCTGCCCACCGCGGCATGGAGGAGGTCGCGACGTCGGTCCCCACGAATGCGGGTGAGGATGTGGTGCGTCAGATCCGTGCAGCGGTGTGGGGAGCGCCGGATGCAGGCCTCGGCGGACTACCGCGCGGCGTCGGATTCGTCGCCCAGGTGCTTGGCTTTCTCGGGCCAGACGTCGAGAGTGTGTCGATGCGCGAAACCGGTGCATGGGTGCGGTTGTCTCTTCGCCGCGGGCACGTTCTGGTGCGCAGATCCGGGATGAACCCGCGCGGGCCGCAGGCCGGGGGCCTCCTCGGCTGAGGGCCGGCCGAAGCATATGCTTGACCGCGAATTCGCCGTGCCCCTACGGTGACGGAATGGCGACTGCACCGATTACCTTCACGGCACCCGAGGGCAAGGGGTTGGCAGCCGGCACGCTGGGCTTGTGGGGATCGACCGTCGTCGGGTTGGCATCGACGGCGCCGGTGTACTCGCTGGTTGCAACGCTCGGGTTCATCGTCATCGCGGTGGGTGCGCAGGCGCCGATAATCTTCGTCCTGGCGTTCGTGCCGATGCTCTTCATCGCCTACGCGTACCGGGAACTCAACCGTGAGATTCCCGACTGCGGGACCACGTTCACCTGGGGAACGAAAGCCTTCGGTCCGTGGGTGGGATGGATGGGCGGCTGGGGAGTCGCCGTGGCCGGCATGGTCGTGCTGGCAAACCTCGCGCAGATCAGCGGGATCTATCTCTGGGCGCTTGTCGACGGCATCGTCGGAAGCCCCCAGGACGCTCTCCTTGCCGACAATGCGCTGCTGGTCACCGCGACGGGCGTCGTCTTCATCGTCGCGATGACGTGGGTCAGCTGGCGCGGTGTCGAGATCGGCGAGAGGGTTCAGAACATCCTGCTCGGCCTGCAGTATCTCGCACTCGCGATCTTCATCGTCGCGGCCCTCTGGCACTTCTTCTCAGGCAGCGCACCCGATCCGACTCCGTTCGAGTGGTCCTGGCTGAGCCCGTTCGCGATCGGCGACTGGAGCGGCTTCGTGCAGGCAATCCTGCTCGCCCTGTTCATCTACTGGGGCTGGGACACGACGCTGGCGCTCAATGAAGAGACGAAGGATCCCCGGCGAATCCCCGGACGCGCCGCACTGCTCACGACAGTCATCCTGCTGTTCACCTACGTTGCGGTGACGATCGCGGCGATGATGTATGCCGGGCTCGGCGATGGACCGACGGGCCTTGGCAACGAAGCCAACGCCGACGACTTCTTCATCGCCATCAAAGACGGCCTTCTCGGTCCGCTCGGGTGGGTGCTGGTCGTCGCGGTCATGGTGTCTGCGATCTCGTCGACGCAGACGACGATCCTCCCGACAGCGCGCGGCACCCTCGCAATGGCCGCCTACCGCGCTCTCCCCAGGAGGTTTGCGACGGTGCATCCGCGCTTCAAGACGCCATCGTTCTCGACCCTCGTCATGGGGATCGTCGCGGTCGTGTACTACGTCGGGATGACGCTGATCAGCGACAGCATCCTGCAGGACTCGATCCTCTCGCTCGGGCTCGCTATCGCGTTCTACTACGGAATCACGGGCTATGCGTGCGTCTGGTACTTCCGTCGCGAGCTGTTCACCTCACGGCGGAACTTCTTCTACAAGTTCCTGTTCCCGTTGCTCGGTGCGCTGATGCTGACCTACGCATTCGTCCAGTCGGCCATCGACATGTACAACGTCGACTACGGCTATACGGTGCTCTTCGGTGTCGGCGGCACGTTCGTTCTCGGCGTCGGCGCACTCGCTTTCGGCGTGTTGCTGATGTTCCTGTGGTTCCTCTTCCCGCGCGCGAAGTCGTTCTTCCGCGGCGAGAGCCTCAACCGCGACACGCCGGTCATGGTCCGCGACGAACCGTCAGCATACGGTCGCTCGGTTGACGGCGGACTGACCTGACGCTGGACGCAGCAATCGGTCACACGGTCGCAGCCGCGCCTCGCCCGGCTGCCCGACCGGAGAACAGGCATCCTCCGACGAAGGTCCCTTCGAGCGCGCGATAACCGTGCACGCCTCCGCCGCCGAACCCGCTGGCCTCGCCTGCGGCGAACAAGCCCGCGATCGGCTCGCCGCTGGGTCCGAGAACCCGCCCGGAGAGGTCGGTCTCGATGCCGCCGAGCGACTTGCGCGTCAACACGTGCAGCTTGACAGCGATCAGAGGTCCTGCAGCGGGGTCGGTGATGCGATGCGGGGCAGCCGTGCGGACGAGCCTGTCACCGCGGTAGGCGCGAGCCGAGCGCAGCATCGCGACCTGGGCGTCTTTGGTGAAGTCGTTGTCCATCTCGCGGTCTCGCGCCTCGACCTCGAAACGCACCCGGTCGGCATCCAGGGCTTCGCCGCCAGGCAGGGCCCGCATGCCCTCGATGAGGCTGTCGAGGTCGTCGCGGATGACGAAGTCGGCGCCATGGTCGAGGAAGGCTTGGACGGGACCGGCAGCGCCCTTTCCGAGCCGCGATCGCAGGAGCAGTCGCACATCCTTGCCGGTGAGGTCGGGGTTTTGTTCGCTGCCCGAGAGCGTGAACTCCTTCTCGACGATCCGCTGTGAGAGCACGAACCAGGAATGGTCGTGGCCGGTGGCTCGAAGGTGCGCGAGGGTGCCGAGCGTGTCGAACCCGGGGAACAGCGGAACGGGGAGGCGCGCGCCGGTTGCATCGAGCCAGATCGAGGACGGGCCCGGCAGGATCCGGATGCCGTGCAGCGGCCAGATCGGGTCCCAGTTCTGGATGCCCTCGACGTAATGCCACATGCGGTCGCGGTTGATGAGGTTCGCCCCCGCGGTCTCCGTGACTTCGAGCATCGATCCGTCGACGTACGCGGGTACGCCTGCCACCATGTCGGCGGGAGCTGCTCCCAGTCTCTCGGGCCACCACTGGCGCACGAGGTCGTGGTTGCCGCCGATTCCTCCGGATGCGACGACCGTTGCGCCAGCCTCGATCTCGAAGGTGCCGACGACGTCCCGCGACGTTGCCACACCACGGGCGGCGCTGGAGGGCGCCAGCACGTCGCCGGCAGCTCCTGTCACGGCGCCGTTTCGCAGCGTGAGGGAGGTCACGCGGTGGCGGGGGAGCACCGTGAGTGTTCCGGCACGCTCGGCATCCTCGAGTGCAGCCTGGAAGGGTGCGACAAGACCCGGGCCGGTTCCCCACGTGATGTGAAAGCGGGGCACGGAATTGCCGGGACCGCCGGCGGTGTAGCCGCCGCGCTCTGCCCAGCCGACGACCGGGAAGAATCCCACGCCGCGTTCGCGCAGCCAGCTGCGCTTCTCACCTGCGGCGAACTCGAGGTAGGCCTCGGCCCAGCGGCGTGGCCAGGCGTCCTCTGCCCGATCAAAACCCGCTGTGCCGAACCAGTCCTGTCGTGCCAGTTCGATGCTGTCCCGAATGCCCATCCGCCGCTGCTCGGGCGAGTCGACGAAGAACAGCCCACCGAAAGACCACCACGCCTGCCCACCGACGTTGGTGCGTGGCTCCTGGTCGATGATCGTGACACGCTTGCCCGCCGCGACTGCCTCTGCGGCGGCGACGAGTCCAGCCAGCCCCCAGCCGATCACGAGGACGTCGGTTCGGTGAACGGATGCTTCGGTCATGCGACTCCCTTGTCGTGGAATACCGTCGTCGTGTGTGTCAGTTCTCGGAGGTCAGCGGGATGTCTGCGCGACCGCCAGCCCCGGGCCCGATCTCGGTTCGTTCGAACGTGTTCACCATGGCATGCGCGGCACGACTCAGGTAGTCCCAGAGGGTTTCTTCGTGCAGGGGCGACAATCCGACCTCGTCGACGGCGGCGCGCATGTGTGCGAGCCATCGGTCGCGTGCGTCAGGATTCACCGGAAAGGGTGCGTGCCGCATCCGAAGGCGGGGATGACCCCGCTGCTGGCTGTAGGTCGTCGGTCCGCCCCAATACTGTTCGAGGAACATCAAGAGGCGCTCCTTCGCCGGCCCGAGGTCCTCTTCGGGGTACATGGGCCGCAGCACCGGGTCACCGGCGACCCCGCGGTAGAAGCCATCGACGATGCGCACGAACGTCTCATGTCCGCCGACTGCCTCATAGAACGACTGCTGCTCGGGCGTGCTCACTGCTCTGCTTCCCCGGATGCCTCGGAGTCGGCATCCGTTTTCTTACTCGTTCGCTTGGCTCGCCACACGGGCCGATCCGGAACCCCGGGCTGCGCGATGGGGGTGGGTTTGGTCCGGGGCGGGTTGGCGCCACGCACCCTGCCGGCCGTCTCGAGACCGGACAGCATGATGGAGTTCATCTGCGGCAGGGTGAGTCCGAGCCCATCGATCGCGCGCTTGAGTCTCATGCGCAGTTCGCGCGCGACGTCGTCCTTCGCCCCTGCCCGTGTCTTGATCACGATCCGGATGACCAACGCGTCGCCCGAGACCGACTCCAGCCCCCACACTTCGGGATCCTCGA
Organism: Microbacterium schleiferi; assembly: GCF_020781975.1. GTDB lineage: Bacteria > Actinomycetota > Actinomycetes > Actinomycetales > Microbacteriaceae > Microbacterium. Next base: position 208,757 of record NZ_JAJGNI010000005.1, read on the forward strand.
TGATGCGGCTGCGCCACTTCGGCTCCTGTGCGAGAGCGCGCGCGGCATCCAGCATCGCTTGTTCGACCTCGTCGACATCGGCATTCACCGGTACGGCGAGGTCGATGATTGCGCGCGACCATCCCTGTGACATGTTGCCGATGCGGGTGATTTCGCCATTGCGCACGAACCACAGCGTGCCGTTGACGTCGCGAACCTGGGTGATGCGGACACTCACGTATTCGACGACGCCGGTGGCAAGCCCCAGGTCAGCGACGTCACCGATGCCGATCTGGTCTTCGGCGACGATGAAGATCCCGTTGAGCACGTCTTTGACGATGTTCTGTGCGCCGAAACCGAGGCCGGCCCCGATGGCCGCGCTCAGCAACGTGAACGAGCCCATCACCTGAGGTCCCGCGAGGATCAGGATGATCAGCAGAATCGCGACGATCACGACGGTGACGTTCACGATGTTCTGCAGGATCGACCCGAGGGTGCGGGTCCGCTGCACGACGCGAACGGATGCCAACGGCGACCGTTCGAGCGCCTGCGTGTCGTCGACGCGAGCGCGGGATTTGGCGCCTTCGACCACCCGACGAACGACCCGACGGATGATCAGTCGCAGCACCCAGACGACCACCACGGCGCTCACGAGGACGATCGCGACCTGCAGGAGCGTGCCGCCGATCTCGCCGAGTATGGCGAGGAAGCTCTCCCACGGGGTCGCGGGTGCCGGGGCGGTCTCGAACTGGCGCATCACGAGAATCCTAGGACTCTCGTCTCAGCGTTGTCGCCGGGTTCGGACCGCCCCGGTTCATCGCTCACGCGTCGCGGCTGCGCAGCAGCACCCACCCGCCGATCAACGGGAGGATCGCCCAGCCGATGAGCGTGAGAAGGGGTGCGACGACGTCGGTGGCTCCAACGGCCGTGAGCGTCGAAGCTGCGGTCATCGGCAGGTAGGCGCCGAGATCCACGAGCCACTGCCAGCTCTCGCCAGCGAGCGAGAACAACTGGAAGACGATGGGAAGAACGAACAGGATGCCGACGGTGATCGCGATGGCGCCGGCGCCGTTTCGCACGATGAACCCGACGCCGAGTCCCAACAGTGTGAACGAGACCATCGAGAGCACCCCGTAGGAGAGCGGAATGATCGAGTCCGCTGGCGTTCCCCAGTCGATGCCCGTGGCCAGCAATGGCGCGGTGGCTGCGATCGCCACGGCGTAGGTGACGGCTGTGGCCAGGGCCATGATCACTCCGATGACCACGGCCTTGGCGATCAGCACGGCTCCGCGGCGGGGCTCCGCGGTAAGCGTCGAACGGATCATGCCGGTCGAGTATTCGCCGGTGATCACGATCGCACCGAGGATGCCGGCTACGAGCATCGTGAACTGTGTCGGCGACAGGATCGCCGAGATGGGAGGCAGTGGGTTCGGAAAGTCCCGGGAGCTCGCTGCAATGAGGCACGAGATCGCCAGGGAGAGAACGAGAGCGATCCCGAGCGACCACCACGTGGAGCGCAGGGTTGTCACTTTGATCGCCTCGCTGCGCAGCAAGTTCGCACCGTTGAGGCGGTGCGTGCCGGCGTGTTCGACCGTTCGAGTGGGGGTGGCAGTGGCGGTGGTCATGCGATCTCCTTCGTCCGGTACTCGACGGCCTCGCCGGTGAGAGCAAGGTAGGCATCCTCGAGAGAACCGGCATGGGGCGTGAGTTCGTGCAGCGGGATGCCGCGAGCCGCGGCAAGATCGCCGATGCGTGCAGCTGTCAGCCCCGTGATCGTCGCAAGCTCCGGTTCGTTCGAGGTCACGGTGACCTCCGATCCTTCTATTTCGCTGATGAGCTCGGTCAGCCGAGGCGATCGCACTGTCACGGCTGTGCTCGTCCATTCCTGAACGAGGTCGGGCAGATCACCCTCGGCGAGAACCTTGCCGCGTCCGAGCACGACGATGCGGTCTGCTGTCTGTGCCATCTCGCTCATGAGATGACTCGACAAAAGCACCGTACGTCCCTCACCCGCGACATAACGCACGAACTGCCGTACCCACCGCACGCCCTCGGGATCCAGACCGTTCACCGGCTCGTCCAAGATCAACGTGTGCGGGTCACCGAGCAGTGCGGTTGCGATCCCCAGACGTTGTCCCATACCGAGCGAGAAGGTGCCGGCGCGGCGACCGGCCACAGAGGCGATACCGGTCAGTTCGATGACTTCGTCGACCCTGGCCCGACCGAAACCGTGGGTTGCAGCGATCGCGCGCAGGTGGTTACGGGCGGACCGCCCCGTGTGAACAGCTTTCGCGTCGAGGAGAACGCCCACTTCCGTCAGAGGCGCCCGCATCGACTGGTACCGCGCGCCGTTCACGGTCACGCGACCAGCGGTCGGACGGTCAAGGCCCACGATCATCCGCATCGTGGTGGATTTGCCCGCCCCGTTCGGGCCGAGGAACCCGGTGACCTTCCCCGGCGGCACGGTGAAGGAGACATTGTCTACGGCGAGTTTGTCTCCGTAGCGTTTCGTGAGCTGCTCTGCAACGATCATGCCTCCACGCTACGGAGGTCACCGCCGAGAAACATCCATCGCAAGGCGGACACGAGCGCGGGGGAAGTACTACCGAAGTGGTGCTTCCCCCGCGTTGATACGTCAGAGCGCGTCGCGCTCCTGGACCGCAAGGGCGCGTTCCACGCCGGCGAGGTTTTCTGCCACAAGCCGGCGCAGCGCCGCTGGCGCTTCCCCGTTGGCGGAGAGCCACGCGCGTGTCGCGTCGCGGAGCTTCGCGTTTGCCAGCGGCGCGGGGTACAGGCCCAGCACGAGGTACTCGGCGATCTTGTACGTGCGCGACTCCCAGACGGGAAGCAACATCGCGAAGTACTGGTCCACGAACTCGTCGAGCAGCAGCACACCGGCGGGGTGCGTGAAGCCGAGACCTGCGGCGCGTACGAGCGTGTTGGGCAGGCGATCCGAGTCGACAAGCGATGACCACGCCGCGTTCTTCGCCTCCGGCGTCGGCAGCGCAGCCTTGGCCTGCGCGGCGAACTCAGCGCCCTTGGCGGTGTTGTCGCTAGCCAGCGCCTCGTCGATGACGCCCTCGGTGATCACTCCGCCCGCGGCGAGCGACACGAGCAGCTGCCACGACAGATCAGTGTCGATCGTGAGCCCATCGAGGGTGATCTCTCCGGCGCGCAGGGCGCGCACCGTCTCCCAGTGCTCGGGGGTTGCAGCCGCGCTCGCGAACGCGGTGACGAACTGCAACTGGCTGTCGCTGCCGGCATCCGCTGCCTGCGCGAGCGCCCACAGCCCATCTGCGACCTTGTGACGCGACGCGTCGCGCTTGTCGGGGGTCACGTACGAGTTGGCCGCCAGCTGCAGCTGCGCGAGAGTCGTTCGCACCGTGGTCGATTCGGTCTCGGAGGCGATGTTGCCGAGGACCAGGTCGATGTAGTCGGACGCCGAGGCTTCGGCATCCCGCGTCTGATCCCACGCGGCACCCCACACCAGTGACCGGGCAAGCGGGTCGGAGATCTTCGAGAGATGGTCGATCGCCGTCTGCAGCGACCGCTCGTCGAGGCGGATCTTCGCGTACGCGAGGTCGTGGTCGTTCAGGAGAACCAGGTCGGGGCGGGTCAGGCCGACGAGCTCGGGAACATCGGTGAGGTCTCCGTCGACATCCAGCTCCGTGAAGTGGGTGCGGACGAGTTCACCGTTCTGCAGGTCGTAGAAGCCGACGCCGAGGCGGTGGGGCCGGATCGTCGGGTAGTCCGACGGGGCCGTCTGGACGATCTTGAACGCCGAGATCGTGCCGTCTGCACCCTCGACGATGGCGGGGGAGAGGGTGTTGACGCCGGCGGTCTCGAGCCACTTCTTCGACCACTCGGTCAGCTCGCGTCCACTGGTCGTCTCGAGCTCGGTCAGCAGGTCGCGAAGCTCCGTGTTGCCGTACTCGTGCTTGCGGAAGTACGCCCCGACACCGGCGAAGAACTCGTCGATGCCGACCCAGGCTGCCAGCTGCTTGAGCACCGACCCGCCCTTCGCGTAGGTGATGCCGTCGAAGTTCACCTGAACGTCTTCGAGGTCGCGGATCTCGGCGACGACGGGGTGGGTGGAGGGGAGCTGGTCCTGGCGGTAGGCCCAGGTCTTCTCCATCGCATTGAACGTCGTCCAGGCCTCGGTCCACTCGGTGGCCTCGGCCGTCGCAATCGTCGAAGCCCACTCGGCGAACGACTCGTTGAGCCAGAGATCGTTCCACCACTTCATGGTGACGAGGTCACCGAACCACATGTGGGCAAGCTCGTGGAGGATCGTGACGACGCGGCGCTCCTTGACGGCATCCGTCACCTTGCTGCGGAAGACGTACACCTCGGTGAAGGTGACTGCTCCCGCATTCTCCATGGCTCCGGCGTTGAACTCCGGGACGAACAATTGGTCATACTTCGCGAACGGGTACGGGTAGTCGAACTTGTCCTCGTAGTAGGCGAAGCCCTGGCGGGTCTTCTCGAAGATGTAGTCGGCGTCGAGGTACTGCCACAGGCTCTTGCGCGCGAAGATGCCAAGCGGGATGACGCGACCCGAGGCGCTGGTCAACTCGGAGAACGTCGACTCATAGGGGCCGGCGATCAGTGCCGTGATGTAGGACGAGATCCGCGGCGTCGGCTCGAACTCCCACGTTGCGACGCCCTCGCCGCTGGGTACGGGCTCGGGGGTCGGGGAGTTGGAGATCACCTTCCACGACGCGGGAGCGGTCACGGTGAACTGGAACGTCGCCTTCAGGTCGGGCTGCTCGAACACGGCGAAGACGCGACGCGAGTCGGGCACCTCGAACTGGGTGTAGAGGTAGACCTCGCCGTCGACGGGGTCGACGAACCGGTGCAGGCCTTCGCCGGTGTTCGTGTATTCGCAGTCGGCGACGACGACGAGTTCGTTCTCGAGCGCGAGTTCGTCGAGCGCAATCCGGGAGTCGGTGAACGCCGAGGCCGGGATGCTGCGTCCGTTGAGCGTGACGGAGTGGACGCGTCGGGCGATCAGGTCGATGAAGGTCGACGCGCCCTCGGTGGCGGTGAAGCGCACGGTGGAGGTCGACCGGAACACCTCCGGGCCGGTGGTCAGATCCAGCTCGACCTCATAAGACTGCGTGTCGAGGACGCCGCGACGCTCCTGCGCTTCGATGCGGGTGAGGTTTTCTCCAGGCACTTTCGGATGCTCCCAAGTGTGTGAGGGGTTCATGGATGCCGCGAAACGGCCTCGCGCATTGTGGGCGCGACAACCCCCAAGCCTACGCCGCGACCTCCTCGCAGCCGCGCGACCAGCGCAGGAGGCGGTATAGCGTTGAGCCGACGTTTACCTGACGAGTGAGTGCACACGGAATCAGGGAGACCTCGATGGCGCGGACCAATGACGGTGCGGGGACGAACGGACCTGTCAAGCGAGTGCTCCGCGAGGTCAACACCCCAGAGCTCGAGCGCGGCATCCATCCGGCGCTGATCCCCGGCATCGGTGTTGAACAGACGGGGCGCCGATCCTCAACGAATGTGACGGTCTTTCTCACGGCGGGCGTCTTCGTCGCAGCGGTGATCATCTGGGCGATCGTGTCGCCGGCAAGTCTACAGTTCGTCGGCAGCACCGCGCTCGGCTGGGTGACGACGAACTTCGGCTGGCTGTTTTCGACGCTCGCCGTTCTCGTCCTGGGCTTCATGCTCGTGATCGGCTATGGCCGCACAGGCGGGGTGCGCCTCGGTGCTGACGACGAGAAACCCGAGTTCTCGACGATCTCGTGGATTGCCATGCTCTTCTCGGCCGGAATGGGGATCGGACTGCTGTTCTATGGTCCGCTGGAACCGTTGTCATTCTTCGTCGACCCACCGCATGGTTTCACCGTCGAGCCGGGCACGACTGATGCCATGGAGACAGCCCTCGCGCAGACACTGTTCCACTGGGGCCCGCTGGCGTGGGGGTTCTACGCTCTCGTCGGCGCCGCTATCGCCTACGGCGCGTACCGGCGTGGTCGCGCGCCGCTCATCTCCGGGATTTTCGAGCCCCTGTTCGGCCGCCGGGTGGACGGCTGGGCTGGTGGCGTGATCGACATCTTCGCGATCATCGTCACGCTCTTCGGTGCTGATCGTCACCTTGCTGCCGTCGGGCCTGGTGACCTTCTTCAGCGACCTCGGCATCATGATGTCGCGCAACTCCTTTGAAGGTGAGGATGCCGCATCCTTCATGGCGTCCTGGACTACCTACTACTGGGCATGGTGGATCTCGTGGTCGCCCTTCGTGGGGATCTTCATCGCGAAAATCTCGCGCGGCAGGACGCTGCGCGAGTTCGTCACCGTCGTCATCCTCATTCCCTCGGCCGTCTGCTTCGTGTGGTTCACGACCCTCGGCGGAACGGCGATGTGGATGGAGCAAGAGGGAGTCGGGCTCAGCGAGCTCGCCCAACCCGAGGACGTGCTGTTCGGAGTGCTCGGGGAACTGCCACTGGGTGCCCTGACCTCGGTGGTCGCGATCATCTCGATCGTCGTCTACTTCGTCACCTCTGCCGATTCCGCCTCGATCGTCATGGGGTCGATGAGTCAGCGCGGGAAGCCGGAGCCATCCTCGTGGGTGACCATCACCTGGGGTGTGCTGCTTGGTGGGGTCGCTGCGGCGCTCTTGGTGGTCGGCGGTGCGACAGCGCTGCAGGGGCTGCAGTCCATCATGATCGTGACCGCCTTGCCATTCGCGCTCGTGATCATCGGAATCATGATCGCGTGGGCGAAGGAACTGCGCACAGACCCGTACGTGCTCCGCCGGAAGTTCGCTCGTGCAGCGATCGCGCAGGGGGTCCGGCAGGGCATCGCCGAACACGGCGATGACTTCGTGTTCGACGCCACCGAGGTCGGCTCGGGCGAGGGTGCGGGAGCGTGGCTTGATTCGACGGATCCCGAGCTCACCGAGTGGTACACGACAGCGACGCAGGAGATCGACGTGGTCGATGCTGACGACGTTGCACGCACCCTCGAGCCGGGCCGCATCCAGCCGAAGGGGCCTGACCGTCCCGACCACGAGGCATCCGGCGACGCGTCCCTCGTGACACGCGAGCGGCGGCCGAAACCCGCTGAGGACGACACCCCGCAGACGTGACGTCAGTCGCTTCTAGGATGGGAACCATGCGCATCCACATCGCCACCGACCACGCCGGTATGGAGTTCTCCACGCAGCTCCAGCACCACCTCGCCGAGCAGGGTCACGAGGTCATCGACCACGGCCCTATCGAGTACGACGCCGTCGATGACTACCCGTCGTTCTGCATCCGTGCCGCCCTCGGCGTCGTCGCCGATCAGAGTGCGGGCATCGAGGCTCTCGGCATCGTGTTCGGTGGCTCAGGCAACGGTGAGCAGATCGCTGCGAACAAGGTGCGCGGCATCCGCGCAGCCCTCGTCTGGAGCATTGCGACTGCCGAGCTCGCCCGGCAGCACAACGATGCGAACGTCATCGCGATCGGAGCGCGCCAGCACTCCTTCAGCGAGGTCGTGACCTTCATCGACCGGTTCATAGAGACGCCCTTCTCGAACGAGGAACGTCACGTGCGTCGCATCGGCCAGATCGCCGCGTACGAGGCTGACGGGTCGCTCCTGCCCGACCCGCGGGATGTCGCGAACACCGCCGCGACCGACTCGTTCGACCCGGAAGCTGGTTGATGCCCGAGGGTCATTCCGTTCACCGGATCGCTCGGCAGTTCGCTCGCAACTTCGTCGGTCGCGCTGTGCAGGCATCCAGCCCGCAGGGTCGCTTTGCCGACGGGGCCGCAGCGCTCGCAGGCCGGGAAATGCTCGAGGCGCGTGCGGTCGGCAAGCAGATGTTCCTGCGCTTCGATGGTGACCTGTGGCTGCGTGTGCACCTCGGCATGTACGGTGCGTGGGACTTCGCCGGCGTGATCGACGCCGATCCCACCATCGCCTCCGCGAACGGGCGGATGGGACAGACCAACCAGCGCGGCACGGTGATCGACGAGCCGATCATGGATGCCGCGGGCGAGAACTCGCTCACCTCGATCGGCGCGCCCCGGCGCGCGCGCGGTCACGTGCGGATGTCGGAGCAGACGACCGGGCTGCCCGATGAGGAGGGTCAGTGGCCGCCCCCAGTGGTCGGCCAAGTTCGTCTGAGGCTGCTCACCGACGAGACCTGCGCCGATCTGCGGGGACCCACAGCCTGCGAGCTGCAGACGCCGGACGAGGTCGCCGCATCGCTCGCCAAGCTCGGACCGGATCCGCTCGTGGACGACCTCGCCGAGGGTGAGGAGCTGTTCACCGCGCGCGTGCGACGCGCCCCGACGCCCATCGGGCTGCTGCTGATGGACCAGTCGGTCGTCAGCGGAATCGGAAATGTCTATAGAGCTGAACTCCTGTTCCGGGTTCGGCTGAACCCTCATACCCCGGGGCGCGACGTGCCCGAAGAGACGGTGCGAGCACTCTGGCGCGATTGGACCCGGCTGCTCGCCATCGGCGTTGAGACCGGCCAAATGATGACAATGGATGACCTCGATCCTGACGCCTATCGTCGCGCCATGGCCCACCGCGACGACCGTCACTGGGTCTACCACCGCGCCGGGTTGCCCTGCCGGGTCTGTGGCACTGCGATCGTGGTCGAAGAGGCCGCGTCGCGGAAGCTGTACTGGTGCCCCAGGTGTCAGGCGTGAGCCTGGATCCGACCACCTTAGGCTGAATGCATGCGGCAGAATCCGAGCTTCGCCATGACCGACGTTGGCGAGTTGCGACGGATCGTTGAGCAGAATCCGTGGGCGACCCTGGTCAGTTCGACGGATGACGGTCTCGTCGCCTCCCACTACGCGGTGCTCCTGGATGACACTCGTGACGATCTCACCGTCGTCGGTCACGTCGGCAAGCCCGACGACCTGATCCACGACCTCGGGGCTCGCGAGTTGCTGATCATCGTCCAAGGTCCGCACGGCTACATCTCGCCCGGCTGGTACGGCGACCGGCCGAGCGTGCCGACCTGGAACTTCGTGACAGTGCACCTGCGGGGAGTGCCGGAACTGCTGTCGACCGACGAGAATCTACGGGTGCTCGACCGTCTGGTTGCGCGTTTCGAGACCCCGATGCCCGAGCCTCGGATGCTGTGGGAGCGTCCGAACGATGCTGATTTCGTCGAGCGACTCGAGCGCGGCACCGTCGGCTTTCGCCTCACACCGACGTCGGTGGCAGCCAAGCGCAAGCTCAGCCAGAACCGGCCCGTCGAGCTCGTCGATCACATCATCCGTGAGCTCGAGAACGACGGCCCGCATCACAATCCGCCGCTTGCCGCAGAGATGCGCCGCGCGAATGACGCTCGCGCATGAGTGCCGTAGGCGCGACAGTGTCGACCATCGTCGACGCACGGATCACGGGGCCGGGGAGCGAACTTCTGCCGGTCGAGGGCGCGTATGACGTGTTCATCGAGGGTGGCCGCGTCACGGATCTTGCTCCTACGGGCGCTGTTCGTCCGGTCGGTGAGGTGCTGCAGGCCGGAGGTGCGTGGCTGATCCCGGGCCTGTGGGACCACCACGTGCACACGGTGTCAGCTGCCCTCACTCGACAGCGTGAGCCGCTCGGTGGTGCCGGATCAGCGCACCATGCCGCACACATCATGTCGAGCGCCAGGCTGCTCGGTCGTGGCATCCGGGTCGGCGCTGGCTTTCGGGATGCTTTCTGGCCCGATGAACCGACGCTCGAGATGCTGGATGCGGCCACGGGCACCATTCCTACCTACCTGATCAACGCGGACCTGCACAGCGTGTGGCTGAACTCCGCTGCCGTCGCTCGTGAGCAGATCACGCCCCCGGATGCGTCGGGGATGCTGCGCGAGGAGCCGGCGTTCGAGATCACGCGTCGGCTGGCTGCCGCAAGCCCCGACGACGCCGACGAGGCTGTCGCCGACCTCGCCCGGCATGCTGCGGCGCGCGGCGTTGTCGGAATCATCGATCTCGACATGGCCTGGAATGCGGATTCCTGGTCTCGCCGTGTCGCGGCTGGCTTCGATTCCTTGCGCGTCGAGTTCGGCACCTACCCCTCGCAGCTGAGCCGGCTCATCGAGACGGGGTGGCAGAGCGGCGAGCGCCTCAGCGAGCTGATCACGGTCGGCCCGCTGAAGGTCATCACCGACGGGTCGCTCGGAACCCGGACCGCCGCGTGCTCGCATCCGTATCCGGGTGACCCGCACAATCATGGGGTCCTGACCATCCCGCCCGCCGACCTTGTCGCGCTCATGACGGATGCCACGGCTCACGGCTTCTCCTGCGCCATCCATGCGATCGGCGACCTGGCGAACACCCACGCGCTCGACGCCTTCGCGGCAACCGGCGCGACAGGAACGATCGAGCACGCGCAGTTGGTTGCTGCCGTCGACATCCCCCGCTTTGCGCGGTTGGGTGTCGGGGCGAGCGTCCAACCCGAGCATGCCCTCGATGACCGGGATCTCTCCGACACCATCTGGTCTGCCCAGATCGCGCGTCCCTATCCCTTCCGGGAACTGGTGGACGCCGGCGCGAATCTGCTCTTCGGGTCCGACGCCCCAGTGGCGCCGCTCGACCCGTGGGCGGCGATGGCATCGGCGATCTATCGCACCCGCGACGGACGTCCACCGTGGCAGGTCGAGCAGGCCATCGACGCCCGCGTCGCACTGGCCGCGTCGACACACGGGGGATCCGCCGCCCCGGGTCGCATCGAACCGGGGACTGTTGCGGACCTGGTCCTGTGCGCCCAAGACCCGCTGACAGCATCCGAGTCGGATCTTCGCACGATGCCGGTGCGAGCTACCCTGCTCGGTGGCCGCGTGACACACCTCGAGGACTGAATCCCTCGTACTGCGGCTGGCCGGGCCGAGTAGCGCTGATCTACTGTCGGAGCATGACCTCAGATTCCGCATCCGTTCTTTCCGTCGCCGGGCTGAGTCCCGAAGTCGACGAGTCCGCGTTTCTCGCCGCCGGTGCGCGCGTGATCGGTGATGTTCGACTCGGGCCCGAGTCCAGCGTCTGGTACAACGCGGTGCTGCGCGGCGACAGCGCCTCGATCACGGTTGGCGCCGGCTCGAATCTGCAAGACAACGTTTCGGTCCATGTGGATGCCGGCAGCCCGGTGGTCATCGGCGAGAACGTCTCGGTCGGACACAACGCCGTGGTCCACGGCTGCACGGTCGAAGACGGATGCCTCATAGGTATGGGATCCGTGATCCTCTCCGGCGCCGTGATCGGCGCTGGATCGCTCGTCGCCGGGGGAGCGCTCGTTCTCGGCGGCACGATCATCCCACCCGGATCGATGGTCGCCGGCGTCCCCGCGAAGGTGCGGCGTGAACTGACGGACGAGGAGAAGCTCGGCATCCTGCGTAACGCCGAGGTCTACCGTGTCGGTGTCCTCGCGCATCGCGAGGCCCGGGACGCGGGGGAGTAAGACTGCCGTTAGCTGGAGGGGGCGACGGGAATCGTCCCCACCGCCACTCCACACGCCGCTGCGCGGCGCGCGGAGCCTCCGGCGGCGTGGGCCCACCCTGCGGGTTCGCTTCCCGCAGAACGCACGATCGCTCTCCCGCACGGCCTGCGGCCGCACGTGAGAGCGATGGAGGGGGCGACGGGAATCGAACCCGCACAACCAGTTTGGAAGACTGGGACTCTACCATTGAGCTACGCCCCCGCAGCGGCCGGAGCCGCAGCATCCGACAGTCTATAGGGCACCGCGACCCGTCCTCGCATCCGCGGCCCAACCGGGCCTCGTGAAGGTAGGTGAAATCGCCTGGGTAGGACGGATGCCGGGCCGATCGTCCTTCCTTAGGAAGAAGTCCTACGGCGGCGAGAAGGTCGGCCCCCGCAACGTCGGTCCGCGCGTCAGCTAGACTTCTGTGGGCCGTCTGTCGCACAGCGCGTGAGATCCCGCCCGGGGCGTAGCTCAGCTTGGTAGAGCGCCCGCTTTGGGAGCGGGAAGTCGCAGGTTCAAATCCTGTCGCCCCGACGTCACGGCCTTACACCCAGACCTTCCACCGCGCTTCGGTGCGGTGCAGCACGAGGAGAACAACACAGGCATGGTCACCAGCACTGTCGAGAAGCTCAGCCCCACCCGCGTCAAGCTGCTGCTCTCGATCACCCCCGACGAACTCAAGCCGAGCATCGCGCACGCTTACGAGCACATCGCGAAGGATGTCCAGATCCCCGGCTTCCGCAAGGGCAAGGTGCCTGCGCCGATCATCGATCAGCGCATCGGTCGGGGTGCCGTTCTCGAGCATGCCGTCAACGACGGACTCGACCGCTTCTACCGCGAGGCGGTAGAAGCTCAGGAGCTCCGCGTTATCGGTCGCCCGAGCGCCGACATCACCGAGTGGCCGAACGAGAAGGACTTCTCGGGCGACCTGAAGGTCGAGATCGAGGTGGACGTTCGCCCCGAGGTCACGCTCCCCGCGCTTGACAGTCTCACTGTCGAGATCGAGGCAGTCGAGGTCGACGAGGCCGCGGTGGATGCCGAACTCGACAAGCTGCGCGCGCGCTTCGGCACGCTCATCACCGTCGACCGCCCCGCCACTTCCGGTGACTTCGTCGAGCTGGATCTCGTCGCCACCATCGAGGGCGCCGAGATCGACCGCGCCGAAGGCGTGTCCTACGAGGTCGGCTCCGGTGAACTGCTCGAGGGCATCGACGAGGCAATCGAATCCCTCACCGCAGGTGAAGACACGACGTTCCGTTCGAAGCTCGTCGGTGGAGATCACGCCGGTGAAGAGGCTGAAGTTGCGGTCACCGTCACCAGCGTGAAGGAGCGCGAACTGCCCGAGGCAGACGACGACTTCGCGCAGATCGCGAGCGAGTTCGACACGATCGCGGAGCTCCGCGAAAGCCTGCGCACCACCGCATCGCAGCAGTCGGGCCTGCAGCAGACCTCTGCCGCCCGCGACAAGCTCGTCGACCTCCTCCTCGAGCAGGTCGAGATCCCCGTGCCGGCCGGACTCATCGAAGACGAGGTGCACCAGCACCTCGAGGGTGAGGGACGTCTGGAGGATGACGAGCACCGCGCCGAGGTGACCGAGGCGTCCGAGAAGCAGTTCCGTACGCAGATGATCCTCGACAAGCTCACCGAAACCTACGACGTCAAGGTGTCGCAGGATGAGCTGACGCAGTACCTGATCCAGTCGGCTGCCCAGTACGGCATGTCGCCGCAGGACTTCGTCAATGCGATCCAGCAGGGCAACCAGCTTCCCGCGATGGTCGGTGAAGTCGCTCGTAGCAAGGCGCTCGTTCACGCCCTGCGTGATGTGAAGATCGTCGACACGACCGGAGCCGCCGTAGACCTGTCGGCGCACCTCATCCTCGGTGAGGACGAGGCAGAGGCCGAAGAAGAGGTCGTCGAAGAAGCGCAGGGCATTGCAGATGCCGCCGCCGACGCCGACGAGATCATCGAGGCCGAAGAGAAGCCGGCTCCCAAGAAGCGCGCGCCGCGCAAGTCGACGAAGGCCGACGCCGAGTAAGACCACTGAGCGGATGCCTCGACCACATCGGTCGAGGCATCCGTCGTTTCTTGGGGTAGCGCGTGCGCGCCCCGCGCAGCACGATCTGCCCACGGCGAACACGAGCGGGTCGCGCGAACCCCGCCGGTAGATTCGATCTCACGCAACGAAACGGGAGCACACATGGCTGAACCACTGGTCGCGACGAGCGTCTTCGACAGGCTGCTGAGAGACCGCATCATCTGGCTGGGATCAGAGGTGCGCGACGAGAACGCCAACGAGATCTGCGCGAAGATCCTGCTGCTGGCCGCCGAGGACTCGCAGAAGGACATCTACCTCTACATCAACTCTCCCGGTGGCTCGATCACGGCGGGTATGGCGATCTACGACACGATGCAGTTCGTCCCCAACGACATCGTCACCGTCGGTATCGGAATGGCCGCATCGATGGGCCAGCTGCTGCTGACAAGCGGCACAAAGGGCAAGCGTTACATCACCCCCAATGCCCGCGTGCTCCTGCACCAGCCGCACGGTGGCTTCGGTGGCACGGCGAGCGACATCCAGACGCAGGCGCAGCTCATCACATCGATGAAGAACCGCCTCGCTGAGATCACCGCCGCGCAAACCGGCAAGTCGGTCGAGCAGATCAACGAGGACGGTGACCGCGACCGCTGGTTCACCGCCGAGGAGGCGCTGGCCTACGGCTTCGTCGATCACATCCGCGAGCACGCTGCCGACGTCAGTGGCGGTGGCGGCACCGACACCTCACCCGCGGCGCAGTGATCGACGCAGCGACGGCAGAAGAGAGAGAATCCGCATGAACACCCCGAACCTTCGCCTCCCGCAGGCCTCGCCCTCGACGATGCAGATGCCCGGTAGTCGCTATGTCCTCCCGCAGTTCGAGGAGCGCACCGCCTACGGCTACAAGCGTCAGGACCCCTACAACAAGCTCTTCGAGGACCGCGTCATCTTCCTGGGTGTCCAGGTGGACGACGCCTCGGCAGACGACGTCATGGCGCAGCTGCTGGTGCTCGAGTCGCAGGATCCCGACCGCGACATCATCATGTACATCAACTCGCCCGGCGGCTCGTTCACGGCGATGACCGCGATCTACGACACGATGCAGTACGTGTCCCCGCAGATCCAGACCGTGGTGCTGGGCCAGGCAGCCTCGGCTGCAGCGGTGCTGTTGGCGGCGGGGGCTCCCGGTAAGCGTCTCGCACTGCCCAACGCCCGCATCCTGATCCACCAACCCGCGATGGGCGAGGCAGGACACGGTCAGGCGTCGGACATCGAGATCCAGGCGGCGGAGATCCTGCGGATGCGCACGTGGCTCGAGGAGACCCTTGCGAAGCACTCGCACCGCAGTGCCGACGAGGTCAACCGTGACATCGACCGTGACAAGATCCTCTCTGCGGAAGAGGCAGTGACCTACGGTCTGGTCGACCAGGTGCTCACGACGCGTAAGCGCGTGCCCGCGACCCCCGCGAAGTAAGACCAGAAACCAGGCCCCGGCATCCCTCGCACGACATGGATGCCGGGGCCTGGCGCTGTCGGCACGAGCGGCGAGCAATCCCACCGGATGTCGCTGGGCTCGGTTAGGCTCGGACCACAGCCGCCCGGAACGAGGAGGACCCCTGATGGCACGCATCGGTGAGAGCGCTGATCTGTTCAAGTGCTCTTTCTGCGGTAAGAGCCAAAAGCAGGTGCAGCAACTCATCGCCGGGCCCGGCGTGTACATCTGCGACGAGTGCGTCGAGCTCTGCAACGAGATCATCGAAGAGCGGATGGCCGAGTCCGGTGACGGCGCCGTCGCCGATTTCGATCTTCCGAAGCCCCGGGAGATCTTCGCGTTCCTCGAAGAGTACGTCGTAGGCCAGGAGCCGGCGAAACGTGCCCTGTCGGTGGCGGTCTACAACCACTACAAGCGCGTGCGCGCGCATTCGACGCTGCAGCCTGCCGAGCAGCGCGCCGAAGACATCGAAATCGCCAAGAGCAACATCCTACTTCTCGGACCCACGGGATGCGGAAAGACCTACCTCGCCCAGACGCTCGCCAAGCGGCTGAACGTGCCCTTCGCTGTCGCCGACGCGACGGCTCTGACCGAGGCCGGGTACGTCGGCGAGGACGTCGAGAACATCCTGCTGAAGCTCCTGCAGGCAGCAGACTTCGACACGAAACGCGCTGAGACCGGCATCATCTATATCGACGAGGTCGACAAGATCGCCCGTAAGGCCGAGAATCCGTCGATCACGCGGGATGTGTCTGGTGAGGGCGTGCAGCAGGCTCTCCTGAAGATCCTCGAGGGCACGGTGGCTTCCGTCCCGCCGCAGGGTGGGCGCAAACACCCGCATCAGGAGTTCATCCAGATCGACACGACGAACGTGTTGTTCATCGTGGCCGGCGCCTTCGCCGGATTGGAAGACATCATCTCGTCGCGCGTCGGCAAGCATGGTGTGGGATTCGGGGCGCCGCTTCATAACAAGGGCGACGACCTCAGCCTGTTCAGCGAGGTTCAGCCCGAGGACCTGCACAAGTTCGGCCTGATCCCCGAGTTCATCGGGCGCCTTCCCGTTGTCGCATCCGTGTCGCCGCTTGACCGCGAGGCCCTCATCGAGATCCTCACGGCGCCGAAGAACGCGCTGGTCAAGCAATACCAGCGGATGTTCGAGATCGACGGTGTCAGCCTGGAGTTCGACGACGAGGCGCTCGTTGCCATCGCCGATCTCGCGGTGGCGCGCAAGACCGGCGCCCGCGGCCTGCGCGCGATTCTCGAAGATGTGCTGGGGCCGATCATGTTCGAGATCCCGTCGGCCGAGAACGTCGACAAGGTCGTCGTGACGCGAGCCGCCGTCGAAGACGGCGCTGCGCCGACGCTCGTACTGCGCCAGGCTCGCAAGTCCGCGTGAGCGGGCGTCACGTCCTGCCCGTGAAGGATGTCGGGGCCACCGAGTAGCGTCGCGGCGTGACGCGATTCATCTATGACACCGCGACCAGCTTCACCGGCTGGATCGCTGACTCCGACCATTCCTTGCAGTGGCTCTTTGACGTGCCAGGCGGCACCGAGCCAGATCCTGAGCTCCTGCCACCCACAGACGCGCTGATCGTCGAGGGGTCGTCGACCTACGAGTGGATACTGCGCGAGTCTGATCTCGTAGATCACCCCGAGAAGTGGCACGAGCTCTTCGGCACCCGCCGCACGTTCGTCTTCACCTCGAGGAACCTGCCCGTACCGGAGGGTGCGGATGTGACGTTCGTCTCGGGGCCGGTGACGGGCGTGTTGAGCGAGATTCGTGACGCCGCGGGGGAGTCGGACGTGTGGATCGTCGGCGGCGGAGAGCTTGCCGCGCAGTTCTACGACGCTGGAGCGCTCGACGAGATCGCCCTATCGATCGCACCTGTCGCACTGACCAGCGGCGCGCCCCTGTTTCCGCGTCGGGTTGAGTCGGACCGGCTCCGCCTGGTCGAAGCGCGCCAGGTCGGTCAGTTCGCGCGGCTGCGGTTTGTTGTCGACGCGCCCCGCGTAGGCCCGGCTGGAGACTGAGGGCGGGCTCCCTAGCTGTCGAGTCCCCGGCGACGCAGCAGCGGGGCGATCTCGGCCTCGCGGCCGCGGAAGTCCCGGTACGCCTCGAGCGGATCCTTCGACCCGCCGACGCCGAGGAGGCGCTCCCGGAATCTGTCGCCGTTCGCCCGCGTGAGACCGCCGTTCTCGCGGAACCATTCAACGGTGTCGGCATCCAGGACTTCGCTCCAGATGTAGGAGTAGTAGCCCGCGCTGTAGCCGCCGGAGAAGATGTGGGCGAAATACGTGGATGAGTACCGGGTCGGAACCGCCGGATTGTCGAGCCCGATCTCCGCCAGCGCAGCAGCCTCGAACTCCGCGACATCCACCGCGTCAGCACCATCAGTTGAACGAAGCGAGTGCCAGGCCTGATCGAGCCAGGATGCAGCCAAGTACTCGCTCGTCGCGAACCCCTGGTTGAAGCTCTCGGTCGCATTCAGGCGCTCCACAACCTGCGCCGGCAGTGGCTCGTCTGTCTCGATGTGGCGCGCATAGGCTGCCACGATCTCGGGCCAGAAGATCCACATCTCGTTGACCTGGCTCGGGAACTCGACGAAATCGCGGAACACATTGGTGCCGGCGAAGTGCGGGTAGGTGACTGTCGCGAACAGGCCGTGCAGCGCGTGGCCGAACTCGTGGAAAAAGGTCGTGACTTCGTCAAGGGTCAACAGCGTCGGAGTGCCCGGCTCCGGCTTCACGACATTGAGGTTATTTACCACGACCGGCGCCGTGCCGCGCAGCTGGGACTGGGAAACGAGGGAGTTCATCCACGCGCCACCGCGTTTGCTATCACGTGTATACAGATCGAGCAGGTAGAGCCCGAGTGCCGAGCCATCGGCATTGAACACCTCGAAGACCCGCACGTCAGGGTGGTAGCCCGGAAGGTCGGGGCGCTCGGTGAAAGTGATGCCGTAGAGCTGTGTTGCTGCACGGAAGACGCCGTCTTGGAGCACGCGCTCAGCCTCGAACCACGGACGCAGCGCTGCGGTGTCGATGTCGTATTCAGCTGACCGAACCTTCTCGGTGAAATAGGCCCAGTCGTGTGCCTCTATCGTGAACGGTTCGGCTTGAGCATCCGCCATCGCCTGAAGCGACGCCTGCTCTGTTCGGGCGTTGCGGGCCGCCGGCGCGGCGAGGCGGAACAGCAGGTCGCGAACGGCTTCGGGGCTTCGCGCTGTCTCATCTGAGGTGACGTAGTCGGCGTGTGAGCGGTACCCGAGGAGCTCCGCGCGCTCTGCTCGCAGCTGCACGATCTCGCGTAGTACAGGGCGATTGTCGTTGCCGTTGTCGCGGGTACCACGAGCGCGGGATGCCGCCATGATTCTCTCGCGTGACCGGCGATTGTGCAGGGAACCCAGGTACGGGTGTCCGGTGAACAGGGTGAGCGAGATCAGCCAGCCCCCCGTGATGCCGCGATCGGCAGCTGCTCGCGCGGCCGCCGACAGCTCACCCTCGGTGAGCCCGTCGAGCTCGGTGACATCATCGAACAGGACAGCGAGGTCATTTGTGTCGTTCAGGAGATTCTTCTCGAAGGTCGTGGTGAGGGTCGAGAGGCGACCGTTGATCTCGGTGAGTCGGGCCTTCTGGGCTTCGTCGAGGCCCGCGCCCGCGTGGGTCATCTCGCGGTAGTGACGCTCGACCAGATAGCGATCCTCCGGCGCGAGGTTGAGGTCATCCAGCTGCGCATGCACGCTCGCTATGCGTCGATAGAGCTCGGGGTTCAGCTGCACAGCATCCGTGTGCGCCGCCATCAACGGTGCGAGTGCCTCTTCGATCTCTTGAATCTCCGGCGTCGCGTCAGCAGACGAGACGGTGTAGAACGCCGACGCGACATCGTGGAGCAGCTCACCACTCCGCTCCAGGGGCACCAGTGAGTTCTCGAACGTCGGGGCGGCCGCGACATTCGTGATCGCGTCGATCTCGCGCCGATGCCGGGCGAATGCCTCGGTGAACGCCGGCAAATAGTGCTCCGGACGGATGGCCCGATAGTCGGGGAGCCCGTAGGGGAGCGGGCTTGCGGCGAGGAGCGGGTTCGACAGGGCGGCGTCGGTCATGGACTCAACCTATCTCCTCAGTAGCGGACTCCAAAACGTCGTTTGCAAATATATGATTGCAAAATATTGTTTGCAATCTTATTCTTGCATCGTGAATGAGTCGGAGGAGATGCCGGGCGATCAGCCGCCGAGGATCGGCGAGGCGCGCGAACTGGACGTTGGCGCACTGCGCGCCCTCGCCCACCCGCTTCGCGTGGAGATTTACGACATCCTGAGTCAGTTCGGTCCTCAGACGGCGAGTTCGCTGGCGGAGCAGCTGGGGGAGTCGTCGGGCGCCACGAGCTATCACCTGCGCGCCCTCGCCAAGCACGATCTCATTCGAGAGGTTCCGGATCGCGGGACGGGGCGCGAGCGTTGGTGGGAACGTCCCAAGGGAGCCGTCTCGATGACCAGTCCGACGGCCGTCAAGAGTCCCGCGGGCCGCGCCGCCAGCCAGGTCGTCATCAGCGAGTTCTATCGACGCCGGAACCGGCAGCTCGAGGATTTCATCTCGCGTCAGATTCGAAAGGATCCCGACGAGTGGACAGCGATGCTCAGCACCGCCACCGTTCGGCTGACCGATGGCCAGTTCGAAGAACTCGTTCGCGAGGTTGAGACCGTCATCGACTCCTACGTCGCTCGCTATCGCGACCAGCAGGGCGAGGGAGTGCGACCCTTCACCATCCGAACCGATGTGTTCCCCCTGACAGACCCGGAGGAGTCATGAGCGTGATCAGCACAGTGGCCCCCAGTCGATGCGAGCAGCCGCAGCCGAGTGCGCTCGAGCGGGCGGCGCTGGCCATCTTGCGAGCGCTGGAACGGGATATTGAAGCGCGGGTTCGGAGGCGTGCATCGACACGTCGGATCCGGCACGCAGCGGAACGCGGGTACGCTGACGGGCGCGCTGATGCCCGCGCCGGCGCCCATCTCGGCATCCTGCCACGATGACCCTCGCTCCGAGCTCCGTCCAGGGTCGGGTTCCGCTCGGCAGGGACTTCGGGAAGCTCTGGACCGCTGCAGCATTCAGTAACCTCGCGGATGGCGTGGGCCGTACGGCGGTCCCTCTCATCGCGACGACGCTGACGCGGGACCCGGTAGCCATTGCCGCTGTGGGAGCGCTGGCGTTCGTTCCCTGGCTGTTCTTCGGGCTTCCAGCAGGCATGATCGTCGACCGGTTCGACCGACGCCGGGTCATGGCCTCGGCGAACGTGCTTCGTGGCGGCGTCGCGGTCGCCCTGGCTGCTCTGACGGCAACCGGTCACCTGGAGCTGTGGCACCTGCTCGTTGCGACTGTGGTGTTCGGCATCGGAGAGACCCTCTTCGACAACGCGAACAATGCGGTGATCCCGTCGCTGGTCGGCAAGGCAGGGCTCGACCGGGCCAACAGCCGGATTCAGGCAGCCCAGATCACGATCGACAGCTTCGTCGCGCAGCCCATTGCGGGAGTCCTCTTCGCGATCTCGCTCGTGCTCCCGCTCTGGGTCGGATCGGCGGGCTATCTGATCCCCATCGTTCTAGCGCTCATGCTGCCGATCTCCGCTGCCAGTGCCCTGCGTAGGGCCGCCCCGGATGCCGCATTTGCAAGCGACGAGGTGGCGGTTCCCGGTGAGAGGCTCCCGGCATCTGCCGCTGCGCGGGTCTCGACCAAGGATGCTGCGCTGTACCTGTGGCGCCATCGCTATCTCCGTGCGCTCGTGGTCTTTACCTCGATCCTCGGTGGCGCCTTCTCGTTCGCGCAGGCGCCGACGATTCTCTACTTCCTCGAGACGCAGGGCGTGGCTCCTGCGGCGATCGGTTTCGTCACGGCGGGAATCGGAGCCGGCGCGCTGCTGGGCTCACTCGTCGCGCCGGCGCTCGTGCGTCGCTCCGGCCGCGGCGCCGTCATGCTGGGCGCCAATCTGGCTGCCGGCGTCTGCCTGGCTGCGGTGGGAGTGGCCCCCGAACTCGTCAGCGCGATCGTCGCCTACGCAGGAATGGCGTTCGCAGTGTCGCTCTGGAACGTCCCGTGGGGAGCGCTGCGGCAGATGATCATCCCGGGCGACATCTTCGGCCGGGTCCTCGGGATCATCCGGAGCCTCACCTGGGGGCTCTTCCCCATCGCCACGATGCTCGGGGGCCTGGTCGCACGTGTCGACCTTCGGCTTCCGTACGTCATCGCGGCAGCCGTGACGATCATCGCCGCACTCGCCGCCGCGCGGCTTCTTCTGGCAGCGAGCCGGGTGTCACCGAACGAGGAGTGATCGCAGGTTCACGCGAACTCGTCGTCGGGGTCGTGGTGCACGACCGCCTCGCCGTCGTCGTCGAGAGTCACGATCACGCCGGTGTCCAGTTCCGCGATCGGCCGACCCTCGAGCCAAGTGAGCGTCCAGCGCGGTGTCGGCTCCTGAGCGAGCTGTCCGGCAGAGATCAGGTCCTCGACCGCGGCGATCTGCGCGCGAAGCGCGTCGGGCACGGCGGCCGGCGGTGTCGCCCCGAGGGGCCAGCGGGTTCCGAGCTGCATGTCAGACCTCTCCGAGTTCGATGGATGCCACGGTCGTGCTGTCGGCATCCGTGTACGTGATCGTGTCGATGCGTCCCACGGCCTTCAGGTCGCCCTCGGCGGTGCGCAGACGCTCCACTGTCGCGGCAGGTGCACCGATCGTGATCGAGGCCACCGGCGTCTTCTGCGAGGCCTTTGCCTCCGTCTTGGCGCGACGGATGCCGATGAGCGCCTCACCGACCGCGGTCAGTACCGCGGGGTCCCCGTCGATGCCGAGCGGCTCGGGCCACGACGCCGTGTGAATCGACCCCTCCTCGAACCACGACCAGGCTTCCTCGGTCGCGAACGAGATGACGGGCGCGAGCAGACGCAGCTGCGTCGACAGCGCGATGCGTAGCGCCAGAGCGGCGGATGCCTGCCCGACATCGCTCTGGTCGTAGGCGCGTTCCTTCACCAGCTCGAGATAGTCGTCGCAGAAGGTCCAGAAGAACGACTCGGTTATCTCCAGTGCACGGGCGTGGTCGTACGCGTCGAGTGCTGCGGTGGCGTCGCGCACGACGCCGTCCAGGGTCGCGAGCATCGAGGCATCCAGCGCGTGAGTGATGCGGGCGCCTTCGGTGACGGGGAACGAGAGCACGAACTTCGCCGCGTTCAGGATCTTGATCGCCAGGCGCCTGCCGATCTTGATCTGGGTCGGGTTCTGCGGGTCGAACGCGGCATCCGTGCCCAGACGGCTGGATGCTGCCCAGTAGCGCACGGCATCCGAACCGTGCTGCTGCAGGATGTCGGCGGGGGTGACAACGTTGCCCTTGGACTTGGACATCTTCTTGCGGTCAGGGTCGACGATGAATCCCGAGATCGCGGCATCAGTCCACGGCGCTCGCCCGTCCTCGAGCGCGCTGCGAAGCATCGTCGAGAACAGCCACGTCCGGATGATGTCCTGTCCCTGGGGACGCAGGTCGAACGGTGCGACAAGATCCCAGAGCTCGGGATCGCGCTCCCAGCCGCCGGCGAGTTGGGGAGTCAGGGACGAGGTCGCCCAGGTGTCGAAGATGTCACGCTCGCCGTCGAAGCCGCCCGGGACTCCCCGCTGGTCCGCGGTGTAGCCGGGCGGCACGTCGGTGGTGGGGTCGATGGGAAGTTGGTCGTGAGGAGGGAGCAGGACGCGGTCGTAGTCGCGCTCACCGTTCTCATCGAGGGCGTACCAGACCGGGATCGGCACGCCGAAGAATCGTTGGCGTGAGACGAGCCAGTCGCCGGTGAGGCCGCCGACCCAGTTCTCGTAGCGCACGCGCATGAAGTCCGGATGCCACGCCACGTCGCGGCCGAGTTCGAGGAGCTTTTCACGCAGCGCCTCGTCGCGGGCTCCGTTGCGGATATACCACTGACGCGTCGAGACGATCTCGAGGGGGCGGTCGCCCTTCTCGAAGAACTTCACGGGGTGGGTGAACGGCTTCGGGTCGCCGATCAACTCGCCTGACTCCTGCAGGAGTTCCACGATGCGCTTCTTGGCGCTGAAAACGGTCTTGCCGGCAAGCTCCGCATAGGCGGCACGCGCGGCGTCCGTCGTGATGACCTCGGGAGCCTCGGCGATGATGCGGCCGTCCTTGCCGATGATCGTGCGGTTGGGGAGGTCGAGCTCGCGCCACCAGATGATGTCGGTGACGTCGCCGAACGTACAGATCATCGCGATACCCGAGCCTTTGTCGGGCTGCGCGAGCGGGTGCGGCAGCACTGGCACCTCGACATCGAACAGCGGCGTGCGCACGGTCGTGCCGAATGCGGGCTGGTAGCGCTCGTCATCGGGGTGGGCGACCAGCGCGACACACGCGGCCAGCAGTTCGGGGCGCGTGGTTTCGATGTGGATGTCGCCGCTGCCGTCGCTCTTGTGGAAAGCGAGGCGGTGGTAGGCGGCTGGCTGCTCGCGGTCTTCGAGTTCTGCCTGCGCGATCGCGGAGCGGAAGTCGATGTCCCACAGGGTCGGCGCGAGCGACTGGTAGGCCTCGCCACGTTCGAGGTTGCGCAGGAACGCGAGCTGGCTCGTGCGCATCGTCTCGTCCGAGATCGTGCGGTAGGTCTGGGTCCAGTCGACGGACAGCCCCAGCATCCGCCAGAGATCTTCGAAGTGCTTTTCGTCTTCGACAGTGAGCTTTTCGCACAGTTCGATGAAGTTGCGGCGGCTGATCGGCACCTGGTCGGCTGCCTTGCTGCTCTTGTTGTCACCGCCCTCGTAGGGGGGAGCGAAGTCGGCGTCATACGGCAGCGAGGGATCGCAGCGGACGCCGTAGTAGTTCTGCACGCGGCGTTCGGTCGGAAGCCCGTTGTCGTCCCACCCCATCGGATAGAAGACGGTCTTGCCCCGCATCCGTTCGAAACGCACCTTCACGTCGGTGTGGGTGTAGCTGAACACGTGACCGATGTGAAGCGACCCGGATGCCGTGGGCGGGGGAGTGTCGACGGAGTAGACCCCGCCGCGTCCGACCTCGGCGGCGGCGCCGCGGTTGAACCGGTAGGTTCCGGCATCCGTCCAGGCGGCATCCCACTTCTGCTCGAGACCTTCGAGGGCGGGCTTGTCGGGTATGGCGGCCATGGGTCTCCTAGCGCGATATGTGCGGCACCGTGTGTGCGTGCCTGAGTGTGGGATACGCCTCGATTCTACCGGCCCGATCTCATGCCCTCGCGGCCGTACGCGGCCCGCGGCACCCGCCGGGCACGCCGACACATCCGGGAGGTCATGATCATTCCGGAGGGTCGATGGCTGAGTCTCCTCCTCCCGACTGTCCAACGCCTCCCCGACTGTCCACGGAAACGCCACCGTCGGCTCCTCCCTACAGCGCTGGCCGGGCGCAATCTCCACGGATGCTGCCACTCGAAGCCTCCGCCCCGGCACCGTGCGATGGGCTGGCGAGATGGATCTCAGCGCGTTCGTCGCGACTCACGGGGGTGTCATACCGTCGTCGTGGCTCAGAGCTCGGCGCGTCTCGTCGCGACGCCTCACTGATGCCCTCCGCTCGGGCGTTCTCATCCGGCCGCGGCGAGGGTGGGTTGCCGTGCCGACCGCCGATCCCGAGCTCATCCGTGCCGCGGGGGAGGGCGTGGTAATCACCTGCATCTCGCTCGCGCGCCGCCGCGGGCTCTGGGTTCTCAAAGAGCCGGAGTGGCATGTTGCCGCTCCATCCCACGCCGGTCATGTGGGGCTGCCCGGCGCGGTAACGCACTGGCGGACGCCACTCGTGCCTCGACCACCCGGCTCCTTGGAAGATGAGATCGAGAACATGCTGGTTCAGGTCGCCCTGTGCCAACCGGATGACGCGGCGCTGGCCATCTGGGAATCTGCGCTGCGCACGGGGCGAGCAGACATTGATCGGCTGCGAAACCTCCCACTCCCAGAGCCGGCCTCTCGACTTCTCGATCAGGTAACGCCCTGGTCGGATTCAGGGCTCGAGACGATCGCCGTCGTGCGGTTGAGGTGGCTCGGGCTGCCACTGCGTCCGCAGATCTGGATCGCCGGCCACCGTGTCGATCTGCTCATCGGCGACAGGCTCGTTCTCCAGATCGATGGCGGGTCCCATGTTGGCGCACAACGGGACAGTGACAATCGGCACGACGCCGAACTGCGTCTGCGTGGCTATCACGTCATCCGGGTGGGTTACCGGCAGGTCGTCGACAACTGGCCGGAGGTACAGGCGCTTGTCATGGCTGCCGTCGCGGCAGGCCTCCACCGTCGTCCGCGCTAGGCATCCGGCTGGTTAGGGCTGTCGCAAACCGGGTTCACTCGGGAGGCGATGCGCGATCGGGAGGGCCCAAGTGGCGTACCTGGTCCTCCCGAGTGGTCACGTCCTCCCCAATGAGTGACCGTCAGGGCGACGGATGCCGAGAGCGCCAGGCCGCGCGCGAGACCGCGAAAGCCAGGTGCGGCATGTCGATGTCGCGGTAGTGCTTGACGAAACGCTCGCGGACCGTCATCCCGAGCCGGATCGCGACGTTCATCGACGCGAGGTTCGTATCGCGCACTATCGCGTAGATCTCCGGCACAACGACGTTCGCGAAGCCCCAATCCAGGCACGCGGACGCAGCCTCCGTGGCATATCCGAGACCCCACCGCTGCCGCAGGAGGTGATATCCGACCTCGACGACCTCTGCCGTTGCAGTGCGCTGAACGGTGAGACCGCAGTCCCCGATGACCTCGTCGGTCTCCGCATCCGTCACGGCCCACAGCCCGAACCCGTCGTCGCGATAGCGGCGGAGTTGGCCCTCGATCCATGTGGCCGTCTCCGCCGGAGAGAAACCATGCTCGTACGCGCTCATCGCGACCTCGTCGCCGAGCACACGATGCAACGCCGAATGATCCTGCGGCGTGAGCTCTCGCAACCCGAGCCGAGCCGTCTGTATGCCCGAGAAGGCAGTCGCCGGCTGGGGAATCACTCGAGGACCCGGATGCCGAGAGCCATGGCCAGGGGCGTCGAGTGCTGCTCGACCTGCCGCGTCGTGAGCGTCGCGCCGCTCAGTCCTGCCGGACTGGTGAACGACAGCGCCTCGAGCCCTCGGAGGTCGAGGTGCTGCGAACGCAAGCCCCGCGAGTCGACCTCATCGGCGTGACATCCCTCGAAGGTGACGCGGGTGAGCGCTGCCTCAGGGAGGTCCAGAGAACCGAACCGGCAGTCCACGAATCGAACATCGGTCACGGTAGACATGCTGAGGTTCGCGTAGTCGATGCGCATTCCACGGAACTCGACGCCGTCGAGCTCGGCGCCGCTGAGTTCGAGAGTCGCGAGTCGCCCTCCGTTGATCGTCACGGTGCGCCAGGCGCTGTTGGGTGCGATCAGCCGCGTCGCACGGATGCCACTGATGAGAACATCACGCACCGAGGCGCCGGCGAGAGTCAGGGAGTCGAGGTCGACATCCGGAATCTCACACTCCGCGATTCTCGCGAACGAGCCGTCTACCTCGCCGCGAAGCGCACCCACACGCACGCCGAGAAGGTCATCGTGACGATCGATCGCCGCAACCGATTCGAGACTCGCCGGAAGGTCGGGGCTGCTGACGCGCGGAGCCAGCGGTTCATCGGATCGAGAGCGAGGCACGCATCCACCCTAGGCGCCGCTAGAATCGAGCAATCAGCACCGATCCGGCCATCACCGGGGAGCTCTCGGAAGAACGGTCCCGCGAGGGGCTCAGTAGAACCGAGCGGGTCAGGCCCGTCACAGCCGCAGTGAGAGGGGCTGGACCGGACGCAGACCGGACCGGCACGCAGGGTGGTACCGCGGCTCGCGAGAGTCGTCCCGGCAGATGATGTCCGTGACCCCTGCGAGATGACATGAGCTACCCCCGCCCCTCCGCCTTCGGCCCCGCCGCTGACGTTTCGCCGAGCCCGCGCTTTCCTGCGATTGAGCGCGACGTGCTCGCGTTCTGGAAGCAGGACGACACCTTCCGTGCGTCGATCGAGCAGCGCGACGGCGCACAGGAGTGGGTCTTCTACGACGGCCCGCCGTTCGCGAACGGACTCCCGCACTACGGGCACCTTCTCACGGGCTACGCGAAGGACCTCTTCCCGCGATTCCAGACCATGCGCGGCAAGAAGGTCGACCGCGTCTTTGGATGGGACACGCACGGCCTGCCCGCCGAGCTCGAGGCCATGAAGCAGCTCGGCATCACCGAGAAGGCCGAGATCGAACAGATGGGGATCGCCGCCTTCAACGCGAAGGCCCGCGAATCCGTGCTGACCTACACCCGCGAGTGGGAGGACTACGTCACCCGGCAGGCCCGGTGGGTCGACTTCGAACGCGGCTACAAGACGCTCGATGTCGGATACATGGAGTCCGTGCTCTGGGCTTTCAAGAGCCTCTACGACAAGGGGCTCGCGTACGAGGGCTACCGCGTGCTGCCGTATTGCTGGCGCGACGAGACCCCGCTCTCGAGCCACGAGCTGCGCATGGACGACGACGTCTACAAGATGCGCCAAGACCCCTCAGTCACCGTGACCTTCCCGCTGGTCGGCGCGAAGGCCGAGGCCCTCGGACTCACCGCTGTCCGCGCACTCGCGTGGACGACGACGCCGTGGACCCTGCCGACAAACCTCGCGCTCGCGGTGGGTCCCGACATCCGTTACGTCGTCCTGCCCGGTGGCCCGAACGGTGCGGCGGACGTCCACCGCACCCCTGGGGGAGCGGCTGACGACGCGGTCGAGACGATGGCGCACGAGTACCTGCTCGCCGAAGACCTGCTCGCCGGCTACGCGAAGGACCTGGGGTACGAGAGCCCAGAAGAAGCCCGTGCCGCTGTCTCCCGCAGCATCCTGGGTTCGGAGCTCGCGGGCGTCTCGTACGACAGGCTCTTCGACTACTACGCGGATGCCGAGACCTGGGGCACCCAGAACGCGTGGCAGATCCTCGTCGACGATTACGTCACGACCAGCGACGGCACCGGCATCGTCCACCAGGCCCCGGCCTATGGTGAGGATGACCAGCGGGTTTCGGAGGCTGCCGGCATCCCGACGATTCTCTCGCTCGACGAGGGTGGTCGCTTCCTGCCGCAGGTGACGGATGTCGCCGGGCAGCTGTGGATGGACGCCAACCGTCCCCTCATCCGCCTGCTGCGCGACGGCGGCCGGTTGCTGCGCGAGGCCAGCTACGAGCACTCCTACCCTCACTGCTGGCGGTGCCGGAACCCCCTCATCTACAAGGCAGTCTCGAGTTGGTTCGTGCGCGTGACCGAGATCAAGGATCGCCTGATCGAACTCAACGAGCAGATCACCTGGGCTCCCGAGAATGTCAAGCACGGCCAGTTCGGCAAGTGGCTCGAGGGCGCGCGCGACTGGTCGATCAGCCGCAACCGCTATTGGGGCTCTCCCATCCCGGTCTGGAAGAGCGACAACCCCGAATACCCGCGCGTCGATGCGTACGGGTCGCTCGAGGAGCTCGAGCGGGACTTCGGCACACTCCCACGAAACGAGGCAGGAGAGGTCGACCTGCACCGGCCGTACATCGACGACCTCACGCGCCCGAACCCCGACGACCCCACCGGTCAGTCGATGATGCGCCGCATCGAGGATGTCTTCGATGTGTGGTTCGACTCGGGGTCGATGCCCTACGCGCAGGTGCACTACCCGTTCGAGAACCACGACTGGTTCGATGAGCACGCGCCCGCCGACTTCATCGTCGAGTACATCGGTCAGACCCGCGGCTGGTTCTACGTCATGCACGTGCTCTCGGGTGCCCTGTTCGACCGCCCGGCCTTCACCGGCGTGTCCTGTCACGGCATCGTGCTGGGTTCGGACGGGCAGAAGATGTCGAAGTCGTTGCGCAACTACCCCGATGTATCGGAGGTCTTCGACCGCGATGGGTCGGACGCGATGCGCTGGTTCCTCATGTCGAGCTCGGTGCTGCGCGGCGGCAACCTCGTCGTCACCGAGGAAGGCATCCGTGCGGGAGTCCGCGAGTTCCTGCTGCCGCTGTGGAACGCCTGGTACTTCTTCGCCACCTACGCCAACGCCGCTGCCGGTCCCAATGGCGCCGGCTACGAGGCGTCGTGGCGCACCGACTCGACCGATGTGCTCGACCGCTACATCCTGGCGCTTCTTGGAGACCTGGTTGCCGGTGTCGCTGCCGACCTCGAGGTACTGGACTCGACGAGCGCTGCCGAGAAGCTCCGCGATTTCGCCGAGGCGCTTACCAACTGGTACATCCGCCGTTCGCGCGACCGATTCTGGGAGGGCGTCACCGACGACCCGCGTTCCCGCGAGGCGTTCGACACCCTGTACACGGTCCTCGAGACCCTCACTCGCGTTGCTGCGCCGTTGATCCCGCTCGTCGCAGAGCGCGTCTGGCAGGGGCTCACCGGCGGACGCAGCGTCCACCTGCAGGACTGGCCGGATGCGGCATCCTTCGCGCCCGCTGCCGACATCCGCACCGCGATGGATGCCGTCCGCGAGGTATCCAGCGTCGCGAACGCGCTGCGCAAGAAGGAGGGCAAGCGCGTGCGCCTGCCGCTCTCGCGCCTCACGGTGGCTGTGACCGATGCCGCGGCCCTCGGCCAATTCGAGGGGATCCTGCGCGACGAGCTGAACGTCAAGAGCGTCGAACTCGTCGAGCTCACGGAAGGCCTGGCCGAGTCCTACGGCATCAGCCAGCGGCTCGCGGTCAACGCGCGGGCTGCGGGCCCGCGCCTTGGCAAGCAGGTGCAGCACGTCATCGCCGGCGCACGAGCCGGCCTCTGGAGCGAAGAAGATGGCGTGGTCGTCGTCGACGGGATCACGCTCGAGCCCGGCGAGTACGAACTCACCCTCGAAGCCGGGGGAGTAGCCGAGGGCACCGCGATCGCGCTTCTCGCGGCCGGAGGGTTCGTGCTGCTCGACACGACCACCACGCCGGAACTGGAGGCCGAAGGGCTGGCGCGCGACGTCATCCGGGCTGTTCAAGACACGCGTAAGGCTGCGGGATTCGACGTCAGCGACCGCATCCGACTTCGGCTGCTCTTCCAGAACGCGGATGACGGCCACGCGGTCCAGTCCGCGTTCGAGGCTGCCGACGTTGCGGGGGAGACGCTCGCCGTCGACGCGCGGGTGCTGATCGCGGGGGAGCTCGACCCGGCCGATGCCGGCGGCGTGAACACGTTCTCTGCCGTCGCCGCGCGCGGGCACGGTGTGAACGTCGCGAAAGGAACCTACGCGAACCGCGGTTCGTTCATGGTCGTGGTCGAGCGCATCGGAGGAGCAGCATGAACGAGCGAGAGCGCGCAGACGCCGTCTACGACATCCTGCTGACCCGCCAGGGAGAGCAGTGGGTGCAACCGCGGATCGAGCGCACGCAGAAGCTGCTGGACTACCTCGACAACCCACAGCGCACGTACCGGGTCGTGCACGTCACCGGAACGAATGGCAAGACCTCCACGAGCCGCATCATCGAGAGTCTCATCCGTGCCCACGGGCTGCGCACCGGAATGTTCACGAGCCCGCATCTCGAGCGATTCACCGAGCGCATCCTCATCGACGGCGAGCCGGTGACCGACGAGGCCCTCGTGGCGGCCTGGGACGAGATCGCACCCTTCATCGATCTCGTGGATGCCGAACTCACGGCATCCGGTGATGCGGAACTCACCTTCTTCGAGCTGCTGACGGTGCTGGCCTTCGTCGTGTGCGCTGACGCGCCCGTCGATGTGCTGGTGCTCGAGGTCGGGATGGGCGGACTGTGGGACTCCACGAACACTGCCGATGGCGATGTCGCCGTGTTCGCGCCCATCGACCTGGACCATGCCGCGCGGCTGGGCGACACGATCGAGCAGATCGCCACCGTGAAGGCTGGGATCATCAAGGAGGCTGCGGCTGTCGTTTCTGCCCGGCAGGCGCCGTCAGCTGAGGCGGTCCTGCGCGGACAGTCCGGACGACGAGACGCGACGTTTGCTATCGAAGGCGACCAGTTCGCGCTGCAGAAGTCTGCCCTCGCCGTCGGCGGTCAGCTGATTTCGGTCCGCGGGCTGGCCGGCGAGTACCCCGATCTTTATCTTCCGCTGTACGGATCGCACCAGGGTTTCAACGCAGCCCTCGCCATCGCGGCTGTAGAGGCCCTGATCGGCGGCGGGCAGCAGCCCATCGCTTCTGATGTGCTCGTGGAAGGTCTGTCCAGTGTCACGTCTCCGGGGCGGCTCCAACTCGTCGGAACGGACCCGACTGTGCTCGTGGATGCTGCACACAACCCCCACGGCGCGCGAGCTCTCGCCCAGGCACTCGGCGAATCCTTCGACTTCGACGAGTGGGGAGTGGTCGTCGGCATCCTCTCGGACAAGGACGCCGACGGTATCGTCACTGCACTGAGTGAGGTAGCCGCAGAGTTCTTCGTCACCGCGCCCGACTCGGACCGCGCAACGGATGCCGATGCGCTGGCCGACCTGCTCGAAGCCCGAGGTCTTCCCGCAGCCGTCTTCCCCGAGCTGGAATCTGCTGCCGAGGCTGCACGGTCGTGGGCGAGCGCAGCGCCGCGGCGCGCCGTCATCATCACCGGCTCGGTAGTCCTCGCCGGCGAAGCGATCACGCTCTCGGCAGACAATGAGTGGAAAGCGGGGTCAGGCGCGTGAGCGCGGACGAGCCCGCGGCGCCCCGCCGCCCCCGCCGCACCCGCGGTGCTCGCGAGTCCCTCGGGTCGGTCGTTCTCGGCTTCGAGTCGATCATCGTGTTCCTCGGCGGCCTTGTCGTCTACGGCCTTCGTGTGCTGCCCGACGGGATCGAGCCGTGGTGGGGGATCGTTGCCGGGTCCGTGCTTGCACTGGTGATGGTCGTCATAGCTGGACTCCTCCGCCACTCCTGGGCAATCGCGGTGGGCTGGGCTCTTCAGGTGGTCGTTCTGCTCGGCGGCTTTCTGGTGCCGGCCCTCGTCGTCGTCGCGATCATTTTCGGTGGCATGTGGGCGTATGCGACGATCAAAGGGGCATCTCTCGATGCTCGCAACGCCCGACGCGCGGCACCCCCCGAACCCTCGAACGGAGAATAACGATGTCGACCGAAGAGACCCTCGTTCTGGTGAAGCCCGACGGTGTAGCGAGGGGCCTGACCGGCTCGATCCTCGCGCGCATCGAAGCGAAGGGATACGCCCTCGTCGACATCCGTTTGGTCGAACCCGACCGCGATCGGCTCGAGAAGCACTACGCCGAGCACGCCGGGAAGCCGTTCTATGAGCCCCTTCTCGAGTTCATGATGTCCGGTCCGTCGGTGGCCATTCGTCTCGCCGGCAATCGGGTGATCGAAGGCTTCCGGTCTTTGGCAGGCACCACCGACCCCACGACGGCAGCGCCGGGAACGATTCGCGGCGACTTCGGCCGCGACTGGGGGCTGGCAGTCCAGCAGAACCTCGTCCACGGCTCTGACAGCCCCGAGTCTGCCGCGCGCGAGCTCGAGATCTGGTTCGGTTAACGACTCGGCGGCGCTGCTCAGCGGGATCCATGGGATTCGTCATGGTGCGACGGTGAATTCGACCGCCGCCGAGGCGCACGACGCGCCCTCGGGACACGTTGCGATGTCCCAGTAGTTCGAGATCGACGCTACGGCCCGCCCCGGGCGGATCGTCGGTGGGACAGTGATGGACACCGCGAACGACCCGTCCGGGTCCGGCGTGACACGCGCTTGCGCGAGCGGAATCGTCTCGCCGACCGGCTGGATTCGCACGGTCAGCTCCGCGCCGGCGGGGAGGGGGCAAGCATCCGTGGTAGAGACTGTCACGATTCTGCCTGGCCTCGGGTTGTCGGGATCGACGGTCAGGGTCGGGACGCACACCGTGGATGGAGCGCTCAGGCATGACGTCAACGGTGCGCACACGACAACGAGGAGCATCGCCATGACTCCAATGCTGACGCGCCGATTCATGGCGCCACGTTAGGCCTGCGCGCCCCGACCCGTCCAGCGGCGCGGCGTGATTCTAGAGACCGAAGATGTTGGTCAGAGCCCGTGTCGGTGCCAGCTGCGCGACGATGACGATGATGCCGTAACTCACGATTGTCGCCAGCGGTACCCACCTCATGAGACCGCGCGAGAACCGCAGCAGGCCGGGCGATGTTCCAAAGGCGCCCGAGCGCATGGCGTGGACGGTGACGGCGTAGAACGTCGGAATCGTCACGCTCCACGTGACCATACACCAGGGGCACAGGGTGCCGAGAACGAACAGGCTCTGGCTGATGAGCCAGATCACGAAACCGAACGCGAACAGCATCCCTGCCCAGAAAAGCAGCCAGAACCAGCGGGCAAAGCGTGCGCCGGCCAGCAGCGCGGCTCCCACGACGATCGGTGCCACCCAGCCGGCGAGCCCGAGGATCGGGTTGGGGAAGCCGAAGACACTTCCCTGCCACGACTGCAGATTCGCCGTGCACTGCACCAGGATGCTGAAGTCGCAGGACGCTGTCGCATCCGGGTCTGCCAGAAGGTGGAATCGCTCGACGGTCAGGCTGAACGCGGCGTACCAACCGATGACACCGGCGAGGATGAGCCAGACGGCAAGGCCGATGGGTCGACGAGCGGATGCTGCGGGCATGCGTCAATTCTGGCATCCGTCTTCTTAGGAGACGCCTGAAAAGCGCGGGTCATCCGAACCAATGGAGTGTTTGTGCTCCGATAGTGCGATAATTGCCGGGACGAGTCCGCGGCCGCGCCGCGCGACATGTCGTCACAGACTTCCGGGCAATGGCTGCCCGTCGCAGCGTGAGCTTCGAGCCTGCTGCACACCGAGTTGATGAGCGACCTCCGGGTCGCGGAGATGTCGTCGGGCGACGCGCGGGGTCGCTCGGCAAGGAGTACGCCGACATGGGCGATGAGAACGATGTACAGAACACGATCGATGCCGACACGGAAGGCACACGAGACGACCTGACCGAGTCCTCCATCGCCGCCGAGACCGAGGAGCAGACTGCCTCGCAAGACGAGTCGACGGAGTCGGCGCCGGCTGAACACGATCCGGCTGCCGTTCCCGAGGCTGAGACGCCGGAGGGCGCGGTCGACGCGGAGCAGCCGGCAGCACCGGACACCGAGGTCGAGGATGCTGCACCTGCTGACGAGCAGATCGACTCCGCCAGTGACGAGAACGCCGCAGCATCCGAGCCGCAGCACGATGGTGCGGCACCGGAGCAGTCAGCTGCCGAGTCGGAGAGCGACGAGGCTGAGACTCCCGCCGAGCCGGACAGCAACGACGAGGCTCAGGCGGCCGACGAGCCGGCGGGCCCGCCCACTGCCGTCAGTCTGGGGCTGCTGCCCGAGAACTTCGTGTCGTCGGTCTCGACGGCGCTGATGTTCTATGCGCCCGAGATCACGCCTCTTCCCGCACTTCCTGAGGACGAGCCTGACGACTCCGAGCCCTCCGGATCATCGCGGCGCCGCAATCGTCGCCGCGGTGGGGGAGAGTCCCGCGAGGACAACAGGTCTAACGGATCGCGTCAGCGTCAGGCTGAAGTGATCACCGAGCCGCAGCGGATCAAGGGGTCGACCCGTCTCGAAGCCAAGAAGCAGCGCCGTCGTGACGGGCGCGAAGCGGGCCGCCGCCGCACCGTCGTAACCGAAGCCGAGTTCTTGGCGCGCCGCGAAGCCGTCGACCGCGTGATGGTTGTGCGTTCGAAGAACGGACGGGTCCAGATCGGGGTGCTCGAAGACAACGTGCTCGTCGAGCACTACGTTGCTCGCAGTCAGGATGCCTCCCTCATCGGCAACGTCTACCTCGGGCGCGTCCAGAATGTGCTCCCCAGCATGGAGGCAGCCTTCGTTGACATCGGTCGGGGCCGCAATGCGGTGCTCTACTCCGGCGAGGTGGATTGGGACTCGGTCGAGACCGGCAACCAGCCGCGACGCATCGAGCTTGCGCTGAAGTCGGGCGACAAGGTCCTCGTTCAGGTAACGAAGGATCCGGTCGGACACAAGGGTGCGCGTCTCACGAGCCAGATCTCCCTGCCCGGCCGCTACCTGGTCTACGTGCCCGGCGGCGCGATGAACGGCATTTCCCGCAAGCTCCCCGACACCGAGCGCGCGCGGCTGAAGAAGATCCTCAAGGAGGTTCTCCCCGAGTCATCGGGCGTCATCGTGCGCACCGCGGCCGAAGGGGCCACCGAAGATCAGTTGACGCGTGACGTGCAGCGCTTGACCGCGCAGTGGGAGCACATCAACCGCCAGGTCGAGACCACCGGTGCTCCGGCGCTGCTGCACTCCGAACCCGACCTGCTGGTCAAGATCGTCCGTGACGTATTCAACGAGGACTTCTCGCGGATGCTCATCCAGGGTGAAGATGCCCTCCACACCATTTCGCGCTACCTCGAAGGCGTCGCGCCCGACCTGCTCGAGCGTGTGTCGGCTTACGAGGGTGACACCGATCCGTTCGACGAATTCCGGATCACGGAGCAGATCGAGAAGGCGCTGGACCGAAAGGTGTGGCTCCCCTCGGGCGGTTCGCTCGTGATCGACCGCACCGAGGCGATGACGGTCATCGACGTCAACACAGGAAAGTTCGTCGGCTCCGGCGGCAATCTTGAAGAGACAGTGACCAAGAACAACCTTGAAGCCGCTGAGGAGATCGTTCGTCAGCTGAGGCTGCGCGACATCGGTGGCATCATCGTTGTCGACTTCATCGACATGGTGCTCGAATCGAACCGCGACCTGGTGCTACGTCGCCTGGTGGAATGTCTGAGTCGGGATCGGACGAAGCACCAGGTGGCTGAGGTCACGTCCCTTGGCCTCGTCCAGATGACCCGAAAGAAGCTCGGCCTCGGCTTGCTGGAGACCTTCAGTGAACCGTGCGAGGTCTGCGCGGGTCGAGGGGTCATCGTTCATCACGATCCTGTCGTCAAGCACCGCACCGCGGCTTCCGGCAATGGTTCGCCGCGTCGGAGCCGAGGCGCGGCTTCCGGGAACGGTTCGTCCTCTTCCTCGTCGTCGTCTCAGGCGGGCAACGGCACGCACGTCATCACAGAGGGCGTGAAGTCGGCCCTCGCGCAGATCGCGGCATCCACGATTCACGCCCCCGTCGATGCGGCGGCCGTCGAGGAAGTCGTTGTGGCGGCGGTTCAGGAGGCGAGTGAGCCGGCCCCCGAGAAGCCCAAGCGTCGCAAGAAGAAGGCAGAAGCCGAGAAGCCCAAGTCCGAGAAGGAACTGCTCCTGGATTCTGTGCTCAACGCCCTACCCGAGCCGAAGGCCCCCGGCCAGGGACGCGGGCGGCGTCGTGTGACGACTGCCGCGCTGACAGGAACTCCCGTTTCTGCGACGCCAGCAGGGTCGGACGACGAGTCCTGACCGTCGTCCCTACGTGCCCTGACGGCGCTCACGTGCCGTCACACGCAGCCCCGACGCGATGAGCGCGCGAACCAGCGTGTGACCGTCGACGGGCCGCGCTCCGGCCGCCACGAGCCTCGCGTGCGCCTCGGCGGGAACGTCGTAGTGATCACGGTCGAAACCGCGGCGCGGGATGTCGTTTTGCTCCGCGAAGTCATGGAGCTCGGCGAGGTCAGTGTCGCTGATCAGGTGCGACCACAACCGGCCGTGCGCCGGCCAGCGGGGGTCGTCGATCAGAATCGTCACGCGCCGATCATAGGTGCTGGCCGACTGAGGTCGTCGGCGATGAGGGCCGCTCGCCTTGCCTCACGTCAAGATGTCCGGGTGTGATTCGTGGTTGCCTCACGTGAAATGTCCGCGTGGGTCATGCGGCG
>NZ_JAJGNI010000006.1 GCF_020781975.1 Microbacterium schleiferi
CTACGGCACCCACGCGAATGCCCTCCCGCACGGCCTACGGCCGCACGTGAGGGCATTGGAGGGGCTGACGGGAATCGTCCCCACCGCCACTCCACACGCCGCTGTGCGGCGCGCGGAGCCTCCGGCGGCGTGGGCCCACCCGCACGCGGAGATCGGTTCCTACGGCACCCACGCGAATGCCCTCCCGCACGGCCTACGGCCGCACGTGAGGGCATTGGAGGGGCTGACGGGAATCGAACCCGCGCTGTCTGCTTGGGAAGCAGAAGTTCTGCCATTGAACTACAGCCCCATGCGCCGAGGCGCCCCGCCAGCATACCAAGCAGCTCGCGAGGGGTCGTAGGCTGGGCTCGTGCTGCTCTCGGACCGCGACATCCGCCACGAAGTGTCCACTGGTCGGGTCGCGCTCGACCCATGGGATGCCGAGATGGTGCAGCCCTCGAGCGTAGACGTTCGCCTCGATCGCTACTTCCGGCTGTTCGACAACCATAAGTATCCGTTCATCGACCCCGCCGTCGACCAGCCCGATCTCACACGGCTGATCGAAGTGGCACCCGACGAACCGTTTATCCTGCACCCGGGCGAGTTCGCCCTGGGTTCGACGTTCGAGCAGGTGACACTCCCCGACGACATCGCCGCGCGGCTCGAAGGCAAATCCTCGCTCGGGCGGCTCGGGCTGCTTACGCACTCCACTGCGGGGTTCATAGACCCTGGCTTCTCGGGCCACGTGACCCTCGAGCTGTCGAACGTCGCTACCCTGCCGATCACGCTCTGGCCCGGCATGAAGATCGGGCAGCTGTGCTTCTTCCGGCTGTCGTCTCCCGCCGAGAACCCCTACGGATCTGGCCCGTACGGCAACCGCTACCAAGGACAACGCGGACCGACGGCATCCCGATCGCACCAGAATTTTCACCGCACGGATGTCGGAACCCGCGCCGCGGAGTAGTCCGGCGCTTAGTCATCCTGTCTCTGGCTCAGCGAGCCGCCAGCAACAGTTCGGTCGCGCCTTCTTGCGGGTTGACGTGAGCCGAACCCGCAAGACGACGCGACCGATAGGTGTGTTTGGGGTCGGAATGCCTCAGCTTGCCGCTGACTCGCGACCGCGCGTGAAGCCGGCGTCAAAGCCCCGCTCGTAGGCGCGCGCGCCGCGGCGGTGCTCGCCCCGGTGATGCTTGCCGTGACGGTGACCCTGTCGGTGCGAGCCGTGGTCACGGCCGTCGTCGCAATGGCGCGCATCGTTGTCGGCTTCGAAGGCCGGACCGAAACCCGGACGGAAACCGGGGCCGAAGCCGCGTCCGAATCCGGGGTGGAACCGCGGTCCGAAGGGGCGACCGTGCCGCCCGCGGCCGAACCGGCCGAAGCCGAGGTCCGGGTCCAGGTCGTGCTCCTGCTCTCCGCCGAGTCCGCGGGCCATCGCCTGAAGTGACGCGATGGTCGTGGCGTAGTCCTCGGGTGAGACGGCGCCCGAAACGCGCTCACGGATGCCGGACACGGCCTCGGCGAGGCGTTCCTTCATCTCACGACCGGCGTCGGTGAGCGTCCAGTCGCCGGATCCGTTCTGCTCGATCCAGCCGCGATCCTCGAGGCGGCGCATCCGCTTGCCTCGAGGTGCTCGGGCCCAGGCGTGCGTGCCGTCGATGACGCCCAGCAGCATCCAATCGCGGCGGTCAGCGCCGCACTCGGCGAGGCGTGTGTCGAACTCGCGGCTGATCAGGGCCTCGACCAGGCGCAGCCAGTAGCCGAGCGGGCGGTCGCTCCCGGCGGGTGCGTCTTCGTGGTGTTCTTCGTGGGTGTTCATGGGGAATCCTCTCTGGCGGGCAGAACCCGCGTCGTCTCCGAGCGCTCTTTTGCGTTGCTCCGGAATGCATGTATTAGTGCATGTACTTGCATGGTGACATGTAATCGATATCCATGTCAACTCGCATGTAAATTGGAGGGATGCCGATCACGCCGTCCGACCCCATCGATCAGATCGCGGCGGCACTCGTTCGCCTGCGAGGACGGCGCGGCCACCGGCCGTGGATGCCTCCAGGGCCGCACGACTCGCAGAACCACGGGACCGACGACGAGGACGGCCATCGTCGGCGCGGTCATCACCGAGGCGGCCCCGGCTTCGGTCCGGGCGTCGGCTGGGGCCCGTGGGTGGGACCGATGGGCTCGAAAGAACATCGCGGCGATGCCCGCATCTCGGGTCCGGCGCGGATGCGTGTGCTTGAAGTGCTGGCATCCAGCGACCATCCGCTCACTGTGAGCGAGCTCGGCGAAGCGATCGGCGTCGATCAGCCTCGCGCATCGCGCCTCGTGCAGCAGGGGGTCGAGTTCGGGCTCGTTCGCCGCGAGGCCGACCCCGACGATGCCCGCCGAACGCGGATCGTTCTCACCGAGAAGGGCGAGACCTTCGTCCGCGGCTTTCGCGATCAGCGACGCGATGCGATCACGACGGCCCTGGCATCCTTCACGGATGCCGAACGCACCGACCTCGCCCGTCTGCTGACCAAGCTCGCCGACGCCTGGCCCAGCTGACCCTGCCCGCGCCAATCCCGCAGGTAGGAGTAATCACCCAGGTAGGACGGATGCCGCCCCAATCGACCTGCGTAGGCGAGTTGTCCTACATCGCGGAGGCGAGCGCCGCGCTCAGACCGCCGAGCGCTTGGGCAGCCGCACGAGCAGCAGCAGGATGAGGCCGAGCAGGAGCACCAGTCCGATGCCGAGGACGCCGAAGAGGGTCGAGCCGAAATACGCGATGAAGACGGTCCACATGGCCGGGGAGAGGAAGCTCGCGACGCGTCCGGTTGTGGCGTAGAGCCCGAAGATCTCACCCTGCATCCCGGTCGGGGTGACGCGAGCGAGCAGCGAGCGGGATGCTGCCTGCGCCGGCCCGACCATGGCCGAGAGGATGAGTCCGCCGATCCAGAAGATGACGGCACCCAGGTCGTGGAACGCGAAGACGACGAACGCGACGACCACGAGGGTGGTCAGGGCGACGACGATGACGGCCTTCGCGCCGAACCTGTCGTCGAACCGACCCGCGATGATCGTCGACAGCCCGGCCACGACATTGGCCGCGATCGCGAACAGGATGACGTCGGTCGGCCCGAATCCGAACGCGACGGCTGCGAGCACTCCGCCGAATGCAAAGACCCCGGCCAAACCGTCGCGGTACACGGCGCTGGCGATGAGGAACCAGAAGGTCGGACGGTGCTCCCGGAACAGGCGCGCGATGTCGTGCACGAGCACCACATAGCTGCGGAAGAAGCCCACGCTTTGGCCGGGCGCCGAGGGCGGGGGCTCGGGGACGTTCCGAAAGAGCGGGATGGAGAAAAGGATCGTCCACACACCGCATCCGACCGCGATCAGGCGATACGCGAGGCCGTCGGAGGTGTCCATCCCGAACCAGTCCGCGAACGTGAGAGCGACGACGATCACGAGGGCGACGATTCCGCCGATGTAGCCC
Source organism: Microbacterium schleiferi (assembly GCF_020781975.1). Lineage (GTDB taxonomy): Bacteria > Actinomycetota > Actinomycetes > Actinomycetales > Microbacteriaceae > Microbacterium. The sequence continues at coordinate 3,452 of NZ_JAJGNI010000006.1, forward strand.
ATGCCCCAGCCGAGGCCGCTGACCTTGCCGACCGTCTTCGGCGTTGACACCTGGACGAGCAGCGCGTTGTAGTTGACGCCGGCGATCTCGGAGATGACCGCACCCACGGCCAGCACGGCCGCGCCGTACCAGAAGAAGACGGGCTGGGCGTAGACGAAGAACAACGCGAACTGCGTGAGCGCGAGGAGCATCGTGAACACGAAGAGCCAGCGCTTCTTGCTGCCCCGGCGATCGGCCTGTTGGCCGAGGACCGGCGCGAGAAACAGGATCAGCAGCCCCGCGATGGTGGTGACCAAGCCGTACCCGCTGGTGAGGTCGGCCAGCGCCGCCTCCTTTACAGGGGAATCATCGGGGAGCGAAGCGACGTCAGCGGGCAGGAAGCTGTCGGAGACGAGGTACAGGGCCGCGAAGACGAAGGTGAGGATGACGGAGTTGAAAGGCTGGGTCGCCCAGTCCCAGAACGCCCACGAGATCACCTGCTTGCGCGGGACGTGCCGCTCCTCGGTGGAGTCCTGGAAGAGCACCGCCAGGCTCTCGAGGGCATCGGTGTCGGTGGTCGGCGGAGGAGTCGGCACACCGGTTGCGTCGGGTGTCGGGGCCTGGGCCTCGCGGAGTTCGGGCTCGCTGTCGCTCACTCGCCATACGCTAGGGGTCCAGAGTGAACATTGGGTAGCCCTTTTGGTGGGAAGATGGGCGCATGCCCGTTCACGTGGAGCGCGCCGAGCTACCCGGCATCGGCATCCGTCACGACATCCTCACCGACGATGGTCGGCGTCTCTCGGTGGTGAACTTCCGCGAGGGCGGTCGAGAGATAGCGATCTCCGACGAGGACGACCCCGACCGCTGCGGTGACACCCTCGCGTTGACGGATGACGAGGCCACGGCGCTCTCGGAGGTGCTCGGCGGCTCGGTGATCCTCACCCAGCTGGCGGGCCTGCAGGAGGCCTTCGCCGGCCTGCAGATCGAGAAGATTCCCGTGCGGGCAGACTCCCCGTACGTCGGGCGACCCCTCGGCGACACGAAAGCGCGCACGCTCACGCGCTGCTCCGTCGTGGCCATTGTGCGCGAGTCGGGCGTGATCCCGGCGCCCGAGCCCTCCGACGCGCTGCGCGCCGGAGACACCCTGGTCGTCGTCGGCACCCGTGAGGGTCTTGAGCACCTGGTCCGGATCCTGAACGGCGCTTGATCGATGCATGATGGCGCGCTGCTCTTTCTCGAGATCGGCGCGCTGCTGTTCGGTATCGCGCTGTTGGGTCGCCTCGCGGGCCGCATCGGGATCTCCCCGATCCCGCTGATCCTCCTGGGCGGCCTCGCGTTCGGTGAGGGCGGCATCCTGCCGATCTCACAGGGCGAGGAGTTCATCGAGGTCGGCGCCGAGATCGGCGTCATCCTGCTGCTGGTGATGCTGGGCCTGGAGTACAACGCGAAAGAGCTGATGGGCAGCCTCAACCGGTCGCGGATGGCCGGCGGGATCGATATGGCCCTGAACGCCATTCCGGGCGCTATCGCCGGCTTCGTTCTCGGCTGGGGTCCCGTGGGTGCGCTGGTTCTCGCGGGGATCACCTGGATCTCCTCATCCGGTGTCGTCGCGAAAGTGCTGCAGGATCTCGGCCGCCTCCCCAACCGAGAGACACCGACGATCCTCTCGATCCTGGTGATCGAGGATCTGGCGATGGCGTTCTATCTGCCGGTCCTGACCGCTGTGCTGGTCGGCATGGATCTTGCCGCCGGCGCGATCAGCGTCACGATCGCCCTCGCGGCGGTGCTCCTGATCCTGTGGGTCGCGCTCCGGCACGGACCGCTCGTCTCCAAGCTCGTCTGGTCCAAGCGCGCCGACGTGCTACTGCTGTCGGTCCTGGGACTGACGCTCGTCGTGGCGGGGCTTGCCGCAGAGGCGAACGTGTCGGCCGCGGTCGGGGCCTTCCTCGTCGGGATTGCGATCTCGGGTCCCGCGGCAGAGCACGCGACGCAGGTTCTCACCCCCCTGCGCGATCTGTTCGCGGCGGTGTTCTTCTTGTTCTTCGGGCTGTCGACCAACCCCGCCGATCTGCCTCCGGTTCTGGTGCCCGCGCTCATCCTCGCGATCGTCACCATGGGCACAAAGGTGCTCACCGGCTACCTGGCTGCGCGCAAAGCCGGGATCGCCGAACCCGGCCGCTGGCGCGCTGGTTTCGCCCTGACGCCGCGCGGAGAATTCTCGATCGTCATCGCGGGACTTGCCGTGTCCGCCGGTGCCGACCGGTCCCTTGCCGCCCTCGCGACGGCCTACGTGCTCATCACCATCGTGGTCGGGCCCCTCCTTGCCCGAATCCCCGACACCGCGCGGTTCGACACTTGGGCCAAGGGGCGGCAGAAGGCGCGGCGGATGCGACGGCGGGCGGCGGCGGCGGAAGGCTGACGGTACCGTTTGCACATGATGACGCCTGCGTCAGCCGACGAACCACGCGACGGTGCCCGAACAGACGGAGCGCCCGCGCGATCGACAGCCCCCGAGGGTGGATCCACGATGCAGCGGCGCTATGACCGCCTCTTCAACACCGGCGGCAGTCGGGCGGTCGGCGCGTATCTTCGCGAGCGGATCTACGCCACCTTCACAGGACTTGCCATCATCCTCGTGATCGCGGGTTCCGATCACGAGGATGCCGACCACGCCCTGCTTGCCCTGCTGTTCGGTGTGATCGGCATCACGATCGCGGGTCTGGTGTCAGACGTGGTTTCGCACCTCGCGGTGGAGGGGGAGTTTCCCCATGGCCGGGACTGGATCGTCCTGACCCGCGTCGCCGGCGGTGGCCTGTCGACGGTTGCCGTGCCGGGCGGACTACTGTTTCTCGGATGGCTCGAGATCATCGACCTGTCCACGGCGATAAGCGCTGCCGCCATCGTCTACGTCGTCACCCTCGCGCTGATCGGCTGGCTCGCCGTTCGCCGTTCGCACGCGAGGTGGTGGGAGAGGGTGCTCGCTCTCGGCATCCTCATCGGGCTCGGCCTTCTCGTGATTGCGCTGCAAACCCTCGCGAAGCTCGTGTGAATCACTCGCGGCACTCAGGCTCGAATGCGTCGATAGTCCTGCTCGAGGATCGCGTAGATCGCGGTGTCGACCCACTCGCCCTTCAGCCACATGTTCTCGCGCAGATGGGCCTCGTGACGCATTCCGAGCCGCGCACAGACTGCGGCTGACGCTTCGTTGCGGGGATCGAGTTCGGCGTAGATGCGGTGCAGCCCGAGCTCTTCGAATCCGACCCGCAGGAAGATGTCAGCGGACTCGGTCGCGTAGCCCTTGCCCCGCGCGGATGCCGACAGGAGCCATCCGATCTCTGCGGTGCGGTCATCAGTGCTGGCGAGCTTGAAATACAGCGTTCCCACCAGCTGGCCATCGGCATCCCGGATCGCCGGCTGAACGTAGTCACCGGCCTTCTCGAGGGAGTTGTGGGCGCTGTCGCGCTCGATGGCGGCGACGACCTGCTCTCGCGACCGCGCCTCGTAGAGCATGTAGCGCACGATCGCCGGGTCGCCCTGAATCGCGCTCAGCGCCTCCACGTCGTCCGTGCCGACGAGGTCGAGTGTCACACGCTCGCCGCGCAGCGGAGCGAAGTGCCACGGAAGATTCACGCGATCATTATCGCCCGCACAAAATTGATACGAGTGGACTCAACTCCAGTTGACACCGAGAGGGTGGGTGGCTACGCTTGAGTCATCGCGACTCAACCTCGTGCCTCAACCGTGCAAGGAGCCGCGAGTCGACTTTCAACCGGAACATCGCTTCCACGCAGAACAAGGAGAAACAGATGCCACGTGCAGTGGGAATCGACCTCGGAACCACCAACTCCGTCGTCAGCGTCCTCGAGGGCGGCGAGCCCAAGGTCATCGCCAACGCCGAGGGCTTCCGCACCACCCCGTCGGTGGTCGCCTTCACGAAAGACGGCGAGGTGCTCGTCGGCGAGACCGCCAAGCGCCAGGCCGTCACCAATGTCGACCGCACCGTCTCGTCGGTCAAGCGCCACATGGGAACCGACTGGACCTTCGACGTCGACGGCAAGAAGTACACGCCGCAGGAGATCTCGGCGCGCATCCTGGCCAAGCTCAAGCACGACGCCGAACAGTACCTCGGTGACTCGGTGACGGATGCCGTCATCACCGTCCCCGCGTACTTCAACGACGCCGAGCGTCAGGCGACCAAAGAAGCCGGCGAGATCGCGGGCCTGAACGTCCTGCGCATCATCAACGAGCCCACCGCCGCCGCCCTCGCCTACGGCCTGGACCGCGGTAAGGAAGACGAACTCATCCTCGTCTTCGACCTCGGTGGTGGAACCTTCGACGTCTCCCTGCTGGAGGTGGGCAAGGATGACGACTTCTCGACGATCCAGGTGCGTTCGACCGCCGGTGACAACCGCCTCGGCGGTGACGACTGGGACCAGCGGATCGTCGACTACCTGATCAAGCAGTTCAAGGACACCACCGGTGTGGACGTCTCGGGTGACAAGATCGCCCTGCAGCGCCTCAAGGAGGCCGCGGAGCAGGCGAAGAAGGAGCTCTCGAGCTCGGCATCCACGAGCGTGAACCTTCCCTACCTGTCGCTGACGGAGAACGGCCCGGTGTCGCTGTCCGAGACGATCACGCGCGCGAAGTTCGAGGACCTCACGAAGGACCTGCTGGACCGCACGAAGAAGCCGTTCGAGGACGTCATCCGCGAAGCCGGCATCAAGGTCAGCGACATCGACCACGTCGTGCTCGTCGGTGGGTCGACCCGCATGCCCGCGGTGAGCGACCTGGTCAAGAAGGAGACCGGCGGCAAGGAGCCCAACAAGGGAGTCAACCCTGATGAGGTCGTCGCCGTCGGTGCGGCGCTTCAGGCCGGTGTCCTCAAGGGTGAGCGCAAGGACGTTCTGCTCATCGACGTCACCCCGCTGAGCCTCGGTATCGAGACCAAGGGCGGCATCATGACCAAGCTCATCGAGCGCAACACCGCCATCCCGACCAAGCGCAGCGAGACCTTCACGACCGCCGACGACAACCAGCCGTCCGTCGCGATCCAGGTCTTCCAGGGTGAGCGCGAGTTCACCCGCGACAACAAGCCGCTGGGAACCTTCGAACTCACCGGCATCGCGCCGGCCCCTCGCGGCATCCCGCAGGTCGAGGTGACCTTCGACATCGACGCGAACGGCATCGTGCACGTGTCCGCCAAGGACAAGGGCACCGGCAAGGAGCAGTCGATGACGATCACCGGTGGATCGTCGCTGCCCAAGGAAGACATCGAGCGCATGGTGCGCGAGGCCGAGGAACACGCCGCTGAAGACAAGAAGCGTCGCGAGTCGGCTGAGACCCGAAACCAGGCCGAGACCCTGTCGTACTCGATCGAGAAGCTGATCAAGGACAACGAAGACAAGCTGCCCGACGAGGTCAAGACCTCGGTGCAGGCTGATGTCGACGCCCTCAAGACCGCTCTTGCCGGCGAGGATGACGACGCGGTGAAGGCTGCGTTCGACAAGCTGAACCAGAGCCAGTCGCAGCTCGGTGAAGCCATCTACCAGGCAGGGCAGGCCGCCGGCGAGAACCCCGACCCCGCGGCGAGCGAGCCCGGCTCGGGTGAGGTCCCCAACCCCGACGAGGACGTCATCGACGCCGAGGTCGTCGAGGACGAAGACGACAAGAAGTAAACGGAAGAGATCATGGCACGCAAGGACGACGAAGAGCCCACACCTTCGGAGAAGGACTCCGGAGTCGGACCTGACGGCGCCCCTGACAGCGCGAGCGCTGACAACGGTGACGCGGCAGCGTCGGAGGACACCTCCTCCGACGCTGCCGGTGCCGATCAGGATGACCTCACGGTGGACGCCATTCTCGGGGCTGCGCAGTCGGCTGACGCCGCTGCGGCCGAGGATGTCGTGCTCGCCGACCTCGAGTCGGCGCTGTTGACCGACCTCAAGCGCCTTCAGGCGGAGTACGCCAACTACCGCCGCCGCACGGAGGAGCAGCGGGAGATCGAGATCGAACGCGCGAAAGGGGCTGTCGCGAAGGGCTTCATCCCCGTGCTCGACGACCTCGACCGGGCCGAGAAACACGGCGACCTCGAAGAGGGCTCTCCCTTCGCAGCGATCGCAGAGAAGATCCGCTCGGTCGCCGAGCGGCTCGGTGTCACCTCGTACGGCGAAGCCGGCGAGGTCTTCGATCCGCAGCAGCACGAGGCGATCTTCCAGCAGCCCACTCCCGGGGCTACCGAGACCACGATCTTGGAGGTCGTGGAAGTCGGCTATCGGCTCGGATCGATCGAGCTTCGCCCCGCGAAGGTCGTCGTCGCGGTGCCCGCTGAGTAGCACGGAGGACAATCGATGGCCAGTCAAGACTGGTTCGACAAGGACTTCTACAAGGTCCTCGGCGTCTCGAAGGAGGTGTCCGCGGCAGACCTGAAGAAGACGTACCGGAAGCTCGCCCGCCAGTACCACCCCGACTCCAACGCCGGCGATGCGAAGGCCGAAGCACGGTTCAAGGAGATCAGCGAGGCGTACGCCGTGCTCTCCGACCCCGAGCAGCGCGAGGAGTACGACCAGATCCGCGCGATGGGATCGGGCGCACGCTTCACGGCGGGCGGTCAGGGCGCGGGCGGATTCGAGGACGTCTTCAGCCGGTTCGGTCAGAGCCGCGGGGGCTACAGCTACGAGAGCGCTGACTTCGATGACATCTTCTCGATGTTCGGGCAGGGCGGTGGCAGCTCGTTCGGCTCGGGACGGTTCGGGCAGGCATCCGGCGGTTTCCGCGGCTACGGCGGGCCCACCCGTGGCGCCGACGTCACCGCCCGCGCGACGATCGACTTCGTGACCGCGACCAAGGGTGAGACCATCACCCTGCAGTCCGAAGACGGTCAGCCGTTCAAGGTGAAGATCCCTGCGGGTGTCGCCGACGGGCAGAAGATCAGGCTGCGCGGTCGTGGTCGGCCCTCGCCTGATGGCGGTGAGAGCGGCGATATCGTCGTGCAGGTGACGGTGCGGCCGCACCCGGTCTTCACCCGAGAAGGGCTGAACCTCCGCGTGGTCGTTCCCGTGAAGTACACCGAGGCCGTGTTCGGCGCGACTATCGAGGTCCCCACCCTCGGCGGCGACCCCGTGAAGCTGCGCGTTGCCCCCGGCACGCCGTCGGGGCGCGTACTGCGCGTGAAGGGACGTGGCGTGCAGACCCGGAAGGGCACCGGTGACCTGCTCGCCGAGGTCCAGATCGCCGTCCCCACCCACGTCGACGGCGCCGCACGGGAAGCGCTCGAGAAGTACCGCGAGGCCGAACCGAAAGAGAACCCGCGCGCCGAACTGCTGGCCCGCGCGGCAACCTGACCCCCATCGAGGACACACGGATGGCTGAACACGAGATCGACGACGAGGCCCCGATCCTGGCGATCGCGGCAGCGGCCGAACTCACCGGCATGCATCCGCAGACCCTCCGGCAGTACGACCGCCTCGGTCTCGTCGTTCCGGCGCGTACACACGGCGGTTCGCGCCGGTACTCGCTGCGCCACGTCGAGCAGCTGCGAGAGATCGCCCGGCTCTCGGGTGAGGGAATGAGCCTGCCGGGGATCGCGCGCATCATCGAGTTGGAGAACCGCGTGCGCGAGCTGCACACCCGGGTGCGCGACCTCGAGGCGCGCGTCGAAGCGGAGCTCGCCAGTAGGCCGGGCGCTCGGGTGTTCGCGGCGGGATCGAGCGGATCGGTCATCACCCTCCGACGTGGACGCCGCGTCCGTCGCGCCACGGAGATCGTGCTGTGGCGCCCGCGCCACGCGCTGCCACCGGCATCCGACACCCCGGCCGGCGACGACTGAGTCGCGGTGCGGTCGCTGCGCTACTCTCATGCCGTGACAGCGACACCATCACCTGAGACGCCCGCGGCGCAGGCCGACACGCGCCGCGCTCACCGCATCGTCGTCGCCGAGGATTCCGGGTCCGACCACGAGCGAGCTCTCGAGTCGCTCAGTCTAGGCGTCGGAGCCGTCGCGTTCGTCGTTGTCGCGTTGGTTGCGTTGGCCGTCTTCCGGTTTCAGAGCGCGCCGATATCCGGCCCGGGTTCGGTGGGCCAGTTCTCCGCGATCGTCTCGGGGGTCGCGGGAATCCTCGCCTTCGCGGCGGGCAGGTATGTCCTCCACGCCCGCCAGTCCGGCGCTCGCCGCCTCGGGGTGCTCGACTATCTGGATGCCGGGGCGCTTGCCTTCGCCCACGGCATCATCGCGCTGCTGTCGTGGACGCTGCTCGCGGTGATTCTTGAGGACGCCTTCATCGGCGCGGAAGTGTATGCGTTGCCGCTGCTCGCCCTGTCGGCTGCCGCGGCCTCGGTGACCGCGTACCTGGTCTTCTACTCGGCCACGCATATGGATCTGTCGCTGCTCGCCCTGATTCTCGCGGTGTTCCTCATCGAGGGAGTGCTGGCGGCGATGCTGACGGCCAGCGACCCGTACTGGTGGAGAGACAACCTTTCCGCGCTGGGAATGACGAACGACCTGTCGGCGATGACGTTCAACCTCACGCTCATCGTGGCGGGCTTCATCGTCACGACACTTGCGCGGTACGCGACCCGTGGCATCCCGACCTCGCACGCTCACGGCATCCGGTGGGTGCGGCTGTGCCTCATCCTGGTCGGGGTCTTCCTCGCCTTTGTCGGGGTCTTTCCGGTCAACGAGTTCTTCTTCATCCACACCGCGTTCGCCTCGGGCATGGCTGTCGTGTTCGGCGTGCTCGTGATCCGCCTTCCCGCCTGGATCCCCGGAATTCCTCGCCCGTTCGTCGCGCTCGGCTGGCTTTTCATCGCCGCGATCGTCGTGCTCGCGGTGTTCTTCGTGGTCCGCTACTACACCCTGACCGCGGTCGAACTGGTCGCGGGCATCCTCGTGTTCACGTGGATCATCCTCTTCATCCGCAACGCGGCAGCCTTGGAGACCGACATCAACGCGACGTGACAAGAGGCGCCGGGTGATCCTCGATGATCATCTCCGGTGCCCGCGCAACGACCAGCCAGGTCGGCAGGATCGCCACGCACATGATCGCGAGGATGCCGATGTCGCCGACCATCGCGACGGCGACGAACAGGGCGATCCAGCCGTCGCGGGCGATGGCAAGCGTGAACCCAAGCACCCCGCTGGCGATCGCGAGGCCGAATGGGATCGACGGCACGAGGGTATGGGCCAGCATCCCGAACGCGACGCCGAGAAAGATCGCCGGGAACACGCGACCACCGCGGAACCCGAAGGATGCGGCCACCACGAGTGCCGCAAGCTTGATCCCGACGACGGCGAGGAGCCCTGCCCAGCCGATCGTGCCGTCCAGCGCGATGAGTTGAGCGCTCTGCTCCAGGCCCTTGAAGAGGGTCAAGGGGCCACCGAGGGCGCCGAGCCCGCCGAGGAGCAGGCCCCCGGCGATGCTCAGAAGCAGCGGGTTCGGCATCCGTCGGCGCAGGAACGGATGTAGGGCCTTGAACGCAATGATCCCGACGAGCGCCACCGCGGCCCCGACTGCGGCGATGACGGATGCCGAGACCAGGTCGATGGCCTGTGGATCGGTGTACGGAGCGATGTTGGCGACGGCGCCCAGCCCGCCGCCGAGGACGAGAGAGGTGACTGTGCCGGTCGCGGCGGCGACGAGGGGAAGGAAGAGCTTGTCCCACAGCGCTCCTCCGCCGGAGGCGAGGGCGCCGGTGAAGACGAGCGCAGCTGCCACGGGAGTCCCGAACAGAGCGCCGATCGTGCCGGCAGCAGTCAGGATCACGACCAGCTGAGCAGGGATCGCGGGCCACAGGCGTGAGACGATCCACACCGCCAGGGCCGTGTTGATCGCGATGATCGGGCTCTCGGGGCCGAGGCTTACGCCGCCGATGAGCGTGAGCAGGATGACGACGATGATGCTCGGCACCGCACGGACCGGCTGCGGCGGTGCGATGAGCTCGACGGTCGCGGAGTCCTGGCCGCCGTGGCCCGGCATCTTCCAGACGACAAGCCCCACGAGGAATCCGGTGAGGGCTAGAACGCCGAAGATCCACCAGGGTGAGTCGCCGGTCGCGCCCAGAGACTCCGGCAGCGCCTCCCACACCCAGTGCACCCCAAGGTGCGCGACTTCATCGAGCGCCCACAGCATGACTCCCGACAGGATGCCGATGAGTGCGGCGGGGATCGACAGGGCTACGAGCGTGCGCGAGCTGGAAGCGAATGCCCACGGGTTCGGGTTCGTGACCATGCGGCTCACCCTAGTGCGAGGGAATGCTGCGCGATGCTTGGACTCTCGGCGAGCGCTCGCAGAGGTGGTTGTTCAGTTCAGTACGCTCGGCGACATGACCGAACAGCGTTGGCAGCGCATCACGTACTGGCCGCTGGTCATCGCCTCGCTCGCATTTCTCGTCGCGTACTCATGGCAGGTGATCGCGAACCTGCAGGGCGCGGAGTACGTCGTCATGCGCACAGTCATGGCTCTGACATGGGTGATCTTCGCTGTCGACTACCTCGTGCGGCTCGCGCTCGCCCCGCGGAAGGCTCCGTGGTTTCGTGGCCACCTGTTCGATCTCACAGTCGTAGTGCTGCCGGTGCTCAGACCACTCCGGCTGATCCAGGCGATGACCGAGATCCAGAAGATGTCCAAGGGTGACGCACTTCGCACGCAGGCCTCCATCCTCGCCGGCGGCACCGTCCTGATTCTGATCTGGATCTGTTCTCTGGGCGTCCTGGATGTCGAGAGGGCCGCGCCGGGGGCGAACATCCTGAACATCGGGGACGCGATCTGGTGGGCCTTCGTTACCGTGACGACTGTCGGTTACGGTGATTTCTACCCCGTAACCGTGGCGGGCCGCGTCATCGCCGTCGTATTGATGACAGTCGGTATCGGAGTCGTCGGAGTGGTGACGGCGACCACCGCATCGTGGTTCGTCGAACGTGCCGCTGCCGTCGGAGGCAACGACGATCAAGAGACAGCCACTCGGGGCCAGATCCGCGCCCTCTCGCGACAGCTCGAGGCGGCGGTGAAGGGTCTTCCGGCAGACGTTGAAAAAGTCATCCCCGGCCACAAGCACACCGAACCGCCGAAGGCGTGATCGCCAACAACCGATGCTCGAAGGCCCCGCGGTAGCCTGGCGCGGTGAGTTCCGCTCAGCCGTCTCCCGCGCCGCCCGCGCTGTCACCCATGCTCCGGGTGCTGGTGGGCCTCGCCGCGACGGTGATTGTCTTGGTCGGCCTCTCGTGGGCGCGCGAAATCGTCGGTCCGCTCGTACTCGCAGCCGTGATCGTGATCATCTGCCACCCACTGCACGGCGTGCTGCGCAGACGCGGATGGCCCCTGTGGACTGCCACCACGGCTGTCATCGTGCTTGCCTACGTCATCCTTACGGCGATGGCACTGCTCCTGTGGTTCGCCGGAAGCCAGTTCGCGCGTCTGGTCGTCGAGTATCTCGGGCAGTTGCAGGCAACGGTGACCGACATCGAGCAGTGGCTGGCCTCGATGGGCTGGGATCAGCGTGCCGCCGACACCGTGTCGTCCTTCCTTGAACCGACGAGGCTGCTGAGCGTCGCGACGTCGGTGTCGGGAATGGTCGTCGGAGTCGCGCTCGGTCTGTTCTTCGTGCTCGCCTACGTGATCTTCATGGCAGCCGACGCAGCTCGCTATCGGCGGCTGGGCGCGGTGTTCCAAGACTCCGTCACCGACACGCTTGCACGCATCCGCGCGTTCAATATCGGGACGCGGCGTTACTACATCGTCAACGCCATCTTCGGAGCGATCGTCGCAGTCATCGACGGGATAGCGCTCGCGGCCATCGGCGTGCCAGCTCCCGTAGTGTGGGCGATTCTCGCTTTCGTCACCAACTTCGTACCCAACATCGGGTTCGTCCTCGGACTCATCCCGCCGGCCGTGCTCGCCCTTGTCGTCGGGGGTTGGCCCCTGCTTCTGGCGGTGATCGCGATCTACAGCGTTGTCAACGTGGTGCTGCAGGTTCTCATCCAGCCGAAGTTCGTCGCTGACGCGGTGAGCCTCAGCCTCACGCTGAGTTTCTTCTCCGTCATCTTCTGGACGTTCATCATCGGGCCGCTCGGCGCGATCCTCTCCATCCCGTTGACGCTCTTGGTGCGCGCACTGATTCTCGAAGCCGATCCGAATGCCCAGGTTCTCCGGTGGTTGAGCGGTGATCGGGATGCGGCGCCAGAGAGCGCAGTCGGGCGAGATCGTCACGAAGACGAGCCCCCGGCCGCAGACAGCTCGACAGACGAAGGGTCGCCGGTCGAGCCCTCAGACCCGCCCAGCGACCCCTCGGACTGAGTTCAGGCGAGGAGCTTGGCCTTCGCCGCGGCGAACTCCTCGTCGGTGAGGACGCCGGCATCCTTGAGCGCAGCGAGCTTCTGAAGTTCGGCAACGACATCCACCGCGGGAGCCGCTGCCGGTGCGGGGGCTGCAGCCTGCTGCGCGGCGACGGCCTGCTGTGCCGCCTGCTGCATCGCCGCTTGCTGTTGCGCTGCCTCGTACTGTTCCTGCTCATACTGAGACTGTGCTTTGCGCTGCCTGTTGCCCGCCATCGCGCCCGAGACGGCGCTAGCTGTGCCGGCCACGACGGCGGTACGTGCGGCGAGGCCGATGAGGCCGGGTCGGCCGACTCGTCTAATCATGTCGATCTCCTGTTTCTCTCAGGCCTCTTCGGCCAGGTCCATGACGGCGTTGACGATGGGTGCAGGGATGCGCTCGGCGCTCAGGACCACTCCACCCGACGACGCGAGCTTGTCGGCGAGCCGGCGCGCGTAGACGAGTTCGAGGGCGACGATCGCCGCCGAGGTGCCCGGCTCGACGAGCTCGACAAGCTCCGCGATGTCTTCCTCACCGGTGATCCCGATCTCTGCGAAGTCGATACCACCGAAGCCGTACTCCTCGGTTTGCTCTTCGATCTCAATGACCTCCACCTCGCCTGATTCCGACTTCGACACGATCACTAAGTCGAGGAGACGAACGAGGCCGCCCTCAACGAGCTCGGCCAAGGCGGCTGCGGTATCGGGGCTCGGGCGATCGCCCTCGAAGCCGACGAGGTAGAGCTCGACCGGTCCGTAGCGGAACTCAGCCATGGTGGATCCTTTCGGGTTGATGACAGGGATGCAGGAGAAGTCAGAAGTACGCGAGTCCCTTGGCGATGACCACGACGCCGAGGATCAAGAGCACCACCCCCATGATGACGGCGTTCTCGCGTTCCAGCCAGGACCTGAGTGAGTCAAGCGGTCGGCGGAGGCGGTCGCGGGCCACAAGGAATCCGACGACGGGGACAACGATCGTCGAGGCCGCCAGGAGCACGTACACCGCGATCGCGCCCACGGCGTTGCCGACTGCCAGGTTCGAGGTGCCGATCACGACACCCGCAGCCGCACCCAGGACCAGGTTCTTCGGGTTCGCAGCGGCCAGCAGGATGCCGAGGCCGAGAGCGTCCCAGAACCCGAGTCGACCGATCCCCTGCATCCAGCGTGGAAGCTCCGGCGGCCGCCCGTGCGACCTCGCCTGCGACCGGAACTGATGAGCGGAGAGGCCAATGAGCGTGACACCGAGAAGGAGATGGATCCCGCCCTGTACGGGGCGAACGCCTCCCACGACAGGCGTCGAGATCACCGCAGCGCAGAGTAGGAAGACGATGACCGCGGTGAGGATGCCCAGAATCCACCCCGCGGCAAACCCGACTGAAGATGCTCGCGCCCGGGGTGAGAGCAGCAAGAGAATCGTCGCGATGATCGGGATCGGGCTGAGAGCGATGCCGAGTGCGAGAGGAAGCACCGCGCTGATCGCGTTGCCCATGTCGAACCTCCTGCGAGATGTTCCCGGCTCCATCATCGTCCATACGACACGCGCTCCCTCGCCGGAGCACCCGGGAGCGCCTCCCGGGACAGCTCGGGTCGCTCAGGTACAGTTGTGTCGCCGCATCCCGCGGTGCGACCGCCGTTCAGCAAAGGCAGCCCCTCTGTGACTTCCCTCGACGCGTCCGACGGCTCGCCGACCGGCGACCATCCCGGTGGCGACGGCCGCCTCACCGTGCTCATCGGTGCTGACACCTTCTTTCCTGACGTCAACGGCGCCGCGCGTTTCGCGGAGCGGCTCGCGGCAGGTCTGGTTGCTCGCGGGCACGACGTTCACGTCATGGCCCCAAGCAAGACGTGGGCGCAGCACGGCGTGTTCCGTGAGGTGATCGAAGGTCAGGAGATGACCGTTCACCGCATTCGCTCGTACCGGTGGTATCCGCACGACTGGCTGCGTTTCGTGTGGCCATGGCGCGCCAAGCACTACTCCCGCATCGTGCTCGATGACGTGAAGCCGGATGTCGTCCACATTCAGTCGCACATCGTGATCGGTCGCGCGCTGACCCGGATCGCGCGCGAGCGTGGAATTCCCGTCGTCGCGACCAACCACGTCATGCCAGAGAACATCCTCGATTACTCGGCGATGCCGAAGTCGTGGAACGACACGATCATTCGGTGGGCGTGGGCAGACGCGAACCGAACGTTCCAACTCACCCGTGTCATCACCACTCCTACGCGCCGCGCTGCCGACTACCTGGAGCGGGCGACGGGGATCAGCGGCGTCATCCCGATCTCGTGCGGCATCGACATGCACAACTACACGCCTGACTTCAGTGCCCGTCCCGACAAGCGCGTGCTGTTCGTCGGTCGACTCACCAACGAGAAGCAGATCGATGTCCTGCTGCGAGCCATGACCAAGCTCGACCCCGCACTGGGGGCGACCCTCGACATCGTCGGCGGCGGCGACCAGCGTAAGAGCTTGGAGGCGCTCGCCGGCGATCTCGGTCTCGCTGATCGCGTGACGTTCCACGGCCACACCTCCGAGGAGGAGTTGCGGGCGCTGTACTCGCGGGCAACAGTCTTCGCTATCGCCTCGATCGCCGAGCTCCAGTCGATCGCCACAATGGAGGCGATGGCCTCGGGTCTTCCGATCGTCGCGGCCAATGCCGTGGCACTCCCGCACCTGGTGCACGACGGCGAGAACGGTTATCTCTTCACGCCGGGCGATGACGATGAGCTGGCAGCGCGCCTCACTGATGTGCTCACCGCGGAGTCTGAGGAGCGCCGCCGGATGCAGCAAGCCTCTCTCGATGCCGTCGCCATCCATGACATCAACCGCACACTCGACACCTTCGAAGCGCTGTACCGCGGCGAACCCGTCCCGGAGTAGCAATGCACGTCGTGATGTTCGGCGACCAGCACGCCGAAACGCTCGGCGGCGCACAGGTGTCGATGCGGCTTCAGCGCCGGTTCCTCGAGAAAGCCGGTCACACCGTCACGATCGTCGCGCCCCGCAGACACGGCCGGCGCTCGGCCCAGCATTCTGAGGACCCGGGATACGCCGACCTTCCATCCATCCCAGTGACCCTCGATCGCGAGTACTCGATGACGTGGCCGAGTGCCAGGGCCGATCGCGCCGTCGACGCGGTGATGGCCGGGCGGCTACCGGTCGACATCGTGCACGTGCAGGGTGACTTTTGGGGCGCGTTCCTCGGCCTACGCTTTGCCCGGCGCCACGGTCTTCCCGTGGTGTTCACGTTCCACAACCGGGTCGATGTCGGCATCCGCGCGGTCGCCCCATTCCCGGACCTCGTGCTGCGCGTTCTGAACCGGTGGGGCCGTCGTGCGCTCTCGGAACCTGCGGATGCGGGCGCCGACGGCTGGGCGTACCTACGCATGCTGGCGGCGTCGGCGGATGCCGTCACGGCGCCCTCGGCCCACTTCGCGCGCCGCCTTGAGGCCCACCGCGTCGCCCCCCATGTCGATGTCGTTTGGAACGGCATCGACGACGACGAACTGGCCCTGGCACTCAGCTCCCCGCGCGGGCTTCCCGAGTCCAGGTCTCCGCGCCTGGTGTGGGTCGGGCGCATGAGTCCCGAGAAGCGTCTGATTCCGTTCTTGGAGGCGGTGGTCGCGTCGGGAATCGACGCCGACATCGAAGTGATCGGCAACGGCGCGCAACGGGCTGCCGCTCAGCGCGTCGCCGAGCGTGCCCGTGCGTCAGTCTTCTTCCTCGGGTCGTTGCCCTATCGCGAAACGCTGCGACGCATCCGGTCGGCCGACGCCCTCGTCCAGACCTCGATCGGGTTCGAGACGCAGGGAATGACGATCTTCGAGGCTGCGACACTCGGAACCCCATCGATCGTTTGCGACCCGGACCTCGTGGCAGAACTCGGCTCTGGTGTGTGGGCAGTTCCGGATGACGAGACCGCAACCCTCGCTGAGGTCTTGCGCAGCGCCGTCGCCGACATCCGCGACGGCGCAGCGCCAGTGCCCGACCCGTCGATCGCCGAGAGATTCCGCCAGTCGTCGCGGACCGCGGCCATGCTCGAGGTGTACGAGGCAGCGAGAGCCCGGCACGCCGAGCGCTGAACCCGCGCTGGCACCGTCACGGCAGGCGTCGATAGTCGGTGGGAACGCGGCGAAAGCCGTCGGTGCGGACGGCGCGGAGCGCGGAAACCACGCCCCACACGGCAATCGCTGACATGAAGAGGAGAATAATCATGTCAGAAAAGCTATGATCGAATAATTCCCGCCACGAGTGGCGGAATGAACATACGTCGTAGGATTCATGCCACCCTGGGTGCGCTGCCGAAAGTCGAGTCATCATGATCCGCACCGTTGCCACCGTCGTCCAGCCGGGCTTCGCGCCATTCGAATTCGGGCTGGCATGTGAGGCTTTCGGTCTCGACCGCTCCGGCGATGGCATCCGGGGGTTCGATTTCCGCATCGTGGCTGCGGAGCCGGGGCTCGTGCCGAGCAACCTCGGGTTCTCGATCACGGTCGACGAGGATCTATCGTTCGCGGAGACCGCTGATCTTGTGATCGTGACACCGGTGCCGCGCGAGAGATGGCACGAGGCCGACACCCGGGTATCGGCCGTCGTTCGACGCGCAGCCGAGCGCGGCGCGTGGCTCATGAGTGTGTGCAGCGGGTCGTTCGTCCTGGCGGCGGCGGGAGTGCTCGACGGTCGTCGTGCCACCACCCACTGGATGTACGCCGAGACCATGGCTCGGATGTATCCCCAGATCGACGTGGACCCCGATGTCCTGTACGTCCAAGACGGCCGCATCATCACGAGCGCCGGGACGGCGGCGGGGCTGGATGCCTCCCTGCACCTCATGCGCCAGGAACTCGGCGCAGAGGCGACGAACCGCATCGCCCGGCGAATGGTGGTCGCACCGCAGCGGGACGGCGGCCAGGCGCAGTTCATCGACAAGCCGCTGCCGGTGGCGGCGTCTCACTCCCTTGCTCCGGTGACCGACTGGATGCTCGAGAACCTCCGCGCCGATCTGTCGGTGGAACAGCTCGCCGCGCGAGCGCACATGTCGCCTCGGACGTTTGCCCGGCGCTTCAAGGCGGACCTTGGCGCGACACCGGCGGCGTGGCTTGCCCGCCAGCGCATCATCCACGCGCAGCGGCTGCTCGAGCGCACCGACCTGGGCCTTGACCGGATTGCGTGGGAGAGCGGATTCGGTTCCGCAGCGGTACTGCGTCAGAACTTTGCGCGGGTCCTGGGGATCACCCCGACCGCGTACCGCGCGCGCTTCCCCTCGGTATCGCAGGACCTCGCTCCGACCGGCTGAGGCTGTCCTCGTCTGCGGACGCAACGATCGGGCAACGGCGCCCTGTGGCGTGCTGCGGCTCCGATACACTTTGGCCATGTCGAGGGCTGGGGGACAGATGGCCGCGTCGCGGATCTCGGTATGGGCCGGTGTTGCTGCGCTGAGCGTTGCTCTGGTCGGGTGCACCCCGGCTAGTCAGCCCGACCCGACGCCTTCGGCATCCGCATCGACGGAGCCGTCCCCGGATGCCACCTCCGACGGGCCACCGATGACAGAGGCGCCCGCCGAGGAGATCGACCTCGACGCTCTCGCGTGCACCGACCTGCTCGATCTGGCCGTCGCGCAGGCCCAGTTCGGGGCAGACGCGCAGTTCATCGCTGAACTCGGACCCACGGAATTCGCGGGCATCATGGCGGGCCCTGTCGCAGAGACCGCGCTGACCGAAGCGACACAGAAGATCGGATGCATCTGGGGGATTCCGCAGAGCGACGGAGCTTTCACCGTCGTTGTTGCCGCGCTGCCGCAGGCATCCCGCGACACCCTCACCACAGCCCTCGGTACCAGTGTCTTTACGGGCACCTTGATCGGTACAGCTCCGGCATACACGTGGGAGCGCGACGACGCCCTCGGGATGTTCACGACCGTCTACGCTTTCGCGTCCCCACTCTGGGTGACGGTCAACGGCGCAGGCACGACGAGTTCGCAAACCGAGATCACCGGTGACGTGCTCAGTCACCTCCGAACGCTGTACCCCAGCCTCGGCGACTGAGTCCGATCGGCTCCCGCCGCGTCAGTGGCGGCTGTCGTCAGCGGCGCGGCGCGGCTGACGCTGCCCTCCGTAAGGCCACAGCGTCGGAGCGGGAGAGGACGCGCTGTGCTCGCGCGCGAGCGTCGGTCGCGGCATCCGTGAACGGACGACTGCGCGCGGGACCGGCGAGGTCGGCGAGCGAGGCGAGGGTCTTCTGGAGCCGGATGCCGACCTCCACCATTCCGGCACCGTCGCGAGCGATCGGGCGGAACGCGTCCTCGACGAGGTCGCCGAGGGTGACGGGCTCGACGGTGACGTGGCCGTATGGTGTGTCGTCGTCGGCCTCGGTCTGCAGCATGTTCTCGAACACGCGACTGAGGGCAGCGAGGACGTCGATAGCGGTACCTGGGTCGTTGGTCGAGGGTGAGAGCGCGCGGCTCGCGATCTCAGATAGGGCGATCATCCCCAGTCGCGGGTCCTGGTCGTAGCTTCGGTGGGACTCGATGTGGAATGCGGTGGCGACTTTCGAACGGACCTCTTCATCAACGGTGCCGGCAACCAGCGCGAGGGGGCTGGCCGCGTCGACGACCGTCCCCGGCAGTGCGCGGACATGAATCGTGAGCTCTCGAGCTTCGGCCACCGCTTCCAGGCGGCCGAGGTCGATGTGCGTAACGTATCCCGCGCGCTCTGGCCTCACCGAGGCGCCGGTCACCGTTCGCGGGTCCTGCCGGCGGGCACCCAGGCTCGGACGATTCGCGTACTGGGACGTCGTGCGCTGGGCCGCCGATTCGACGCGGTCGATGATGTCCGACATACGCCCGAACGATCCGAGATGTGAGATCCACCGCAGGAGCACGACCACGACGATCACGATGACCACCAGCGTGCCCGTGAACAGAATCGCCTGGCCCTGGTCGCCGTAGTAGCCGGTTGAGATCGCGATGATTCCCACCATCGAGAAGACGAACGCGCCGATGAAGGTCGACAGCACGTTCTGCGACGTGGGGTCGGCAACCAGGAGCTGAGTTGCACGGGGCGTAGCTACCCGTGACGCCGAACCGTAGGCCGTGACCATCGCAGTCAGGGAGAACGTCGTGACGGCGAGCATCGAGCTCGCGACGATCTGCAGGATTTCGTCGACCGACCCCTGCCCCAGGTTGACGGCGAGATCGGGAAGCAGCGGCTCGAGGAACCCCGCCGCGAGGGCGAGCAGCACGGCGGCGAGGCTGAACAGCGAGGCCCGGAACCACACCGCGCGGGTCATCTGGGTCAGAAACACCCTCACGTTTGTCATCGTCGGCTCCGCATGAGAACCCACGCTATCCCGAGGCCCCGTTTATCGGCGAAGCTCTTCCCGAATCGACCACGCGGTGATAAAATTGAGTCAGAACGGCTCAAGTTTGAGCTCACGCAGATTTCGGCGGACGAACCGCCACCCACGTCGCCGCGCAGGAGGCATCATGCAGACCACCCCGATGGCCGACCAGGACGAGCAGCAGAGCGCGCTCGAACAGTTCGGTATCAACCTCACCGACCGTGCCCGCCAGGGCAAACTCGACCCCGTCATCGGGCGGGATGCCGAGATCCGGCGTATCAGCCAGGTCCTGACCCGCCGCACCAAGAACAATCCCGTCCTCATCGGCGAACCGGGCGTCGGCAAGACTGCCGTCGTCGAGGGTCTCGCTCAACGCATTGTGGCGGGGGATGTTGCCGAGAGCCTCCGGGGCAAGGAGCTCATCGCGCTCGATATCTCGGCGCTGGTCGCCGGCGCCATGTACCGCGGGCAGTTCGAAGACCGTCTCAAGAAGGTGCTCAAAGAGATCACCGACTCCGAAGGTCAGATCATCACCTTCATCGACGAACTCCACGTGCTCATGGGCGCGGGCGGTGGCGAAGGATCGGTCGCGGCATCCAACATGCTCAAGCCGATGCTCGCTCGCGGCGAGCTGCACATGATCGGGGCGACGACCCTCAACGAGTATCGCGAGTTCATCGAGAAGGATGCCGCGCTCGAGCGCCGCTTCCAGCAGGTTTACGTCGGCGAACCCAACGTCGAAGACACCGTCGCGATCCTTCGCGGACTCAAGGAGCGATACGAGGCACACCACAAGGTCGCGATCTCGGATAGCGCGCTGATCGCGGCGGCTGCCCTGTCGCACCGCTACATCCCGAGCAGGCAGTTGCCCGACAAGGCCATCGACCTCATCGACGAAGCAGCATCCCGGTTGCGGATGGAGATCGACTCGGCACCGCTGGAGATCGACGAGCTGCGCCGCCATGTCGACCGGCTCAAGCTTGAGGAGCTCGCTCTCAAGAAGGAGAAGGATGACGCGTCGCGCGAGCGCCTCGAGAAACTGCGCGCGGACCTGAAGCGCGAGCAGGACAAGCTCTCGGAGCTGCAGGCCAAGTGGGAGACCGAGCGCTCGATCCTCAACCGTGTCGGTGAACTGAAGACCCGCCTGGATGCGGCGCGCAGCGAGGCCGAGCGCGCTCAGCGCGAGGGTGACCTGGAGCGCGCGTCGCGGCTGCTCTATGCCGAGATCCCGGCGCTCGAGCGCGGGATCATCGAGGCCGAGAGCATGGAACCCAGCGAAGACCGGATGGTCAACGAGCAGGTCACCGAGGAAGACATCGCGGCTGTCATAGCCGGGTGGACCGGTATTCCGGTGGGGCGCCTGCTGCAGGGCGAGAGTGAGAAGCTCGTGCACCTCGAGGCCGAGCTCGGCAAGCGCCTGATCGGGCAGAAGGAGGCAGTGAAGGCGGTCGCCGATGCGGTGCGCCGATCGCGCGCCGGGATCAGCGACCCGAACCGACCGACAGGCTCGTTCCTGTTCCTCGGCCCCACGGGAGTCGGCAAGACCGAGCTCGCGAAGGCGCTCGCCGCATTCCTCTTCGACGACGAGCACGCCATGGTGCGCATCGACATGTCGGAGTACGGCGAGAAGCACTCGGTTGCCCGGTTGGTGGGTGCCCCTCCCGGATACATCGGTTACGAGCAGGGTGGACAGCTGACGGAGGCTGTACGGCGACGTCCGTACAGCGTCGTCCTGCTCGACGAGGTCGAGAAGGCGCATCCGGAAGTGTTCGACATCCTGCTGCAGGTGATGGATGACGGTCGCCTTACTGACGGCCAGGGTCGCACCGTGGACTTCACGAACGTCATCCTCATCTTGACCTCGAATCTCGGTTCGCCGATCCTCATCGACCCGACGATGCCGCTGGAGCAGAAGCGCTCACAGGTACTCGCTCTGGTGCGCCAGGCGTTCAAGCCCGAGTTCATCAACCGGCTCGATGACATCGTCATCTTCCAGGCGCTCTCGCAGGACGATCTGGCCCAGATCGTCGAACTGACGGTCGACCGACTGCAGCAGCGCCTCCACGAGCGCCGGCTGACCCTCGCGGTCACGCCTGACGCACGAGGGTGGCTTGCCGAGCGGGGCTACGACCCGGTGTTCGGTGCTCGTCCGCTGCGCCGTCTCATCCAGTCCGAGATTCAGGATCGCCTGGCGATGGCGCTGCTGTCGGGCGGGGTACGTGACGGAGACCTCGTCCGGGTGGATGTTGCGGTCGACGGGGACTCGCTGGTCCTGACCAGTAATGGACCGGCCGCCGCCCCGACGCCGCGTCCGGGCGAGGATGACGACATCATCGAAGCCGAACTGATGGACGACTGACGCCGAGAAACACCGCGGGGCTCGAGATCAGATGATGACCTCGAGCCCCGCGCCTATGCCCCGTGCGATCAGGCGTCGGCCAGAACTGTCTCCGACAGCGGCCGGCGGGTGCGTGGCGCGGCCTCGCGTTCGCGGACCGCCTCGTCTGCCGCGTCGAGATCGCCGAGGTTCCCGACGGCCATGACGGTGAGCGGGCGAACCGTCTCAGGGAGCGAGAACGCGGCAGCGATGGCGGCGCGATCGAACCCTCCCATCTGATGGGTCATCAGGCCGTCGGCGTGTGCCTGCACGGTGAAGTAAGCAGCGGCCTGGCCCGCGTCATACTCGGCCCACGGCAACTCCACGCCGTCGTGCTCGGTATCGGCAAGGAAGACCACGAAGGCTCCCGCCGTGATCGCCCAGACCCGGTTGAACCCCGTGAGCGCATCCGAGATCTGCGAGAACGTGTCAGTTCCGCGCCGTGCGACGATCATTCGCCATGGCTGGGTGTTTGCCGCCGACGGGGCCCAGCGCGCAGCCTCGAGGGCTGCCGACAACGCTGACTCGTCGACGGGGCGCTGATCGTCGAAGACCCGAGTGCTGCGGCGGTTCGCGAGGACATCGAGCAGGGCATTGGACGGGGCGATGGTGGTCATGATTTCTCCCGGTGTTGAGGAATGTGGGAACGGACCCCGTCGTCCTTTTCCGTCAACACCGAGTTCCGGTTGGTATTCCCCGCGCCGCGTCAGGCTCCGTTCATCCGGTCTCGCCACTCCAGCAGCGGCTTCACGGGGGAGAGGTCGTAGTCCGGCCCGTCAATCGACGGGATGATGAATCGCACCCCGAGCGGATGCAGCCGCTCCAGGGCATCCTGTTCCAGCAGCGGCCCGAATCCGCGCGGCGTGAAGCCCGTCGCGATCTCGATGTCGGCGGGATCCCGATTGACGCGGGCACACCAATCGTGAAGTACGTCGAGCTTGTGCGGGATCTTCTCAATCGGCGTGAACGTATGCCAGATGGCGGCGTGCTCGGCTACGAGCCGGAGTGTCTTCTGTTCGCCCTGTCCGCCGATGAGGATCGGGATGTCCCGCGTCGGGGCCGGATCCAACAACTCCCACCGGCGACGGATGCGGCCGAGGTCGTCGCGCAGATCGTTCAGCCGTGATCCGACAGTGCCGAACTCGTAGCCGTACTCGAGGTAGTCCTTCTCGGCCCAGCCGGAGCCCGTGCCGAAGATCAGCCGACCCGTCCCGCCTCTCGCACTGATGTGATCGACGGTGCGGGCCATGTCGGCCTGCAGGTCGGGGTTGCGGTACGAGCTGCAGTTGACCAGCGGGCCGAACTCCACGCGATCCGTGAGTTCGGCGATCGAGGCGAGCATCGTCCACGCCTCGTAGTGTGCGGCCTCCAGCGGTTCGGTGAGCGGGAAGAAGTGATCCCAGTTGAAGATCGCGTCGACTCCCAGATCTTCGGCGCGAAGGATGGCATCGCGGATCTGGGAGTAGGAGGCATGCTGGGGCGCGAGCTGCACGCCGACGCGCACGGGGCGATGCTTTGCGGGGTGGGTCGTCATCCTTCGAGTATCGTCCGATCCGGTCGTGACGGACCCGCGGTTGCGCCGCTCGGAAGTCTGCGGAATCTTTCCGGCTGCCGACCCACTCACCCGGCGATGCGCGCAGATACCGTCAGGGCATGACGATTGCAACAGCTGACCTGTTCGATGAACGCGGCGACGAGCTCGATTCGCTCGGCATCCAGCTGCAGGACATCGGCGGCCGGATCGAGTTCGACGGGCCCATCCGTACGGTCCGCTGCCATCGCGACAACGCCCTGGTGAAGGCGATCCTCGCAACCACAGGGCACGGAGCCGTGTTGGTCATCGACGGCGGAGGCTCGTTGGAGTCTGCGTTGGTCGGAGACCTCATCGCGGCGTCCGCTGTCGAGAACGGTTGGACCGGAGTCGTTGTTTACGGGGCGGTCCGCGATCGGGAGGCGATCCGCCAGCTCGACATCGGCCTCAAGGCGCTGGGCTCCAACCCACGTAAGAGCGCCAAGGACGGTGTCGGCGAGGTCGATGTTCCGGTCGAGATCGGCGGCGTAACGTTCACCCCGGGCAAACACGTGTGGGCGGATGCCGACGGCGTGCTTGTGGAGCGGTAGCGCGGCGATGCCTCAGTAGTCGTGGTCGGGCCAGCCGTCAGGCCCGTGCGAACCTGCCGCGTAGTCCTGCAGCGGGACATCACCGGCTGCCCAGGCGTCAAGCACCGGCTGCACGATGCGCCAGCACTGCTCGGCGGCATCCCCCCGCACCGACAGGGTCGGATCCCCATCGAGAATCTCCGAGAGGACTTCGGCGTAGGCCAGAAGCGCCCCCTCGCCGAGATCGGCGCTGAGCTTTGCCCACGTGAGCGCGAACGGGTCTTCGCTTCCATTGACGTTCAGCCCCAGCGACATCCGGTCGGGCCCGAGCGTGAACCGCAGCCGCGACCCGTGGGTCGCGCCCGTGAATCCGTCAGGGAGGTGCCGAACCGGGCGGAAGCGGATCAAGATCTCCTTGACCGGGTCACCGACCGCCTTGCCGGAGCGCAATGTGATGGGCACGCCGGCCCAGCGGTTGTTGCGGACCTCGAGCACGACCTCAGCAAGCGTCTCGGTGTCGCGGTCGGGTACGACGCCTGGTTCGTCCACGTAGTCGGGGAGTTCTCGCCCATCGATCGATCCAGCGGTATAGCGACCGCGGCGAGATGAGCCGACGGGGTCGTCGTTCCAGATGTGGGTCGCAAGAAGCGCCGATGTCGTAGCTCCCCGCAGGTCCTGCTCGCCGAGGGTCGCCGGCGGCTCCATCGTGACCAGGGCCATCAACTGCAGCAGGTGGCTCTGGATCATGTCGCGAAGCGCGCCGGCCTTGTCGTAGTACCCGGCGCGACCCTCGAGCCCCAGCTTCTCGTCATAGGTGATGTCGATCGACTCGATGTGCTCGGCAGACCACACCGGCTCGAGGACCCGGTTCGCGAATCGTGCGCCGATGATGTTCAGCGACATCGACCGTCCCAAGAAGTGGTCGACCCGGAACACCTGGCTTTCGGGCACGAGGGCCGCGAGCTTCGCGTTCAGCTCGTGGGCGCTCGTTGCGTTGCTGCCGAAGGGCTTCTCGAGGGCCAGGATGAGGCCGGGCGGCAGGTCGACGGCAGACAGTGACTCGCACGCCTTCGCGGCGATCGCCGGGGGCACCGCGAAGTAGAGAGCGATGCGGCCCTCCGTTTCGGAGAGCAGCGCTGTGAGGTCATCGGGCGCGGTGATATCGGCCTTCGTGTAGGTAGTCTCGGCGACCTTCTCGAATGCCGCCGCAGAGTCGCTCGAGGCGAAGGCGTCGCGTACGACCTGCTGCCAGTGCGCGTCGGTCCAGTCATCCATGCCTGCGCCGCGAAGACGGACGCGCCGCTGCGGCTGCCTGGACAGAAGCTGCCCGAGCGCGGGAAGCAGCAGGCGGGAGGTGAGGTCGCCCGAGGCGCCGAGGATGAGGAGGGTCGTCGTCTGGTCGGCCATGCCGCCACCCTATCGACGCCTCGTGAACCGCGACCAGGGGCTGGTCCAACTCGGAGCGGATTCGTATCGAATCCTCGCTATACCGCGGGCAAGGCATCGCGGACTGACAGAATCGGGTCATGGCTGCCCCGATCGAGGACTACGCGATTCTGAGCAACTGCCGCACGGCTGCGCTTGTCTCCCGAGAGGGAAGCATCGACTGGCTGTGCCTGCCGAGATACGACTCTCCGTCGATCTTCGGAGCGCTGCTGGGCGAACAGAAGCACGGCCACTGGACCATCCGCGCTGCCGACCCCGACGCCACGGTGACCCGGTACTACGAAGACGACACGTTCGTGCTCGTCACCCGCTGGGAGACACCCACCGGTGTGGCTGAGGTGCGAGAGTTCATGCCGATCGACGGCGGTCGGGTGGAGCTCGTGCGTCGCGTCGAGGGCGTCTCCGGGCACGTTGACTTCACAACGGAGCTGCGGATGCGCTTCGACTATGCCCGTGCGCTGCCCTGGGTCCGCCAGGTGGGCAGCCATGTTGCGCCGGCACTGCTGGCCATCGCGGGCCCGGATGCCGTGCTGGTGCGCGGTGTCGAGATGAACCCCGACGACCATGTCCACCGCGGATCGTTCACGATCGAATCGGGCAGTGGCGTGGATCTGACCCTGACCTGGTTCCCGTCTCATCTCGAGGCGCCGGATCCCGCCGACGTCGACCGGATGCTCACCCACACGCTGCACTGGTGGCGCGAGTGGGCAGGCCGCGTCGACCACGACGGGCCCTTCGAAGACGAGGTGGTGCGCTCGCTCATGGTACTTCGGGCGCTCACGCACGAAGACACGGGCGGCATCGTCGCGGCGGCTACCACCTCCCTTCCCGAGGACTTTGGGGGAGTACGCAACTGGGACTACCGCTATGTATGGCTACGCGATGCGGCGTTGACGATCGAGGCTCTGATCTCGCACGGTTTCCTACGGGTGACTGCCCGGTGGCGGCAGTGGCTGTTGCGGGCGATCGCGGGTGACCCGAAGGAACTGCAGATCATGTACGGGCTTGCAGGGGAACGCGATCTCACAGAACGTGAGCTGACCTCCCTTCCCGGGTACCAGGGCGCGGCCCCCGTGCGGATCGGCAACGGGGCACAGGTGCAGTACCAGGGTGATGTCATCGGAGAGGTGATGGTGGCCCTTGAGGCGGCGCGTGTCGCCGGGGTCGAAGAGACCGACTTCTCGTGGGCGCTGCAGAAGGCGATGCTCGCGTTCGCCGAGCGTCACCTCGACAAGCCTGACAACGGCATCTGGGAGATCCGTGGCGAGCCGCAATTGTTCACCCACTCGCGAGTCATGATCTGGGCGGCTTTCGACCGCGGAGCGCGCGCCGTGCGTGAGTTCGGGCTGTCGGGCGATCTCGAGAAGTGGGAGCGATTGCGCGATCGGATGCGGAACGAGATCGACGAGCGCGGCTTCGACGCCGAGCGCGGACACTTCGTGCAGCACTACGGCACGACAGAGGTGGATGCGTCGCTCCTGCTGCTCGCGCAGGTCGGGTACCTGGCCCACGATGATCCGCGCATGCTCGGGACCGTGGCCGAGATGGAGCGCACGCTCATGGTGGATGGGCTGCTGCACCGCTATCGCACGGAAAGTGGTGTGGACGGACTCGCCGGCACCGAGCATCCGTTCCTGGCGTGCTCGTTCTGGCTCGTGGAGCAGTACGCGAACAGCGGCCGCGTGGATGACGCCATGGCGCTCATGACCAGGCTGTGCGGCTTCGCGAACGATGTCGGACTGCTCTCGGAGGAGTACGACGTGGACGGAGAACGGCAGGCGGGGAACACGCCGCAGGCGCTCTCACACCTCGCGCTCGTCCGCGCCGCCGATGCGCTGGCCGGCCACCACGGCCGCGCCGCCGACCGGGAGTAGTGCCGTGCGGTCGCGCCCATCGTGCAATCGGCGTCGATCCCGCCCCGAAAGCGGAGCAGGACCGACGCCGATTCTCAGGCGGTTTCTAGATCACGGGGTCTTGAGCGCCTCGCGCCACGAGACGCGAGCGCCCATCCGCAGGATCGAGCGTTCGTAGATCTTCGCCGCCAACACGATCGCGGCGACGCAGGTGGCGATGAGGATGACCAGCGACAGGATCGGCTCCCACCACTGCGCCTCCCCGAGGTACAGGCGAAGCGGCATCCCGACCGGCGCCGAGAACGGCACATACGACATCACGGTCAGCACGACGGGGTTGTCGTTGAAGAAGATCACGAGGAAGTACGGGGCCATGATGAGCATCGTCAGCGGCGCGGTCGTCGAGCCGATGTCTTCCATCCGCGAGACGAGCGAACCCGCCGCCGCGAACAGCGACGCGAGGAGCACGAACCCGAAGAGGAAGAAGATCGCGAACCAGGCGATCGGGGCGCCAAGGCCCTGGAGGACCTCGCTCTGCCCGGTGACGATCAGGCCGACCACGGCGATCGTGGCCAGCAGCAAGATCTGCGCCATCGCCAAGATGGTGTTTCCGATGATCTTGCCCGCCAAGAGTGTTCGCGCCGGCATAGCGGACAGAAGCAGCTCCACGACGCGGGTCTGCTTCTCTTCGACGACGCTCTGGGCGATGGTTCCGCCGAACAAAGACGCCGCCAGCAGGAAGACGACTCCGAACCCGATCGAGACGAAGTACCGCAGGGCGAAGTCGACAGTCGCCGGGTCGAGCAGTTTGACTGACGGCGACTCCGACAGGCCCATCAGCAGCGACGTCGGTGGCGAGTCCTCGGTGATGACGACCAAGCCGGTGGGCGAGGAGGCGTCATCGACAACAGCCGCGCTGACCTCACCGCTGCGGACGAGTGCTTCCGCGGCATCCTGGTCGGCGACCTGCGTCACCTCAACCCCGGGAACCTTCTCCACTGCAGCCGCCGTCGAGGAGGTGACTGCGACCTTGGTGGCGGACGGATTGCCGGCAGAGAACCCACCCCAGATGACGGCGGCGAGCGCGATCAGCAGGGTGATGACCGTCGAGATCACGAAGGCGCGGCTGCGCAGCTTGGAGCCCACTTCGCGTTCGGCGACGAGCCAGACGTTCTGGAAGCCTCGGGGCGTGGATGTCGAAGCGGCGGTGTTCACTGGATGACCTCCTTGAAGATCTGCGCGAGCGTCGGGCGAACCGGGGCAAAGCTCTCGATGCTCGCCTCGCTCGCTGCGCGTTGCAAGATGCGCTGTGCGGCGGCGTCATCCGCCGCATCGAAAAGGGCGTTCCCGCCGTCGAACTCGACCACCGTGATGTCCGGCTGGTCGCGCAGCCAGCCGAGGTCGCCGGCGGTGCGCAGTTCGTAACGGTGTCCCGAGTGCTGCTGGCGCAGGTGTTCACTGCTGCCGGCGGCGCGGATCTCGCCTCCGGCGATGATGACGATGTCATCGCAGAGGCGCTCGACGACGTCGAGCTGGTGGGACGAGAACAGCACCGAGACGCCGGCAGCTGCCCGGCGGTGCAAGACGTCGGCTACCACGTCGACCGCGAGCGGGTCGAGCCCCGAGAAGGGCTCGTCGAGGATCAGCACGTCGGGCTCGTGCACCAGCGCCGCTGCGATCTGCGCCCGCTGCTGATTACCGAGCGAGAGCTTCTCGACAGTGTCGTTCAGGCGTTCCCCGAGTCCCAGCTGCTCGAGCAGAGCCGTAGCGCGGGTCTCCGCCTCGCCCTTGTCGAAGCCGTGCAACCGCGCCAGGTAGGTGATGTGCTCACCGACCTTCATCTTCGGGTAGAGCCCGCGCTCTTCGGGCATGTACCCGAAACGGCGTCGGTCGGCAGAGGTCAGCGCTGCACCATTGATGGTGACCGACCCCGCATCCTTGGCAAGCACCCCGAGGATGATGCGCATCGTCGTGGTCTTTCCCGCACCGTTCCCTCCCACGAAGCCGGTCAACCGGCCGGGCCTGACAGCGAACGACAGATCGTTCAGAACACGGTGCGCGCCATAACTCTTGGTCACGTGCGACAGCTCGAGCATGTTGCTCCTCTCACTCGGTTCTTCCAGGCTAGGAAGCTCCGCCTCGCCGCGCATCCGCCTCGAGGCGGGTTCGCGCCCTCCCTCGTACGGGGGATTCGACTCCGTTCAGGACAGCCCGTGGCGGTAGGCATAGACGACGGCGGCTACGCGGTCGCGGACGCCGAGCTTGAGCAACACATTGGAGACGTGGGTCTTCACCGTTGCCTCGCCGATGATCAGGTGCGCCGCGATCTCAGCGTTGCTCATCGCCTGCGCCATGAGACGCAGCACCTCCGACTCTCGTTCAGTGAGGTCAGCTGCCGCCGTCGGTGTCGGTGTCGGCGCTGCAGCGGCGAACCGTGCGATGACGCGGCGAGTCACCTCCGGGGCCAGGAGTGCGTCGCCTGCCGCCGCGACCCGCACGGCGGCCTGCAGCTCCTCGGGTGCTGCGTTCTTGAGCAGAAAGCCGCTGGCCCCGGCCTCGAGGGCCTCGAAGAGGTAGTCATCCCGATCGAAGGTGGTCACGATCACGACGGCGCACTCGAGCTGGGGGTCGGCGACGATCTGGCGTGACGCTGCGAGACCTCCCATTCCGGGCATCTGTACGTCCATGCAGATGACGTCAGGCCTGAGATCGGATGCCGCCCGCACCGCCTCCTCTCCGCTGGCGGCCTCTCCGACGACCTCCAGGTCAGGAGCGCTGTCGAGGATGAGACGGAACCCGGCACGCATGAGCGCATGGTCGTCGACGAGCAGAACGCGGGTACTCACGCGCTCACCGCCTCGGGACGCGGCACGGTCAGGCGTACCCGGAACCCGCCCTCGCGGCGCGGTGAGATCTCGATCGAGCCGCCGGACGCGACGGCTCGCTCACGCATCCCGAGAAGTCCGAGTCCGCTCTGCGAGGTCAGGGCGGGCCTGCCCGAGTTCACGATCTCGACCTCGACGGCATCGGGCAGGTACCGGACGCGGACGTCGGCCTCGGCATCCGGGCCGCCGTGGCGGCGTGCGTTGGTCAGGGCCTCTTGCGCGATCCGGAAGGCATTGACCTGAACCGTCGGCGCCACCGGCCCCGGCTCGCCGATGATCGTCAGAGTCGTCGGCAGACCGTTCTCGCTGGCATGCGCGACAAGGGCAGGCAGGCCTTCCAGGCCCACCGTGGATGCGTCGCTGGGGTCATCGTCGACCGGAGTGCGAAGCGTCTCGAGCAATTGGCGCAGCTCCACGAGCGCATCCCGGGCTGCCTGCTCGATGTCGACCAGAGCGCGGCGCGCGGCATCCGGATCGGTGTCCCACACTGTCCTCGCGGCCCCCGCCTGCACGCCCATGGCAGAGACGTGGTGCGCGACCACATCATGCAGCTCGCGGGCGATGCGGACGCGGTCGAGCGCGACGGCCTGCGCTGCGGTAGTCTCACGCTCCCGCTCGAGCTCGACGCTGCGCTCGGCGAGGATCTCGCGCTGTCGGCGGGACTCGAAGGTGCGATTGCCGAAGTAGTACGCGCCGCCGAAGAAAGCGACGTTGACGAGGAACTGGATGAGCATGAACGCGACGTAGGGCGAGAAGAGGCCCGCACGCGAGAGGCCCTCGTCGGTCGGCGCTGTGGCATCGATGAACATCGAGATGAGCAGCCACGTGAACATGCCAGCGATGATCGCGACACGGACGAGGAACGCTCGCCGTCGGTTGTCGACCCATGCCCCGACGGTGTAGAAGGCGATGAAAAGCGCGACATTCCCGACGTAAAGCTCCGGGACGCGGGCCATCATCCCGGCAAAGAACGCGACCGATACTGCCACCGCGACAGTGCAGGGCAGGCGTCGACGCCAGGCCAGCGGGGCGGTGAGACAGAGCGCGTAGAGCAGCGCGACCCGCAGGTCGATCTCGGTGGAGTTGTAGATTCCGGCGACTGCGCCGAGGGCGGTGCTCAGCACCGCCGTGACGAAGAGGGCTGCCGCCAACCAGACGTCCCCTCGGGTCGGAACCCACCGCGAGGTGGCGCGCGTCGGATCACTCACCCATCCACGCTACGTCGCTCGCACACCACGCCACATCCCTCTCGCGGGGGAGCCCCCCGTCCGCCGGCCGCGGCCGGCGATGGTCCCGATTGCAGGATCAGCTGCCTCGGCAGGGGCGGTGGAGGGCAGCAGAGCGGGTTGATCCTGCGTTCGGCTCGCCGGGTGCGGTGTCGGGACGCGTACTGTGAGGGCATGGCGACCCGGCAGACTTCCCCGGGCACGACAGGTTTCGGGGGCCGGGTGCTCGCCCTGCTGGCGTGCTCGCATCCTGGGCCGACGGTGGTCGTCACGACTCTCGCCGGATTGCTCGCCGTGGGGGCCGGCATCGGGGTGGGGCGCATCGTGCTGACAGTCGCGGCTGTGCTCTTCGGTCAACTGTCGGTCGGATGGTCCAACGACGCTATTGACGCTCAGCGGGACCTCGCCATCGGGCGCCGCGACAAGCCGATCGCTGCCGGCGTCATCTCGCGCCGAGCGGTAGCCGCCGCAGCCGGCGTCTCGCTGGTGATCGCGCTCATCATCTCGGCCATCATCGGGTGGGAGTTCTGTCTCGCCCACGGCATCGCCCTGGCCTCGGCGTGGGCGTACAACGCGTGGCTGAAGTTCACATGGGCATCGGTGATCCCGTTCGCGGTGAGTTTCGGCATCCTGCCCTCGCTCGCGACGCTGGCAGCTCCCGCGCCCGTCGTGGCTCCGTGGTGGCAGGGAGCCGCCGGCGCTCTGCTGGGCATCGCCGTCCACCTCACCAACGTGCTTCCCGATCTCGCCTACGACGAGGCGACGGGTGTGCGCGGGCTCGGTCACCGGATCGGCACCACGCCGAGTGCGATAGTCGCGTTCGCTGCCGTCATCGCGGGGACTGTGGTCGTCGTCGTCGGATCGTTCGGCCAGGTGCCCTTCGCCGTGGCGCTCGCGGCGTCAGTGAGCGTTGCGGCGTGCGCGGTCGCGGGCCTGCTCCGCGCTCTGCGGAAGCCGGACCGCGTGGTCTTCCGCCTGGTGATGGCGTCGGGTCTGATCCTTGCTGCGCAGCTCGTTCTCACCGCGTTTGTGGCGTGAGGGGGCTTTCTTGCGCATCCGGATCGAAACCCATCCCATAGGCGTGCGCGAGGAGCCGCGCCGGCGCCAGACGGATGCCTGCGAGCCGCGTGACCGCGCCGACGCTGCCGTGACCACGCCCGGCGACGGTGTTCAGCGCGGCGATTCGCGCCGCGGTCGTCGCGGCCGACCTGCGTCGCCGCTCCCACGCGGCCAGTGCGGCCGGCGGCTCTCCCGTGATGTCCCACTCTCGGAGCAGCGGCGCGAGCGTCGCCGCATCGATAAGGCCGAGGTTGAGACCCTGCCCGCCGATGGGGCTCACCTCGTGGGCCGCGTCACCGATCGCGAGAACCCGTCCGCGCGCCATCCGGCGCGCGACGAATCGGCCTACCCCGAAGTTCGACGCCGTCGTGATCGTGTCGCCGGAAGATCCCGCACGCCGGCTGACAGCGTCACGCAGGGCGGTCGCGTCGTCGGTCGCGTCATCTGTGGAGCCCGCGCGGTGCCACGCGACGTATCGCCGCAGGCCGCCGGGTAGCGGAAACGACTCGAGGACGCCATCCGGATGCAGGTGGACGATGGCGCGGGGCCCTTCGTCGGTGTCATCGGGAACGTCGGCCATGACGTAACGGTCGGGGTACGCGCGGCGCCTCCCGTCGCGGATGAGGCTACTGATGTGGCGCGAGCGAGACCCCGCCGCAATCACGACCGCATCGCCGTGCACGTCACCACTGTCGGTGATCACCCGACACGTCGCCCCTTCGTCGATCACGTCGAGCACCTGGACTCCGCGCTCCGGCGCGGGGGCGCCGTTGCTGGCGGCCGCGGCGGTGATCGCCGATTCGGTCGCTGCCTGCGGAAGGGTCGCGACGAACGGGAAGGATGCGAGCGAGCCGGCCCGCACAGCGTCGAACCGGATCGTGGTCACGGTCGCGGCGCCGACCCTGGCCTGGCCCTCCCGCACCTGCAGACAGGCGGAAAGAATGCGATCGGTCACCCCCGAGGCTGACATCGCCGTCAGCGCGGCGGAATGGATGCCGATCGCCCGGGACCCGGCGCCGGGAGCCTCACGCGCCTCGAGCGTGATGTGCTCCACACCCAGGCGGGCGAGTTCGCCGCCCAGCAGCATGCCGACGGGACCGGCGCCGATGATCACGACCGGCATGGCTCACCTGTCACCGGGTCCCTCGGGCCCGCGGGTCGCGAGGACGCGAAACGGCGCCGGCGCGGTCACTGTCCACACCCGTGGGACCTCCCGCTGGAGCTCGGCGACGGTGTATGACCGGCGGATCGAGCGGAGCCCGTCAGTGAGGAGGAAGGTCCCGGGTGCGACCGGAAGGATGCCGACTGCGTAGAGACCCCACGCCGTCTTGCTGCGGGCGATGTCGTTGTGCAGCGCGAGCTCGGCGCCGAGCGCGTCGGTGTGGGTGAGCAGTTCGTGCAACTGATCGCGGCTGAGGTGGTGGAGGACATGGTTGGAGACGACGACGTCGAACTGTTCGCCGGCGTCGACGAGGTCTGCGGCATACGCGCCTCGAAAGGTGACCCCGGGCTCGGGTGGCTGAGACGTCGCGATCGACAGGCACCGTGGGTCGGGGTCGATTCCGCAGATCTCCACCGCGAAGCCGTCGCTGTGAGCACGTCGCGCGAGGTCGCGTGTGACGTCGCCGCCGCCGCATCCGACGTCGAGAATCCGAACCGGCTCATCACGCTGCGCGTCAGCTCGGGTGCGAAGGTAGGGACGCAGACGGGATCTGTAGATCGCGCCCCATCCCGCCACCGCCCGGTTCACCACTGTGAACCGGCGTACCGTGCGCAGCAGCGCCTGTTCGTCGCACTGCGGATCGTCCATCAGCTCGCGAAGAGTCTCGTCACGAACGCGCACTGTCCGCCTGCCCCACGCGCAAGCTTTCCGCCGCCGCTATCGGCTGGCGCGCTGCGATGCGAGCCGTTGCACTCTCTACCGCGAGTCCGGGACCGAACGCTGTGACGAGAACCTGCTCGCCCTCGGCCACCGTGGGATCACCGAGCAGGTCGGCGAGGATGAACAGCACTGTCGCGGATGACATGTTGCCGTAGTCGCGCAGGATCGCTCGGGATCGCTGCAGAGCCGTTTCGTCGAGATCCATCGCCTGCTCGAACCTGTCCAAGATGCTGCGTCCGCCCGGGTGGACCACCCACTGGTCAATCGCACCGGTGCGCTCAAGCACTGGCGCGAGGGCGGCGCGGACTTCGCGTCCGACGATGCGGGGGACATTGCCGGTGAGTGTCATCTCGAAGCCGTGGTCGCCGATGATCCACGCCATGTCCTGCTCGCCGTCGGTCGTGAGGGCGGTGGTGAAGCCCGTCAACTCGAGCCCGCGAGACGGTGCAGCCAGTTCGCGGGGACCGCTGGATTCCGGCGACTGTGCGGTCACGACCGCCGCTGCCGCGCCGTCGGCGAAGACGGCGGAGGCGACGATCTGGTCGGGTTCGGATGATGAGCGAATGTGGATGGAGCACACCTCGGTGCACGCGACCAACACGGTTGCGGTGGGATCGGCGAGACAGATTCGCCATGCCGAGCGCAGCGCCGGGATTGCTGCGGCACACCCCATGAATCCGATGTGCTCGCGTTCGACCGTCGGATCAAGCCCGAGATCGCGCACCAGCCGGTATTCGGGGCCGGGAGCGTAGAAGCCCGTGCAACTGGCAGTGACCACGTGGGTGATCTCGCCCGGATGTACGCCGGCGTTCTTTAGCGCACGCCGCGCGGCGGCCTCCGACAGTCGCGGCGCTTCGCGCGCGTACCGCGCGTTGCGCGTACCGGTCCCCGGATTGCGCACCGCGTGGGTCTCGGGTTCCAGGAAGTCGCCGCCGTCACCGGCTAGATCCTCGATGACGGTGTGGCGCCGCTCGATCGCCGAGTTGTCGTAGGCGGCGCGGATGAGCCGTGCCGTAAGGGGCGCGATATCCGGCTCCGCGAGGAACAGGTCCTTCACCTGCGATTGCGAGAGCGCGAACTCCGGCACCGCGGTGCCAATGCCGATGAGCTGCACTCCCATGCACTCACCCTAGGCGCCGGGTACCTCAGCGGGGCCGCGTCACCCGAAGATCATCGGCCGGTCATCGTCTGCTTCGTCTTCTCCCGGCGACAGTCGGGCGCGGTCGAGCTCGACGACCACGGGGACGTGGTCGCTCGGAGCCTCACCCTTGCGCTCGTTTCGGTGGATGGCGGCATCCGTCACCGCATCCGCCACAGCGCGTGAGCCGAGGATGAAGTCGATCCGCAGTCCCTCGTTGCGGGGGAAGCGCAGCTGCTTGTAGTCCCAGTAAGTGAATCCGGTCGGAACCAGGGGCCTGACGACGTCGCTGAGCCCCGCCTGCTCGAGAGCGGTGAAGGCTTCCCGTTCTGGGGCAGAGACGTGCGTCGAGAATCCTTCAACGATCGCGGGGTCGCCGTTGTCGGCATCCGTCGGGGCGATGTTGAAGTCGCCGACCAGAGCCAGAGGCAGGTCGGGCGCTGCCGCGAGGGTGGTTGCGGTGTACTGGCGCAGCGCCTCGAGCCAGTGGAGCTTGTAGACGTAGTGGGGGTCCTCGAGGGCACGACCATTGGGGACGTAGAGACTCCAGACGCGCATGCCGTCGATGGTCGCACCGATTGCGCGGGCTTCCTGCGGAGCATCCGGGCCCTCGTGCCCCTTCGCGAAGCCGGGCATCCCGGGGAAGGCGGTCTCGACCTCGGTCGGACGCGAGCGGCTGGCGATCGCGACACCGTTCCACTGCGAGAAGCCGTGGGCTTCGACGTGGAACCCTGCCTGCTCGAACTGTTCGAACGGGAACTGCTCGACCTTGCACTTGATCTCTTGCATTGCCAACACGTCGATGTCTTCACGCACCGCGAAGTCGACGATCCGGTCGACCCGGGCGCGGACGGAGTTCACGTTCCAGGTGGCAAGGCGCATGGTCTCAGCCTAGAGTCGCCCGGCGACGTCGCCCGCTTCCTGACGCGGGCTCCGGGGCGGGGTGTGGCCAACTCCTGAGTTCCGGTGCCGAACCCCGGCCGTGTCGAGGTGAGGATGCCGTGCGGCCGTCGAGTGTGCGGAGTTAGCTGCGGTGGTGGCCTGGGGAGATAGGGGTGGTCGCGTGGTGCAATCTGGCGTCCGCGTTGCTCGGCATGGCCGGCCTCACCTTCGGTTTCATGCCCATTCCGACGGAGTGGATCGAGGGATCCGTTTTCACGTCGTACGTCTGGCCAGGTGTGATCCTCGGGGTCGTCGTGGGTGGATCACAGGCGCTCGCGCTGGCGGCGCAGTACTGGCGCTTCCGCCTCGCGGCTGGACTACATGCGGCGGCCGGGCTCGTCATGATGATCTGGATCTTCGTCGAGATCGCCATCATGCTCGTCTGGTCGCCGCTCCACGGCATCTACTTCGCGACCGGCCTCGTTCAGACCGTCCTCGCGGTGCTCGCGCTCGGTGCCTGGCCGCATCCATTCCTGGCCCGAGACCCGCGCTGAACGCGGCGTCTGGGGCGGCTCGGATGTCGCGGCTAGAGCTCCCGCAGGATCTGCTCGACCTTCTCCTTGGCGTCACCGAAGAGCATCTGGGCGTTCTCGCGGAAGAACAGCGGGTTCTGCACGCCGGCATAGCCCGAGGCCATCGACCTCTTGAAGACGATGACGTTGTCGGCCTCCCACACCCGCAGCACCGGCATCCCGGCGATCGGGCTGCCCGGATCCTCGGCGGCGGCGGGGTTGACGGTGTCGTTCGCGCCGATGACCAGGACGACCGATGTCTCGCCGAAGTCGTCGTTGATCTCGTCCATCTCGAACACGATGTCGTACGGAACCTTGGCCTCGGCCAGCAGCACGTTCATG
Organism: Microbacterium schleiferi; assembly: GCF_020781975.1. GTDB lineage: Bacteria > Actinomycetota > Actinomycetes > Actinomycetales > Microbacteriaceae > Microbacterium. Next base: position 40,833 of record NZ_JAJGNI010000006.1, read on the forward strand.
TGTCCGGGAAGGCGTCCGGCGACGGGATGGATGCCGAATCTGACATCCACGCCGCGCTCGCGCAGCTTCGCCGTCAGCTCCGCAACCGGGTACTGGGCCTGGGCGACCGCCATGCCGTAACCCGGCGTGATGATCACCCGGTCTGCCTCGGCGAGGAGCTCGGCGGCGCCCGTGACGTCGATCTCGCGGTGTTCGCCGGTCTCGTCATCCGTCGACCTGGGCGCCTCGATCCCGAACCCGCCGGCGATGACGGAGATGAACGAACGGTTCATGGCACGGCACATGATGTACGACAGGTAGGCACCCGAGGACCCGACGAGCGCGCCAGTCACAATGAGCAGGTCGTTGCTGAGGATGAAGCCTGCCGCCGCGGCGGCCCAACCGGAGTAGCTGTTGAGCATCGAGACGACCACCGGCATGTCGCCGCCGCCGATCGAGGCGACGAGGTGCCAGCCGAGCAGCAGCGCGAGGACCGTCACGACGATCAGCAACCACAGGTCGGGCGTGATGACGTACCAAACCGTCAGGCCGACGAAAGCGACCAGGGCGCCGAGGTTGAGGGCGTTCTTGCCCGGCAGCATGAGCGGCTTCGACGAGATGCGAGCCGACAGCTTCAGGAATGCGACGATCGACCCCGTGAAGGTCACGGCACCGATGAACACGCCGATGAAGACCTCCGCATGATGGATGCCGAGCAGAGCCCCGTCGATCTCGCCAGGGTCGAGCGCGCCGTTCCACCCCACGATGACCGCCGCGAGGCCGACGAAGCTGTGGAGGAGCGCAATGAGCTCGGGCATCCCGGTCATTTCGACAACGCGGGCGCGCCACAGCCCGATCGATCCGCCGATCAGCACCGCGACCACGAGCAGCGTCAGTCCAATCGTCGCCTGTGGCTGCCCCCACAGCTGCTCCACCGTGAGCCAGATCGTCGCGGCAATCGCGATGACCATGCCGCCGACGCCGAACAGCACACCGCGGCGGGCTGTCTCGTGCTTGCTGAGCCCGTGCAGACTCAGGATGAACAGGAGCGCAGCGACGAGATACGCGGCCCCCGCGACGGATGCCGCAACTGACGCGCTTGCGGCAGATACTGACGCACCGCTGTGGAGAAGGATCGACGCGGCGCTCATCGGGCCTCACCCTTCGAGAACATCGCGAGCATTCGGCGGGTCACGGCGAAGCCTCCGAAGATGTTGATGCTTGCCAGGAGCACGGCGATTGCCGCGAGAATCTGGACGACGAGTACGCCGGATGCCAGCTGGAGCATCGCGCCGACGACGATGATGCCCGAGATGGCATTTGTCACGCTCATGAGCGGCGTGTGGAGGGCGTGATGCACCTTGCCGATCACGAAGAAGCCGATGATGATCGACAGGACCAGCACAGTGAAGTGCTGGGGGATCGGTGGCGGTGCGATCGCGGTCACGACGAACAGGAGAACCGCCGCGGCCCCGAGAAGCACCGGGGTCCGCCACGCGGGCGCCTTCTTCGGTTCTGGCTTCGGGGCAGGCTCCCCCGCGACCGGCTTCGGTGCGGCCGAGACCTGTACGGGCGGTGGTGGCCAGGTCGACTCGCCGTCGCGAACGATGGTGACACCACGCTGCACGATGTCGTCGAAGTCGATCGTGAGCTGCCCGTCCTTGCCGGGGGTCAGCAGCGCGACCAGGTTGTAGACGTTTGTGGAGTACAGCTGCGACGCCTGCGCGGGAAGTCTCCCCGCAAGATCCGTGTAGCCGAGGATCGTTACGCCGTTCTCGGTCACGATGCGCTCGCCCGCAACCGATCCCTCGACGTTGCCGCCCTGCGCCGCCGCCATATCGACGATGACACTCCCCGGCTTCATCTGCGCGACATCGGATGCCGTAATCAGCCGCGGCGCTGCGCGCCCGGGAATGAGCGCGGTGGTGATGATGATGTCGACATCCGCCGCCTGCTCGGTGTAGATCTCGGCGGCGCGCCGATCGTAGGCCTCGCTCGTCGCCTTGGCATACCCGTCGGAAGACTCCATGACCTCGTCGACCTCGACGGGAAGGTACTCTCCGCCCACCGACTTCACCTGGTCGGCGACCTCGGGCCGCGGGTCGGTGGCGCGCACGATGGCGCCCAGGCTCGCGGCCGTACCGATCGCCGCGAGTCCTGCGACGCCCGCGCCGGCGACCAGCACCTTCGCGGGCGGTACTTTCCCGGCGGCCGTGACCTGGCCGGTGAAGAAGCGCCCGAACTCGTGCGCTGCCTCGACAACGGCGCGATACCCCGAGATGTTGGCCATCGAACTCAGGACATCCATCGACTGCGCCCGAGATATGCGCGGAACGGCATCCAGTGATAGCGCCGTGATTCCGCGGGTCGCGAGCGACTCCCGAACCTCGGGCCGGAACGCGGGTGCGAGCATTCCGATCACTGTCGCGTCGTCCCGAAGCAGGGCCACGTCATCAGCGCTCGGAGCCGTCACCATCACGACGATGTCTGCACCCCAGGCGCCCACACGGTCGGTCACCTGGGCGCCGGCATCCGTGTACGCCGCATCGGGGAACGAGGATGCCGCGCCCGCTTCTGCCTCCACGACCACTTCGTACCCGAGCGTGATCAACCGAGCGACAGTGGGCGGGGTGAGAGCGACGCGGGTTTCGCCGCCGCGCTCCGCGACGATGCCGATGCGGGTCATGTGCGCACTCCCTTGCTTCTCGCGTGCGGGTTCCGCGAACGGGCCTGACTCTATCGGCGAGCTCGACGCGGCTTCGGGACCATCGTCCTCGGCGATGAGGCGCGGCCCGAGCTACACCAATCTAGGAGCCGCCGCGGGGCTACGGTCCCAGATGACGCGGAAACATTGTGCGTTCTTTCCTAGACTCGGGCTGTGACCGCTTCCTCCACGCCCGAACTCGAAGCCGACCGCCAAGCCCTCATCGCCCTCATCGGCGCCGAAGCGGTCTTCCACGGCGACTTCACCCTGTCCAGCGGCAAGAAGGCGTCGTACTACGTCGATATGCGCAAGCTCACGCTCGATCACCGGGCGGCCCCCGCCATCGGGCGGATCATGCTCGACCTCGTTCGCACCGGGCTCGGGACGGATGCCGACACCGTCGTCGCCGTCGGCGGCCTCACCCTCGGCGCCGACCCCATCGCGAACGCCGTCATGCACGCGTCAGTCGACACCGAGCATCCGCTCGACGCCTTCGTCGTCCGCAAGGAGCCGAAGGACCACGGCCGCGGCCGTCAGGTCGAGGGAGCGGACGTCGTGGGTAAGCGCGTCGTCGTGCTCGAAGACACCTCGACGACGGGGCAGTCGGCGCTGAAGGCCGTCGAGGCGCTGCGCCGCGAGGGCGCGGAGCCGGTCGCCGTTGCCGTGATCGTCGACCGCAAAACCGGTGCGCAGCGGGCGATCGAGGATGCCGGGCTGCAGTGGCTCGCGGCGATCGACCTCGAAGACCTGGGCCTCGCCCCGCAGTAACACCTCAGTCCTCGCCGCGGTCGCCGCGGCTGCGCCACCACTGCCACACCGCGACGACGAGGGCGCCGCTGATGATGATCAGCGACGTCCACAGCAGCAGCGACTGTTCGAGCTCGTTCACTGACGCTTTCCTTCGTCTGCGTCCCCGGCTTCGACGTGGTCGCCGTCGTCCAGGGCACCCATCACAGCACCTCGGGCATCTCCGACTCTTCAGGCTCCGCGGGAAGCAGCTCGGCGATCGAGTCCAGGATCTCGTCGGGACGGAAGGGGAAGCGTTCGATTTCGGCGCGATCACTGATGCCGGTGAGCACCAGCACGGTGTGAAGACCCGCTTCGATTCCCGCGACGATATCGGTGTCCATCCGGTCGCCGATCATCCCGGTGGACTCTGAGTGCGCGCCGATTCGGTTCAGTGCCGAGCGGAACATCATCGGGTTGGGCTTGCCCACCACGTACGGCTCCTTGCCGGTGGCCTTGGTAATGAGGGCGGTGATCGCCCCGGTTGCCGGGAGTACGCCCTCGGCCGAGGGACCGGTCGCGTCGGGATTCGTGGCGATGAACCGCGCACCGCCGGCAATCGCGCGGATGGCCTTTGTGATCGCCTCGAACGAGTAGTTGCGGGTCTCGCCGACCACGACATAGTCGGGGTCGTTCTCGGTCATGATGAAGCCGGCTTCGTGTAGCGCCGTGGTCAGGCCCGCCTCGCCGATCACGAAAGCGGATGCTCCGGGCGCCTGTCCGCGCAAGAAATCCGCCGTCGCCAGTGCCGAGGTCCAGATGGCCTCTTCGGGCACGACGAGCCCGGATGCCCGGAGCCGGGCGCTGAGGTCGCGTGGCGTGAAGATCGAGTTGTTCGTCAGCACGAGGAAGGGAACTCCCTGCTCGCGCCAGCGCTCGATCACCTCAGCCGCCCCGGGGACGGGGATGTTCTCGTGGACGAGCACGCCGTCCATGTCGGTGAGCCAGCATTCCACGTCTGCTCGGGTCCGCATGGGCACAGCGTATCCCGCTCGCGGAGGTCTAGTGTCGATCACGTGACGCGCAGGCGGTGGGATCCCGAGTCGCTGCCCGACCTTTCCGGGCAGTCGTACCTCGTGACGGGCTCCAACGCCGGCCTTGGGTACTTCGCGAGCGAACAACTGGCCCGTGCCGGGGCGCATGTCATCATGTCGGGCCGCAATCCCAAGCGTCTTTCCGCCGCTCGAGCGACGCTAGCGGGGCGTGTTCCGGGAGCCGACATCGAATCTCTGATCATCGACACCGCCAAGCCTGGATCGATCCGGTCGGCCGCGGCATCCTTGCGGACGCGGGGCCCGCTGGATGGGGTTCTGCTCAACGCCGGAGTCGTTCATCCACCCCGGCGCCGTGAAACGACCTCCGACGGTGCCGAGGTCGTGCTTGCCACCAACGCACTCGGGCACTTCGCGCTCGCGGGAGAGTTGCTGGTGCCGCTCGCGCGATCAGGGGGACGGATGGTGTGGCTCGGCAGCATGTCGATCTCCCTGACCCCCTACGACCCGGTCGACCTGCAGCTGACCGAGGGCTACTCGGGCTGGCGTGCGTACGTGCAGTCGAAAGTCGTGACGACGGCCCTCGGACTCGAAGCAGATCGGCGCCTGCGCGAGCACGGCGTTCCGGTCGACAGTGTCGTTGTGCACCCCGGGTACTCCGTGAGCGGACGCACACCGGGCCTCCACGGCGTGAACCAACCAAGCAAGATCACCCGGTTCGTCGACAACCTGCAGACCCCGTTCACCCAGTCCAAGGAGCACGGCGCGTGGCCGCTCGTGCGGGCGCTGGCCGACCCGTCGATCGCCGGTGGCCAGTTCTGGGGACCGCGCTTCATCGTGAAGGGTGACCCTCGGCGGGCGCGCTTGCCGAAGATCGTGCGCGATCCCGAACGCCTGGCGCGCATCTGGGAAGCGTGCGAAGCAGCAACCCGCACCCGGTGGCCGTTCGCGACGGCATCCGTCGCCCGCTGACGAACGGGACTCAGGCGCTGAGCCAGATGGCCTCGGGCGCCGTCGAGGGCAGGGTCACATCCCGTCCGTCGACCTCCACGATCGCTCCGCTTCGGACGCACACGACGCTGCCGACGTCGACGGATGCCGCATCCAACGCCTCGAGCAGCCCCGGGACGCGGTCAGAGACGCGAAGAATCCGTCCACAGTGCCCCGGGGGAGCATCGGCGAGCAGCACGAATCGCTCACGGGTGACCGTGCCGTCGGCATCCGGGATGGCGTCGCCGTGGGGATCGAACCGGGGCCTCCCGAGGCGCTCATCGATGCCGTCGAGGAGCCGGTCGCTGATGGCGTGTTCGAGGATCTCTGCCTCCTCGTGCACATCGGCCCAGGTGTAGCCGAACTCGCGTACGAGCCAGGTCTCAATAAGGCGGTGGCGGCGGATGATGGCGGCTGCGCGGTGCTCGCCGGCTGTCGTGAGCGAGATCGGTCCGTACGGGCGATGGGTCACGAGCCCGGCCGCGGCGAGCTTGCGAACCATCTCGGTCACGCTCGAGGGCGCAAGTCCGAGCTCGGAAGCGAGTTGCGACGGCGTGATCCGTTCGGTCTGCCACTCCGTGTGATTGTAGATCGTCTTCAGATAGTCGTCGACGGCCGCGGAGGACATGCCGAAACCCTACCCGCCCCGGGTGGGCGCTCGATCACGTGCCGGTGAAGACCAGCCACAGCAGCACCAGGTTGAGAGTGATCAGCAGCGCCGCTGACACCACGCCCAGGACGGTCGTTGCGAGTCGGTTCCGGAACGGACCGAGGACGCTGCGCCGTGCGGTGATCCACACGAGCGGAACGAGGGCGAACGGGATGCCGAACGAGAGCACGACCTGGCTGAGGACGAGAGCGAAGGTCGGGTCAACGCCGAACCCGAGGATCAGCAGAGCGGGAACGAGCGTGACGAGGCGCCGGACCACGAGCGGCACCCGGATGCGCAGCAGGCCGCTCATGATCTCGGCGCCCGCGTACGCTCCGACGGCTGTGGAGGCCAGGCCGCTCGCGAGCAGTCCGACGGCGAACAGCGTCGCGATGATCGGTCCGAGCCCGTCACGCAGGGCGGCGTAGGCGCCCTCGAGCGAGTCGGTGCCGGGGACGCCCGCGAGGTTCGCTGCAGCAAGCAGCAGGATGCAGAGGTTCACGGTTCCGGCGATCACCATGGCGATCGTGACGTCCCAGCGCGTGGCGGTCAGGAGCCGCCTCGTCGACACTCCGCGCCCTGATTCGAGGCCGGCCGCCGCGGAGCCGAACGCGAACGGCCCGGCCGTGGTGGTCGGCGCGAACCGGTCGCGGCTGAGAGCCGAGTGCGCGTAGATCGCATGCGGCATGACGGTCGCGCCCAGGATGGATGCCGCCAGCAGCACGGAGTCAGCGCCTTCGAACCGGGGGACGAGACCGCCGACGATTCCGGCGGGGTCGGGCGGCGCGACGAAGACTCCGGCGGTGAACCCGACAGCAATGAGGACCACGAGCCCGATGACGATGACCTCGAAGGGCCTGGCCCCGCGCCTGGACTGCACGATCAGCAGGCCCAGGGAGACGACACCCGTGATCACCCCACCCCAGAGCAGGGGGATGCCGAACAGCAGGTTCAGGGCGACGGCACCGCCGATCACCTCGGCGACGTCGGTCGCCATCGCGACGAGCTCGGCTTGCAGCCAGTACAGGCGCCGCCCCCAGACGCTCCGGATTCGCCCTCCGAGTGCCTGGGGCAGGCTCTCGCCGGTGACCACGCCGAGCTTTGCCGAGAGGTACTGAATAAGCCAGGCCATCACGTTCGCGACGACGACGACCCACACCAGCAGGTAGCCGTAGCGTGCGCCGGCTGTCATGTTGCTGGCAACGTTGCCGGGGTCGAGGTAGGCCACGCCGGCAACCATCGCCGGGCCGAGGAGCCACACCAACCGGGGTGCGCGCGCCGACGCTGAGACCGTGGCAGTGAGCGTCGGTGGAGACTTCGGCATATCGAAACCCTATCGATTTTTCGGTATACCGAAAAGATGCGCGGTGGGCACTCACCGTCCGGGCTCAGCGCGACCGTCAGATAGATTGCTCGACGTGCAGGACGAGACGGAGCCCGGGAGCGAGCCGGAACTCCCTCACGGAGTCGGACCCTGGCCGGGCGGTGAAGCTGAATGGCCGGATGATCCCCGACTTGACCCCGACCTCCTCGCCGCAGGTGACCGCCGCAACGTCGTCGACCGGTACCGATACTGGCGAATGGACGCGATCGTCGCGGACCTGGACGAGCGGCGGCATCCGTTTCATGTGGCGATCGAGAACTGGCAGCACGACCTCAACATCGGCTCCATCGTCCGCAGCGCGAACGCCTTCCTCGCAGCGGAAGTGCACATCATCGGGCGTCGCCGCTGGAACAAGCGCGGCGCGATGGTCACCGACCGCTATCAGCACGTGCGTCACCACGAGGATGTCGCGGCTTTCGCCGTGTGGGCGGATGCTGCGAACCTTCCTGTGATCGCGATCGACAACGTCGAGGGCTCCCGGCCGCTGCCCGAGGCGGACCTGCCCCAGGCGTGCGTTCTGTTGTTCGGTCAGGAAGGGCCGGGGCTCTCGGCAGAGGCGCTGGCCGCGGCATCCGGCAGCGTCGAGATCGCGCAGTACGGCTCGACCCGCTCCATCAACGCGGCCGCTGCTGCGGCCGTCGTGATGTACGAATGGTGTCGACGCTGGGCGTGAGCTGGGCTCGGCTCGAGGCTACCGCCGCGCGTTCACACCCTGAAAGGCACGCATATGCGTCCCCTCACCGACGCTCAGATCCGGGCATCGTTTCTCAACGCCTCGCGCAGCGAGCGCAAGAACCTCACCCTTCCCACCGACCTCGACACTCGCGACTGGGAGTCCCTGGACTATCTCGGCATCCGCGATTCGAAGCTGCCGAAGCTCGCGTCAGTCGTGATCGAACTCGACGACGAGCCCGTCGGCATCCTGCTGCGTCAGACCGATGCTCGCCCCCTGAGTCGTCCGCAATGTTCGTGGTGCAACGACGTCCAGCTCCCCAATGACGTCGTGATGTTCGCCGCCAAGCGAGCGGGCGACGCCGGACGGCGCGGCGATACCGTCGGTATCCTCGTCTGCGAGAACTTCGAGTGCTCGGTGAATGTTCGAAAGCTCCCGCCGTCGGCGTACCTCGGATTCGACCGTGAGTCGGCGCGCGATAGGCGCATCGAGGCCCTGCGCGCGAACGTCACCGAATTCGCCCGCAGCGTCCGCGACGGCGCGTAGCCGCCCTCAGGGCTGCATGATCTCGCGCAGTCGAGCCTCACGCTCGGCGGCGAGATCGTGCAGCCGCTGAGCGAAAGCAGCGACGGATGCCGCATCCGCAGCCCCTGCCGCGCGGGTCACCGGGGAACCTATCGGTGTGCCCGCGCGGACGGCGAGCGGCACGACACCCGCCCAAACGGTGTGGTCCTCGCCGTCGTCCTCAGTGTCGCCCACCCCGTCGAAGCGGACCTTGACGCTCGCCTGATCGAGCGGGACCTGCAGAACGTGAGTGGCGCGGACTTCTTTGCGGGTCATCTCCCGCACCTCGGCGCGGCGGCCCGGCATGAGGTGATCCGAGACCTGCCACAGCGCCCGCTCCCGCTGGTCTTCAGGCACAATGCGGGCGCGCCCGAAGACCACCGCGCTGCGGTAGTTCGCGGAGCTCTCGAACGTGGATGCCGCGAAGACGAGTCCGTCGACGTGGGTGACCGTGACCGAGACCGGGACGCCCTCGCCCGCGGCATCCAAGAACAGCCCGCCGCCGGTCGACCCGTGCAGCAGCAGAACGGGGCCTTCACCGAGATCGCCGACCCCGTAGAGGTAGGGCAACACGATCGGTGCGCCGTCCCGCACGAAGCCCACGTGGGCGACGATCCCCTCAGCCAGGATGCCGCGCAGCACGTCGGCGTCAGTGTTCTGCCGCTGCGGCTTGCGTCGCACCTGCAGCGAGGGGGAGGAGGGGCTCTCGGGGCTCATATGTTGAGGGTAGAGCCGAGCCACGTCTGGCCCCGCAACCGCCAGCCGAGCGTCGCGGCGCGCGCAAGCATGTAGACGCCGAAGAAGGCGACGGCAAGCCACGCGAGCCCAGCGGCGCCGCCGGGGTGGAAGATCGCGACGAGGGCCAGGGCGGGGAGGAACGGTACGAGATTCAGCGCGCCCGCGATCGCGAGATAGCGCGCGTCGCCGGCACCGATGAGCACGCCGTCCCAGACGAAGACGATGCCGCACAGCGGCTGCGCAACGGCGAGCACGAGCAGGGCGGGCTGCACGATGGCCGCAAGTTCCGGGTCGCCGGTGAAGAGGATGCCGATGACCCCGGATGCCGCCGCGACCCCCGCGCCGACGAGGATGCCGAACCACAGACCCCACGCGCTGGTGCGCTGCAGCACCTTACGCACTCTGGCATGGTCCTGCTCGCCGAGTGACTTGCCGATGAGCGCTTGGGCCGCGATCGCGAGGGCGTCCAGAGCGAACGCTGCTGCCGAGAAGATCGTGTACGCGACCTGCCAGCCGGCGAGCTCATCGGTGCCGAGCCCGGTGGCGACGGCCACCGTGGTCAGGAGGGCTATCCGCAGCGACACCGTGCGCAGGAATAGCCAGCCGCCGGTGCGGGCGGACCCGCGCACGCCGCGAGCCGACGGGCGGACCTGGGCCGAATGGCGCTGAGCCAGCCGACCGATGACACCGACGTAGGCGACGACCATGCCCCATTGGGCCAGCACGGTTCCCACCGCCGAGCCCGCGATCCCCCACCCGAGCCCGTAAATGAAGAGCGCGTTCAGCGCAGCATTCGCGCCGAAGCCGGCCGCGGCGATCCACAGCGGCGTGACGGTGTCTTGCATCCCGCGCAGCAGCCCTGTCGCGGCGAACACGATGAGCATTGCGGGAAGACCCCACATGGAGATCTGGAGGTAGGTCACCGCATCCGCCGCCACCTCCTGGGTGGCACCGAACAGCGAGACGAGGGGTGGTGTCGCGAGGGATCCGGCGAGGGCCAGAAGTGCGCCAAGCCCGAGCGCGAGCCAGAGGCCGTCGATGCCGACCGAAACCGCAGATTTCGCATCGCCGGCGCCGAAGCGTCGGGCGACTGCCGGTGTGGTCGAGTACGCGAGAAAGACCATGAGCCCGACGATCGTCTGCAGGATCGCCGAAGCGATCCCGAGGGCGGCCAGCGGCACGGTACCCAGGTGCCCGACCAGTGCCGAATCGACGATCAGGAACAGCGGCTCGGCGATGAGGGCGCCGAGGGCCGGCACCGCGAGCCGCAGGATGTCACGGTTCAGCGTCGTCGGTGCGTCGCCGGCGGGTCGAGAAGGCACGAGCCGAGCCTAGGGTTCACCGCCGCTGACACGGATGACGCGCGCCGCGCCACCGTCCGGTGCTGGTCTGTTCGGTTGCCGCGACACGCCGTGCGTGGCATCCGTCGTCCGCGCTTCGCGGCAAACGAACCGCGCGGATGCCACGATGGGCAGTGCGGAAGAGGCGCCGCCGGGCGCCCGGGCAGGGGTGGGATGACGGGGAACACGTCGTCGACGACATCTCCGGATGCCGGCAGTGGGGCTGCCCGGCAGATCGCGATCCTCATGCTGCTGGCTGCCATCGCGGGTCTCGCCCTCGGACTCGTCGGCGGGGCCTTTCGCTGGTGCATCGACCAGGCCGAGCATCTGCGCATCGAGGTCTTCGCGTTCGCGCACGACCAGCCCGCGTGGGGGTGGCTCATCGCTATCGCCGTCACCGCCACGGGCGCGACGCTGGCAGCACTTCTCGTGAAGTGGGTCCCACAGGCGGCCGGGAGCGGCATCCAGTACGTCGAGGCTGTCGAGCGCGGGGAGGAGCCGCCGAGCGCGCTGGGCGTGCTTGTGGCGAAGTTCGTGGGCGGCGTGCTCTCGATCGGGTCGGGAATGGTGCTGGGTCGCGAGGGCCCCACGGTTCATATCGGGGCGGTGCTCGGCGCCGAGGCTGCTCGCCGCAGCCGCAGATCCGCGGCGGACGCGCGCACCCTTCACTCCGCCCTCTCTGGCGCTGGCCTAGCCGTCGCTTTCAACGCTCCGCTGGGCGGATCGCTCTTCGTCATCGAAGAGGTCGCCCAGTCGGTGCGCGCGCGTATCGTCCTCCCAACCCTGACCGGTGTCGCTGTGGCAGTTGCCACGGCGTGGATCGTCGTTGGCAATGCGCCGATCTTCCAGGTAGCGCCCGTCCCGCCGCCCGACCTCGCGCAAGTGGGCGTCTTCGCGGTGTTTGGCCTGCTCACCGGCATCCTCGGTGCGGGATACAACCGTCTGATCCTCGGGTTCCTGACGGCGGCCCGGGCAGCGCGCCGCGTGCCGCCGGTGGCCCAGGCGGCGATCATCGGCGGAGCAGTCGGCCTGCTGCTCTTCCTCGACCCGCTCGGTGCCGGCGGGGGCGATCCGATCTCGCAGGGCCTACTTCGCGGCGAGTCGCTCATCCCTATCGTGCTCGCCGCGACCCTCGTCATCCGGTTCCTGGCAGGGCCCCTCTCCTACGCCGCCGGAACCCCCGGGGGTCTGTTCGCGCCGCTCCTCGCGATCGGCGCGCTGTGGGGAGCGCTGTGCGGATCGCTCGCCAAGCTCGTCCTCCCCGAGATCGCCGATACGACGGTCGTCGTGTTCGTGCTCGTCGGCATGACCTCGATGTTCGCCGCCACGATCCGCGCGCCGCTCACCGGAATCGCGGTCGTGGTCGAGATGACAGCCGTCGCGACCGTGCTTGCGCCGATGCTGGCGGCATCCGTGTGCGCGATCCTCGTCGCCGCCGCGCTGCGTACGCGTCCCATCTACGAAGACCTCCGCGAACGGATGCTGCATCCACCCGCTGTTCGCCCGGTGTTCCCGCCGCGCAGGGATCGCGCATAGCCGACGTGCTTATTCTGGAGGACATGACCGACGCGACCGTCTCTGGCCTCCCGCTGGAAGAACTTTCTGCCGACATCCGCCCGCAAGACGACCTCTTCCGCCACGTCAACGGCGCGTGGCTGGATCGGACGGAGATTCCGGACGACAAGGCTCGCTGGGGGTCGTTCCACCTCATCGCCGAGCAGGCCGAGAAGGATGTGCGCGCGATCATCGAGGAGAGCACGGATGCCGAGCCCGGCACCGAGACCCGCAAGATCGGCGATCTGTACACGAGCTTCATGGACACCGAGCGCATCGCGGCGCTCGGGGCGACGCCGATCGCCCGTCAGCTCGCGGCCGTCGACGCGATCTCATCGGTTCCCGAGCTGTTGACGACGCTCGGTTCTCTCGAGCGCGATGGCGTGTCGGGGCTGGTCGGCCTCTACGTCGAGCCGGACCCCGGAAACCCTGAGCGTTATGTTCCTTTCATCGTGCAGGGCGGGCTGTCGCTTCCCGACGAGAGCTACTACCGGCTCGAGAACTTCGACGAGACACGCCGCGAGTTCCGTGCGCACATCGAACGGATGCTGACGCTCGCCGGCGTGACGGACGCCGCAACGGATGCCGACCGCATCGTTGCCCTCGAGACCGAGCTCGCCTCGCACCACTGGGACAACGTGCGCAGTCGGGATGCTGTGGCCACGTACAACCTGCGGACGTGGACGCAGGTTCTGGAGATGGCCGGTCTCGACCTCGCGCCGTGGCTGTCGGCGCTGGCTCCCGGGAAGGAGACCGCCTTCGACGAGGTCGTCGTCTACCAGCCGAGCTTCATCGAGTCGCTTGGCGGCCTGCTGAGTGCCGGGCGACTGGAGGACTGGAAGGCGTGGCTGCGATTCGCCGTCATCCGGGGTGCTGCCCCGCTGCTGTCGGACGAGTTCATCGCCGAGAACTTCAGCTTCTACGGGACCCAGCTCACGGGTGTGCCGACGATCCGGGAGCGCTGGAAGCGCGGGGTCAGCCTCGTCGAAGGCGCGATGGGCGAAGCCGTCGGCCGCGTCTACGTCGAGCGACACTTTCCGCCCGCCGCGAAGGACGCGATGGACGAACTGGTCGCGAACCTCATCGAGGCGTATCGGCGCAGCATCCGCGCCCTCGAATGGATGAGCCCCGAGACGCGGGAACGCGCCCTGGCCAAGCTCGACGCCTTCACCCCGAAGATCGGGTACCCGGTGACGTGGAAGGACTACTCCGCGCTCGAGATCGACGCCACTGATCTCGTCGGCAACGCACGCCGCTCGCACCGGGTCGAGCACGACCGTCAACTCGCGAAGGTGGGGCAGCCGATCGACCGCGACGAATGGTTCATGACGCCGCAGACCGTCAACGCGTATTACAACCCGCTGATGAACGAGATCGTCTTCCCCGCGGCGATCCTGCAGTACCCGTTCTTCGACGTGGACCGCGACCCGGCCGCGAACTACGGCGGCATCGGAGCGGTGATCGGCCACGAGATCGGTCACGGTTTCGACGACCAGGGGAGCCGCTTCGACGGCGACGGTTCGCTGCGGGACTGGTGGACAGAAGACGATCGCGCGGCCTTCGAGCAGCGCACCAAGAGCCTGATCGAGCAGTACGACGCGCTCACCCCGCGCGGCCTTGACGAGAGACACCACGTCAACGGCGCCCTCACGATCGGTGAGAACATCGGGGACCTCGGCGGACTCGGCATCGCGATCAAGGCATACGAGATCTCCCTCGATGGTGAACCGGCGCCGGTCATCGACGGATACACCGGCATCCAGCGCCTCCTGCTGAGCTGGGGTCAGATCTGGCAGCAGAAGGGCCGAGATGCCGAGACCATCCGGCTGCTCACGATCGACCCGCATTCGCCGAACGAGTTCCGCTGCAATCAGATCGTGCGCAACGTGGATGCCTTCTATGACGCCTTCGAGGTGACGGAGGCTGACGAACTGTGGCTCGACCCCGCCGAGCGCGTCACCATCTGGTGAGGTTGATCACCTAGAATCCCCCCACCCGAACACGGGAAGGATCCCACGGTGGGCACACCACCCCGCACGTCGCGCGCGGATCATCGCGCGGATTCGCGACGGTCACGTCAGGCGTCTGGCCGCGCGCCTTCCTTCGCCGCGACGATGCACGCGCTCGAAGAGATCGCGAGCACCGGCGGCCGCGTCTCGGTGTGCGTCACCGATCTTGATCGCGGGTCAGACCTCGTGCTGGGGGATGCCTTCATCACCCTCCCGGTCGCTCAGCTCGGCATCGTTCCGCTGCTGGTCGAGACCTCGGCGGCGCTGGAGGCGGGCCGACTGGATCATACGGAGACGGTTTCGCGTCCACCCCGGGAGCAGCACATCTCGGCTGGGCTCTGGCGCCACTTTGCGACCGAGGACCTCGCGGTGTGCGATCTGGCTGTGCTGACGGCTGCGGCAGCGGATCCGCTCGCGACCAATGCGCTCATCGACCTCGTGGGACTGGACCCCGTGCGAGAGCGGATTCAGCACCTCGGACTCACCCGAACTGCGCTGCTCGACCGTGTTCGCGAAGACCGGGGGCCCGATGATGCTCCTCACCTCGCGCTGTCCACGACCCGCGAGCTCACGTCATTGTTCTCGGCGCTCGCGAACGGTCGAGCGGTGTCGGCGTCGGTGAGCGCGCAGGTCATCGGCTGGCTTGCGCTGAACACGGACCTCGGCCTGGCTGCCGGCGCGACAGGCCTCGACCCCCTGGCCCACGGGGGCAGCGCAGACCAGTTGCTGCTGGTCAACAAGACCGGACGCGACCGCGGCATCCGGGCTGAAGCGGGGGTTCTTGCCGGGACGCGAGCAGGAGTCGCCTACGCGATGATCGTTCAGTTCGCGGAAGAGACCCCGCTTGACCGGCTTCGCGTGCACGACGCGTTCCGTGTCCTGGGTGCAGACCTCATGGAGGCCGTGCACTGAGTCGCGCACCGAGACGCGACGGCGCTCACTCGCTGGGGTCGAGCTTGTCGACCAGTGCCAGACCGCGCTGGGCCCAGGCGATCTCACCCTTCGCGCGCTCGACGAGTCCCTCGTAGGTGAAGTGCTTGTACGCGACGATGCGTTCGTGCTCGTCGACAGGGGAGGCCTTCAGACGGCGCTCGAGCATGGGGTTTGGGGGATCGATGAGATCGATCTTGCGGATCTCGCCCTCCCACTGGGCCAGTTCGCTCTCCCACTGTTCGATGTGGCGGAGGAAGAACGCCCGCGCAGCATCCGGTGATGCCGACTCCAAGTACGCGGCGCGCAAGTGGGCAGGGTCGCGTACGCGCTGGTACTCGAGAGGTGAAGCCATCCAGTCGAGGAACGCCTGGTTTCCGGCATCCGTGACGTGATACATGCGACGAGTGCCGCGCTCGCCGCGCGCCTGCTCCTCGGCCTCGACGAGGCCGTCGGCTTCCATCTTGCGCAGCTCGGGATAGATCTGCGAGTCCGGCGCATGCCAGACGTGGCCGACGGACTGGGTGAACTGCTTTGCCAGCTCGTACCCCGACAGCGGTCCGACCCGCAGCAGCGCGAGCAGCGCGTAGCGAAGGCTCATCGGGCCACTCCTTCCGGTCGAATCCGCTCCCGTGATGCTACCGATACGCCGCGAGACTGCATCCGCGCCGCGAGACAGCGTGTTGCGTGTGCTGTCTCGCGGGCAGGATGCAGTCTCGCGGGTTACGGGCCTATCAGTCGTTCTGGTAGCCGGTGCGCCATCCGCCCTGGTAGGTCTGGCGGGCGACGGTCGAGTACGGCACGGGGCTGACGACGACGCGCACGTCGGTCTGCTCGTGCGGCTCGACGGAGGCCTTCTTCGAGCCACCGTTCGGCTCGCCCCAGACCACGCGCAGCTCGGTGCCCTCGGGGACATCGGGCGACACGGTGGCCAGCGACAGGCCGCGGCGCTCGTTCGAGGAGTAGCCGGTGAACATCGAGTAGCCGACGACCGTGCCATCGGCATCCACGACGGCGTCGTAGTTGGCCGAGCCGTAGTTGGCCAGCGGCAGGTCGAAGAACTTGTAGTTCGGGCCGTCGACGTTCAGCAGCGACGTCCAGACCTTGCCGAGGTCCTCGGCATTCCACGCGAGGGTGACCTTCTTGCGCTGTGCGGCCGGGTCCATCTTCTCGAGCGCGTCGCGACCGATGAAGTCGTGGTCGAACTTGACGAACGACCCGTAGCCGAGCTCCCAGGGCGTCAGGTAGTAGTCCTCGATGTTCTCGGACACGAACGACCCGGCGAGCGTTCCGGTCGCCTCGTACGAGTTCGCCGGCAGCCAGTCACGGTACGCCTGCTCCTCGGCGCCGGTGTAGATCGCGGGAAGCGGGGAAGGAATCCAGCCCGACTCGAGCGTGTTCGACGGGTAAGCCCGCGAACCGACGGGCAGGAGGCCGAACTCGGCGCCAGCCTCGACGATCAGGTCGCGGATCTTGTGGTGGTCGGCGTAGGGGCCCCAGATCTCCAGGCCGGGGGCGCCGGCCATGCCGTGACGCAGAGTACGCACGTTCATGCCGCCGATCTTCATCTCCGACATGTTGAAGAAGCCGAGCTTCTCGAGCGGTCCGCCGTTGAGTTTTTCGATCACGGCCCAGGCGTTCGGGCCCTGGATCTGGAAGCGGTAGTACTTGCGCGAGACGGCGTCACCGTACGGGCGCGAGTTCGAGCGGCGGTCGACCTCGACGTCCAGGTTCTGGTAGCCGCCGGTCTCGCCATGGAACATGAGCCAGTTCGATGCGGGCGCGCGGCCGACATAGACGTATTCGTCTTCGGCTTCGCGGAACAGGATGCCGTCGCCGATGACGTGTCCCGAAGCCGTCGTGGGAACGTACTGCTTGGCCTTGTTGACCGGGAAGTTCGCGACGGAGTTGATGGCGGTGTCGGAGATCAGCTTGATGGCATCCGACCCCTTGAGGAACACGTTGTCCATGTGGTGGGACTGGTCGTAGAGCACGGCGGTGTCGCGCCACGCCTTCTGTTCCTTGATCCAGTTGGTGAAGTCGGCTGGCACGACGGGGTAGATGTACGAGCCGATCTGGGAGTTGCGCAGCAACTCGACGGGCGATCCCGCCGCGTCGATGACCTGCTGCAGATTCTGAGGTGCCACGATGAACCTTTCTTTGGGGTGGTGATGGTCAGGGTCAGAAGACGACGGTGTGGTTGCCGTGTCGGATGACGCGGTCTTGTGCGTGCCACAGCACGGCGCGCGAGAGGACTGCCCGTTCGACGTCGGCGCCGCGGCGTTGCAGGTCGGCGGCGGAGTCGGCGTGGGTGACCCGTACGACGTCCTGCTCGATGATGGGTCCTTCGTCGAGGTCCTTGGTCACGTAGTGGCTCGTTGCGCCGATCAGCTTCACGCCGCGTTCCTTCGCCTTGCGGTAGGGACCAGCGCCGATGAAGGCGGGAAGGAACGAGTGGTGGATGTTGATGACCGGGACTGCGACGTCGTCGATGAAGTCCTCGGAGAGGATCTGCATGTACCGCGCGAGGACGACGAAGTCGACGTTGCCCGCGAGCAGCTTCACGATCTCGGCTTCGGCAGCCGACTTGTCCGGCCCCTGGGAGGGCACGTGGAAGAACGGGATGCCGAAGCTTCGGACGTCCTCGGCCATGTTGGTGTGATTGGAGATCACCATCGGGATCGATACGGGGAGCTCGCCGCGGCGGTGACGCCACAGCAGATCGAGAAGACAGTGGTCCGAGGTTGAGGCGAGCACTGCCATGCGTTTGGGAATCGACTGGTCGGTGAGTCGCCAGGTCATCCCGTACGGCTCGAGCGTCTCGGCGATGTCGCTTTCGATCTCTTCGAACGCCGCCGTCAAGTCCGGTCGGTGGAAGACGACGCGCTGGAAGAAGGCGCCGCCTTCGGGGTTGTCGGAGTACTGATCAAGACTCACGATGTTCGCCTTGTGGCGCGTGATCAGGCCGGTGACCGCCGCGACCAGGCCGGGCTGGTCAGGGCCGTGGACGATCAGGCAGGCGTGATCGCGCAGTGCTTCGTTGTGTACCGTCATGGCGTCAAGTCCTCCCCGCTCACTTCGCGATGAAGTCGCGGGCCCACGTCGCCGTGGCCTCGAGACCGCCGAACGTGTACATGTGCAGCTTCACAGCGCCCACCGAAGGGTCAGCGTCGAACAGCGCGGCGAGATCGGAAACGAACTTGTCAGGTCCCGCGGAACCCATCAGGTTCGTGAGGGAGAACCCGTACTTTTTCACGATCATCGCGTTGGCTCCCACGCCGAAGCGCGACGCGAACGAGATGAGGCGCTTGATGCCGGCGGGGCCGGGCGTGCCGAGGCGGATCTGGGTGTCGATGCCGCGGTCGCGAACACCCTTGATCCACGCCATCACCGGGTCGGTGTCGAAGCTGAACTGGGTGAGGATCACGGCATCCAGGCCGGCATCCTTCAGGGCGGCAGATTTGTCTTCGAGGTGCTGCCACAGGACGTCGGTGGCGATGTCGGGGTGGCCCTCGGGGTAGCCGGCGATCGACACCTCCTTGACGCCGTACTGCTGCAGGACTCCCGAACGGATCATCGTCAGCGCGTCGGGGTAGGGGCCCTCCGGCGTCGCGGGGTCGCCGCCGACCGCGAACACGTGCTCGGTGGCGCCGATCTCGGCAAGTGCGCTGAGGAATTCCTCGAGCTGCGCCTGGGATGCGATGCGGCGCGCAGAGATGTGCGGGACGGGGACGAACCCGAGCTCTTTGACGGCCTTGGCTGCAGCTACCCGCATCGGCAGGTCTTCGTTCCCGAGGAAGGTCACGTTGACCTTCGTCCCGGCCGGGATGAGCGAGGCGGCCTCGGTGAGACCGACGACGTCCTTCTCTTTTCCGGTGATCTCGAGGGAGTAGCCCTCGACGAGACGTTTGGCCGACTCGGTCGTCGGTGTGGCGTGTGCCATGGCGAGTGGTCCTTTCCGCTGCCAGGAGTGCGTCGTTGCAGTCTGCAGCAATTTTACCTATGGGCATAGGCAATGTCTAGAGGTACGAAAGCGAGGAGGGGATACCCGACGCCCGGTCGGATATCCCCTCCTCGGGAAGGCGCCGCTCAGCGCGCTCGGCTCGCGGCGGTCTCGTTCTCGAGGATCTGCAGCTCGCGCGCGTCGACGAGCATCCGCTGCAGCAGAGCATTGAGGCTCGTGATCTCGTCGGGTGAGAGGTGGGCGAGGATGATGTCCTGGCCCCTCATCGAGATCGGCAGCATGTCGTCGTGCATCTGGACGCCCTCGGTCGTCAGATACATCGGCCGGGATCCTCGCGGGCCGTCCAGCAGCACGATCAGGTCACGGCCCACGAGCGTGTTGACGCTCTTGGAGACCACTGCCTTGTTGACGCCGATGAACTCGGAGACCTCTGTCGCGGAGAATCCCGGGTTGAGCGCCAGGACCGAGATCACGCGCCAGTCGTTGGTGCCGAGGCCGAAACGGCGTCTCAGCTCGTTCGATTCTCGCCACACCAGAGCATTGGACAGCAGCGCGAGCAGGCGCGGCGTGAAGTTATCGGGGTCGACGGTGTTCTGAAGTGGTTCCCACTGGATGCGTTGATCGAGCCGGTCCATGTGGTCCTTCGCGCGTCGGGATCTGAGTCTGGTCGGGTTGGGAGTGACAGTAGTAGACGATCGGGGTCGCGCGAGGAATCTGCCCGACCCCGATCGTGTGAGGTGCTTCTTAGTGCGCCATCGCCGCGAGGGCTTCGGGGTCGATGGTTGCGATCGAGCGGGTGTCCTGGAACGCACGGATGCCTTCGATACCCTGCTCGCGACCGATGCCGGACTGCTTCATGCCGCCGAACGGAGCACGCAGGTCGAGGCGGGTGGCGCCGTGGTCGTTGACCCAGACGTATCCGCACTCGAGCGCGCCTCCCACCCGCTGAGCAGCTTCGGGGCTTCCCGTCCACACCGACCCGCACAGGCCTGCCCAGGTGTCGTTGGCCAGGCGGATGGCGTCTTCTTCGGAGTCGAAGGGGATGATCGGGATGACGGGGCCGAACTGCTCCATGGTGACAACGCGCAGGTTCGGGTCGGGGTCTACCACGATCGCCGGGCGCATGAAGTTGCCGCCCGCGAGCTCCCCACCGGGCAGCTCGCCGAACTCGCGCACGTCGGCGCCGGCATCCTTGGCCTCCTGGATGAGTTCCTCCACGAACGCTTTCTGCGCCGACGAGTGGAGCGGGCCCATCGTGGTCCCCTCATCGAGGCCGTACCCGATGACTGCCTTGCTCAGGCGGTCGGACAGACCGTTCACGACCTCGTCGAGGCGCGAGCGGTGCACGTAGACGCGCTTGGCGTTCATGCAGATCTGGCCGGTGGTGTCGTAGATCGCGGCGTACAGGCGGTCAAGGTGGGTGTCGTCGATGACAGCGTCTTCGAGGAAGATCGCCGCGTCGTTGCCGCCCAGTTCCAGGGTGACCCGAGTGAGCGTCTTCGAGGCCATCTCCATCATCCGCTTGCCGCCGTTCACCGATCCGGTGAAGCAAACCTTTGCGATGTCGGTGTTCTGAATCAGGCCCGACATGTTCTCGTCCTTGCCGGTGACGATGTTCAGCACCCCGGGCGGGAGCTTCTCTGCTACGCGCTGCACGAGCTTGGCGGTGGCAAGCGGCGCGGTCAGCGGCGGCTTGACGATCGCCGTGTTCCCGGCCAGCAGCGCGTGCGGAAGGGCTGCGCCCAGGATCGCGATCGGCCAGTTGAACGGGACGATGATCGTGGTCACACCCAGCGGCTGGTACGACACCTTCGTGTCGACGGGGATCGCGCCGGGCACCGCGGGGAGGGTGTGGTCGGTGTCGACCTCGTCGGCGAGCATGAGAGCAAGGTTCCAGCGGATCTCGAACACGAGTGCGTCGACCCACGCCTCGAAGCGGACCTTGCCGTTCTCTTGCGAGAGGATCGCCGCGTCCTCGTCACGGTCATCCGCGATACCGGCGATCGCCTCGGCCATCAGGCGTGCGCGCTCTTTCGCGCCCAGAGCCGCCCACGCCGGAAAAGCCTCTTTCGCGGCAGCAACCGCGTCGGCGACGTCCTGCGTCGAAGCGGACGCGGCCTCGCCGACAACCGCGCCCGGCTTTCCCGGGTCCGCGATCTTCAGCGTCTCGTCGGTGAACCGTTCGGTTCCCCCGATGAACAGACCGGTCCGTACACCAGCCTGCGTCAACGTGTCAGACATCCTGCACCTCTCTGTGTGTTGTCTTCCTGATTTCGGATGCCGTAGCACCCTCCCCGCGCCGGGCGGCGCGAGTCCATTGTGCAGCGCCGTCGTGGCGTTGGTAACCGTCTTCGGACAATTCGGATGCCGCGGGAGACGTCCGACCATGCCGTGCACCCAATCACCAGGATGACGCTTCAACGAGTTTAGGTGCATTCCTGTTTACTTGTAAATGAGTTTGTGTTAGCGTCACTGCGTCGCCCCGGCTGAGCCGGTGGCCACCCGAACGAGAGTCGATGATGACCCCCGCGGTCCGTCGCTCTCCTGTCATCGATGAGGAGGCATGTGATGGGTCGAACGTCCCCTGTAGCGCAGGAGCGTCGGAGCGTCGAGGAACTCGAGGATCTCGCTTTCGAGCTTCGTCAGAAGCTCCTGAACCTGTGCGGTACGTACGAGGGAGCAGTGCACATCGGCGGTGATCTGTCCTCTGCCGACATCTTCACCGTGCTGTTCGAGTACGGACTTAATGTCGACCCCACCAACCTCGCCAATCCGACCCGCGATCGGTTCGTCCTCAGCAAGGGTCACGCCGCTGTCGCGATGTACATCGCGATGGCGATCGATGAGGTACAGCGCGATCGGGTACACGCCCTGGTGATGGATGCCGTCGCAAGCGGCGCCGAGCTGCGCGCGGGCGGCACCTACGAGGACCTGTTCTACCGACCGACAGTGCTCGCGAACACGCCCGCAGAAGCGCCCGCCTACTGCGAAGAAGTCTTCGGACCCGTCGCGTCGGTGGTGAAGTTCTCGACCGACGAGGAGGCCGTGGCGCTCGCGTCGGCGACCGACTACGGCCTGTCCCTCGGCATCGTCACCAAGGACGCGCTCGCGGGGTGGGACCTCGCACAGCAGATCCCGACCGGGATCGTGCACATCAACGATCAGACCGTGAACGACGAGGCCAACACGCCCTTCGGCGGAACCGGAGCATCCGGCACGGGCTCACGCCACGGAGGTGCCCAGGCCAACATCGATGCCTTAACCGAGACTCGGTGGATCACGATGCGCCGAGAGCCGTATCCTGTGCGCCCAGGCCGATCTTCTTCAGGGGGCCGCTGCGGGTGAACCCGGGCATCCCGTCCTCAACGACGAGGAGGCTGAATCCGTCTCGACCGGCGTCGGCATCCGTTCGAGCGACGACGATCACGAAATCGGCGAGGAGACCGTTGGAGATGAAGGTCTTCGCTCCGTTGAGCACGAAGTCGTCACCGTCGGGTCGTGCGGTAGTCGCGATGGATGCCAGGTCTGAGCCGGTTCCGGGCTCTGTCATCGCGATAGCGCCGATCTTCTCGCCAGCCACCAGGGGAGTGAGCCACCTGTCGTTCTGCTCGTCGGAGCCGAAGGCGATGAGGTAGGGCGCGATGAGGTCATTGATGCCGCACAGCGACATCGACACCGCTGTCGCGCCGGCGGTAGCGAGCTCCTCGATCATGATCGCGTTGTAGCGGAAATCGTCGACGTCCCCGCCTCCGTTGCTAGCCGGGGCCGAGATTCCGAGCAGTCCGGTCTCGCCAGCCTTCGCGAAGAGGGTCCGATCGACGCGTCCGGCTTCTGTCCAGGCATCCAGGTGGGGCGACACCTCGCGCTGGACGAACCGGCGAACGGTGTCTCGGAAGTCGGCGTGAGACTCGTCGAAGATCGTGCGGGGTACGGCGACGCTGCTCATGGTGAGGATTGTGGCTGCGTCCTCAAATGATTGTCAAGTTCAACGATTGTGTTCGGCAGCGAATTGCTACAATCGCCGGGTGTCCACCGCAAACGATCAGGCACGAGCGGCAGAGCCCCTTGCCCGCTCGGAGAGATTGTGGCGCACACCGGTTGTGGACGACCTGGCATTTCTGCTGGCTCGCGCTAATGCGGTGTCGGTTTCGCGGGTGAATGCGGCGCTTCAGGCTGTCGATCTGCGGGTTCGCGCGTACTCGGTGCTGGCCATTGCCGCCAACAACGCCCGTCCCTCCCAGCGCGAGCTCTCGGAGTTTCTGCGGCTCGATCCGAGTCAGATCGTCGCTCTCATCGACGAGCTCCAGTCTCGCGGGCTCGTCGAGCGCGAGCCCGACCCCAATGACCGGCGCGCCAACGTCGTCGTAGCGACGCCGGCTGGCCGGGACCTGCTCGCCCGGGCCCAGGAGCTTGCGCGCGAGGTCGAGAGCGAGATGTTCGGTGCTCTCGACGGCTCCGAGCGCGAGGCGCTCGCGCACGCGCTGCGCGTGATGGCGGGAGCGGTCGAGGTTACTCCCGACCGCTGAGTGGCGCCCGGCTCCTTACGCGAACTGCCAGCCCGTGTAGGCCTCCGCGAGGTAGGTCTGGCCTGCTTCGGACTCGACGACCGAACGCAGTTCGCCGATCTGGCGGCGGCGATCGAAGTCGGATGCCTCGGGAGTCAGGTGCAGCATGCTCGTCATCCACCAGGAGAAGTGCTGAGCCTTCCAGATGCGCTGCAGGGCCGTCTCGGCGTAAGAATCCAGCAGGCGCTCGTCGCCGTCGTTGAGCAGCGCTCCGAGTGCCCGGTCGAGCAGTACGACGTCGGCGACGGCGAGGTTCATGCCCTTGGCTCCCGTCGGCGGAACGGTGTGGGCGGCATCCCCGACAAGGGCCGCGCGTCCGCGCCGCAGTTCGTAAGCGACGAAGCTGCGGAACCGCAGCACGTCCCGCTGGAAGATGGGCCCCTCCTGCAGCGTCGTGCCGGGAACGCACGATTGCAGGGTCTCCCAGATCTCGGCCTCGCTCATCGCGTTCGGATCGGTCTCCGGATCGCACTGGAAGTACATCCGCTGCACGGTGGCGCTGCGCTGGCTGATGAGAGCGAAGCCGCTCGGGGAGTTGCTGTAGATCAGCTCTTCCGAGCTTGGTGGCGCTTCGCACAGGATGCCGAACCAGGCGAACGGATACTCGCGGAAGTATCCGCCGGTCGACGATCCGGTGACGGCGGCGCGGACCAGGCTGCGGGAGCCGTCACCGCCCACGATGAAGTCGGCCTCAATCTCCAGCGGCGAGCCGTCAGGGTTCGTCGCGAACACGCGGGGTCGATCGGTCTCGATGTCTTCGACACGGTCGACGGTGACACCGAACCGAAGATCCTGCCCGGCAGCCAGGCGTACCGCGATCAGGTCGATGAGCACCTCGTGCTGCGGGAAGAGCCAGACACTGCGACCCGTGAGCGCGGGGAAGTCGATCCGATGCCCCTCGCCCTGGAACCGAAGCTCGATGCCGTCGTGGCGGTTTCCGACAGACTTCACGCGCGGGGAGGCGCCGGTCTCGTCGAGGAGCTGCACGGTGGGGTATTCCAGGATGCCGGCGCGGATCGTCTTCTCGATCTCCTCGCGGGTGCGCTGATCGAGCACGATCGAGTCGATGCCTCGGGCGGCAAGAAGGTGTGACAGCAGCAGCCCGGCGGGGCCGGCGCCGACAATGGCAACCTGAGTGCGGACGGTGGACATGGCGTCTCCTTCGACGGATGCGGGTCTTCGCCGAGTCTGCAACATCAGACCGGTTCGAACCGGCACTTTCCCATTGAACGGGACCAGATCGCGGTCAGAGTCGCTGGCGTCGAAGATCGCTCTCGATCGCTGCGACTGCATCCCGCAGCGCGGCGACTGCCGGCGTCGGGTCGGCATCCCGGGGAAGCACGACGGATAACGCGGCCACGACTTCGCCTTCGTGGCGAAGCGGAACCGCCACACCCGTGGACACTGACTGAATCGATCCGGGCGCGATAGCCACACCGTCGCGTCGGATCCCCGCAATCACGCGCTCGAGTGTCCGCGGGTCGGTGATGGTCTCGCCTGATACGGCGCGCAACGGGCCGCCCAGAACGCTCGCGCGCACCGCCGCCGGCGCGTAGGCGAGCAGGACGAGGCCCGACGACGAGGCGTGCAGCGGAAGCCGACCAGCGATGCGGGTGATGTTGGCACCGGCATCCGGATGCGAGAGACGTTCGATGAACAGCGCTTCATCCTTCTCGCGTACGGCGAGCTGCGTGTGCTCGCGGATCGTCGTTTGCACCGCCTCCATGTGAGGGAGGGCCGCCGTTCGCAGGCGTAGTGCCGAGGATCCGCGCAGGGCGAGTTCCCACAGGCGCATGCCCAGGCGGATCTGCGCATCCTCGTCCCGATCGAGCAGGCCGGCCGAAACGAGGTCATCCACGATGCGGTGGGCGCTGGAGGACGGGAGCCCCGACCGTCGACCGATCTCGGATGCCGACTGCACGGTCCGTTCGGACGTGAAGGTCTCCAGGACGCGCACGATGCGCTCTGTCATCGAGTCACCGGTGGGCGAGTTCGCCATGGCGACAGCTTGGCATGTGCCGATCGACCACGCAGCCGTCGAGTTTTCCCTGCGGATTCATATCGCCCTGCTCGGTCCGCATCGGCGCCCGCCTCGCTACGCTCGAGGTATGACCCGCGCAGCGATGTACAACGAAGTCGGAGGACCCGAGGTCCTGTTCGTGACCGAGGTCGAAGACCCTTCGCCGGGCGCACGGAAGGTGCTGGTCGCCGTCGAAGCTGCCGGGCTGAACCCCTACGACGCGAAGGCTCGCGGCGGATTCATCCCCTCGGACGCCCCGTTTCCGCGACGCATCGGTGGCGACTTCGCCGGCACCGTCATCGCGGTCGGCGAGGGGGCCGCCTATGCGGACGGGACGCCGGTCTCTGTCGGGGATGCCGTCATGGGCCGCGCCGCGGGCGCGATCGCCGATCAGGTGGTCGCGAACGCGGCAGAGATCGCACGGCGGCCCGAGGGGCTTGCGGTCGAGGTCGCCGGTGGGCTGCATGTTGCCGGCCTGACCGCGGTGTCGTGTTTGGCAACCGTCCCGGTCGACGAGGACGATGTCGTGCTGGTCGGTGGCGCGAGCGGCGCCGTCGGACTGGTGGCCTCGCAGCTCGCGATCGCACGCGGAGCGCGAGTGATCGGGTCGGCATCCGTCGCCAACCACGACTTCTTGCGATCGCTCGGCGTCGAGCCGGTCGAGTACGGCGACGGACTCGCCGACAGGGTGCGCGAACTCGGCGAGATCACGGCCGTCATGGATTGCCACGGCCGCGACGCGCTCGATGCCGGGGTCGCTCTGGGCGTTCCCGCCGACCGGATGGTCGCGATCGCCGCCTACGCGGCCCTCGACGAACTGGGCGTACACAATGTCGAGCGGGAGGCCCGCACGCCGGAGAACCTGCGGGCCCTCGGCGAAGACATCGCCGCCGGCAGGATCGTCTTCCCGGTTGTGGCTACGTACCCGCTGGACGACGTGGTGGCGGCATTCCAGGCGCTCGAGTCCTCGCACGACCCCGGCAAGATCGTCGTCCTTCCCTGACGGATGCGCCGAGCCCCTGCGGTTCGTTTGCCGCAAACTGTGCGCTCGGCATCCGTCGGGCGGCGTGTTGCGGCAAGCGAACCGGGCACACGTAGCCGGGGTGAACACCCTCAGTGGTCCGTGACCTCACTCGGCGCGCTCGCGGTAGATGGCGGTGCGGCGGGATCGATGGATGGTGCCGTCAGCCGGCGCGAGACGAACCCCGACAGACGGTCGAGAGCCACGACCGCAAGGGAGATCACCGCGAGCATCACCACGACCCGTAAGAGCGCCAGGAGCATTCCGTCGACGCCGTTGAGCGTCGGATCGAGGAACGGGTAGGGGTAGCGCACGTTGATCTCCGGCAGAAGCGCACCGCGCGCGATCATCACCACGCCATAGCCGATCGGGTAGAGCAGCCACAGCAGCGTGTCGCGCCAGCGGACGATGCCATGCGGCCCGAAGAGTGCCCAGTCCAGGAGGACGAGCCCCGGCGCCACGTAGTGCAGCAGGAAGAGCCCCCAGTTGTCGATCGCGAGCGCTGGGTCCGCGACGACGAGGCCGGGCAGCGGGCTCTCGCCCCGGTTGTTCAAGATGTGCGAGATCAGCGCCGTTGTCAGGAGCCAAAATGTGACGGCACCCCGAAGACGCGGCGCCGGAGGAGCGCTCGTGCGTCGCTGGATCGTCACAACCAGCGTCGTTACGACGTAGGCCAGCGCGATGATGCTGCTTTGACTCGTGAAGTACGGGAGCAGGCGCTCGCCGAGGAGCAGGCCTGTCGCGAGCGCCGCCACGATGGCGCCGCGGAGGATGAGTGGTCCCATGTGGTCGCGGCGATTCATGCGGGCTCTCTTCATCGAGTGCAGGCTTCTCGTATGCCGCAAATTGTGCGCTCGGCATCCGTCGGGCGGCGTGTTGCGGCAAACGAACGCGGGCGGCTAGGCGCGCCAGACTGTCTTCAGATTCATGAACTCTCGGATGCCTGCTGCGGCAAGCTCGCGGCCAACGCCCGAGTTCTTGATTCCGCCGAACGGCAGCTCCGGATGCGAGACTGTCATGCCGTTGACGAAGACGGCACCCGCTTCGAGGCGGTCGATGAACCAGTCGATCTCGTCGTCGTCGGAGCTCCACAGCGAGGATGACAGACCGAACGTCGTCGCGTTGGCGATCTCGACGGCCTCCTCGCGAGAGTCGACCCGGTAGACGGTAGCCACGGGGCCGAACGCCTCCTCCTGGAACAGGCGCATGTCCCGCGTGATGCCGGCGAGGACGGTCGGCGGGTAGAACCAGCCCGGGCGGTCGGGAACGGAGCCTCCCGTCAGCACCTGTGCGCCGCGCTCGATCGCATCGCCAACGAGTTCGGCAAGCTCATCCCGACCGCTCTCGGTCGCGACGGGGCCGACATCGGTTCCGTCCTCCAGAGGGTCGCCCACGCGCAGAGCCGCCGTCTTCTGCACGAAACGCCCCACGAAGTCGTCGTAGACGTCAGTGTGGACGATGAACCGCTTGGCAGCGATACACGACTGCCCGTTGTTCTGGTTTCGGGCGGTGACAGCGACGGATGCCGCAGCATCGAGGTCCGCCGTCGGCATCACGACGAACGGATCCGAGCCACCGAGCTCGAGCACGACGTGCTTGACCTCGCTGCCCGCGATGGAAGCGAGCGAGCGACCGGCGGGCTCCGAACCGGTCAGGGTCGCGGCCACGACCCGCGAGTCGCGGAGGACCCGCTCGACTCCGGATGCCGGGATGAGCAGCGTGTGGAAGGAGCCGACCGGGAATCCGGCGCGCTCGAAGAGAGTGTCAAGGTAGAGCGCGGAACGCGGAACGTTAGAGGCGTGCTTCAGTAGCCCCGTGTTGCCGGCCATGAGCGCCGGGGCAGCGAAGCGCATCACCTGCCACAGCGGGTAATTCCAGGGCATGACCGCAAGCACGACGCCCAGCGGTGCCCAGCGGGTCCCGGCGGCCGAGGCCTTCACCGACGAGGGGTCGGCAAGCTCCTCTGTGGCCAGGAAGTCCTCGGCGTTGTCGGCGTAGAACCGGCATCCGCGAGCGCACTTGAGCACCTCGGCTCGCGACTGGGCGAGGGGACGCCCCATCTCGATCGTGATGGTGCGCGCCATCTCGTCGACGTCAGCTTCCAGCAGCTCGGCAGCCTTGCGCATCCATCCGGCGCGCTCGGCGAACGTCGTATCGCG
This sequence comes from Microbacterium schleiferi, assembly GCF_020781975.1. GTDB lineage: Bacteria > Actinomycetota > Actinomycetes > Actinomycetales > Microbacteriaceae > Microbacterium. The sequence continues at coordinate 69,854 of NZ_JAJGNI010000006.1, forward strand.
CAGCGCGACGAACGCCGACTGTGCGGCGGCAATGCGGCGCTCGACCTCGGCCTCATCGTGAGGCTCGAAGGTTTCGATGACTTCGCCGGTCGCAGGATTTGTCACTGCAATGGCCATGAGCTGCCTCTTCCTCGAGATAGGGGACTCCGCGAGCCTATCCGGCGCTTCGGTGTCGCGACAATGTGCCCCGTGGGGCCGAGCGGTCAGAAGACGATGGTGTGGTTTCCGTGACGGATGACGCGATCTTGCGCGTGCCAGAGCACGGCGCGCGAGAGCACTGCACGTTCCACGTCAGCGCCACGTCGTTCGAGGTCTGCAGCAGTGTCGGCGTGCGTGACCCGCACGATGTCTTGCTCGATGATCGGCCCCTCGTCGAGGTCGGTGGTGACGTAGTGCGAGGTCGCTCCGATGAGCTTCACGCCGCGGGTCTTCGCCTGGCGGTAGGGCTGGGCGCCGACGAACGCTGGAAGGAACGAGTGGTGAATGTTGATCACGGGCACCCGCACGCTCTCGAGGAACTCGCCGCTCAGGATCTGCATGTAGCGGGCGAGAACCACGAAGTCGGCATCCGCGTCAGCCAGCACCTCGAGGATGCGGGCTTCACTGGCGCTCTTGTCGGGCCCGGCGACCGAAGGCACGTGCACGAAGGGGATGCCGAAACCGGTGACATCAGCCTCGGCATCCGTGTGGTTCGAGATGACGACCGGGATCTCCACCGGCAGATCGCCGCGACGATGACGCCACAGGAGGTCGAGCAGACAGTGGTCCTGCTTCGAGGCGAGGATCGCCATCCGCTTCGGAACCGACTGGTCGGTGATCGCCCACTGCAGATCGAACCCGTCGCCCAGGGTCGTGGCAAGGTCGTTTTCGATCGCGGGCAGCGCCTCGCGCAGGCCTGGCCGGTGGAAGACGACGCGCTGGAAGTAGGCGCCGCCGGCAGGGTTGTCGGAGTACTGGTCGAATTGCACGATGTTCGCGCCCTGCCGCGTGATCAGCGCCGAGACCGCCGCCACGATGCCGGGGGAGTCCGTGCCATGGACGATGAGGCAGGCGTGATCGACGGGAAGCTGTGCGGCGGGCATGGATCGATTCTGCCCGAACCGCTCAGTCGCCGATCGTCTCGCGCAGTCCGGAGTGGACGGCATCCAGCCAGGCGCCGACGTTTCGGCGGGCCTCCGGGGTGTCGGGGTAGCGGCAGCGCAGGTGCAGGCCTGTCTCGTTCGCGATGAACCAGATCATGACGCCGTCGGTGCGCACCACCGCCGACACGTATTGGATGTCGCGGAGCCTGCCCGGCGCGATCGGGAGCCGCCCCGTATCCAGCCACGAGACCGCGAACATCCCGGGGGTTGCCGGCATGCCGCCGTAGGGAGCAAGGATCGGACCAAGCGGATGCGACCCAAGGCCGATCGCTTCCTTCACGGCGCGGGCGCACGCCCGGGGCGACGGGTCGGATGACTCGATCACGGCGTTCGTGATGAACCATCCGACCGAGTCGTGCCACTGCGGATCGTGCCGGCTGTGCACGGGGAACACCGCGCGCAGCGGCTGGTCACCCATCGCGAGGCTCACGCGCGTCATGACCGATACCGCGATAGCGATAGCGCGGACCCCCGCGGCGGCGGCGCGCTCGCAGAAGGCCTCGAACTCGGAGCCGTCGAAGACGTCGCGAACATCGACGATCTCCGATCGCGCCGCGGCGACGTCGCCCAACGTCAGGGGGAACAGCGGCATCTGGCCGCCCTCGGCATCCAGGATCTCCGCCCATCGGGTCGTGATCGCTTCGGGCGCGGGAGCGCGGGCCGCAAGCTCTGCGGAGTGCTCGGCGAACGCTCGCGGTGCAGGCAGCGCCCCACCCGGCGTGCGATCCTCCCGCTCGTCGTCGACGACCTCAGCGAGATCCCGCGCGAGTACGAGAAGCGACCACATGTCGACGTGTGCGTGATCGGAGGCGATCACGATCGTCGGGTCGGCCCCGCCACCGGGTTCGATAAGGCACAGCCGGTGGGAGGGGGTGGCGAAGGGCCGGCATCCGTCGTCGAGCACTTCGCGCAGCACTTCGCGTGTCAGCCGCTCGGGCGGTGCCGGATGCGTCACCCACCGTCCGACGCCCAGTCGCGCCGGTCGTACCCGCACGGTTCCGACATCGTCCCGATCGAACACGGTACTGAGGGTGCCGTGCCTGTCGACGACGGTGGCCCACGCGTCAGCGATCTCGTCGGGGGCTGCCGGTGTGCGGAGGCGAAACGAGATCGCCATCCATGACCCGGGTCGATCTCCTTCGGAGACGTGCCGACCCTGGTCGAATGACAGCGTCAGCGGCTCCGTGTCGGGCAGAACCTCGGCGGGAAACACGAGGCTGCGGACTCGGCCTGGGGGCAGCGTCATTCGGGCGACGTTCGTCAAGCGCATCGCGCGTAGTCTAGGCGGCAACCGTTTCGCACAGAGGACGCCCGGGAGGGCACGTGAGCACGCTGCGGATTCGAGGCGCCACACTCGACTTCGATGTGACCGGTGATGACGGTCCGCTGGTCGTCCAATTGCACGGTCTGATGTCCAGCCGCAGCCGAGACAGCCACCTCGGTCTTGACCTCGGCCGGGCCCTTCGGGATCACCGCATCCTCCGCATCGACGCGCGCGGCCACGGTGGCTCGACGGGGACCGAGGATCCGCTCGACTACCGGTGGGACAACCTCGCCGACGACCTCCTGGCGGTGCTGGATGCCGTCGCTCCCGGTGAAGCGGTTCACGGCGTGGGGCCATCGATGGGGACCGGCACGATGCTGCACGCCGCACTCAAGGATCCGGTCCGCTTCGCGAGCTTGACCCTCATGGTTCCGCCGACGGCATGGGGTACCCGCCGCGCGCAGGCCGAGGTCTACCGAACGAACGCGGAGCTCATCGAACGCCACGGTGTCGAGGCTTTCGTGAAGCTCGGTTCCACCACGCCCGTCCCGCCGGCCCTCGCGGATGCTCCCGAGTCGCTTCCCGCGGTCGACGAGACACTCCTCCCGACGGTGCTGCGGGGAGCTGCGGCAGCTGACCTGCCGCCGAAGGAGGAGCTCGCGCGCATCGATGTGCCGACGCTGATCCTGGCGTGGACGGGTGACCCGACGCATCCGCTTCGCACCGCGACACGTCTCAACGAGCTTCTGCCGAACAGCCGCCTCATCGTTGCCCGCACGCCCTACGGGGTCATGGCCTGGCCGGGACTGTTCGCCGAACACGTCATCACGGCGGGGGTCGAACTCACCGCGACCGGCTCGATTCCCGTCGTCCGCGAACCGAGGGCCTCATGAGCGACACCGAATCGGCCCGGCTCAGCATCCGCGAGCTCGACACCGTGGCAGAGGTTTTCGAAGCCTCCGCGGTGCTGTCGGAGGTGTGGGGAGGGGACCGCACCGGCATGCCGCCGAACCTGCTGCGCGCCCTCGCCCATTCGGGCAACTACGCGGTCGGGTTCTTCGCGGACGAGCGGATGGTCGGGGCATCCGTCGCCTTCTTCGCCGAACCCGCAGCCCGATCCATGCACTCGCACATCACCGGCATCCTGCCGAGCGCCCAGGGTCAGGGTTTCGGACGGATGCTGAAGCAGCACCAGCGTGAGTGGGGGCTGCGCCGCGGCATCGGGCACGTGACGTGGACCTTCGATCCGCTCGTGTCGCGCAACGCCCACTTCAACCTGGCCGTGCTGGGCGCGCGCGTCACCGAGTACCTCGTGGACCACTACGGCGCGATGGATGACGGGGTCAACCGCGGCGATGAATCGGATCGGCTCATGGTGTCGTGGGCCCTGGCCGCGCCGCCGGTTCCCACCCCCACGGATGCCGAGGTCCGGGCATCCGTCGCGATTCCCCGCGACATCGAGTCGCTCCGGCGCCGCGAACCCGCTGCCGCTGCCATCGAGCGACGGCGCGTCCGCGACGCCCTGCTCACCCACGTGAACGCGGGCCGCCGCATCGGTGGGTTCGACGAGCATCGGGGCTATCTCATCGTCGACGCCTGAGTCGTGCGGGCCGGTTTCGGTCGCGCCTTCGTGTGGGGTGTGGGTTGGGTGACCCGCAATATGGCGCGACTGAACGATGGTGGCCTCCATTTCGGTCGCGCCGAACTGCGGGTGCCGGGTCGGTTGGCCCGCAATATGGCGCGACTGAACGATCTGGCCTAACGAGGATTAGCCTGGCCGCATGCCGATCGCACAGCCCGCTCCGACAGTGACGCTCGAGGGAATCGAGTTGCGGGTGCTGCACCTACCGCTCGTCTCGCCGTTCACGACATCCTTCGGCACCGAGACGGTGCGCGAGGTCATCGTCGCGCGGGCGCTGACTGCCGATGGGGACGGCTGGGGTGAGATCGTCACGCAGGAGTCTCCGCTGTACTCGAGCGAGTACACGCAGGGCGCGTGGGACGTGTCGCTGCGCTTTCTCATCCCCGCGCTGTTGGATCGGCACACTCTCGCCCCCGAAGACGTCGCCTCCGTCTTGGAACCCTTTGTCGGGCACCGGATGGCGAAAGCGGGGCTCGAACTCGCGATACTCGATGCCGCGCTGCGCGCCGAGGGGCGACCGTTCGGACAGTACCTCGGCGCGATCCGCGACCGCGTGCCCTCGGGTGTGAGCGTCGGCATCCAGCGCGACCCCGCCGCTCTGGTCGACACCGTCCGTGGATACCTCGACGAGGGGTACGTCCGCATCAAGATCAAGATCAAGCCCGGCCGCGACATCGCCGACACCGCCGCCGTTCGGGATGCCTTCGGCGATATCCCGCTGCAGGTGGACGCCAACTCCGCGTACACGCTCGCTGACGCCGACACCCTCGCCGAACTCGACAGGTTCGACTTGCTCCTGATCGAGCAGCCCCTGCAGGAGGACGACCTCGTCGACCATGCGACGCTCGCCCAGCGCCTGCGCACACCGGTGTGTCTGGACGAGTCGATCGTGTCGTCGAAGGCTGCAGCCGACGCTCTCGCGCTCGGGTCGGCATCCGTCATCAACATCAAGGCGGGGCGCGTGGGCGGCTACCTCGAGGCCGTGGGTATTCACGACCTGTGCCGAGTGGCCGGCGTGCCGGTGTGGTGCGGCGGGATGCTCGAGACGGGGATCGGTCGCGCCGCGAACGCTGCGCTGGCAGCCCTCCCCGGATTCACGCTGCCGGGCGATATCTCGGCATCCTCGCGGTTCTACGATCGAGACATCGTCACCGAGCCCGCCGTTCTCGAAGACGGCCACGTTCGGGTGCCCACGGGCCCCGGGCTGGGCATCGAGATCGACCCTGTCGCGCTGGAGGACATGACAGTTGCCCGCGAGGTGCTCCGCCGGTGACCGGCCCCGCCGGTACCTCGGGTCAGCGGCGACTCGTCGCCGTGATGCTGGGTGCTGCGCTGGTCCTCGGGATCGCCGCGTGTGCTTCCGCGGCCCCGAACGAGGATCTTCCCGAGGGGGTGAGTGTGCGGCTTGTGCAGCAGCGCTCGGATGTCGCGCTGCATCAGGCCCAGGTCGAGATCACCAACGGCACCGACTCACCGCTGAGTGTCGACGCCCTCTCAGTGGCTGACCCGCGTTTCGAGACGGATGCCGACCGCGTGCTCCAACGGACGAGTGTCATCGCTCCGGGCAGCACTGTCGGCATTCGTATCCAGCTCCCGAGGCCGGCCTGCGATGTTCCCGATGACGGGGCGTCCACCGTGGAGTTCGCGTGGCGTCTCGATGAGCGCTCGGGGATCGCGCGGGCAGACCTTCCCGACGCGCTCGAGTTCCTGCCGGCGATGCACGCGCGCGAGTGTGTCGCCGACGCGCTCGGCGACGCGGCGGCTGCCTCGTTCACGCACTTCGAACCTGGCGCGGGCGGAGGTGTCGGCATCCTCACCCTCGGGGTCCTGCCGACCGGAGCCGGTGGCGCGAGGATCGAGGCGATCCGCCCGACCAACCTCCTCGGTTTCGGCGACGCCGGCACCGGACCGGACGCCGCGCTACCGCTGCAGATCGAGCTCCCCGCCGGCGATACCGCTCGCCGCGAGGTGAACATCGTGCTCGAGCCGTTCCGCTGCGATGCCCATGCCGTGCAGGAAGACAAGCGCGGCACGATCTTCACGACGGATGTGACAGTCGGCGGCGAGAACGGCCAGATCGAGCTGGCGGCCCCGCCGGACATGCGCGCCGAGATCCTGAACGCCGTGGCCGACTACTGCGGGTTCGGTTCCTGAGGCCCACCGGGCTTGTCGGCTGCCTGCTCTAGCGTGGGTGCATGCGCTCACTCGGTGTCGTGTTCGAACCCGCCTTCCCGCCCGAACGTCTCCGGGAAGTGGCTCTCTCGGTCGAGGACGCCGGAGTACCCCAGCTGTGGCTGTGGGAGGACTGCTTTCGCGAGTCGGGTATCGCCTCGGCTGCCGCGGCTCTGGCCGCCACGACCGAGCTGACCGTCGCGATCGGTGTGCTGCCCATGCCGCTTCGCAACGTCGCGCTGACCGCCATGGAGCTCGCTACCCTCTCGCGGCTGTTTCCGGGGCGCATCATCGGCGGCGTCGGCCACGGGGTGCAGAGCTGGATGGCGCAGGTCGGCGCGCGGCACGCATCCCCCCTCACGCTGATGGCGGAGTACTTGCCGACACTGCGAGCGCTGCTTTCCGGGGAACGGGTCACGATCGACGGGCGGTACGTCCAGCTCGATGACGTGGCCCTGGACTGGCCGCCGACCGTCGCCGTTCCCGTCTTCGCCGCGGCAGAAGGACCCAAGACACTCGACAGAGCTGGGGCCCTCGCCGACGGAACGGTCATTCCCTCGGGCTGGAGCCCGAGCCGACTGCGTGCTGCGGCGAGCCGGGTACGAACTGCGGCAGCCGAGAGAGCTGACGACTACCCCGTCGTGGTGTACCTCCCGGCGCGGTTCACCGATGGGTCCGCGGCATCCGACGAGCCGGCGGGGCGCGAGCGCGCGCACGGCGACGTGGCAATGGTCGCCGAGACGGTCGAGGCATTCTTCGCCGCGGGTGCAACCACTGTTGTGCTCCAGCCTTATCCCGACGAGCAGGACCTCATCGGGTTCTCGCAGCGCAGCGGAGAGGTTGCTCGGATGCTGGGAGTTGCGCGGTCTTCGAGCGGCTCACCATCCGTGTGATCGCCGCCCCTTGCGGGGCGCACAGCGAGTCGCCACACTCAGAGGTGGGAGCCGACCATCGCCGGTGTTCGTGTCGGCGCGCGCTCCCAGGGGAGGAACACCAATGAAGACCCGAATCGTCGCTGCCGCGCTCATGCTCGGCGTCGGAGCCATTGCCCTGACCGGATGCGTGAACCCGGTCGAGCAGCTCATCAACAACACCGTCGAAGATGCCATCGAGGGCGCCACCGGCGTCGACATCGACACCGGTGACGGCGCGAGTGTGCCGGAGGGCTTCCCCTCCGACATCCCGCTCCCTTCCGGCTCACCACTCGTTGCGCTCGCGGTCGACGGTGGCTACACCGTCACCTACACACTGCCGAGCGTCGCCGACGGTGAGGGCATCATCGAGCAGCTGAAGGCCCGGTACACCGCAGACTCCGAGTCCGACTTCGGGGGGATGAAGATCTGGTCGTTCACCGGCTCTGACTACACCGTGGGCGTCACTCTGCTCGAGCAGGAAGACGGCACGGCGCAGCTGCTCTACGTGGTCGCGCCGATCACGCAATAGAGACGCCCGGGCCGCTCGCCGGCCGCTGGCTACAGTTCGCCGCGTTCGCGCAGTTCACGCCGCGTGAGCGCTTCCCCCTGCGTCGCAGCGGGTTCTGATTCGTGGGAATCCTCGGCCTGATCCTCCTCGGCCCAGGGCGCGTGGTGGGCGCGTTCGAGCTTGGCGCCTTCCACATCGACATTGGGAACGATGCGGTCGAGCCAGCGCGGCAGCCACCAGGCGGAGCGTCCCAGCAAGTGCATGAGGGCAGGCATGAGCAGCATCCGTACGACGAAGGCATCGAGCAGCACACCGAACGCGAGACCGAAGCCGATCGAGCGGATCATCGTCGATTCGGCGAAGATGAAGCCGCCGAACACCGAAACCATGATGAGCCCCGCCGCTGTCACTACCGCTCGTCCGGCCCGCAGGCCGCGCATGACGGCGACGCGCGCAGGCGTGCCGTGCACGTAGGCCTCCCGCATCCCCGACGACAGGAACAGCTGGTAGTCCATCGCGAGTCCGAACAGGATGCCGACCAGCAGCACCGGCAGGAAGCTCAGGATCGGACCCGTGCTGTGGAGGCCGAAGATCGGGGCTCCCCACCCCCACTGGAACACCGCGACAGTCGCGCCGTAGGTTGCGAACAACGACAGGATGAAGCCGCCCGTAGCGATCAGCGGCACCAGCAGCGACCGGAACACCACGATCATGATGAGAAGCGACAGGCCGACGACGACGCTGATGTAGAGCGGGAGGACTCCGGCGATGTTCTCGGAGATGTCGATGTTGATCGCCGCCTGCCCGGCTACGCCGAGCTCGTACTCCCCGTCAACGGGAGGCAGGGCTCGAAGGTCTCGGACCACTTGTTCGGTCGACTCTGCGCTGGGCCCTTCGGTCGGGATGACCTGGAACGCAGCGAGCGTGCCGTCATCCGATACCGCGATCGGCGCGACGGCCACCACGTTCTCGACCTCCGACAGGGCTGTCGCCACGTCGAGCTGAGCCTGCAGCTGAGCGGTGTCATCCAGGTCACCCGGCAGAGCCGCCGTCACCAGCAGCGTGCTGTTCGCGCCGGATCCGAACGCTTCCGCGGTCAGCTCGTATGCCTGATAGGCGTACGAGTCCTCCGGCTCACTCGATCCGTCGGGCAGGCCCACGCGCATCGACAGGGCAGGAATCGCGATGACCAGCAGCGCCACGATTGCGCCGACTGCCGTGAGCAGCGCACGCCAGGTCGGCATCGCGCGAGCTCGATCGTCAGCGTGGTGCACTGTCCCAACGCGCGCCCGGGCGCGCCGGCCCAGGACCCGCATCCCGACGAGCCGCAGGAGTGCGGGAGTCAGCGTGATGGCGATGAGGACCGCCACGAGAACAGCGAAGGCGCCGACGGTTCCCATGAGGCCGAGGAACGGGATGCCGGTGATATTCAGGGCAAGCAGCGCGATGATCACCGTCGACCCGGCGAACGTCACGGCGTTGCCGGCGGTGCCGTTGGCCAGGCCAATCGACTCGCGGAGGTCAGCGCCCTCAAGCAGCTGCTTGCGGTGACGGTTGATGATGAACAGCGAGTAGTCGATGCCCACGGCAAGTCCGAGCATCACCCCGAGGATCGGCGTGACAGAAGACATGTCGATCACGCCCGACAAGGAGAGTGCCGCCAAGACCGCGATCCCCACTCCTACCAGCGCCGTGACGAGGGGCAGCGCGGCGGCAATGACGGTGCCGAGCATGACCAGCAGCACGATCGCGGCGATGACGACACCGGCGATCTCCCCGATACCGATCAGGTTCGGGAGGGACTGCGCGAGGGTCGTCGAGAAAGCGACCTCGACTCCGTCGATCGGGTGCGCCTCGACGTAATCGATCACCGCTTGCTTCGCTTCGGCGTCGAGTTCGAGCAGCGGTACATCGAACGCGACGTTCAGGAGAGCGGTAGTGCCGTCGCTGGAGACCACTCCGATGCCCTCTGAGAGCTCGAGCAGGTCGGCACCGAGCTCGAGCTGCGTCTCGTTGGTGGCCAGTTCCTCACGAGAGGCATCGAGTTCCGCCTGTTGCGCCTCGAGCTGCTGGCTCGCGGCATCCAACTGTTGACGCTGGGCATCCAGCTGAGCCTGCTGCTGGTCGAGGGCCGCGAGTTGGGAGGCGGGGGCGCCGCCTGCCTCAGCCTGCGCGCGGGCGGCATCCAGTTGCTCCTGTGCGTCCTGGAGCTGAGCCTGTCCGCTCTCGACCTCGGCTCGGGCGGCGTCGAGCTGTGCCTGTCCGGACTCGAGCTGCGCGCGTCCTTGCTCGAGCTGGGCACGCCCGTCGGTGATCTCCTGCTGTTGGTCGGCTCGTTCCTGTTCGGCCTCGAACGGGTCGACGACCCGGGCGACGTCGGGCAAGTCGCGGATGCCTGCAGCAAGGTCAGCGACCTCCGCACGCTGTTCGTCGCTGAAAGGCTCGCCATCTTCGGTGTGCAGCACGATCTGACCCGAGGCCCCCGAATAGTCGGGGAGCTTCTGGGCGAGCTCGTCGGTTACCTCGCCCGATGCGGTTCCGGGAACGTCGAAACTCGTGGCCAGCGTGCCGGCGCCCAGGGCGAAGGCGCCGCCCGCGAGACCGAGAACCGCGACCCAGGCGACGATCACGATCCACGCGCGCTGGGCAGAAGCCTTGCCGAGCCGGTACAGCAGTTCAGCCATGGTCACCTTTCGGGCGGGACGCGGGGGAGAGCAACCGACAGCATACGATACGTACCGTCTCGCATGCTGAGTCGAAGACGGACACTGACTCGAGGATGGATACTGTGACCGACATGACCGAAGCCCTGCCCATCTCCACCGGGCGACGAGGTGGCCCCCCGCGCAGCGAAGAGGCGCGCCTGGCGATCCTGCGCGCGACAGCTCGCCTGTTTCTGGAGAGAGGGTTCGGGCACCTGAGCATTGAGGGGATCGCCGCCGAGGCGGGGGTCGGCAAGCAGACGATCTATCGGTGGTGGCCGGGAAAGAGCGACCTGGTCGCCGAGGCGCTCATCGAGGGCTTCCTGATGCCCGAACACTTCGCGCCCAGCTTCTCGGGCACGCTGCGAGACGATCTGGCGAGCTGGATGCGTATCGTCCTGGACTTCGTCGATGACCCCGGGCATGACGAGATGCTCCGGTCGCTGCTGGCAGCGGGAACGACCAACCCTGCGATCGGCGAGCGCATTCGCGAGCGACTCGGGGCTGACGGTGACCTCGTGCATCGGCTCGAAAAGGGCGTGACCGATGGCGAACTGCCGCCGACAGCACCCATCTCCTCGATCATCGAGCTTCTGGTCGGCGCGATCGTCCTACGCGTCTTCGCGCCCTCGAACCGGGACGACGGTGAGGCCGAGCGGCTCGTCGACGTCGTCCTCGGAACCCACACCGCACGCGGCCAGTGAGTCGCGACGGATAGAATCGACGGATGTCGCGGCATCCGCGATACCCTCGCGCGCAGCGCATCCCCGACCCAGGAGTTCCTCCGTGGCCGAGCAGTCCCGCCTCGACAAAGTGATCGCCCTTGCCCGCCACCGCGGGTTCGTCTTCCAAGCCGGCGAGATCTACGGGGGCTCCCGCTCCGCATGGGACTACGGCCCGCTCGGCACCGAGCTCAAAGAGAACATCCGCCGTCAGTGGTGGCAGACCTTCGTCCGCGGGCGCGGCGACATGGTCGGCCTCGATTCCTCGATCATCCTGCCCAAGCGCGTGTGGGAGGCATCCGGGCACGTCGCGACCTTCACCGACCCCCTCGTCGAGTGCCTGCAGTGCCACAAGCGGTTCCGCGCCGACAACCTCATCGAGGACTTCGAGGCGCGCAAGGGTCGCACCGCCGAGAACGGGCTGGCCGACGTGCCGTGCCCCAACTGCGGCACGAAGGGCCAGTACACCGAACCCCGCGCGTTCTCGGGTCTGGTCAAGACCTACCTCGGGGTCGTCGACGACGAGTCGGGCCTGTACTACCTCCGCCCCGAAACCGCGCAGGGCATCTTCGTGAACTTCACGAACGTGCTCACCGCGAGCCGCAAGAAGCCGCCCTTCGGGATCGGTCAGGTCGGCAAGGCGTTCCGCAACGAAATCACCCCCGGCAACTTCATCTTCCGAACCCGCGAGTTCGAGCAGATGGAGATCGAGTACTTCACTCCCCCGGCCGAGGCTCCGGAGTGGTTCGACCACTGGGTCGAGGCGTGCTGGGACTGGTTTACCGACCTCGGTATCGACCCAGCGAACATGCGGCGCTTCGATGTGCCCGAGGAGGATCGCGCCCACTACTCCGCCGGCACGATTGACGTCGAGTACCGCTTCGGGTTCCCGGGCAAGGAGTGGGGCGAGCTCATGGGGGTCGCCAACCGCACCGACTACGACCTGAAGAGCCATGCCGAGGCATCCGGGCAGAGCCTGACCTACTTCGACCAAGCCTCGGGCGAGAAGTACACCCCGTATGTCATCGAGCCCTCGTTCGGGCTTACTCGCGCCATGATGGCGTTCCTCGTCGACGCTTACCGCGAAGAAGAGGTTGCCAACGCGAAGGGTGGCACCGACACCCGGACCGTCTTGAAGCTTGACCCGCGCCTGGCGCCGGTCAAGGTCGCCGTGCTGCCGCTGTCGCGTAACGAGGCCCTGTCGCCGCTCGCCCGCGGACTGGCTGATCGCTTGCGCGGGCACTGGGCTGTCGATTTCGACGATGCAGGCGCGATCGGTCGCCGTTACCGCCGACAGGACGAGATCGGTACCCCGTTCTGCGTCACCGTCGACTTCGACTCCCTCGAGGATGACGCCGTCACTGTGCGTGACCGCGACACGATGGCCCAGGAGCGCGTGCCGCTCGAGAACGTCGAAACCTACCTCGGCGAGCGCCTCACCGGCGCCTGACACAGGCTGCGGAATCGAGGGTGAGTATCAGCCCTTGGCGGCAGCCTTCATCGCCTTCTTGTGCTCTCGCACCTTCGCAAGGGACTCGGGGCTGGTGATGTCAGCGACGCTGCGGAAGGACCCTTCTTCGCCGTAGGGAGCGGAGGCCTCGCGCCATCCGTCCCCGTCGTACCCGTACTGCTTTCCGAGCAGGGCGAGGAAGATCTTCGCCTTCTGCTCGCCGAAGCCGGGCAGCTTCTTCAGGCGGCTCAGCACCTCCGCGCCGTCGGGATTGCCTTTCGTCCAGATGGCAGCGGCGTCGTCATCCCAGTCGGTCGCGACAGCCTCGCACAGCGCCTGCACCCGACCCGCCATCGATCCCGGGAATCGGTGCACGGCCGGGGTCTGGCGGAACACCTCGACGAATGCTTCGGGGGCGTACGCCGCCAGGGCGGATGCGGAGAGCTCTCCCGTTCGTTCCCTGATCTTCTTCGGGCCTGTGAAGGCGGTCTCCATCGCGATCTGCTGATCAAGCAGCATCCCGATCAGCAGTGCCAGCGGATCGTCGGTCAGCAGTTGGTCGGCGTCGGCATCGCCGGTGATGTGGAGCGTCATGCACCCAGTCTGACATCGAGGCCTAGTGGACTTGGCGAGCGGTAAAGGTCGTGAGCCACGGGGCGATGCCGGTAGGTGTTGCGGCGTTCAAGGTCGTGCCTACTCGAAGGTACTGTACTTCTGGTACAGTACCCATATGACAACAAATCAAACTTCCGTCAACGCACGCCGACTTCTACTGCCCTATGCGCTGATCCTGTTTATTGCGATGGCGGGCGTGCAAACGGTGATCGCTCTGACCGGCGGTCAGATCGGGCTCCTCGCTGGCCTCCTTACCGCCGCAGTCGCGCTTGGGATCGTCGTCTGGCTGTGGTCCAACCGCCGCGAACTTCGACGGGTGCGCTTCGGGCAAGTCGTCGCGCACGCGGTCGCTTTCGTCGTCATCACGTCATCCTTCAATCTGCACGCAGCCATCCGCAGTGTCGCCCTGGCTGGTGAGGCTGATGGCTTCCAGCTCGCAGCCCATGACCTGCTCGCTACGCCGTGGTTCGGAGCAACGCTTGTGATGAGCTCAGTGTGGGGGCTGGGGCTGCTCATTCACCTGATTGGGGCCATTCTGGGCCGCGGCTGGGAAGATTGAGGTGTGAACATGGCGCACCCCGATGAGAATGAAGAGTGGGTGACAAGCCGAATCGAGTCATGGGTGGAGACCTATAAGAAGGCCATGCTTGCCCCGATCCTTCTGCGACTGACGTCCATTCATCAACCGGTCACCGTCAATGACCTCACCACTCATCTCGCCGCCGCTTCCGGCTGGCACGTGACTGAGAGGGGCCTGTATCGCACGGTGAAACGCCTCGAGGACTCCGGGCTCCTCGTGAGCAAGGCTGTCGACGCCCCTCGCACCGGGGCCAAGCGAAAGGAGCTCTCTCTGTCCCCGCTCGGCGGCCACTTCCTGTCCGGCATCAGCGCCAACATCGTGGAGCTCCCCAGGGACGCGACGTCAGCAGACTGAACGCCGCCACGAGCGGCTCGAGGACTCATCCGCCCGCGAGCCCCTCAAGCAGGCGGTGGTCGCACGCGGTCGTCGCGATTGCCAATGGTTATCGCACACGCTGGTCAAGCAGCATCCCGATCAGCAGTGCCAGCGGATCGTCCGATAGCAGCCGGTCGGCAGCGTCATCGCCGGTGATGTGCAACTCCATGGCACCAGTGTTCCACGCAGCTCCCTCCTTCAGCCCAGTTGTCCTTCGCTCAGCCGACTTGTCCTTCCTTGAGTCGAGTTGTCCTTAGTTGCTCGATGTGGGTGAAGGACAACTCGCGTGGGTGAAGGACAACTCGGCTGGGATTGGGGCTCGCGCGGATGGTGGAGGATGGAGGAATGGCCGAATCCGCGTTCGAGAAGCTGGTCGAACACGCCAGATCCGAGCACGTCGTCGTTGTCGGTGCCGGGATCGCCGGACTGGTTGCCGCGCTGGAGTGCGCGAAGGTCGGGCTGCAGGTGACGCTGGTTGAAGCATCCGAGCGTCTCGGCGGTGCCATCGCGCGCGCCGAGGTCGCGGGTATCGCTGTCGACCTCGGCGCCACGGGCTGGGCTACCCGAAACGGTGCAGTCGACGCGCTCGTGGCGGAACTGGGTCTCGGCGATGAGGTGGTCGAGCCGGCGAACGCGGATGTCTGGGTCGCGGTTTCCGGTGGGGTCCAGCCCTACCCGGAGCAGACCGTGGCCGGCATACCGGCGAATCCGTGGGATCCGATGGTGCGCCGCGTGATCGGGTGGGCCGGCACCTGGCGGGCCTATCTCGACCGGCTGCGCCCGCCGCTGACCATCGGGAAAGAACGCAACCTCGGCACACTCGTTCGTCGTCGCATGGGCGGGCAGATTCTGGGCCGGCTCGTTGCCCCGCTGATGCGGGCCCGGTACGGACTGGTCCCCGACGCGGTGGATGTCGGCCTCATCGCGCCCGGACTGAGTTCGGCACTGACGCGAACCGGATCGCTCGCCGCCGCGGCTGGCGAATTGCTGGCGGTCGCCGACGACGAGTCAGGGGTTCCGCCGATCCGTGGCCTGGTGGGCGGACCGACACGTCTGGTCGATGCCCTGATCGCGCGCCTTGGCGACTACGGGGCTTCTGTCATCACCGGGGCGCGAGTATCCCAGCTCACGTCCTCGGGCGGTTCCTGGACCGTCACCCTGGATACCGTCGATGAGACGCAGACACTGGCCGCTGACGCCGTGATCGTCGCAACGGAAGCTGCCGACGCCACCCGCCTCGTGCCCTTCTCCGTCCCTGAGCTCCTGACGCGCGAACTCGTGCAGGATGTCGTCACGCTCGTCGCCTCCGCGCCGGCACCCGAGGAGCAGCACACCACCGTCTTCACGCTGAACCCCGCAACCGAACCGGTTGTCGCGTCGGACGAGACCGCGCGCTGGACCGGTACTGTCACCGGGGTGCGCGTGGCCCGCCTCACGTATGGTGACCTCGAGACCGCGCCCCCGACTGCCGCGCTCAGTGACGACGACGTTTTCGTCAAGGCGGCGCGTGAGGCTGAAGCCTTGCTCGGTCTACCCGCTGACGCGGTTGTCGAAGCGCGTCGAGACCGGTGGGTGCAGCCGCCGGCCGCCGTGATGCGGGGGCGAGACGAGGCAGCCCAGACGCTGCGAGAGCGGGTAGGCAAAGTGCGCGGGCTCGGCCTCGTGGGTGCGTGGGTGTCGGGCCCGGGCCTCGCGCGCGTCGTCGCGCACGCGCGCGAGGAGGCTGAGCGGCTCCGTGTCAACCTCCTGTGGGGGACACATGCCGATGGCGTTACGCTGGGTGAGGACCACCCGCTCGACAAGCGTGAGGAGACCCCATGAGGGGCAAAGCAGGACTCGTCGTCGGACTCGCCGTGGGCTACGTGCTCGGGTCGCGTGCCGGTCGGCAGAGATACGAGCAGATCAAGTCCCAGGCTCTGAAGGTCTGGAACATGGAGCCCGTGCAGAAGCAGGTGGGCAAAGCGAAGGACTTCGCGAAGTCCAGCGCGATGGCGTTGCCGAGCACCCTTTGGGACTCGGCGGTCAAGGTGACCAAGGCTGCCACCTCGAAGGGGACCGCGGGCGAGCGGCTCGACGCCGCGGTGAAGGCCGGGAAAGACTCCGTGGATGCCGTCAGCAGCGCAGCGGACACGTCCGCCGACGCTGTGAAGCAGGCAGCCGACGAGGCGATCGACGACATCGCCAAGGCAGCCGGCAAGGAGTGACATGAGCGCCCCTCGAGAATTCCGCGATCGGGCGAACGATTCCCTTCTCTCGCTCCTCGGCGAGCTTCCGGAACTGATACGGAACCTGATTGTCGCCGAGGTCGATGCCGCGAAGGCATGGGCGCGGCAGGCGGGGAAGGATGCCGGGATCGGCGTCGTCCTGTTCCTCGTCGCCCTGTTCGTGCTGTTCTGGTCGTTGCCGGTGTTCGGTACCTTCCTGATCGCCGGGCTCTCGTCGTGGTGGCCGGTGTGGCTGTCGGCGCTGGTCGTGTTCGCCGCCCTCCTGGTCGTGACTATCGTGTTCGCCCTGCTCGGCGTGCTGAGATTCCGGAAGCTCACCCGCAGGCGTAACCCCGCCCAGGCTGTCAGCCAAGACATCAAGGAGATCCGTGATGAGCTCTGAGACCGGCGTTCCCAAGACAGCGGTAGACCTGTCGCTCACGGACCCGGTCGAGAGGGCCCGGGCAGAGTTGAAGGCCGCGCTCGCTGCCATCGAAGACAAGACCAACGTTCCCAAGCAGGTCTCGAAGGCCACCGACAGCGCGGTGACGAAACTGCGCCGCTTCTCGCGCGAACACCCCGTCGCGACCGTCACTCTCGCCGTGGTGAAAGCGGCGGCCGTGGGCGCTTTGGTGTGGTGGGGCGTCAACTCCTACGTCAACAAGTAGCCCCGCAGCAGCCACGAGGTGACCATCTCGTGACCTTTTGACCGCGACATCCCCCGAGCGTGGGGGTTATGCTCGGACAACAGGCAGCGCGATGATGCGGAAGCTGCCGACGACGTAGTTGCCACCATCCTGTGACCCGAGGTGACACGTCGTTCGGCTGCTCGAACGTCGGGCGGTCGACTCCGCATCGATGAGTCGATCATGAACCGAGCACCGTCCAAGACCGCCGCCAAGCCACTGGCCGGGTGGCGTGTTCTGGTCCCCCGCGGGGGACCCTGGGGCGACTCCGTCGCCGCGACGCTGCGGCGCCAGGGCGCCGTACCTGTCATCGCGCCGCTGATCAATTTCGCGCCCACAACTGACCAGACAGAGCTCGAGTCGGCGCTAGCGGCCCTTGCGGCGGGCGATTTCGACTGGGTGACGCTCACGAGTGCGACCACCGTCGACGTCCTCTATGCCTACCGCGCCGTCATCCCCCCGCAGACGAAGGTCGCCGCGGTCGGAGAAACCACGGCTGCAGCGCTGCAAGCCGTCGGGTACCGCGTGGATCTCGTACCGGACCTCGACAATTCAGCCGCGGGCCTGGCAGGCCAGATGATTGACCTCGAACCCGAGCCGCGCGACATCCTGACACTGCGCAGCGAGACGGCGAAGCCGGTGCTCACCGGAATGCTCACGGAAGCCGGCCACCGCGTGCGCAGCGTGGTCGCCTATCGGACGGTCGGGGTTCCGGTCACCGAGCGCATCGCGAACGACGTGCGTAGCGGTCGGATCAACGCGATCCTCGTCACAAGCGGATCGGTCGCCGAACAGGTGCGCGAGCAGTTCCCGCACATTCCGCCTTCGACCGTCGTGGCGGCGATCGGCCCGCGGACCGCCACTGACGCCCAGGCCGCCGGTCTCACTGTCGACGGTGTGGCCGATCGCCAGACCGTCGATGCGCTCATCGAGGTCGTTGCGCGCTTTCCGCTGCTTCATGCGACCGACGAAGCTGCGCCCTGACGCGATCTCCCTTCCAAGAGTGCGGCCGTGCGGATGCCGAGCCCGAGCTGGGCGGCTTCGTGGAGCTGATCGAGAGTGTCGACGTCTCGCCGTGCGCTCCAGGCCCCCCGCTGCTGCCGGCCGGCCTCGATCTCGCGGGCGAGGTCGAGGAATCCTGCTGCCCGGTGGCGGGTGAAAGAGTCCTCACCGAATGCGGGGACGAGCTCGCCGGCCACCGTCCGCGTGATGAGGGTCGTGCCCGTCCCTTCCGCGTCCGGCAGCGCCGCGCTCTCGTACCGTGCTGCCGCCACGAGCACGGTCTCCAGGTCTGTGGCGCGAAGCGCGGGAAGGTCGCCGAGCATCGCGGCTCGCGGCTGGGCGGCATCCGTCACCGCGAGCCCGGCCCGCACCGCGTCGTTCAAGCCGGTTCCGGGGTCGGTGACGACGAGGCAGCCATCCGAGATCTCACGCGCGATCTCGGCATCCGCGGTCACGACCACCACTTGCGCGACGGCCGGGCACGCCTGCGCTGCGGCTATCGTGTCGAGCCCGATCGCGCGCGCCAGTGCTGCCCGATCGATATCCGGCACGACGAGGCGACTCTTTCCCGCGCCGCCGCGCACCGGGATGACAAGCGTCCAGCCGCTCACGGATCCAGACGTTCGCGCAGGCGGGGGAGGATGTCGCGGCTGTAGCGTTCCATGAACTCCGCCTGGTCGTGCCCGGGGTCGTGGAACACGAGGTGGCGGAAGCCGCGCTCGGCGACTTCGACGATGCGATCGACGTGCTCGTCGGGGTCGGACGAGACGATGAACCGTTTCGCGACACGCTCGATCGGCAGTTCCGCGGCCCGTCGCTGCATCTCGATGGGATCGTGAATGCCGACCTTCTCTTCGGGGCTGAGCGCGAGAGGGGCCCAGAACCGGGTGCGCTCGAGGGCCTCGGCAGGATCGGGGTGGTACGAGACCTTCACCTCGATGAGCGTGTCGATGTCATCACGCGTGCGCCCCGACTTCTCCAGCCCCTCATCCAGAGCCGGAAGGAGTGTGTCGGTGTACAGAGCTGGGTCCTTGCCGCTTGTCGTGATGAAGCCATCGGCGACGCGACCTGCCAGACGGGTAGCGGCGGGGCCGGCGGCACCGATGTAGACCGGTACGGGAGTGTCGGGACGGTCGTAGATCGTCGCATCCCGAACCTGCCAGAACTCGCCGTCGAAACTGACGCGCTCGCCGGTCCACAGCTTGTTCAGGAGCGTGAGCGACTCCTTCAGGCGACGGAAACGTTCGGGCGGCTCGGGCCACGGGATGCCGAGGGTCACCTCGTTGAGGGATTCGCCGGTGCCCACCCCCAGGATGACGCGCCCCGGGTACATCACGCCGAGGGTCGCGAAGGCCTGCGCCACGACACCCGGGTGGTAGCGGAAGGTGGGGGTGAGCACCGACGTGCCGAGGAGGACCCGGGACGTTCGCGCCCCGACGGCGCCGAGCCACGGGATAGCCGCCGGCGCATGGCCACCCTCGTGCATCCAGGGCTGCAGGTGGTCGGAGACGAACACCGAGTCGAACCCGGCCTGCTCGGCGCCCACCGCGAAGTCTGCGAGCTCGTTTGGTCCGAACTGCTCGGCTGATGCCTTGTATCCCAGGCGCAGGGGGATCGTCATGGCGTGGTGCTCCTTTCGGTAGCGGGTTCAGTCAGGAATTCGCTGCCGTCGGCCCGGCGGAGCTGGTCGCGGAACTGTGTCACGGTGCCCGGCCACAGCAAGGTGAGGCGCCCGGACCGTTCGTCGACGTACCAGTTGCGGCATCCTCCGGAGACCCAGGCGGTGTCGCGCGAGCGTCGCACGATCATGCGGGTGTACTCCTGCTCGACGGCGGGGTCGGGGCGCAAGGTGGCCGTTGCCGGGGCCGCGGCGATCGTCCGCGCGGCGTACGCTGCCTGCTCCTCCAGCATGAGGATCGATGAGTTGTGACCGAGGGACGCGTTGGGTCCGTTGAGGATGAACAGGTTCGGGAATCCGCTCACGACCGTCGACAGCGCTGATGACATTCCGCTTGCCCAGTGTTCGTCGAGGGAGATCCCGTCTTCACCCGTGACCAGCTCGGCGTAAGGCTGACGCGTCGCGCTGAACCCGGTAGCAAGAACGACGGCATCCACGGCATGGCGCCGCCCGCTCGCGGCGACGAGGGTACCGCCATCCGCCCGTGCCAGCGCCGAGGGCTCAAGGGTGACGGCGTCCGAGGCAACGGCAGGGTAGAAGTCGTCGGAGAGCAGCACCCGCTTGCAGCCGAACGCGTAGTCGGGGGTGAGCCATGCGCGCAGCGTCGGGTCGGATACCTGCGCGTGCAGATGCGCCTGTGCCTGGTCGGATGCCGCGGCAGCTGCAGCGGCGTCACCCGCGCGCGAGGCGTGGCGGGCTTCCCCCTCGCGGAAGAGATCCTCGCGCAGGGCGGCGAGCACCTCGGGGTGGGTCGCGAACCGCTCGCGTTCGGCATCCGTATAGGTTCTGCCGCCGCGGGGAAGGATCCAGGGCGCGGAACGCTGGAACAGTGTCACCTCGGCACCACGGCGCACGAGCTCCGGGACGAGCTGGACTCCGCTCGCGCCCGTGCCGACGACCGCGATGCGCTTACCGTCCAGGTCGAGCTGGGAATCCCACCGCGCGGAGTGCACGACAGGTCCAGGAAAGGCTGCCAGGCCGTGCACTTCCGGCAGGGACGGTTCCGTGAGCCGACCGCACGCGAGGACGTGCATCCGTGCCCGCAGACTGCCGCCGGTGGTCTGCAGGTTCCACGCGCCGTCGTTCCAGCGGGCGTCAAGCAGCGCGGTGTCGAACCGGATGCGGCTATCGATCCCTGTGGTGGCGGCGACGCGTCGGAGGTACGCCTGGATCTCGGCTCCGGGCGCGAACTCCCGTGTCCAGTGCGGCCACGGATGACGCGCCAGAGCGTAGAGGTGGGCTGGAACATCGCAGGCGACGCCCGGGTAGGTGTTCTCGCGCCAGGTGCCTCCCACCTCTCGCGCCCGCTCGAGGATCACGACGTCGGTGACTCCGGCGGCTTCGAGTTCCATCGCGGCGGCGAGGCCCGCGAAACCCGCGCCGACGATCACGACCTCGTGTTCGGGTGTCATCGCGGCTCCCGGGTTCGGTCGCCTGTGCGAGCAGCGGGACGGGCGTCCCGGTAGTCGGTCGTGCGCTGCCGGAGGGGCCGCAGCAGGTGCCGGGCGATGCGCTCAGCCTCAGACAGGGGGAGCTCGCGCCCGTGCTCCACACCGGTGCGGGGCAGGACCCGACCATCGAGCAGCGTGCCGCCGAGGTCGTCGGCGCCCGAGCGCAGCAACACGGGAATGCTGGCGGCGTCGAGCCGAGGCCACGGCACCTGGATGTGTGAGATCGCGCCCGACAGCAGCAGCCGTGACACGGCGACCATGGCGCGATGCTCATCGATCGGTGACCTGTCCGCGACGAGCGGCACGCCGTATCCGGGCAGCGGGATCGGCACGAACTCGGTGAATCCACCCGTCTCGCGCTGCAGGTCGCGAAGGGTGCGCAGGTGCGCGACGCGGTCGGCGGCGCTTTCGACGTGGCCGTAGAACAGCACGGATGTCGACCGCAGCCCCGCAGCATGTGCGGCGCGGATCGCGGTGAGCCACTGATCGACGGGAAGATCGGTGGCGGCCACCCGCTCGCGGATGCCGTCATCGAGAACCTTGACGCCGGTGCCCGGGACGGTATCGACGCCCGCACCCCTGAGCTCACGGTAGGCCTCGTCGATCGAGAGTCCGCTCCGGGACGCGAAGTCCCAGACGTCCTGCGGGCGGAAGGCGTGCAGGTGCAGCGTGGGCGCGGCATCCTTTACCGTGCGAGCGAGTTCGAGGTAGGCATCCGCCTCGATCGGGATGATGCCCTGCGCGCACAGCTCGCTCGCACCGAGGCCCGCCGCGTCCCGAGCGATCTCGGCGACCTCGGCCAACGTGAATGTGCCGCGGTCCAGGTCGCCGGCGGACACGCTCGGACGCAGCCCGGTCGTGGTGAGGTTGCGATTGACGACGACACTGATGGCCTCACCGACGGTGTAGCGACGCACATCATCTGCTGCGCGGGCGACAGCGTCCAGGTCTGCGCCCTGTGCCGTCAGCAGCCGCGTCCAGTCGTCGTCGGCGAGGGATTCCGGGTCGGTCGCGGCATCCGTGACGAGGGCGTCGAACGAGCTGCCCCGAGCGCGTCGGGCTGCGCTATCTGGGGTCGTCGCGGCGAGCGTCGAGAGCGCGAGCCCCGAGACCGGGTCGGCGAGGGCGGCCACCGCCGAGTGCAGCTCCGGCGCGAGCCACGTCGCGGCGTCGCGGATGTACTCCGGATGCACCGTGAGACGTTCACGCAACTCGAAACCCAGCTCGGCCGTGCGGGCCGCCAGATCGTCGAGGTGGGGCCACGGACGCTCGGGATTGACATGGTCGGCTGTCACCGGCGAGACCCCGCCCCAGTCATCAGCACCGGCCCGCACGAGAAGGGCGAACTCGGTCGGGTCGCTGAGGTTCGGCGGAACCTGGATGCGTGCATTCGCGCCCATCGTCAGGCGCGCAGCCGCCACTGCGGCGACGTACTCCTCCAGCTCGGCATCCGCCGCGTCCCGCATCGCGGTCCCGGGCTTCGCGCGGAAGTTCTGCACGATGATCTCTTGCAGGTGTCCGTGGCGACGGTGCGCGTCCCGCAGAGCCAGCAGGGAGTCGGCGCGGTCGCTGATCGTCTCGCCGATCCCCACGAGGATGCCGGTCGTGAACGGAATGCGGTGGATGCCGGCTTCCTCGATCACCCGAAGCCTGACGTCGGGATCCTTGTCGGGGGACCCATAGTGCACCTGTCCCGGGGTCTCGAACAGCTCGCGCGACGTCGTCTCGAGCATCATGCCCATCGATGGTCCTGTCGGGCGCAACCGCTGAAGTTCGTCGGCGCTCATGACGCCGGGGTTCAGATGCGCGAGCATGCCGGTCTCGGCCGTGATGAGGCGGGCGACGTGCGCGACGTAGTCGAGGGTCGAGGCGAAACCGTGCTCGTCGAGCCAACGGCGAGCCTCGGGCCATCGTTCCTCGGGGCGGTCGCCGAGCGTGAGCAGAGCCTCCTTGCAGCCCTGGCGCTGGCCGGCGCGGGCGACGGCGAGCACCTGCTCGGGGCTCATGAACACCGGCTTGCCGGCGCGCTGCAGCTGTCCGGGGGTATCGACGAACACGCAGTAGTGGCAGCGGTCCCGGCAGAGGGTCGTGACCGGCACGAACACCTTGCGGGAGTAGGTGAAGATTCCCGGGCGTCCAGCCTCTCGCAGGCCGTGATCCCGCAGGTCGCCCGCAACATCGAGGACCGCGTCCAGGTCCGACCCGCGCGCCGAGAGCACCGCGATCAGATCGTCGCGGCTGAGGTCGTCGCCCGCCTCGGCTCGTGAGAGGGCATCGTCGAGGCTCACGGCAGCGGGGCGAGTCGGTGTTCGGTTGAGCGTGCCCACCACCCCAGTGTTGCACCGTCGGTGCAGGGCCCGGTCGTGTGTCGCGGTCGTGTACCCGCGTCCGGTAGATCAAGCGCTTGCGGACGCGCCGATGGCTTCACGGGGCTGCCGCGGAATTCCGGGTGCCGACTCGGTCGGTATCGCGCCTGACCAGGTGTCCATGGAACGATCGTCTTTCGGACGCCGGTCTGGCGAGAGGCCAGGCTTGTCCCCCTTATGGGGGACAGACAGATCCGATGTCCGTAGGTAGCGTCGGCCTTGGCTCGTGAGCGCCCCGTGGGCATTTCCGTGTCGAGGGAGGCCTCTATGCAGGAAGCGCGGTCATTCGCTGACCGGTACTACGAAGTGACGCGAGACCTTGCCGAGGTTCTTGTGACGGCGCGACGCAGGCGCGGCCTCTCTCAAGAAGAGGTCGCGCACATGGCCGATGTATCTGTGCAGACGTATGCGGCGCTCGAGCGGGTCGGGCCTGGTGTCGGGACGGCTCCGAACCCCACGGTGGTCACGGTCATTCGTGTTCTGTGGGCTCTGGAGCTGACACCTCACCCGCCGACGTAGCGTACCCGCCTATCTCATGTTTCCGCCTCTGAGTCCAGGGAACGTACTGCCTGGTTTCGTGTGAGTGCCATGGAGAGAGTGAGACATCGACACTCAACGATGACAGGAGGATTGATGAGACACCTGAAAGCCATCTCACTCGGCGGGGCAATCGCCGCGGTGGTGCTCGCAATGACACCGGCCGCGGCAATTGCCGAATCGGGTAACCAGAGCCCCGTGAAGGAGCCCGTCGAGGAGCCCATCACACCGACGTTCTCCGAGATCTCCTTCGCGCACCCGGTCAGCCTGGAGTCCGCGACGACCGTCGCTCGGGCGGCTGGGCTGCCGGTAGAGGGTTACCGGTTCGAGAGCGATTCGATCGTTGGCGACTTCTGGCTCGACGGCGGACTGACGGTCGAGGAGTTCCTTGCCGAGGTCAGGAAGGAAACAGGCACCGCTCCGGAGATCGTCACAGCGTACGTCGACGGGGAGGCATTCACGGACAAGCGTGAGCAGTCCCGCGGACTGGGTGACGTGGTCCTCGGCGCAGATCTCCCCGTGTACGACGCCCCAGACGCTGTTGTTCCGACGGATCGCGGGCCCGCGGAGAGAAGTTCCACAGCGCAACTCTCCCCTGTTGTGGCGTCCTCGGCTGCCGCGGGGGACACGTGGCAGCCCAACGACGCTCAGGTGATGATCACGGACATGGGGCAGAACCTCTCGATCTCATCGCAGTACTCGTGGTGGTCACTAGACCCATACGCGTCCCCGTTGGTGATGGCAGATCATTGGGGCATGGAGTTCCAGGTCGACTTCTACACGAACAACAGGCCCTGGCCCCCCGGAACACCGATTACATTCCCCGGGAAGGATCTGCGTCCGAATTGCTCCGGCGATGACTACAAGGATTGGGCTGCTGCGTCGAACCAGCCGTTCGACTGGTTCGGATGGGTCATCGACGGCGCGAACGTGGTCGCGGCACCAGGTGCCCTCGGGCTCTATGGTGACTACAACGATCTGTCCGACCCCTGCAACGTGTCGACCGTCGCGGTGGGAATGGCACAGCCCTGGGCCATGCCTTCAGGCACCTACGGCACGAACACTCTCATGATCTACTCCTACCCACTCCGGGGGCAGGAAACCCAGAGCAGGGTCGGATCAATCGTCCAACCCGTGACCCGACACCAATGTGAGAACCAACCCTGGATGCCTCTCACAGACTGCATGGGGGTAACCGCCCTTAGCTATCCCGGTCCCGGTACTGGCCAGAACAGGATGGTCCTCAACGCAGACAACAACAATCAGGCGCCCGACCTCTGCTGGTATTCCGGAGAGTTCGGCCTCGTCGCGGCACAGATCTGGTCATGCAACGGTCCGTACTGATCTGGTGTCGTCCTGTTTAGTAGATACATGAGCGCACAACCTCGACTGCACCAGTCCGGCCTTCTCGGGCTGGGCTGGTGCAGTCTGCTCGTCTCTCTTCTGATCCCGCTCTTCGTCTCCGCCGGCCACTACATGCAGCAACGCAGTCCGTACTGCCAAATCGGCTCCACGTTGAGCGCCGTGCCGCTGCTCTACAGCTGCGGCGAACCCTCCGACCAGCAATTGGTCATCGGCTGGATCGGTGCGATCGTCACGATCGTCCTGTTCGTGGTCGCGGTCGTCTCCGCCGCTCTCGCCCTATGGAAGGTGAGAAGCGCGCGGAGGCTGTCACCGGGACTATGGTCCACCTTCGCCTTCGCGATGACAACCCTCGCCGTGATGGCTGTCATCGCGTTGATGGTCCTCGCAGTCGATGGGGTCCGAACAGCCTCGTGGATCATCTACGCCTCATTCCTGGGTACCGTCGTCTACGTCGTCGGTGGCATCGTGGCCATCATCGTCAGCGTGAGAGCAGCGAATCTCGAGGAGAAGCTTCAGACGCAGGGTCGCTCCGAGTCGGGAACGTAGTCGACCGTGCGGGGCCTGATGATCCGCGCGGGCGCTGGGACGGTCGCTACCGGTAGCCCACCGCGGTGCCCAGCAGTGAGCCGATGCTGTGGGTGGCGGATCGGACGTGTCTCACAGAACGATCGTCTTTCGGACGCGGGGTCGCTGAGAGGCTTCATGGTCGTTGGCGAGAGGCGTCGTGCGAGGCCGGTCCTCTACGGCCTCCTGCGGCGTTCTGAGCGCCTCTAGGGCGTTCTGGGCATCCATGGTGGGGTGGGAGCGGCCTCGAGGGTGTCGTGTGTGGCCGGTAGCGTGTGGGCGTGGAGTCGCTTCAGCTGTCAGCGTGGGGCGATGAGAGCATGCGCGAGGTTGGCGGGATCTCTCACTACCTGCTGGGTGTGGTCGTTGCTGAGGACAGTCGGTGCGACGAGCTGCGGGAGCGGATGCGGGAGCTGCACACTCGCGGGCCGAAGCTTCATTGGCGTGATCTTGAGGGCGCCGAGCAGGCGCGGGTGATCGCGAGCATCGCGGCGTTCGATGCGTACCACGTGGTCGTGGTGGGGGCGCCGGTGAATCCCCGCAAGCAGGAGAGAGCGCGGGCGCTGTGCATCCAGCGGATGTTGTGGGAGCTCGAGCGGCAAGGCGTGACTCGGCTCACGCTCGAGTCGCGAGGTCGATCGCTGGACGGCGCCGATATGCGGACAGTGGAGCGGATGCGCGGGGCGCAGTCGCTGGGTCGGTCGCTGCGGGTGTTCCATGCGCTGCCCAGTGGTGAGCCGATGCTGTGGGTGGCTGACCAGACCCTCGGGGCGTACGGGGAGTCGATCGCGAACCGGAGTCAGTTCTTCGAGCCGATCCGTTCCGCGACCACGATCGTGGATATCCGGCTGTAGCAGCGCGAAAGCCGGGTCCCGTCAAACGGCGGGGGTCCCGGCTTCTACTTCCCTTCCCCCCAGCAGGGGGCGGGCTGCGTCCAGTCTAGGACATATCCGTTCACTGTTGGCTGTATACGGCCGTAGCCGTCGCGCTCGGCCGCGGGACGGCTACGGGTGCTGTCATCACGCCGGGTCGCCCTCGGGCGCCTCGGTTAGTCGGATGGGGTGGTCGGGTTCGAGGTAGAACTCGTCGAACGTGTCGCCGTCTTCGTTGTCGGCGGGCCAGAGGCCGATGTTGATCTTGTGGCCATCGAAGGCGAGCCAGGCGATTTCGCGGGGTGGGATGCGGACGGGGAGGAGCAGGTTGGGGCTGGGGATTTCCCAGCTGATCCAGGCACCGACGTGGGGGTGCCCCAGTTCCCCCGCGATGGTGGGGTTCTGGGGCACCTGAGCATTGCCGGTCACAGGGTCTCGCCTTCGGTGAGGTAGAGGCCGGTGTCGATGTAGTGCTGGCAGAATGCTGAGCTTTCCCGGTCGAGGATGCCGGGTTCGATGAGCGCGATCCACCGGTTGACTTCGGTGACGAACTGGGGGTCGTTGCGGTCGTCCCAATCAGTGTCGTTACGCGCCCACCGGTAGATGATTTCGCCGGCGAGGCTGGAGTAGCCGCCTGCGTGAAGGACTTGGGCGATGGAGAGCGCTTCGACGTATTGGAGGCCACCGAAGACCTCGACGTCGCAGCGGGCGACGACTGACCAGGTTTCCGCGAGGATGCGTACCGCGTCGGTCATAGTGGGGCGTTCGGGGGTTGCCACGGCCGCGGTGGCGCCGTTGTGGTGGCGGGCGACGTGGAGGCTGAGTTGTTCGGTGAGTTCGGTGTCGGTGAAGGCGACGAGGGTTTCGGGGCACATGCTGCAGGCTTCGGTGAGAGCGCGCGGTTCGGGGGTGCTCATGGTGATCTCCGTTCGGGGTGGTGTGGTCAGTTGTGGTCGCTGAGGTCGAAGCCGCCGTAGGGGCTGTAGTCGGGGACGTGACGCATGCCGCTGCCGCCCCGGTCGGTGAGGATGGGTGCGCCGGGGACGCGGAAGTTCTCGGGGTAGTTCGCGTCGAACCAGGCTTCGAGCGCGGGGGTCATTTTCCGGGTGCCCATGTGCCCGCGGAGTTTGCTGGGCAGGGTGGGGAGGTCGCGCCATCCGGGCATGGCGTGGTCGTGCCAGGCTTCGACGGCGGTGTTCTCGTCGTCGGTGATCGCTTGCCAGGAGCAGACGCTGCAGACGCTCTTGTAGAGGAGTTCGCCTACGCACGAGCAGGCGTGATACTCGGCGCCGTGGTGGTCGCAGCGGAGGTCTGTGATCCAGGTGGTGAGGTTGTGGTGCTCGAGGTCGAGTGCCCCGGCTGCGGGGGCAGGGCGCCACAGGTGGCATCGACGCCAGGTGCCGGGTGTTTGTTCGGCTCGCCAACGCTCGAGCGCTGCGGCGAGTTCGTCGGGGGTGTGGTAGGCGCTGGTGTAGTGCAGGGGTGCGCCGTCCCAGGTGGGTAGTGCGGCGATTTCGGCTTCAACGATCAGCTGGTCGATGGCGCTTGTGAGGTCGAGCATTGTGGTCTTTCCCTTCCCGAACATTTCCCTGGGCCTTGGCGGCAAGGAGATCTCCGTGGTCGGTGGAGCCGACCTATGATCGGATGCCGGCAAGGGACCAGGAGTCAGTGGAGGCTGCGGAGGAGCTCGAGCTCCCGGTTGGGCGCTCGGGACGCTGCAGTCGCTGTCGAAGGAGCAGTTGACGCGGAGAGTGCACGTGCTGTCGATCGCGCCAGAGCGTCTGCCGTTGGAGGGAGGGTGCAGAGGGATCGTTGCGGGCTTGTAAGCAAACTCCCCGTAAGGGCGCGAACGCCGCTGGCAGACTAGGTTCATGGTCACCCTGCTGCTTGACTCCGCCCACCTGGAGGTGGCGTTGTCGGGGTCTGAGCGGCTGCTTGCATTCCGGCGGCAGAATGTAGACCTCCCGCGCGACACGATTGCAAAGGTTCAGCTCACCGACGACGTGTGGACCTGGCTTCGCGGCGTGCCGAGCCCCGGCACGCATGTGCGCGGTGTCGTCGCCATGGGAACCTGGAAGTCAGCCGGCAGCGAGGATTTCGTCCTGGTGCGCGGGCGGCGGCCCGGTGTCGTGATCGACCTTGAGGAGCATCCGGACTACGAACGCATCGTGCTCACGACGCGACACGGTCTGGCGCTGGTCCAGGCGCTCCGGCTGGATGTCGAGGGCCCAGCCGAAGACGTCGCCGACCTCGTCAGCTGACGTCGCGGCGCCAGTTGAGCGCGTAGCCGAGCACGAGCAGCACAAGCGCGTAGCCGAGCAGGACGGCGCCGCCAGCCCACCATTCGAGTCCGCTCGTGCTGGCTCCTGCGCCCGCCATCTGGAAGATGCTGGCTCCGACGAGGGCATCGCTTGCCGCGCCCGGCAGGTAGTTCGTGACGGTGTCGAGTCCCTCCACGAACGCGCCTGCCGTGCGGGCGATCGGTTCGAGGAACTGCGTGAAGACAAGCACTCCGACGACGGCGGCTACCTGGTTGCGCACCAGCGTGCCGACCCCGATCCCGACGACCACCCAGATCGTCAGCGCGAGCACGACCCGCGCGATCAGCGCCCAGGTCGACCCGGCTCCCAAGTCGGTATCGATACCGAACACCGTGAGAAACCCCGCCGCGGGCCCGACCGATGACAGCGCGCCGACGATCCCGAAGCCCACGCCGACCACAATGCCCGCGACGATCTTCGCCCACAGGACGGTGCCGCGGCGGGGGGTTGCAAGGAACGTTGCCGTCAGAGTCTTGTGCCGGAACTCGGTCGTAACGATGAGGGTGCCCAGGATGAGCGGGATGACATAGCCGACGCTCGCCGCCAGCGAATACAGCAGGGGGGCGACGCCCTCGGTCGGGACCGGCGCACCGTCTCCAGGAAGGGTTCCGTTGCTGACGGCCCCGAACACGAACGCAAGCGCGCCTGCCGTGGAGGCGATGTAGACCACGAGCACGAGCCCCAACACCCACCACAGGGATGTCGAAAAGAACTTGGTGAACTCCGACCGGGTAACGGTGGCGACGGTCATCGGTTCGCCCCTTCCTCGTCGGCTGACGCACCGACGGGCGTATCGGCCTCGGAATCCGACGCCGTCGTGACCTCAGGCTGCTCCTCGGTCTCGATCGGGACCTCTGGCTGAGGCTCGTCCGTCAGCAGCCGCGGCGGCCTCGTTCCGTTGACGTACTCGAGGAAGATCTCTTCGAGGGCCGGCCCCCGGTCGGTCAGTGCCGAGAGGGCGATGCCGGCAGAGGCAGCGATCGCGCCCACACGAGCGGCGTCGAGGCCCTCCACCTGGATGCCGGTGCGCAGGATTTCGAGCGGAACACCCGCAGCCTCCAGCGCCGTGACGAGTGCGCCGCGGTCGGGAGAGTCGACGAGGGTGACCGGAACCTCCTGGTACGCGAGGTCGGCGAGCGACCCCTCGAAGACGAGGCGTCCGCCCGAGATGATGAGCGCGGCATCCACCGTCTGCTGCACTTCGGCGAGAAGGTGAGACGACACCAGGATCGTCCGCCCCTCGCCGGCCAGAGTCCGCAGGAACGACCGCATCCAGCGGATGCCTTCGGGATCGAGGCCATTGGTGGGCTCGTCGAGCACGAGCACGCCGGGGTCACCGAGCAGCGCGAACGCAACCCCGAGCCGCTGGCGCATCCCGAGGGAGTAGCCGCCGACCTTGCGTCCCGCAGCGTGCGAGAGTCCGACCAGCTCCAGTACCTCATCGACGCGCGAACGCGGGATGCCGGCAGCTTGTGCATACACCGTGAGATGGGCTGCTCCCGTGCGGCCAGGATGAAACCCGGTCGCCTCGAGAACCGCACCGACCGTGTGCAGGGGATGGGTGAGTTCGTCGTAGCGGCGACCGCCGATGGTCGCCGAGCCGGAGGTGGGACGGATCAGACCCAGCAGCATCCGCAGCGTCGTGGTCTTGCCGGCCCCATTGGGTCCGAGAAACGCCGTGATGCGCCCCGGCTGGATGCTGCACGTGAGGTCGGCGACTGCCGAGATCGTCCCGAAGCGCTTGGTAAGCCCCGCGAACTCCAGAACCTGTCCGTCGGGCATGACGAGCCCCTCCCTGGGTGTGGATTGCGCACCAGTTTGGCCGACGCAGCCCTTACGGATGCGGCACCACGCCCGAGGGCGGTCGAAGACCCCCCTCCGTGGCGGTCCCTCGCTACCGTGGGACCGTGGAGAGTACACCGACGGTTGAGATCGAGCAGCGCGGCGAGATCGGCATCCTGACCCTGCAACGACCGCGGGCGCTGAACGCCCTCGATCTCGAGATGGTCGAGGTGCTTGCCGCGGCTCTTGAGCGGTGGGAGCGGGACGACAGCATCCGAGCTGTCGTTCTGCGCGGCGGCGGCGATCGCGGGTTCTGCGCCGGGGGCGATGTTCGCGGGCTGTACGAGACGCTGATCGGCGATCATCCCGAGCAGGTCGAGGCCTTCTTCCGCGCCGAGTACGCCCTCAACGCCCGGATCGCGGAGTATCGGCATCCGATCGTCGCGTTCGCCGACGGGATCACGATGGGCGGTGGAATCGGTCTTGCCGGCCATGCCTCGCACCGCATCGTCACCGAGCGATCGATGCTCGCGATGCCCGAAACGCGGATCGGCTTCACGCCGGATGTCGGCGGATCGTGGCTGCTCGGCCGTGCCCCCGGGCGGGTCGGCGAGTACCTGGCGCTCACCGGCAACACCGTCGGGCCGGCCGACGCCATAGCGGCGGGCCTTGCCGACCACCACGTCCCGAGCGTGCGGCTCGAAGGCCTGCTGTCGGCGCTCGAGGATAGGGTCGACCTCGACAGTGCGATCCAGGCCGTCGCGACAGATCCAGCTCCCGGAACCCTGACCGGTGAGCTGGAGTGGATCGACGTCGCGTTCGCCCAGCCGACCGTCGCCCAGATCGTCGACGCACTGCGCGGACGGCCCGAGGATGCCGCGCGCGAGACCGCTGCGCACCTCGGGACGCTTCCGCCCACAGCGCTCGCGGTGACGCTCGAGGCGGTCCGACGCGCGCGGAAGCTCCCCGACCTGCGCGCAGCGCTTGCCCAGGAGTACGGGCTTGTGCTGTGGTTCGGGACGACGCAGCCCGATCTCGTGGAGGGCATTCGCGCGCAACTCGTCGACAAAGACCGCTCACCGCGCTGGAACCCCGCCCCCGGCCAGGAGCTTCCCGCCGACCTTCTCGATCAGGCTTACGGGTTCACGCCGCCGACGCCCCTCTGGGGCTGAGACCGGGCCCGGGGCCTCAGTCGATCAGACCGAACAGCTGCAGCGGATGCGTCAAGCGCCACCATGGCGAGGGCTGCTCGATCTCGGCAGACACCGCGGCTTCGACGGTGGTGGAGTTCACCGGGCCGGTGAGGGTGAACGTGCCAGCCGGTGATCCGGCTTCCCAGTCGTCGACAGCGAGCGTGGATGACGAACTCGATGCCGCGCCGTTCCAGAGGATGACCGCGGCATCCGCAGTCGTGCGGATCTCTGGGTTCGATCCCCACGCGGTCTCCACTGTCCCGACGACCGTGCCGGCCGGGATGACGTACGGGGTCGTGAGCTCCGCCTCGAGCTGAGCAAGCAACGCCCGGGCCGAGCTGTCTCGCGACTCGTCGCTCGGCTGGGCCAGAACCGTCGCGTAGGTGCGGACCGTCGTGTCGCTGATCGTGAGGTCTCTCGCGGTGGCCAGGTCGTCGACCTCTCGGCCGTTGACGAAGAGCGAACCCGTCTTGATGCCGACGACGCCCGGATCCGCCAGCAGGTCGTTGGTGTTCGTGACCTCACCGGCGCCGGGCAGGTTCACCATCGGTGTCGCGACGATCTCGGCTATCACCGGGTTCTCGAGCGCCTTGCGGCCGAGTGCGATCACGCCCGCAGGAGTGCCGACATTGTCGGAGTCGATACCCGAGGGCTCCACGACCGTGATGCCGCTGATTCCGTGGGTTCTCAGCCAGTCGGCTGCGGCGCTCTCGAAGACCTCGTCCGTCGGCCAGAACTGGTCGGCCAGGCGGGCCGCATAGTTGTTCGCAGAGCCGATCAGTAGCCCCTGCAGCATCTGGTACTCGGTGAGGGACCCGCCGACAGGGACGTCGAGCGCCGACTCGCCGCGCCCGCGGTAGTTCCAGTAGGTGGAGCGATCGCGCGAGGTGAACGCATACTCTGGGCCGGTTTCGCCGAGCGCGAGGGGCTGGCGGTCGAGCACCATGAGCGCGGTCACGAGCTTCGTGATGCTCGCTAGCGGCGCCGCATCCGTCGTCGAGGTCAGCGTGCCCTCGGGAGACGTCGACTCGAACCCGTCGACGGCGACTGCAGCCGAACCCTCGGCGGGCCAGGCAGGAGCCGCAGCGGATGCCGTGAGCGGCGCCACATCGACGGACTGCGCCGTCGGCATCACCGCTGTCAACGGCCAGAGCAGGGTTACCGCGGCGTATGCCGCGACGACAGCGAGCACGATGAGCGTCGGACCGATGACGGTTCCGCGCAGCAGCGAGCGGCGCGGCATCCCGTCCAGGAGGTCGCCCTGGTCCGGGTCGTCGTGCATCCGGCGCGCGGCAGGTGCGCTAGCAGGGCGAGCCCACTGCAGTGCTGCAGTGTCGGCGCGCTCCACCGCTCCCCCCGCGGCCGCACTCGAAGCCTGGTCGGCGTCGGTCGGGTCGGGGGCGGTCGGCGCCTCCGTGTCGGTCATCCCGCCCAGATTATCCGTACCTGGCGCGTATACTCGGCACCACGAACCACGGGAGTCCGGTGTGCCGGGCTGAGAGGAAGCGAATCCACGCTTCGACCGTCGAACCTGATCTGGGTCATGCCAGCGCAGGAAGGAGAACAATGTCTGTTTCGTCGTCCACCCCCACAGCGACCACGCGCCGGTTCCGTTGGCGGATCGTCGACATCGTCGTCGCCAGCGTCATCGGTGTGGCATCCGGCCTGATCTTCCTGGCCTGGAACGTCGGTTACGTCGGCCCGAGCGCGCTGCTCGAGCCGCTGCTGCCGGGCCTGCAGGGTCTGCTTGACGGACCGTGGCTGTTCGCCGGAGTCCTGGGCGCTCTCGTCATCCGCAAGCCGGGTGCCGCGATCTACACCGAGCTGCTCGCTGCCGTCGTCTCGGCGCTGGTCGGCAATCAGTGGGGCGGGTTCCTGACGCTCGAGGCCGGCTTCGTGCAGGGGCTCGGCGCCGAGATCATCTTCCTGATCTTCGCTTACCGCGTCTGGACGCTTCCGGTCGCCATCCTCGCCGGAGCCGGCGCCGCGCTGGCCGGCGGCATCAACAATCTGATCCTCTGGTACGCGGGAGCCGACGTGACCTTCACGATCGTCTACCTGATCAGCACTGTCATCTCGGGTGCGGTGATCGCGGGTCTGCTCTCGTGGTTGTTGGTGCGGGCGCTTGCCGCGACGGGCGCACTCGATGCCTTCCCTGCCGGGCGTGAAGTCCGGCAGCGCGTCTGACGTGACGGCGCAGTCTTCTCGGACTTCTCCGGCCAGCCCTCGTCCCGTTGCTGTCAGGATCGACGGCTGGGGCTGGCGGCACGGCAGTCGGCGGGCATGGGCATTGCGCGACATCGATCTGCAGATCGGCGCCGGCGAGAGGGTGCTGCTGCTGGGAGCATCGGGGTCGGGCAAGTCCACACTCGTGAGGGCGATGGCCGGAGTGCTCGGCGGCGACGAGGGCGAGAGCGAGGGATCGATTCTTCTCGACGGCTCCCCGCCGAGTGCGGCGCGCGGCAGCACGGGCCTCGTGCTGCAGGACCCCGATTCCCAGGTCGTGCTAGCGCGGGTCGGCGATGAGGTCGCGTTCGGTTGCGAGAACCTCGGCGTCCCCCGCGAAGAGATCTGGTCGCGCGTGCGCGAGGCCCTCGACCTGGTGGGACTTGACGTGCCGCTGGATCACTCGACGACCGCTCTGTCGGGAGGGCAGAAGCAGCGGCTGGCGCTCGCCGCCATCGTCGCGATGCGGCCAGGCCTCATCATCCTTGACGAACCGACGGCCAATCTCGACCCCGACGGCGTCGAGCAGGTGCGGGATGCCGTCGCCCGCGTCGTCGACCAAACGGGAGCCACCCTCGTTGTCGTCGAGCATCGGATAGCGGCCTGGGAGTCGCTGGTCGATCGGGTCGTGGTCCTCGAGGCTGGCGTCGTCGTCGCCGACGGCTCGCCGGACGCGGTGCTGCGCGACCGAGGCGCCGATCTCGCCGCGGCCGGCGTCTGGGTCCCCGGCCATCGCCCGGCGTGGCCCCCGCGCGCCCTACACGCTCGGGGTTCGGTGCTGGTGTCGGCCCACGATCTGGTCGTCGCTCGGGTGCCGGGTCGGCCGGTTGCCGAGGTCCCGCGGCTCGACATCGTCGAAGCGGGTGTGACGGCGATCACCGGACCCAACGGTGCCGGCAAGTCCACGCTCGGGCTGACCCTTGCCGGGCTGATCGCACCCGCCGCGGGGTCTGTCGTGGCCTCCGCGGCGCTTGCCGCGGGAGAGCGTGGGCATCCCCACCAGTGGCCCTCGCGAGCACTGCTCACCCGCCTTGGCATGGTGTTCCAAGATCCCGAGCATCAGTTGCTCGCACGAACGGTGCGCGGCGAGCTCGAGGTCGGTCCACGAGCGCTGGGTCTCGTGGAGTCCGAAATCGCGGCACGCGTCGATGAGCTGCTGCACCGGTTGCGGCTGGACAGGCTCGCCGATGCCAACCCTTACACGCTCTCGGGAGGCGAGAAGCGCAGGCTCACGGTCGCCGCGGCTCTCGCGACTCGACCCCGGGTCCTCATTCTCGACGAACCCACCTTCGGGCAGGACGCGCGCACCTGGGCCGAACTCGTCGCCCTCCTTGGCCGGGTGCGCGATGAGGGGTCGGCGGTCGTGACGATCACGCACGATCTCGACGTCGTCGAGGCACTGGGCGCCGACAGTTTCGTGCTCGGCGGGTCGTCGTGATCGACATCCAGACTGTCGCGCCCTCACGGGTGGCGCGACTGAATCCGGTCGCGAAGCTGCTGGCGATCGTCGTGCTGACGATTCCGCTGGTGCTGACCCTGGATGCGGTGTCGGCCGGGGTCGCGCTGGCGATTGAACTCGCTCTGTTCCCTTTCGCTGGCCTCGGCTGGAGTCGTTTCTGGCGGCGCACGTGGATCGTGTGGCTGCTTGCGCCGCTCACCGGCGTGACGATCGCGCTGTACGGCCAGGCGAGTGGAGTGATCTTCCTGGAGTGGTTCGTGGTGCGGGTCAGCGAGGGATCGCTGACTCTGGCGCTTGCCACGATGCTTCGGGTGCTCGCGATAGCGCTGCCGTCGGTCGTTCTGTTCGCCACCGTTGACCCGACCGATCTTGCCGACGGGCTCGCGCAGGTGCTTCGACTCCCGGCCCGGTTCGTCCTCGGCGGGCTCGCCGGTCTGCGGATGGTCGGACTGTTCGTCGATGACTGGCGTGCGCTCGAGCTCGCGCGTCGCTCGCGCGGTGTGGCCGACCGCGGCCGTATCCGTCGGTTCCTCGGAATGGCTTTCGCGCTGCTCGTGCTCTCCATCCGCCGGGGTACGAAACTCGCTGTCGCGATGGAGGCCCGCGGCTTCGGTGCACCCGGCCCGCGCACGTGGGCGCGCGAGTCCCGGTTCGGACTGGCTGAGTGGTTGCTGGTACTCCTCGGTGCGGCAATCGCCGCGGTCGCCGTCACCGCCGCCGTCCTCACCGGCTCGTGGAACTTCATCCTCGGTCCGTCCTGAACCGGCAGTCACCTCGGGGGTAGCCTGGGGCGCGACACGAAGGAGAGTCGGATGAAGGTCAGTGGTGCTGCAGCTCTCGTCACCGGCGGAGCGAGCGGTCTGGGGTTGGCGACGGCGGAGCGGCTCGCCGCTGCCGGGGCGCTGGTCACGATCATCGACCTGCCCGGCTCGCCCGGCGCAGACGTCGCGGCACGCCTCGGCGGCACCTTTGCTCCGGCGGATGTCACGGATTCCGAGGCCGTGCGCGACGCGGTCGCGGTCGCTGCGGCATCCGGCCCGCTTCGGGTCGTCGTGAACTGTGCAGGCATCGCGCCCCCGGCCAAGGTGCTCGATCGGGATGGAGAGCCCTCGTCGATCGCCGCGTTCGAGCGGATCGTCCGCATCAACCTGGTCGGGACGTACACGGTGCTCGCGCATGCCGCGGCAGTGATCGCCCGAACAGAACCGGATGCCGAGTCCGGCGACCGGGGCGTGATCATCAACACCGCCAGTGTCGCTGCCTTCGACGGCCAGATCGGCCAGCCGGGGTACGCCGCCAGCAAGGGCGGGGTGCACGCCATGACGCTGCCGATCGCGCGGGAGCTTGCCCGGCACGCGATCCGCGTCGTCACGATCGCTCCCGGGATCATGGAGACTCCGATGCTCGCCGCCCTGCCGAAGGCGGCGCAGGATTCGCTCGGTCAGCAGGTGCCGTACCCGGCGCGTCTGGGGCGGCCGCAGGAGTACGCGGCGCTCGCGATGAGCATCGTCGAGAACGGTTATCTCAACGGGGAGACGATCCGGCTCGACGGAGCTATCCGGATGGCGCCGCGCTAATCGAGTCAGCACGCCCGGCGTCGCGTCGTTCGCGGCGGCGGGAATAGGCAGCCGCGCTGCGGCTTGAGAGCGCCAGCAGGATCAAGACATCGAGACCGACAGCCAGGAGCGACGTTCGCAGGGTGATCTCCTGCTCCCGCAGGAACCACGTCGTGAACGCCGTCGATATCGAGACGACCGCGAAGACCATGACGACCAGACGAGCCCAGTTGCGTCCCCACCACAGCGAGAGCAGCACGCTCACCTGAACCGCGAGGCTCACGCCCATCAGGGCGATCACGATCCAGAGCGCGAATTGTTCTTCCTCCGCCGTGAGTACATCGCCGCTGACGGCCAGGTCGGAGCTGTCCATCACGTCGGGCCACTCCGCCCACAGGCCAATGATCAACAGGATGCCGGCGAGCACCCGCAACA
Organism: Microbacterium schleiferi; assembly: GCF_020781975.1. Classification (GTDB taxonomy): domain Bacteria; phylum Actinomycetota; class Actinomycetes; order Actinomycetales; family Microbacteriaceae; genus Microbacterium. The sequence continues at coordinate 107,637 of NZ_JAJGNI010000006.1, forward strand.
ACAGAAGGAGTGTCCCCGTCGTGATCGTCGCAGGGCGGCGCATGCCGGGGTCCCGGGTGAGCGGGGCGAACAGCGTCGTCGGCGGTTCGAAAGCTACGCGTTTACGCGGCAGGTTCTGTGGAGCCTCCGTCGCGGTCACTGCCGCTACCGTCGCGACCTCCTGGACGCCAGAGGCCGAGAGGGAGGCATCGGTCATATCGGTTGCGGCGTCGGTAGTGGCGGCCTCGGCTACCGCCACCGGCCGCAGATCCAGGATCGGCAGGTCTCCGTCGGTGCGGATCGAGTCACCGCCGCCGTTACGAGCGTGGTAGCTCGTCGAGAAGTCCTCGATCACCTCGACACGGATGCCGGGGTCTGCCGCAAGCAGCGAACTGACGATGTGGTCGCGTTCGACATCCGTGTCGGCATCGATGCGGTGTGTGACCTGGAGCGTGAACAGCGACAAGCCGACGGAGCTGTCGAAGGTTCCCGCCGCGAGCCATTCGACTCGGCGGCCGCCGGGGAGTGGCCAGTCGTCGGGGCACCGCCAGAACCTGACGTGGTGACGCTGCGCGGGGTTGCCGTCGACCTCCTGCTGGTAGGCGAAGTCCTGCATCCGGCCGAAGAGGAACAGCGGACTGACGGGGGCTTGGTGATAGCTGCGACGGGTGAGCGTTGAGGTGACGATCCGGACGGATGACCGCAGCGTGACCGGATCGGCGAGGGTCCAGCCGGCCCGCTCCATCGCCTCGTGCAGCGCAGCCTCTTCACCCATGAAGGCAAGGTTGACCGGATCGCCGAGCAGGCCGTCGCTCGTTCGGGTGCGTCCGATGAAGTAGCCCGGCACGTAGATCGTCGTGAGGATGCGGTGGATGCGTGGCAGCACCAGGTACGCAAGCAGGGCCCAGAACGCGATAGCGACGAGCACGCCCCACCACCCGACGCGGAACGATTCGGTCAAGCTCAGGTAGGCGAGCCAGAGCGCCGATACCCCGGCGAACACGAAGAAGAACCAGTCGATCGCTACCCCAATGGAGTAGCTGCGCCGCCGTTCTCCGCTCACGCCGCAACCCTACCGCCGGTGCGCTCGGGAAGGGTCTCGTGGTTGCCGCCGGCATCGACCACCGATGGGACGCAGTGCCACGGATCGTGAAACGCGGGCTCGCGCGCGATGGTGGCCAGAGTAGAGTGACGGGAGGTTTCGAAGGGGAACGCCGTCTGGCCGCACCCTCACTGCTGAAGGAGGCCGAGATGAGCGATTCCATCCTGGTCGAGGTCGAGGACGGCCTCGCGCACGTCACCTTGAACCGTCCCGCGCGCCTGAACGCCGTGGACTTCGAGATGGGTCGCCGCTGGCGAGATGTGGCGGTCGAACTCACCGGCGATCCCACCGTGACGGCGATTTTGCTGGATGCCGCGGGTCCGGCGTTCTGCGCCGGCGGCGACGTGGTGGCGATGTCGGAGGCTGACCCCGGCGACGGGAGTGCCGGTGACGCCGTCACGGCGATGGCGAGAGTCATCCACGAGGGGATCCTCACGCTGGTGTGCTCGTCGACCCCGATCGTGGCGTCCGTGCAGGGCGCTGTCGCCGGCGGCGGTCTCGGGCTGATGCTGTGCGCCGACTACATCGTCGCCTCTGAAGCGGCCCGCTTCGTGAGCAAGTACGCCAACATCGGGCTCACCCCCGACCTTGGTGTCTCGACACTGCTCCCCGCCGCAATCGGCCAGCGCCGTGCACTGACGATGCTGCTGCAGGATCGGAGCCTCACTGCCGCCGAAGCTCTCGAGTGGGGTCTGGTGAACGAGGTTGTTCCGGCCGATCAGGTTGCTGCGCGCGCACGGGAGGTTGCTGATTTCTGGCAGTCGGGTGCTGTTGTGGCCATCGGTGAAGCGAAGCGACTCGTGCGCTCAGGCGCGGGCCGCGCGTTCGCCCAGAACCTCGAAGACGAGGCGCAGACGATCGGGGAACGATTCGGCACCCACGACGCTCGGACGCGAATCGCCGCGTTCGCTGCGGCATCCCGTACCCCGAAGAACGACACCGCCACCACATCCGCCACCCGAAAGGACCTCGCGTGACCGAGAAGAAGCTTGCCGGAAAGACCGTTCTGCTCTCCGGCGGTAGCCGCGGGATCGGGCTTGCGATCGCGCTGCGCTGTGCGGCCGACGGAGCGAACATCGCCATCCTCGCGAAGACCGACACCCCGCATCCGAAGCTCGAGGGCACCGTTCACACCGCGGCCGAGGCGATCGAGGCGGCGGGCGGGAGTGCGCTGCCGATCGTGGGTGACGTGCGCAACGATGACGATGTCACCGCGGCAGTGCTGAAGACCCAGGGCGAGTTCGGGGGAATCGACGTCGTGATCAACAACGCGAGCGTGATCGACCTGTCGGGCTCGCTCGATCTTTCCGCCAAGAAGTACGACCTGATGCAGGGCGTGAATGTGCGCGGCACGTTCATGCTCTCGCGAGCGGCTGTCCCGATCCTGCGCGAGGCAGAGAACCCGCACATCCTGTCGCTGTCGCCGCCCCTGAACCTCTCGCCGCGGTGGCTTGGCGGGCACACCGGCTACACGCTCGCAAAGTACGGGATGACGATGGCGACCCTCGGTATCGGCGCCGAGTTCGCGAAGGATGGCATCGCGGCCAACACGCTCTGGCCCCGGACCACGATCGCGACAGCGGCCGTGCAGTTCGCGCTCGGCGGCGACCAGATGATGAAGGTCAGTCGCACCCCCGAGATCTACGCGGATGCCGCGTACGAGGTGATCACGAAACCCTCGCGGGACTACACCGGCCAGACACTGATCGTCGAGGACGTACTCGAGGCTGCGGGTGTCACGGACTTCTCGGGTTACGCCGCGGTGCCGGGAACTCCGGACGATCAGCTGTTCCCCGACATCTTCCTCGACTGACGCACGGTTCCGGGGCCTCGCCGCAACTGATCAGTCGAGTGTCTTGCGCAGGAACACCTGCTCGATGCCGGCATCTCCCGGCACGCGCTCGCTTTCGACGTAGCCTTCGCGTTCGTACAGGCGCAGATTCGCCTCGGACAGCGACCCGGTGAACAGTTCGGCTGTCGTGGCGCCGGCATCCTTCCCCCGCTGCTCGACTGCTGCGAGCAGCGCCGTGCCGATTCCCCCGCCCTGCTGATCGGGTGCGATCGCGAGCCGCCCGATGAGCAGCAGCTCGCCGTCCTGCTGTGCGCGGACGGCTCCGACGATCCGGGGTCCGCGCAGCGCGACGCAGCCGAGGTTCTCGACCAGTTCGGCGGATATCTCCTCCAGTGTCTGTGTCAACGGGGGCATGTGCGGGGTGCCGTAGATGATCGCCTCCTGCACGAAGGCGGCGCGCTGCAACGTCAGCACCTCGCCGGCGTCGTCGGGAGTGATCGGGCGGATCTCGAGATCGTCGTGGGGCACGACCTCACGGTACTGGGCAGTAGCCTGCGTGGGCAGGGCTTGACAGCGCCGACTAGGCTTCGCAGCGCCGACAGGGCTTCGCCGGTCGAGCAGGGTCGCGCGGCATCCGCTCGCTTACCCTGGAGTCATGGCTCGCGCGCTCCCTCCCACGTCCTCCGGCGCGCCTCAGGTGCGCCCTGCCACCGAAGGATGGCAACAGAAGAAGGATGCCGAGGGCCGGCCGCTCTTGCAGTTCGCGAGCCCCAAGCGCGGCAAGCCTCCCGTGCACCTGGCCGATCTGACTCCCGAACAGCGCGTCGAGAAGGCCAAGGAACTCGGTCTTCCGGGCTTTCGCGCCGGTCAGCTTGAGCGCCATTACCTGACCCGCTGGACGAGCGATCCGGCAGAGATGACCGATCTGCCGGCATCCGGTCGTGAGGAACTTGTCGCGGGGCTGCTGCCGCCGCTGCTGACTGAGGTGCGCCGGCTCGACACCGACAAGGGCGACACGATCAAGTTCCTCTGGAAACTGCACGACGGTGCGCTCGTCGAGTCGGTTCTCATGCGGTACCCGGGTCGGATCACCCTGTGCGTATCAAGCCAGGCCGGATGTGGAATGAACTGCCCGTTCTGCGCGACCGGCCAGGCGGGGCTCACCCGGAACATGTCGGCTGCCGAAATCGTCGACCAGGTGGTGCGCGCCAATCAAGCGATCGCCCGAGGTGAGCTCGGCGGCAAGCGCAGCACCGATCAGTCCCTGGAGCGGGTGTCGAACATCGTCTTCATGGGGATGGGGGAGCCGCTTGCCAACTACGCCCGTGTCATGCAGGCGGTTCGGGTGATGACCGACAAGAAGCACGGCATGGGCATGAGCGCTCGTGGCATCACGGTGTCGACAGTGGGACTTGTGCCCGCGATCACCAAACTTGCCGCCGAAGACATCCCGGTCACCTTCGCCCTGTCTCTGCACGCTCCCGACGACGAACTGCGCGACGAACTCATCCCCGTGAACTCGCGCTGGAAGGTCGATGAGGCGCTGGATGCCGCCCGCGGCTACTTCGAGCGGACGGGCCGTCGCGTCTCGATCGAGTACGCCCTCATCAAAGACATGAACGACCACCCGTGGCGGGCCGACCTGCTGGCGCAGAAGCTCAACGCGCGCGGGCGCGGTTGGGTGCACGTCAACCCGATTCCGCTCAATCCGACGCCAGGTTCCATCTGGACGGCATCCGAACCGCACGTGCAGAACGAGTTCGTGCGGCGCCTGAACGCCGCGGGCATCCCGACGACACTGCGGGACACGCGCGGCAAAGAGATCGACGGCGCGTGCGGGCAACTGGTCGCTACCGAGGACGACGAGGCCGCGGCGTCAGCCTCGTGACCGTCTCGTAAGTCCCGTCAGGATGCCGGTCTGAAGGCGTCCACGGCCGCAGCGCGCGGGAGCGGCAGCGTCCGCGAGTCGACATCGAAGACGCGCACGCGGCGGCCGGGGGCAAACGGCTCCCATCCCGGGTCGCCGTCGCGGATCATCCGCACCCACGCGCCGTGCATTTCATCCGCGAGGCGCTGCGGCGGCGCATCCCCGGCCATTCGGATGCTGTCGGGATTGCTCACACCGTCGAAGACGAAGCCGAGTTCGAGAGCGTGCCCGGCGCCGAGGCCGTCGACCGGGCTCTGCCAGGCGAACTCGTAGACGAAGGTCGGCGCCGTTCGGCGATCCGCCACCTGGGTCATCGGCGCTCGCAGCATCGAGTCAGTGAGCGCTTGCCCGAGCCGGTCGCCGGTGCCGGCATCCGGGAACGCGGCCCGGTAGGCGCGCACCGCGGCACGCGGGATTCTCAGGGCAAGATGGCCGAGGCTGGCCTGCCACGGCGAGATCTTCGCGAGCGCGTCAGGCGTGAACCAGAGCCGGTACTCGTCGGTGTTGGTGCCGATGAGGATAGGGGCTGAGGCCGTGGGGAGTGCCTGGCGAGGGGATTCGGGGAGGCTCTCGGGGTCGCGAGCGAGCAGGAACCCGGGCGCGCCCCGCAGCGGCGAGCTGCCGGCAGCCTGGGCCGTTCGTGCCTCCAGCAGCTCGGCCGGCGACAGCGCGGCAAACGCCTCGCGCGTCGCCGGCACGCCGAGCCGTTTGGCGAGCGCGCGGGTGACCCGGCCCGCCCGCTTCGGGTCGACGGCATCCAGGGGCCCTGACTCGATGATCGCGCCCGAGATGAGGGGCGCGGTGTCGGGTCGGGAGAGGAGCGCGGCGACCAGCGCCCCGCCGGCAGACTCTCCCATGACCGTGATGCGCGAGAGGTCTCCACCGAACGCCGCGATCTCAGCGTGCGTCCAGCGAAGGGCCGCAGCGACGTCTTCGAGGCCGAGATTGCGCGGGGCATCCTCGAGCACCGAGAAACCCTCGGACCCGAGGCGGTAGTTCGCCGAGACGAACACGACGCCGCCCCGGGCAAAACTCGTCCCGTCGTACCCGGCGATCGAACTCCCGCCGCGCTCGAACGCGCCGCCGTGGATCCAGAGCACGACAGGTAGCGGCCCGGATGCCGGGTCGGTCGCGTCCGTCGGGGCCCAGACGTTGACGGTCAGGATGTCTTCGTTGGTCCCGTCGCTGGTCAGGCTCGGCAGGAGTTCTCCGATCCTGCCGCGGTAGGGCGTTTGCGGTGCCGAGGGCCCGAACTGCGTCGCATCGCGCACCCCGACCCAGGCATCCGGTGCCGCGGGCAGCCGGAATCGCCGCGAGCCGAAGGGAGGCGCGGCGTACGGGATGCCGAGGAAGCGACGGATGCCGTCCGTCACGCTCCCGCGGAGTGTTCCGGTGCTGATGGTCGTTTCGATTGCTTCGGTGCCCACTCCCTCAGGGTAGGCCGTTCCATCACGGGCCGGCCCCGCTGTCGCGGCGCGGCGATAGCGTGGAGCAATGGTCAACTATCGCTATCTCGGCAACAGCGGCTTCAAAGTCACAGAGATCACCTACGGCAACTGGATCACCCACGGCTCGCAGGTCGAAAACGACGCAGCCATCGCGACAGTTCACCGAGCACTGGACCTCGGCATCACGAGCTTCGACACCGCCGACGTGTACGCGAACACGGTCGCCGAGCAGGTTCTCGGCGAGGCGCTGAAGGGCCAGCGTCGGGAGTCGCTCGAGATCTTCACGAAGGTCTACTGGCCCGTCGGGCCGGGCGGCGCCAATGACTCGGGTCTGTCGCGCAAGCACATCATGGACGGCATCCACGGCTCGCTCGAGCGGCTCGGAACCGACTACGTCGACCTCTACCAGGCGCACCGGTACGACTACGAAACCCCGCTGGAAGAGACGATGCAGGCCTTTGCCGACATCGTCCGGCAGGGCAAGGCGCTCTACATCGGCGTGAGCGAGTGGACGGCCGAGCAGCTGCGCGCCGGGCACGCGCTGGCCAAGGATCTCGGCATCCAGCTCGTTTCGAACCAGCCCCAGTACTCGGCGCTGTGGCGCGTCATCGAGGGGAAGGTCGTTCCGACCTCCGAGGAGCTCGGAATCTCGCAGATCGTCTGGTCGCCGATGGCGCAGGGCGTGCTCAGCGGCAAGTACCTGCCCGGTCAGCCGGCTCCCGCCGGTTCGCGGGCCACCGACGAGAAGAGCGGCGCGGGCTTCATCAAGCGGTTCATGACGGATGACGTGCTCAGCGCAGTGCAGAAGCTGCATCCGGTAGCCGAGCAGGCGGGTCTGACCCTGCCGCAGCTCGCGATCGCGTGGGTGCTTCAGAACCCCAACGTGTCGGCGGCTCTCGTCGGCGCCTCGCGTCCCGAGCAGCTCGATGACACCGTGAAGGCGTCAGGCGTGACGCTGGATGCCGACACGATGGTGGCGATCGATGACGCTCTCGGCTCGGTGGCCGAGACCGATCCGGCGCTCACCGAAGAGTCCTCGCCACCGTCCCGCCCATAAGGGCGCGACGTCTGGCACCGTCCCGCCCGTGAGGGCGCGACGTCTGGCACCGTCCCGCCCATAAGGGCGCCACGGCTCAGGGGAAGGCGAGAACCTCGTCTCCCCAGCCGGTGCGCAACTCGTGATCGAGGTCGGGGACCACACGGTCCGCGGCCTCGATCACGAGCGTTGCGCGGGTATCGACATCGAATGCCGGCCACTCCACGGCGCCGTCGGCGTTCGGGGCCTCCCCCGTGGCGAACGCCGTCCATCGTTGCTGCATTCTCGCCGAGATCCGTTCGGCCTCATGGCGGCCGCCGAGTCGGAAGCTGATGTCGTGCGCGCGGCGGCCGAACGTGCCCCATACGTAGGGGAGCTCGGTCGCGTGCGTTGCGCCGATGCGCAGCAGGTGCAGCATCGGCGTCGCGTGGTCAAAGCGGTAGAGCCAGACCGGCGCGACGCGGGAATGGCCCTCGACGGCCCAGAGCGTCGGCATCCGGAATCCGATGTCACGGGCGATTCCCAGCCCGACCGCGTGGTGACGAACGCCCTCGTACGCTGAGAGCACCTGCGCCATCGACGGCAGGTCGATACCGGGGCGTTCGGTGCCGAGTTCGGCGAGCATCTGCTCGATCTGCTCCTCGCGGATGGGCATGAGCGGTGACTTCATCATCCGGAAGAGGGATGCCTCGTCCTTGTTTGTGCCGATCAACAGCGGTACCGGCAGACCACGCCCCTCGGCAAGGACTGTCGCCGGCGCCTCGGGCAGCAGGTCGCCGTCGATGACGGGACCGAATGCGATGGTTCCTGGATGCTGCGCCGGGACTTCGGCGAACACCGTCATCCCGGCTTCGACGATCTGCTCGACCGGCAGTGTTCGCAGATCTGCCGGGGCGGGATTACCGACCGCCGCCAAGAACAGGTCGGTGACGGTCTCGGCCCGGGCCGCGTCGTAGACGCTCGAGACCGGCGAGGATTCGGCGATCGCGCGCGAGAAGAGCCCCGCAGCGCTCGGGACGGCGAGCAGCGTCGTCACGAGGCCCGCGCCCGCGGACTCGCCGAAGACGGTCACGCGCTCGGGGTCGCCCCCGAACGCTGCGATGTTCCGCTGCACCCAGCGCAACGCCAGCATGACGTCCTTCAGGGCGAGGTTTCCGTCGAAGGGATGCTCCGGGGTGGACTTGCTCGACAGATCGAGGAATCCGAGCGCGCCGATGCGGTAGTTGATCGTCACTACGACCACGCCGTGGCCCGCGAGGGCTTCGCCGTCATAGACCGGCTGGCTGCTGGAGCCGAACGTGTAAGCCCCGCCGTGCAGCCACACCATGACCGGAGCCGGAGCATCAACATCCGCCCCGCTCCAGACGTTCAGGAAGAGGCAGTCCTCGTCGAAGATCGGGTCCGGCCCGAGGTCCATGGCCGGATTCGCCTTCTGCGGTGCGGCGGGCCCGAAGCTTGTCACCTCGACCGTCACGCCGGCATCCAGCGGCTCGGCCGGAACAGGGTCGCGCCAGCGGGCGTCGCCGGTCGGGGCCTGGGCATAGCGGATGCCGCGCCAGACGCGGATGCCGCCTGCAAGCTCCTCTCCGGCGAAGCGCCCGGCGGGTGCGGCTGCAACAGGGGTCTCGTCCATGGGGGCCTTCCGGGTCTGGTGAGAGGGCGGCGTCGCGAGACAGCGTAGACGGTGGCGCTATGCGGCCGGGTTTCGGTGCAGTTCGTGCGCCCGGATCATGCTGCTGACACAATCGGGACATGCCGATCTGGCTTGCTGTCCTTCTGCTCACTGCCGCCTTCGCTGCGCTGTCCGCATGGGTCAGCAGGCGACTCCTCGACGCCCAGATCGGATGGGTTCGCGCTCTCGTGACCTCCGCCGTGGTGTTCCTTGGCTCACTTCCGCTGACAGCGTGGGTGTTCGAGCAGGCCGACGTCATCGACGGTGATCGCGTCGTCGTCGAAAGCCCGATCGTGGTGGCCTTCGTCGCCCTCGTACTCGGCTGGATCTTCGCCGTCGTCGTCGTCATCCTCGTCACCCTGGAGTTCCTCTGGCCCAGTCGCCCGCTCGGAAATCCGGTGACGATCGTCCGGGAGGCGTTCCGTCGGCGCGATCGCGCCCGCCGATACGCGCAGATCGTTGCCATCGCCTCCCGGCACGGCCTGGGAATGTACCGCGGCCGATCGGATGCCGCGCGAGACGCGTTGCCCCAGGCGCTGGTGGCGGCCCTGGCCGAGGCCGGCGTCACCTTCGTCAAACTCGGCCAGGTGCTCTCGACGCGCGAGGACGTGCTGCCGCGAGACCTCATCGAAGCGCTCTCGACGCTGCAAATGGACTCGACCCCGATTCCCTGGCCGGAGGCCGAAGCGGCGATCCGTGCCGAACTCAGGCGGCCGATCACCGAGGTGTTCGCAGAGATCGAGTCGGAGCCGATGGCTGCGGCATCCGTCGCCCAGGTGCACGCCGCGACGCTGGTGTCGGGCGAGCGCGTCGTCGTGAAGATCCAGCGGCCCTCCGCACGCGCCCAAGTCACCACCGATCTCGACATCCTCGAGCGCCTCGCGCGTGATGCCGAACGTCGCACTGCGTGGGCAGCCGACTATGGTGCCGTCGCCCTTGTCGCCGAGTTCTCGCGCGCACTCACCGAGGAGCTCGACTATCGCATCGAGGTGGCCAACGCCGAGATGCTGCGGGGCGCCATCGCGAAGACGCACGCGATGCCGTTGCGGGTTCCCCGGGTCTTTCCGGATCTGTGCACCCAGCGAATGATCGTGCAAGAGCGCATCGAGGGAGTGCCCTTCGGCAAGCTCCCCGAGGGAGTGGTGGAGCCGGGCGCAGCCCGCGCGCTCGCCGACGGGGTCCTGGATGCCGTGTTCGAGCAGATCGCCGTGCGCGGGGTCTTCCACGCCGACCTGCATCCGGGAAACCTGATCCTCTGCGATGACGGAGAGGTAGCCCTGATCGATTTCGGCGCCGTGGGCATACTGGAGGCCAGTATGCGGCGCCTTCTCGTGCCGCTGCTGACAGCGATCGCCGCCGACGATGATCAGGCCGCCACCGATATCGTGCTGCTGCTGTGCGAACCCGACCCGGCGGGCGCCGATCAGGCAGCGCTGCAGCGTGATGTCGGAGCGATCATCACTCGGGTTCGCAACGCCCCCGCGGGCGAGGATGTCTTCCGGTTTCTGCTCGACACCCTCCGCCACCACCGACTGGCGATGCCCCCGTCTCTGCTGCTGGTATTCCGGACTCTCGGCTCGCTCGAGGGGGGCCTCCGCCGGGTGTATCCGGGGTACGACATGGTCGGTCAGGCGCTTACGCGGGCACCGCACTTCGCCCGCAGCATGCTGTCGCTGCGTACCGCAGCGCTGTCGGCGCAGACGCAGCTCGTGCTCGCTCTGGAGCAGGTGCGCCGCGTGCCGCGGCGCCTGGAGAACATTTCGCGCTCCCTCGAACAGGGCACCTTCTCGGTGCGCCTTCGCTCGTTCGAGGGTGCGGGTGAGCGGCGATGGATCGAGGGAATGCTCGGCCAGGTGACGAGCACGCTCGTCGGTGTGACTCTGCTGGCCACGGGCATCGCCCTGGCGATTTCCTCGGGCGGACCGCAACTGACCGAGGACGTTCCCCTGTTCCCGTTCCTTGGCAGTGTCGTCGGCCTGGGCGGTCTGCTGCTGCTCGTGCGGAGCCTTCGCGCCGCGCTGCGGCGCCGAGACGGCGCCGGCTGATGCCGGTAACGAGCGCCGGCTTGCTGGTGTATCGCCTCGTAGTGTCCGCGTCGGGTGGCTCGAGCGCCCTCGAGGTACTCATCGCCCACATGGGTGGACCGTTCTGGCAGCGCAAGGATGCCGGAGCCTGGACGATCCCCAAGGGCGAATATGACCCGGCGGAGGAGCCCCCACTTCAGGCCGCGCGGCGCGAGTTCCGTGAGGAGCTCGGGATCGATCCGCCGGATGGCCCTGTGGTCGAGCTCGGGTCTTTCGCGGCATCACGCAAGACGATCAGCGTCTTCGCCATTGAGGACACCGGGCTCGATATCTCGCGCCCGGTCTTCGGGGAGTTCGAGCTCGAGTGGCCGCCGCGATCGGCGAGGACGGTGAGCTTTCCCGAGGTCGATCGTGTCGAGTGGATGCAACCTGCCGTTGCCGCCGAGAAGCTCACCGCGTCACAGCGACCGGTGATTGCTGCACTTGCTGCAGCGCTCGGTGCTCACGGCGTCAGTTGACCGGGTCCGGCGGTGCTGAGTCGACGAAGACGCCGACGCGGTCGCCCTCCAGGACGAACTGCAGCGAGGACCCTTCTCCGAAGCGTTCCAGAGCCTCGGCCGGCGAACCCGCATGGATCTGTAGTGACGCGCTCGGCGGGAAAGTCCCGGCGCCGCATCCGTAGTACGTCGGCCCGTTCGGAAAGCCCGACTCGTCGTCAACGTCCTCAGTTCTGAAGACGACAAGGCACTCGCTGTCGACGCCGTCGCTCGAGTTCGTGGCCGTGATCAGCGTGTAGCCCGCGAACTGGAATCCCACCGGGGGTGTGTCGGTGTTCCCAAACGGCGGGGCTGTGGCTGACGGGTCGGGATCGAGCGCCGCAATCTGTCGCGCTCCCGAGCCTTCGGAGATCACCGGAATCGAGGCGAGGCCCCAGGTGACGGATGCGGCGAGCGTCGCTACCGCCATCACCGAAATGAGCCAGAAGGCGCGCGCGAGCGGGGGCACGCGGGTGAGCGGCGACCAAGCCGCGCGGGCACCTGATTCGCTGGCCCGTTCGGTGCTCCGGGGGACTGCCGTGCCCGCGGACTCCTGATCGCCGGTGCCGGCCGCCGCTGCCGCGGACGATGGGGCGCCCCCTTCGGTGCTGGATGCCACTGACGACGTACCTGGGACCGCACCGCTGCGCTCCGGCCCTCGCTGCTCGCTGCGCAGCTGCGCTTCGAGTTCCTGCAGTCGGTCGTAGGCGACCGGGTCGCGCAGGATGTCGGCGTCGGGACCGTAGGCTCGCGCGCGCAACGCTTGCAGCTCAGCGGCGGCATCGTCGGTCATCGCTTCATGCTCGCATGACCCGTGCTCGCTGACGGTGTCGCCCGCGTCCGGAAGCTAGGCCGCGGTCGCGCCGCCGTCCCAGAAGACACCGATCCGGTCGTCCTGCAGAACGAACTGCAGTGCGCCGCCCTCGGGGAATTGCTCGCGCAAGCGCTCCGGCGCTGTGTCATCCAAGGGAACTTCGATCGTCGCGGGGAAGGCCCCGGCCCGGCATCCGTAGTAGAACGGCCCGTTCACGCCTTGACCATCGGCAGTCAGGTCGTCTTCGTCCAGCCCGATAAGACACTCGCTCTCCCCGTTCGGGCTCATGGCCGACGATTGCGCCATCAGAAGCCCGTAGTACTCGTAGGCGATGGCCTGCTCCGACGTCGTGCCGAAGAATCCCTCGGGTATCGCAACGTCGTCATCGATCTCGAGAGTGGCTACCTGACGGCTCGCGCTTGTCTGCGAGATCATGGGAAGAGACGCGAGTCCCCAGACGATGGATGCGGTCAACGCAATCGCCGCTGCGATCGACACGGCGACGATGGCGGTCGCGACAGGTGGCAGCCGCGAGGTCAGCATGCGCACCAGTGCCCACAGGAGGCGTGTCGCCGGGTCGTCTGCGGCTTCGGCGTCGAGGTCTGCGGCGGGCGCATCGGGCGATTGTGCCTCGGCGGCTGGGCCTGGCTCGCGGCCCGTTCCGGATGCGCTGGACGCCGTAGCCACCGGAGGCCGCTCTGCCTCGCGCTCCGCTCGAAGCTGTGCTTCAAGTTCCATCAGGCGCGAGCTGGCGGCGGGGTCCTCGAGCAGGTCGGCGTCGGGGCCGTATGCCCGGGCGCGGAGCTTCCGCAGTTCGGCAGCCGATGCGTCATCCATTGCCTCATCGTCGCACGGTGTGCATTGCAGGTTCGGCGTGACGAACGCCCTTGTCAGTGCCCCGCGCGACGATCAGACTTGCACCGTCGGGTGAGTCCCGGCTGCTCGGCGCTCATCGAGGAGAACGACATGGCACACGGTGACATCACGCACATCGACATTCCGGTCGCCGACATGGCGGCAGCGACAGCGTTCTACGAACGGCTCTTCGGGTGGCAGATCCGAGAGGCTCCCGGTTTCGAGGGCTACCCGATGTGGCAGGCGCCGAACCAGATCAGCGGTGGGGGCCTCGCCCCACGCAGTGAGGGCTTCACGCAGCCGCGGTCCTACGTCGAGGTGGATTCGATCGACGAGACTGTCGCGTCGGCGACGGATGCCGGTGGCGCCGTCTTGATGTCGAAGCAGCCGATCGATGACACGAGCTGGTGGGCGGTCATCAGCGACCCCGACGGGAATGTCATCGGCCTGTACGAGGGCTCGCCGGGAACGGACGGCTCCTAGCGAACCGTCGCTCTTTGTATACCTAGAGCTATCACAGGAACCAGTATTGATAGCTGGATAGCTTTTGTGTATACATGGAGGCGGGGAAGGGAGAGTCGATGCGAGCGAGCGATCGTGCGTACCGGACGCTCCTGACCGAGATCCAAGACGGCCTCCTACCCGCGGGTGCCGTGCTCGGCGAAGTCGAGCAGGCGGCCCGCCTCGGTGTGAGCCGTACGCCACTGCGTGAGGCGCTCGCGCGCCTGGCTGCAGACGGGCTCGTCGTGCAACAGTCGCCGAGGGTCACTGTCGTGTCGGACGTCGATGCTGATGACATCCGTGCCCTGTTCGAGTTCCGCCGGGCGCTCGAAGAAGCTGCGGCGCGCCTTGCCGCGACGCACGCCGACCCTGCCGCGTTCGCGGCGCTCGCCGCCGAGTTCGACCGCACGTCGCTTCGCGGCGAAGGGCGGGAGCACTACTACGACCTGATCGCTCGGTTCGATGCTGCCCTCGACGACGCCGTCGACAACGCCTACCTCAGCTCGGCGCTGCACACCATCCGCACTCACCTCGTGCGCGTCCGGCGCCTCGCCCGCGAGAATCCCGACCGTCTTTCCGCCTCCGTCGGCGAACACGCCCTGATTGCGCACGCGATCGCGGCGCAGGATGCCGACCTTGCCGCCCACGCAACTCACGTCCACCTCCACAACGCCCTCACCAGCATCCTCGCCTCCCTGTCGGAGGCCCGCACCGAATCCGGAGCAGCATGACCATCACGCATCACGTCCGCGTCCACCGCAGCGACGAGAACCTCGCCCGCGAGGGACAACTCGCCTGGCACATCGCGGAGGTTGCCGCCGACCCGGTAGCGGTCGAACCCGAGGTCGTCGACATGATCATCAACCGCGTGATCGACAACGCCGCGGTTGCGGCGGCATCCCTCACTCGCCGACCGGTGAGTGCTGCACGACAGCAGGCGCTCGACCACGCGGTGTCGGTCAGCGGTGCCGGATCAACGGTCTTCGGCTGCGCGAACGAGCGTCGCACGAGTCCGGAGTGGGCGGCGTGGGCAAACGGAGTCGCGGTGCGTGAGCTCGACTACCACGACACGTTCCTGGCTGCCGAGTACTCTCACCCGGGTGACAACATCCCGCCGATCCTGGCCGTCGCCCAGCACGTCGGGGCCGATGGTGCCGCGGTGGTGCGGGCTCTCGCGACGGGCTACGAGATCCAGATGGACCTCGTGCGCGCGATCTCGCTACACAAGCACAAGATCGACCACGTCGCACACCTCGGTCCGTCGGCAGCTGCCGGCATCGGCACCCTCCTGGGCCTGTCCGTCGAGACGATCTACCAGGCCGTCGGGCAGGCCCTGCACACGACCACCGCGACCCGCCAGTCCCGCAAGGGCGAGATCTCGACGTGGAAGGCCCACGCCCCTGCCTTCGCCGGCAAGATGGCAGTCGAAGCCGTGGACCGGGCGATGCGCGGTGAGACGAGCCCCAGCCCGATCTATGAGGGCGAGGACGGCGTGATCGCCTGGCTGCTCGATGGCAAGGATGCCGCCTACGAGGTGCCGCTTCCGGCGCCGGGCGAGTCCAAGCGGGCGATCCTCGACTCCTACACGAAGGAGCACTCGGCCGAGTACCAGGCGCAGGCGTGGATCGACTTGGCCCGCAAGCTCGGTACCGAGCGCCCCGAGCTGCGCGACCCCGCCAACATCGCGAGCATCGTGCTGCACACGAGCCACCACACGCACTACGTCATCGGCTCGGGGGCGAACGACCCGCAGAAGTACGACCCGCAGGCATCCCGCGAGACCCTCGATCACTCGATCCCGTACATTTTCGCGGTCGCGTTGCAGGACGGCGCGTGGCATCACGTCGACTCGTATCTTCCCGAACGTGCCGCACGGCCCGACACGGTGGAGCTCTGGCGCAAGATCACGACGGCCGAGGATGCCGAGTGGACGCGCCGCTACCACTCCGAGGACCCCGACGAGAAGGCCTTCGGGGGGCGCGTGGAGATCGTTATGGCCGACGGTTCCACCGTTGTCGACGAGATCGCTGTTGCCGACGCGCACCCGTTGGGCGCGCGGCCGTTCGCTCGCGAGGACTACGTTCGTAAGTTCCGGCTGCTTGCCGAGCCCGTGCTCGCTCCCGAAGAGATCGAACGGTTCCTCGACCTCGCCCAGCGCCTCCCTGAGCTCTCGGCAGACGAGGTCGGGCAGCTCAACATCGTCGCGAGAATCGGTGTTCTCGCCTCGGCGCCCGCGCCCAAGGGGCTCTTCTGATGCTCTACAGCCAGACATCCGCGGCCGAGAAGCGAAGGCTGTTTCGGGAGCGCCTTGCGTCGGGAGAGCTGTTGCGATTCCCGGGAGCCTTCAACCCGCTGTCGGCGCGGCTGATCGAGCGCAAGGGCTTCGAGGGGGTCTACATCTCCGGTGCCGTCCTTGCGGCCGACCTCGGGCTCCCCGACATCGGCCTGACGACCCTCACCGAGGTCGCGGGCCGCGGGCAGCAGATCGCCCGGATGACCGAGCTTCCGGCGATCATCGACGCCGACACCGGGTTCGGCGAGCCGATGAACGTGGCACGCACCATTCAGACCCTCGAAGACGCAGGCCTTGCGGGCACCCACATCGAGGATCAGATCAACCCCAAGCGGTGCGGTCACCTCGACGGGAAGGCCGTCGTCGATGCTGACACCGCGGTCAAACGCATCCGTGCCGCCGTCGACGCGCGTCGGGACGAGAACTTCCTCATCATGGCTCGCACCGACATCCGTGCCATCGAGGGACTGGATGCCGCGATCGACCGGGCCAAGGTTCTCGTGGATGCCGGCGCCGACGCGATCTTCCCCGAGGCGATGCGTAATCTCGGCGAGTTCGAGAGGATGCGTGCGGCGCTGGACGTGCCGGTGCTCGCGAATATGACCGAGTTCGGCAAGAGCGAGCTGTTCTCGACCGAGCAGCTGCGCTCCGCCGGCATCAACATCGTCATCTGGCCGGTCTCGCTGCTGCGCGTCGCCATGGGCTCGGCGGGGCGCGCACTCGACGAGCTGGATGCGAAGGGGCACCTGCGCGACAGGCTCGACGAGATGCAGCACCGCGCCGACCTCTACGACCTGATCGATTACGAGCAGTACAACCACTTCGACTCGAGCATCTTCAACTTCACTGTCTCTGCACCCATCACGAAGGAGTGAGCATGGCCGACACCGACATCAAGAAGGGGCTTGCCGGCGTCGTCGTCGACTACACGGCAGTCAGCAAGGTCAACCCCGACAGCAACAGCCTGCTCTACCGCGGATACCCGGTTCAGGAGCTCGCCGCCACACAGCCTGTCGAAGCCGTCGCGCACCTGCTGTGGACCGGCGAGCTGCCCTCAGACGAGCAGCTTGCCACTCTGCGCAAGACGGAGCGCGAGAACCGCGCACTGCAGCCCGACGTGAGGGCCGCGATCGATCTCATCCCGCTCGATGCTCATCCGATGGATGAGGTGCGCACAGCCGTCAGTGTCATCGGGGCGCGTGAGACCCGCGGCATCGTGAATGTCATGGACGCGGTGGGCACTCCGCAGCAGAACCTCGAGCGCAGCATCCGTCTCTTCGGCGAACTTCCGGCGATCGTCGCCTACGGGCAGCGGCGCCGCCACGGGCTCGAACCCGTCGATGCGCGCGACGAGCTGGATTACGCCGCGAACTTCCTCTGGCTCACCTTCGGCGAAGAGGCCGACGACGTTGTCGTGGATGCGTTCAACCGGTCAATGATCCTCTACGCCGAGCACTCGTTCAACGCGTCGACATTCACGGCCCGCGTCATCACCTCGACCCTCAGCGACCTTTACTCCGCAGTGGTAGGTGCGATCGGCGCGTTGAAGGGACCCCTGCACGGTGGCGCGAACGAGGCAGTGCTGCACATCTTCGACGAGATCGGCTCGGCCGAGAACGTGTCAGCGTGGCTCGACACGGCTCTCGCCGAGAAGCGCAAGATCATGGGCTTCGGGCATCGCGTGTACAAGCGCGGTGACTCGCGCGTTCCCACCATGAAGGCGGCGCTCGACACCCTTGTCGCCCACTACGACCGCCCGGATGTCGCAGCCCTCTACGACGCCCTCGAATCGGAGTTCGTGGCGCGTAAGGGCATCTACCCGAACCTCGACTACCCGTCGGGTCCGGCCTACAGCCTGATCGGCTTCGACACGCTGACCTTCACGCCGCTGTTCGTCGCGGCCCGCGTTGTGGGCTGGACCTCACACATCATGGAGCAGCAGGCCTCGAACGCGCTCATCCGGCCGCTGTCGGCCTACAACGGCCCCGATGAGCGCCACATCGAGGGCTACGTGCCCGACACCTCCGCGATCAACGTGCAAGAGCGCCCGGAGGAGGCCGCCGAGTGACCACCGCCGTCATCGTCGACGTCGTCCGGACGCCCTCCGGTCGGGGCAAGCCCGGAGGCGCGCTCTCCGGTGTGCATCCCGTCGACCTCGCAGCCGGCACGCTGACCGCGATCCTCGAGCGCAACGGGCTCGAGTCGCGCCAGATCGATGACGTCCTGATGGGGTGCGTCAGTCAGGTCGGCGACCAGGCCGCCAACATCGCTCGTCAGGCTGTTCTTGCGGCGGGCTTCGACGAGTCGGTGCCGGCCGCGACGATCGACCGGCAGTGCGGCTCGAGCCAGCAGGCTGTGCACTTCGCGGCCCACGGGATCATTGCCGGTGCCTATGACGTCGTGATCGCGGCGGGAGTCGAGTCGATGAGCCGCGTCCCGCTGGGCTCGGCTGGTGCCGGCGGTGCGGATGCCGACGGCATCCGTCGCCGCTACCCTGAGGGCCTCGTGAACCAGGGCGTCTCCGCGGAACTTATCGCGGCGCGGTGGGGCCTCGGACGAGATGAGCTCGACGCGTATGCTGCCCAGTCGCACCGACGGGCCGCCGAAGCCGCGGCGGCAGGCCGTTTCGCGGCTGACGTGCTGCCGGTCGTCACGCCGGGCGGGCTCGTGGACGCCGACGAGACGATTCGAGCCGGCACGTCCGCCGAACAGCTGGCGAGCCTTGCGCCGGCGTTCCGCACACCGGAACTCGCCGAGCGCTTTCCCGACGTCGACTGGCGGATCACCGCGGGAAACTCGTCGCCGCTGACGGATGCCGCCTCAGCAGCGCTCATTATGAGTGAGGAACGCGCGAATGCGCTGGGCCTGACGCCTCGCGCCCGCTTCCACGCCTTTGCCGTGGTCGGCGATGACCCGATCATGATGCTCACCGCACCGATCCCGGCAACCCGGAGGATCCTCGACCGGGCAGGGCTCACGATCGATGACCTCGACGCCTACGAGGTGAACGAGGCTTTCGCGTCAGTACCACTTGCGTGGCAGCGGGAACTCGGCGCCGATCCCGACAAACTCAACCCGTGGGGCGGCGCGATCGCGCTCGGGCATGCGGTCGGCGCATCCGGAACCCGCCTGCTCGGGACCCTCCTGGCTTCGCTCGAACACAGCGGCGGACGCTACGGACTGCAGACGATGTGCGAAGGCGGCGGGATGGCGAACGCCACCATCATCGAGCGGCTGTAGCCAACCGACAATCGGTTGGCGACACCGCCTGTGGATTCGGCAGGATCGATCCGGCCGGCACGCCCCAGCGACACCGAAGAAGGAGAGCGAACGTGACCGAGAACACCGGTGATTTCCAGACGATCTTGGTCGACACGCGCGGTCGCGTGGGCTGGATCCAGCTGAACAGGCCCGAGGCGCTCAACGCCTTGAACTCAACCCTCGCGACCGAGCTCGGTGCCGCAGTGGCAGCCTTCGATGCCGACGAAGAGATCGGATGCATCGTGCTGACCGGTTCGGAGCGCGCCTTTGCCGCGGGCGCCGACATTAAGGAGATGGCCGACAAGACGGTGCGCGACATGACAGTCGACAGCCCCTTTGTCGGCCTCGAGGCCCTTGGCCGGGCCCGCACACCGATCGTCGCCGCCGTTTCGGGCTTCGCACTCGGAGGCGGGTGCGAGCTCGCGATGAGTTGCGACATCATCCTCGCCGCCGACACCGCGAAGTTCGGGCAGCCGGAGATCACCCTGGGAGTCATTCCGGGCCTGGGCGGCACGCAGCGCCTGACCCGCGCGATCGGCTATTACAAGGCCGCCGAGCTCGTTCTGACCGGGCGCATGATGGATGCCGTCGAGGCGGAGCGCGCCGGCCTGGTGTCCCGGATCGTTCCGGCCGAAGACCTCGCCGCCGAGGCTCTGGCGGTGGCGGAGTCGATCGCCGCGAAGTCGCTGCCGGTGGCGTACGCGGCCAAGGAAGCCCTGCGCGCCTCGCAGGAGAGCGGACTGGCCGAGGGGCTGAGGTTCGAGCGTCAGGCTTTTGCCGCACTGTTCGCCCTCGAAGACCAGAAGGAAGGGATGGCGGCTTTCCGCGAGAAGCGCGCCCCCCGATTCACCGGCCGGTGACCGATTCACCCGCACGGATTCGCCCCGGGCTGGCGACCCTAGACTCGATGCAAGAAGGAGGAGCGCGATGAGGATTCTCGTCCTGGTGAAAGAGGTCCCCGACACGTGGGGGGATCGAGTACTGAATCTCGAGACGGGACTGGCCGATCGAGGCGCAAGCGACGCCGTCATCGACGAGATCGGTGAGCGTTCGCTCGAGGTCGCGCTCTCGTACGCGGACGCCAACCCTGGCACCGAGGTCGTCGTCGTGATGATGGCGCCGGAGTCGGCATCCGGATCGGTGCGCAAGGCGCTCGCCATGGGCGCAGCATCCGCCGTGCACGTCGTCGATGACGCGCTGCTGGGTGCCGATCTGGGGCTCACTGCACAGACCCTGGCCGCCGCGATCTCACGGGCCGGGTTCGACCTCGTGATCACGGGAAACCAGTCCACCGACGGATCGGGTGGGGTCATGGCGGCGATGCTCGCCGAACTGCTGGATGTGCCGAGCATCACGAGCATGAACTCCGTGACCATCACCGAATCTGAGGTCTCGGGTGAGCGGTCGGTCGACGGTGGGTCGATGACGGCATCCGCTGCTCTTCCCGCCGTGATCTCGATCACCGAACGGCTGCCCGATGCGCGGTTCCCGAACTTCAAGGGGATCATGGCGGCCAAGAAAAAGCCGGTCGACACGGTCTCACTCGCTGACCTCGGCGTCACCGCCGATGACCCGGATGCTGCTCGCTCGATCATGATCGCGGTGGCGCAGAAGCCGCCGCGGGCGGCGGGCGTGAAGGTCGTCGACGAGGGCGATGCGGGCGTGAAGCTCGCCGAGTTCCTGATCTCGAACCGGTTGGTCTAAGGGGCAGATGATGGTGGATATTGCAGCTGATGCTGTTCTGGTCGTTCTCGATGTCACGCCCGGTGGCACGCTCGCCCCAAGCGCCGCGGGCCTGCTGGGTGCTGCGGCCGGCGTGGGAACCCCCGTCGCTCTGATCGTCGGCGAGCACGCCGAGACCCTCGCGCCCACGGCCGCTGAACTGGGCGCCACGCTGGTGCTCACCGCCACGCCAGAGGGCCAAGGGGAGGCGCTGGGTGTGCCGGCGACGGATGCGGTGGCTGCCGCCGCGGCGCTCGTGAATCCGGATGCGGTGCTGCTGTCGCACTCGATCGAGTCGCGCGAGACCGCGGGCCGGTACGCTGCCCGGTCGCGCTCGGCGCTGTGCGTGGATGCCGTCGGCGTGACCCGCGACGACGAAGGAATCGTGGCTCACCATTCCGTCTACGGCGGCGCATACAACGTCGAGGCAGCGGCTACCTTCGGTGCTCCCGTCATCACGGTGCGCCAGGGCTCGATCGATGCGCGAGCGGAGGCTCAGCCGCTTGTCGCCGAGAAGCTCGAGGTGGCGGCATCCGGTCGCAAGGCGGCGACCGTCGGGTCGGTCGAAGAGGTCGTCGTGACCTCGGCGCGGCCTGAGCTGCGTGGCGCCGCCAAGGTCGTCTCGGGCGGGCGTGGCCTCGGCTCGGAGGAGAAGTTCGCTCTCGTCGAGGAACTCGCCGACGTGCTCGGTGCCGCCGTCGGCGCGTCGCGTGCTGCGGTCGACGCCGGCTACATCGCCCAGTCCGCGCAGGTCGGTCAGACCGGTGTCTCGGTTGCTCCGCAGCTGTATGTCGCGCTCGGCATCTCCGGAGCGATCCAGCACAAGGCCGGCATGCAGACGGCCAAGACGATCGTCGCGATCAACAAGGATGCCGACGCCCCGATCTTCGAGATCGCCGATTTCGGCGTCGTCGGAGACCTCTTCACCGTCGTGCCGCAGTTGATCGAGACGCTGCAGGCGAAGAAGGCCTGAGCCCATGGCGACCTACGCGCGCACCCTGCGGCGCGGGCTGCCCCGCATCCCGGGCGGCGACCCCTGGCCGCCCGCCGGAGAGACGCCCGGCGGGGCGGCCGCGGAGTCCGCGGAAGCCCCCGCACCCTCCGCGGCCACGCCGGCTGCGGCATCCGTGCCTGCCGGCGGCTCACACGAGAGCGGCAGTTCTGCGCAGGAGCTGCGGGAAGATGCACAGCAGTCGCACGAAACTGCCGCACCCGCCGGAGGGGTAGCGGCGACGGATGCCGCCGCAGTCGCGCCGGCTTCACGGGCTGTGCGCCGGGGTCTGCCCCGCGTCCCCGGCGGCGAGCCGTGGCCGCCGGCCGCGCCGTCCCCCGAGCGCGGCACTTCTGTGCAAGCGCTGCGGGAAGATGCACAGCAGTCGCACGAAACTGCAGCACACACGGGAGTGACCGCCACGGCGGTGACGGATGCGGCATCCGGCGCCCCCGAGTCTCGCTTGCCGCAACACGCCGCGTCGGCGACGGACGAAGCGCGGTTTGCGGCAAACGAAGGTGCCGCGCGCCCCGTACGTCGGGGCCTGCCTCGTGTTCCGGGTGGCGAGCCGTGGCCGACCGCCGAGATGGTCGCGGCGATTGCAGCATCCAGCGCCGAGGCTCGGTTGCCCGAAAACGCCGGCTCCGACGACGACGCACGGCGTGTTGCGGCAAGCGAGGCGCACCCGGATGCCGCCCCTGCCGAGACCTCAGTGGTCAGTGCTCCGGCACATGACGTCAGCGTGCCGCTCCCGTTCACGCCGACGGTCTGGGAGGGGGCATCAGCCCGCACGCGCCCCGCGCCGCGGCCAGAGCCCGCCCGCGTCGGCCCGTTCACACGCACGCAGTGGGCAGGCGCCGTCATCGTGGGCGGCCTCGGGCTGCTCTTCGCTGCGGGCATGGCGGTGCTTGCGGTGCGCTGGCTGCTCTCGCTTGATGGGATGCAGGACTTCCTTACGACCTACCCCGGCGAGTACCACCTGCCCGAGGGAGCTCCCGTCGGCTTCCCGGCGTGGCTCGGATGGCAGCACTTCTTCAACGTGTTCCTCATGGTGCTGATCATCCGGTCGGGTCTCACGATCCGCACCGAGAAGCGCCCGAGCGTGTTCTGGGCGCCGCGGAACAAGCCCAAGGGCAAGGTCAGCCTGACGATCTGGTTCCACCAAGCCCTCGACATCCTGTGGATCGTGAACGGCCTCATCTTCGTGGTACTGCTGTTCGTCACGGGACAGTGGATGCGGATCGTTCCCACGAGCTGGGAAGTGTTCCCCAATGCCCTGTCGGCGGCGCTGCAGTACGTATCGCTGGATTGGCCGACCGAGAACGGATGGGTCAACTACAACTCACTGCAGCAACTCGCCTACTTCACGACGGTGTTCATCGCGGCTCCGCTGGCGATCATCACCGGCGTGCGGATGAGCGGGATCTGGCCGAAGAACGCGAAGGCGCTGAACCGGGCCTACCCGGTCGAGTGGGCACGCACGGTGCACTTCCCCGTGATGCTGTACTTCGTCGCGTTCATCATCGTCCACGTCATCCTGGTCTTTGCGACCGGGGCCCTGCGCAACCTCAACCACATGTACGCAGCCACTGACGCCGAGAACTGGGTCGGTTTCTGGCTGTTCGTCCTGTCGATGATCGTGATTGCGGCAGCGTGGGTTGCGGCGCGCCCTCTCGTGCTGGCTCCGATCGCGCGCCTGTTCGGCACGGTGTCCAGCCGCTGACGGGGGCGGGTTCGGGCGGCATCCGTCAGGACCCGGCGAGCCCGGCCGGATGTCGGGGGTTATCCCCCCGTGATTCGACCGGCTGGCAGGGACGCGGAAAGCGGATGCCGGAACCTACCGTGGAGGCATGACGACAACGTATTCGCCACCTCGGCCCGTCGCGACGCCCGCGCGCGTGGCTGGCGCGATCGCCCAGCTCGCCGCGCTCGGTGTGATCGGCCCCGGGGTGTTCGCCATTCTCATGACGCTTCTGGGTCTCGGCCTCGGGCTTCTGCCCGTGATCGGGATCGGGCTCCTCTTCCTGCTGGCCTTCGTGTACGTGCTGTTCGCGCTGAGTTGGCTCGAGAACGCGCGCATCGACGGGCTCTACCGCTTCGGACTTCCTGCGCGTCGCCCCCGCCGCAGCCCCAAGCCGGGATTCGGTGGCTTCCTCCACACGATTTGGCTGCAGTTCATCGACCCGGGCATGTGGCGCGCTGTGGCAAACGGCGCGATCGCCACCATCCTCGGCTGGATCGTGCTGAGCCTCGTCGGCGTCACGGCATCCGGTGTCGCGCTCGCGTTCTCGCCCCTGTACGCCGGAACAGCGGATGCCGTTCGCCTCGGCAGCACGTGGATCGATGTGTCCACGGCGTGGGCGGTCCCGGTCGGCATCGTCGTGTCGCTGCTGGCGCTGGCGACCATCGTGGGTCTTGCCATCTTGCACGGTGTGCTGGCCCGCGCGATCATGATCCCCTCGCGGGAAGCGCTTCTGGCTGAGCAGGCCCGGCAGTCCCAGGCGCAGCGTGCCGGGGCTGTGCGCGCCGCCGACGTCGAGCGCACCCGGATCGAACGTGACCTCCACGATGGCGTGCAGCCGCGGCTCGTGTCGGTGGGGATGACCCTGGGGCTGGCGCAGCAGAAGATCGACTCCGATCCCGCAGCCGCGAAGGAACTCATCTCCGAGGCCCACACGTCGACGAAGGCGGCGATCACGGAACTGCGGCAGCTGGCGCGCGGCATCCACACCTCCGTGCTCGACGACCGCGGACTGGATGCTGCGCTATCCGCCCTGGCTGCCCGGTCGCCCGTGCCCGTTGTGCTCGACGTGAGGATCACCGAGCGCTGCGCACCGACAGCGGAGGCCGCCGCCTACTTCGTGATCGCGGAAGCGCTCACCAACGCGGCAAAGCACTCGCGTGCGACCGAAGCGCGGGTGCTGGTGCGCCAGCGCGAGGGAGGAGTGCTCTGGGCCCGCGTCGAAGACAACGGCATCGGCGGTGCCCAGGTCATTCCCGGCGGGGGACTGGACGGCATTTCGAACCGTGCGCTCGGCGCCGGCGGCACCTTCTCCGTTGACAGTCCCGTCGGCGGCCCGACGACCGTGGAAGTGAGCCTGCCATGCGCATCGTGATCTGCGAAGACTCCGTCCTGCTGCGGGAGGGTCTGGTCCGCCTGCTCGAGGATGCCGGGCACGAGGTGGTCGCCGCTCTCGGCGACACCGACGGCCTGACCGACGCGGTAGCTGACCTCGACCCTCAGCTGTGCATCCTGGACGTTCGCCTTCCCCCGACCCGCACCGATGAAGGCATCCGTGCTGCAGTCAGCCTTCGCGCGTCGCGCCCCGATCTTCCCGTCCTGGTGCTCTCGCAGTATGTGGAGGAACGGTACGCGAGCGAGCTCATCGCCGGACGCGGCGGCGCCCTCGGCTATCTGCTGAAAGACCGGGTAGCCGACGTGGCCGAGTTCCTCGAGTCCGTCGACGACATCGCGGCAGGAGGGACTGTCTTCGACCCCGAGGTCGTCGCCCAGTTGCTGGGCAGGCGAGCCCGGGATGAGCGGATGCAGCGGCTGACCGACCGCGAGGCCACGGTGCTCGCACTCATCGCCGAAGGCAAGTCCAACCAGGCCATCGGGCGCACCCTCCACATCAGCGAGGGCAGCGTCGAAAAACACATCACGGCGGTCTTCCAGAAGCTCGAACTCGAGCAGGACGACTCCGGCAACCGGCGGGTGCTCGCGGCCCTCGCCCACATCGCTCACGGCGGGATGCCGCCCCAGACGGGAGAATTGTCATGACCACGAACCTCACACCGCCACCCGCTCCCACTTCGCCGCAAGGCCCCGATGCCCCGGCTCCCGGCTCCGAGCCCGCGTCTTCCGGACCACGCGGATCCTCCACCGTCGTCGCGATCCTGATCATCGTCCTCGGCGCGCTGATCGTGCTCGGCACGATCGTCGGTGCGGTATTCAGCACGATCCGGGCAGCTGCCGTTTCCACTGCCTCGTCGACTGTCGCCGTGGCTGGAGTCGACGCCCTCTCGATTGAGTTGAACGCCGGGTCGTTGACCGTCGAGTACGCGGATGTCGACGAGGCAGAGCTCGAGGTCACCGCACCCTTCGGTGGTGATCGCTGGACTCTCGAGCGTGCCGGTGACACCCTCACGGTCGCCTCCCCGAGCTGGGAATGGGGGATGGGCTGGATCTTTGGCGGCAGCGGCCGCGCCGTGCTCGTCCTGCCGGACAGTCTCGAGGGCCTCGACGCCGACATGCAGATGGCGGCTGGGTCACTGCGCGCCGACGGCGACTTCGGTCTCGTCGACCTCACTGTCGGTGCGGGGGAGCTCACGCTCGACGGATCCGCCGAGGACGTGTCGGTCGACCTGTCTGCGGGGCGCGCAGTGCTCAACCTCGCGGATGTTGACACCGCGGACCTGACGGTCAGTGCCGGGTCGATGGATGCCGCGTTCAGTGGGGCTCAGCCCAGCGACATCCGTGCCGGAGTGAGCGCGGGTTCGCTCACCCTCGTCGTTCCCGACGGGGCGTACGACGTCACCTCTGACGTCTCAGCCGGCAACTTCCGCAATCAGCTCGGCAGCGATCCCGGCGCTGACAGCACGATCTCAGTGGAGGTCTCGGCCGGACAGGTGATGCTGCGCGCCGCACGCTGATGCGAAAAGCGACGGAGGGGGGAAGCTCAGAGCTTCGCCCCTCCGTCGCCGTCGTTCGCCTCCCGAGCCGCAACGAGCCCCGCGGCGCGGCCGGCGGCGTAGGACTCGGCGGCGCCGGTGTGGAACATGTCGTGCTCGCGTGCTCGGATGATCGAATGGGCACCGGGCAGCTCGAGCGAACCCACGAGGTCGCTTCGTCCCCGAACGACCGCAACCGGCGTGCGTCCGGTCTTTCCCTTCACAAGGTCGGCAGCTGCAGCGAGCTCGTCGGCGACGCACGGCATCGTCACCACGAGCGGCCGGCCCTCGGCATCCGTGCCGCCGCGCAGGTCGTCGAACACTCGGATGCCGGCCGCGCCGATCGCGGCATCCGTCTGGCCCTCGCGCCACGCGCGCCCGAGGGTGTCGCTGATGATGACGCCGATCTCGGCGCCGGTCACGTCGCGAAGCCCTGCGGCAAGGGCGCGGGCCGAGGCATCCGGATCGACAGGAAGCAACAACACCGTGCCGTCGGGTGTGTTGGACGCGTCGACGCCTGCGGCCGCCGCGATGATTCCCAGACGGTTCTCGACGATGCGGGTGGTATGACCGGATGCCGCGACCCGCGTGGCGACGACACGCACAGTCTCGGCGGTGATCGCTTCCTCGCGGTCGGCGGCGGCGACGAATCGATCTTCAGCCTTCGAGATGATCTTGGAGGTGACCACCAGGATGTCACCGTCGACAAGCGAGTCTCCGGCGGCGGCGCCGATCAGAGCGACGAGGTCATCTCCGGCGACGATCTCGCGAATGCCGTCGAGCGCCCAGATCTGCAGCATCGTCACGGACGTTCAGTTCGCGTCGAGCCGTCACGCTCGACCGAGCGGGAGCGTGTCACCGGACGAAGCGCACCTCAGTCAGCGACTCGCCGAGGAACGCCTCGTCGTGGGTTGCTCCGTCCAGAGCGAAACCGTTTCGGGTGTAGAACCGATGTGCGCGGGGGTTATCAGCGGCGACCCACAGGTACACCCCTTCGCCCTCTTCGATCGCTGCGTCGAACAGGAGCTGGCCCACACCGGTGCCGTGGAACCGGTGCAGCAGGTAGATGAAGTACAGCTCGCGCTCACGCGGAGCATCCTCGTCCCGGGCCGGCCCGGAACCGACGAAGCCGATGATCTCGCCGTCGACGAGCGCCGCGCTCATGCGGTATTCCTCACCCTGGGCTGCCCAGTGCGTCCACAGCTCGGCAAGTCTCTTCGGTGAGACATTCTCGAGAGCTGCTTTGCTGATGAGGTGGTCGTAGGTCTCGTGCCAGCACGTCGCGTGGACGCGACCGAGTTCCTGTGCGTCGACATCGCGCACGGGCCTGACGATGACATCCGTCTGCGTTTCGGCGTTCATGGCCAGACTCTACGCGGGCGATCACGCGGAAAAGAAATCGGCGCAAAGCCGGGGCGGATGCGGCGGGTTTGTGCTGTGGAAATCCCACAACCGCGTACCCCGTCGATGCGTTCTCCCCTAGCATCGCCCCTCGTGAACGTGATGTGGCGAACGATGCTGGTGATCTGGCGAGCCCGGTGGCGCAAGCGCCGAGAGGGTCTGGTCTCACCCACGGGCGTTGCGCGGATTCGCTTGACGACGCTGCCGACAGATATCGACATCCTGCGCCACATGAACAACGGACGATATCTGTCGCTGTTCGACCTCGGCCGGTGGGACTTGCTGGTGCGCTCAGGCCTGCTCGACGCGATGCGGGAGCAGGGTTGGTATGCCGTGGTCTCGAGCGAGACCATCTCGTTCCGTAAGTCTCTCCAGCTGTGGCAGCGGTTTGACGTCGAGACACGCTTCATCGGTCACGACGATAAGGCGCTGTATCTGGAGCATCGCGCGGTCGTAAACGGCGAGATCTTCGCCCGCGCGATCATCCGGTCGCGGATGCTCAAGCGCGCGGGCGGCACGGTCAGCCACGACGAGTTCTTCGCCGCCGTTGGCCGCCCCGACGACACCCCGGACGTCTCGTCCTGGATCCACGACTGGGCAGCGGCATCTGCCCTCCCGCCCACCAAGGCCGAGGCGCCCAGCATCTGGGCCTGATCGGGCTCGCGGACGCGGCGCCGCTAACTCCTCAGCCCCGGGCCTCATGGCGGGGTTTATTGCGTTCCGGATGCTGATTCGGGGCGGAGTTGCGGAGTTAGCCACGTCCCGAGAAGACCGCCGCCGCGCAATCTCTTCCGCGGGCCGGCCGGACGTAGGCTGATCGCATGCAGGAGACCCCCGACACGGCGCCATCCGCGCCGTCGGGCGACCTGGCGCCGCGCGCGATCGACCTCGCCGCACGCTGGGTCGCCGAAGCCGCCGAGTTCCCCGCGGATGCCTCGGCGCAGCGCCTCGCCGGAGTCCTCAAGGATCCGAACGGTCTGCCCTTCACGATTGGGTTTGTCGACGGCGTCATGCGCCCTGAGAGTCTGACGGCGGCGGCATCCACGCTGTCGCGGATCGCCCCGCTCGCGCCGGAGTTCCTGCCGTGGTACCTGCGCGGCGCCGTCAAGGTCGGTGGGGCAGTGGCGCCCGTGCTCCCTTCCCCCGTCGTGCCGATAGCCCGCCGCGCCCTGCGCGAGATGGTCTCGCACCTCGTCGTCGACGCACGGCCCGACAAGCTCGGCCCCGCCATAGCCGCGCTCCGCGAGGGCGGCGCCAAGCTGAACCTCAACCTGCTGGGCGAGGCAGTGCTCGGTGAGCGCGAGGCGCTGCGCCGACTCGAGGGCATCCACGACCTCATCCGTCGGCCCGATGTCGACTACGTCTCGGTGAAGGTCTCGGCGATCGCGAGTCACATCTCGATGTGGGCCTTCGATGAGATCGTGGATGCCGTCGTCGAGCGCCTCACGCCGCTGTACCTCACCGCGGCGGCGGGACTGCCCGAGAACGGCGGCCGCACCTTCATCAACCTCGACATGGAGGAGTACCGCGACCTCGACCTCACGATCGCGGTGTTCACTCGGATCCTCGAAGATGAGCGGCTCCGCGATCTCGAGGCGGGGATCGTGCTGCAGGCCTATCTGCCCGATGCCCTGCCGGCACTGCGAGAGCTGACCGCGTGGGCGCGCCAGCGGGTGGCTGATGGTGGTGCTCGCATCAAGATCCGGCTCGTCAAGGGCGCGAACCTCGCGATGGAGCGCGTCGATGCGATCATGCACGACTGGTCGCTGGCAACCTACGACCGCAAGGTCGACGCCGACGCGAACTATCTGCGCTGCCTCGACGAGGCGCTACAACCGAAGAACACGGATGCCGTGAGGCTCGGCGTCGCGGGGCATAACCTGTTCGACATCGCCTACGCGTGGCTGCTCGCGGGCGAGCGCGGAGTACGCGAGGACATCGAGATCGAGATGCTCCTCGGCATGGCGCAGGGCCAGGTCGCGGCGATCTCCCGCGAGGTCGGACACGTGCTCCTGTACGTGCCGGTCGTGCACCCGCAGGAGTTCGATGTCGCGATCAGCTATCTCGTGCGCCGGCTCGAAGAGAACGCGTCGAGTGAGAACTTCTTGTCGGCAGCGTTCGACCTCGCCGACGATCCTGCGCTGTTCGAGCGCGAGCGGGATCGTTTCGTCGCATCCCTCGAGCGCGCCGCCGATCCCGGGCTTCCGACCGGACCCAACCGCCGCCAGAACCGCGCGGACGAGCAAGCCGCAGACAGGGCCACCGAACCACGTATTCTTCGCGACTCGCCGCCGCCCCAGGTCGGGGGTTTGACCCAGGCCGTGCTCGGGATCGCCAGCTCCGCGGCATCCGATGATGGCATCGCACGCTTCGGTGGCGTTGAGTACGTCGAGACGGCGATCTATTCCGCGACCGAGTCTGACGGAGTCGCAGCCGGCGCGCCGGGGTTCCGAAACGCGCGTGACACTGACCCGGCACTCCCGGCGAACCGCGAATGGGCCAGGCAGGTTCTCGAGCGCATGGCGGTCTCGACGGCGGGGGATGACACGATCGAGGCATTCCGGGTCACGGATGCCGAGCGGCTCGAAGAGATCATTGCGGGTGTTCGCGACGCGGCGCCTCGGTGGGGCGCCATGCCGGCAGCAGACCGGTCGGCGGTGCTGCAGGCGGCGGCCCGGGCGCTGGAGGCCCGGCGCGGTGAGCTGATCGAGGTCGCCGGATCCGAGACGGGCAAGGTGTTCGCCGAGGCTGACGTCGAGGTGAGCGAGGCTGTCGACTTCGCCAACTACTACGCCGCAACGGCGAGGGAACTCGATCGGGTGAGCGGTGCGGTCTTCGTGCCCGCGCGGGTGACCGTCGTCACCCCGCCGTGGAACTTCCCGATCGCGATACCCGCGGGCGGAGTGCTTGCTGCGCTCGCCGCGGGCTCCGGAGTGATCTTCAAGCCGGCGCCGCAGGCGAGGCGCTGCGCGGCAGTAGTAGCCGAGGCGCTGTGGTCGGCAGGCGTTCCGCGTGACGTCCTCGCCCTGGTCGACATCGACGAGGGCGGCCTCGGGCAGCAGCTGGTCTCGCACCCGGATGTCGATCGCGTCATCCTGACCGGCTCCTTCGAGACGGCATCTCTCTTCCGCTCCTGGCGCCCCGACCTGCCGCTGCTCGCTGAAACGAGCGGCAAGAACGCGATGGTGATCATGCCGTCTGCGGATCTGGACATCGCGGCATCCGATCTCATCAAGAGCGCCTTCGGACACGCGGGTCAGAAGTGCTCCGCGGCGTCGCTCGCGATCCTCGTCGGCCCCGTCGGGCGCTCGGAGCGCTTCGCGCGTCAGCTCGTGGATGCCGCGACGTCGCTGCGGGTAGGACCGCCGACCGATCCGCGCTCCGAGATGGGGCCGGTCATCGAACCGCCACGCGGAAAGCTGCAGTGGGCTCTGACCACCCTCGACGAGGGCGAGCAGTGGCTCGTCAGGCCCGAGCCGCTGGATGTCGGGCCTGAGTATGCCGGCCGGTTCTTCCGTCCCGGCATCCGTGTCGGGGTGCAGCCCGGGTCGCGCGTGCACCTGGAGGAGTTTTTCGGGCCCGTGCTCGGGATCATGCACGCGAACTCCCTCGGGCACGCGATCGAACTCCAGAACGCCGTCGCGTACGGACTCACGGCGGGTCTGTATACCCAGAACCCCGACGACCTCGCGATGTGGCTCGACCGCGTCGAGGCGGGCAACCTCTATGTGAACCGCGGGATCACGGGCGCGATCGTGCAGCGGCAGCCGTTCGGTGGCTGGAAGCGCTCGTCGGTCGGTCCCGGCACGAAGGCCGGCGGACCGAATTACCTCATCGGCCTCGGGAAGTGGCGGGGGACGGATGCCGGTGCCCCCTCGTCCACGCTGCACTTGCGTGGTCTCGATTCGCGCATCACGACGGTGATCGAGGCTGCCCAGGCATCACTCGATTACCCCGCGTTCGAGTGGCTTCGCCGCGCCGCGCTCTCGGACGCGGTCGCCTGGAACGAGGAGTTCGGGCGGGTGACGGATGTCTCGCGGCTGGGCGTGGAGCGCAACCTCTTCCGCTACCGGCCCGTCGAGGTCGCGATCCGGGCGACGGGGGATGCGACGTGGCAGGCGCTGCTGCGCGTCATCCTTGCCGGCATCCGCACCGGGTCGGCGACCACCGTCAGTGCTCCTGTCGGCCTGCCCGCGGCGGTGCGTCGAGCGCTCAGCGACCAGGACGTGAACATCTTCGTCGAGACCGAGGACGAGTGGCTCGACCGCGTCGCTCGTCCCGAGCAGGATGTCGCGGATGCCGTCGCCGGCGAGCCCAGGCCGACCCGCCCGCCCCGGGTGCGCTTGGTCGGCGGCGCCGTCGCCGTCGCGGCATTGCATTCCGCGCTCGCCGAGGCCGTCGGCGGAGACCCGGATGTCGCGATCTATGACAACGAGGTGACAACGGCGGGCCGCATCGAGCTGCTCCCGTTCCTGCACGAGCAGTCGATCACCATTACCGCCCACCGCTTCGGCAACCCCGACGCGTGGTCGGCGGACGTCATCTGAGGGGCGATGGTGGTCGCAACGGCGCAGATTCTGCGTAACGCGGCGCCGTTGCGAACGCGACATCACTCGAGCGGGTAGCGACGCCGCAGAACCCAGCGCTGGCCGAGCGTCCAAGTGACTGTCACGGCGAGATAGAGCGCGGCGGCCAGTGGCACGAACGCCGCGAACACGACGGACAGGTACGGCAAGAACCCGAGCGCACGCTGCACGCCGCCGGATGCCAAGGGCGAGGCATCCGGCTCTGCGGGAACCGCCGGGCGGAAAATGCGCCGCGTGACCTCGGCGACTGCTGCCATCAGCACCATGAGGGTGCCGAACACGACAGCCGTCTCGACCGAGAAGACGCCGGCGGACCCCACGAGGCTCGTACCGAGAGGTACCCCGAGGACGTGTTCGGTCAGCAGGTCGTTCGGGTGATCGGCGACGGTCGTGCGCAAAAACACGGCGTAGATCAGACCGACGATCGGAGCCTGGATCAGGGCGGGCAGGATGCCGGCAAGCGGTGAGGTGTTCTCATCGCGGTAGAGCTGCATCATCTCCCGCTGCATCCGTTCGGGGTTCTTTCGGAACCGCTTCTGTATCTCCCGCAGCCGGGGAGCGATTCGCATGCGCACCTGCTCGGAGCGGGCCTGGGCTATGCCGGCGGGAATGAGCGCGGCGCGGACGAAGAGGGTGATGATGACGATCGCGAGGGCGGCGGAGGCAGCTCCCGCGACCGGGCTGAGGAGGGCAGACAGGCCCATGAGGGTTCGGTAGGTGGTGTCGAGAAGAAAGGCGAACGGAGGAAAGGCGAACAGGTCCACGGCGGACTCCCGGTAAGTCGATGACGGATGCGGGTGCGTCTGGCCGCAGGGTCATCGAACGTCCGGGTGCACGCCATAAGGGGGCGTGCGTAAACTCCGGAAAAGGCGAACGAACGGGTGCGGCCTAGGCCGCGAGCCCCGGGGCCCTCGGGCGGGCGTGGCCCTCGGCATCCGGGTCGCTCTGCTCCACGAGCGCGGAGGGATCGATCTGTCGGCCGGCTCGGGTAAGCCGTTGCCGGGCCGAGCTCGGGCGGGCGATCGCGTGGAGGGCGAGGACCGCGAGCGCGATGGTGGTGACGACGACAACCGCGAGCGTCACGGTGTTCGCATCGGCGAGCGTCAGCAGGCCGAGCGTTGAGAGGATGAGGGCGAGCAGCGCAGCGGTCGCGTTACGCATCCGTCGGCCTCCTCTCGTCAGTCACACGGTAACACCGCGCTGCGTGGCATGCGCGTGCTGGAATGGGGGCATGGCCGAAAAGAACTGGGCGGGGAATCTCACGTATCGGGCGGCGGCGGTGCGGGAGCCCGCGAGCCTCCGCGAGCTCTCCGACATCGTCGCCCGGACTCCGGGGGTCCGGGCGCTCGGTAGTCGCCACTCGTTCAGCCCCATCGCCGACACGGACGGAACACTCGTGTCGCTCGCGAGGATGCCGCACGAGATCGAGGTCGACACCGATGCCGCTACAGCCCGGGTATCGGCGGGGCTGCGGCACGGCGACCTGGTGCCCGCCCTCGATGCCGCCGGGTTTGCGCTCGCCAATCTCGCGTCGCTGCCGCACATCTCGGTCGCCGGCGCTGTGCAGACCGGGACGCACGGGTCGGGGGATCGGATCGGGTCGCTCGCCACGCAGGTGCTCGGCGTCGAGATGGTGACCGCCGACGGCGGGGCGCTGACCCTGCGACGCGGTGATCCGCAGTTCGACGGAGCGGTCGTGGCACTCGGCGCGCTCGGTATCGTCACGCATCTGACGCTTGAGCTCGAACCGGCATACGAGATCGCGCAGACGGTCTACGACGGCGCCCGCTGGGACGACGTGCTCGCAGGGTTCGACGCGATCACGGGCGCGGGAGACAGCGTCAGCCTGTTCACCAGCTGGCAGGATGCCGACACGATCGACCAGATCTGGGTCAAGGCGCGTCCGGGGCGAGCCAATGCCGACGCCGTGCTCGCAGCGGGTGGACGCGAGGCGGACGGGCCGCGGCATCCGGTTCCCGGCGTGGGGCCCGAGCCCTGCACGGTGCAGGGCGGGGTGCCCGGTCCGTGGCACTCCCGGCTGCCGCACTTCCGGCTCGAGTTCACGCCATCGGCTGGCGCGGAACTGCAGAGCGAATACCTCATCGACCGGCGCGATGGTCTCGCCGCGATCGACGTATTGCGCAGCCTCGCGCCGGAGATCGCCCCGCTGCTCTATGTCTGCGAAGTGCGCGAGATGGCGGCTGACGACCTGTGGCTGAGTCCCGCGTTCGGGCGGGAGACCGTCGGTCTTCACTTCACGTGGCGACCTGACGTAGCGGGGGTCGAGGGGCTCCTACCCCGAATCGAAGACGCTCTACCCGAGTCGGCGCGGCCACACTGGGGCAAGGTCTTCACGATGGATGCTGACCGCATCCGCAGTCGGTACCCGCGGTGGGACGAGTTCGCGGCGCTGCGTGCGCGGATGGACCCCCGCGGCAGGTTCACCAACGACTACCTCTCGCGCCTCGGCTTAGCCTGACACGTGAGCGCCAGCGATATGTAAAGAAAACTTGACACGGATGCCTCGCGACTCTACGCTCGGAGATGTCAAAGATTCTATACATCTGAGTTCGAGGGAGTCGAGGTGGGATACGTCGAGAGAAATACCTGGTCGCAACTGATTGCAAGTGCTGCGGGAACCGCTGTGTACCTGGTGCTGGTGCTGCCCCAGCTAGGGACCACCCCCATAGGAGAGATCGCCTGGCAGTGGCCGATGGTCTGGACGATCGCCGGTGCCATCGTGGTATCGATCGTGATCAGCATCCTGTGGGGTATCGGCGCGGGCATGCGCGACCCCGACGAGGAGCACCGCGCCGACCAGCGTGACCGGGAGATCGAGCACCTCGGCGACCGCGTCGGACAGGCCTTTCTGGTCATCGGTGGGCTGGCAGCGCTCATCCTGGCGATGGTGCAGGCCGAGTGGTTCTGGATCGGCAACGCCGTCTTCTTCGGCTTTTTCCTGTCCGCGTTCATCGGCGGCATCGCCCGCATCGTCGTTTACCGCCGAGGGATGCCGTAATGGTCAAGCCCACGAGAATCACCAACACCATCCGCGCGACGCGCGAAGCCGCCGGGATGACGCAGGCCGAGGTGGCCCGCCACATCGGAGTCACCCGCCAGACGCTCATCGCGATCGAGCAGGGCAAGTACTCCCCGTCGCTCGAACTCGCCTTTCAGCTCTCGCGGCTGTTTGGCATGACGATCGACGATCTCTTCGAGTACCCGACGGATGCCCCGGACGGAGTGTCAGCATGACGACGAACCCTCCCATGGCCGAATCGGCGGCACCCCACGTGCCGAACGAGACGATGCGGGCCTGGGCCCAGCAGCGCTACGGCGGTCCGGAGACCGTTGAACCTGTCCGGGTCCCGGTGCCGACGCCCGGTCCCGCGGACCTCCTCCTGCGGGTGCGCGCGTGCGGCATCCATGCCGGCGACGCACGACTGATGCGTGGCGACCCCGCACTCGTGCGGCTCGCTTTCGGCATCCGTCGCCCGCGGACTGCCACGCGAGGGATAGATGTCGCAGGCACGGTGGTCGCGATGGGAGCGGCCGTGACGGGCTTTCGGATCGGTGACGAGGTGGTGGCCGAGATCGGTGTGGGTGGGGGCCTCGCCGAGTATGCGATCATACCCGCCGCCCGCGCGGTCAGCCGCCCCGCCCGGATCTCGCCGGCGGTCGCGGCCGCGCTCCCGGTTTCGGGCGGTACGGCCTGGCAGGCGCTGGATGCCGCCGGCGTCCACTCAGGAAGCCGCGTCCTGGTGATCGGGGCGTCGGGAGGCGTCGGCACGTACACCGTGCAGCTTGCCGCCGAGCGCGGCGCCGAGGTGTGGGCTCTCGCCGGCGAGCGAGCGCTCGGCCTCGTGACCGGCCTCGGCGCGGCCCACACGTTCGACTACCGACAGGTGCAGCCCGGCGCGCCCGAGCTCCCCCCGGCGAGCTTCGACGCGGTCATCGACATCGCCGGCACCGCTCCGCTCGCCACGTTGCGCGGTCTGCTCCGGGAGGGCGGGACCGTCGTGCTCGTCTCGGGCGCTGGGGGGAAGATCCTCGGACCCATGGGGCGGATGCTGAAAGCTGCCTTCCTGTCGCGGCGCCGCCGCCGCATCCGTTCCCTCGCCGCCACCGCGAGACCTGAGATCCTGGCGCAGCTGCTGGAGCTGACTGATCGTGGCAGCATCCGTCCCGTGATCGAACGGACGTACTCGTTGGACGCGGCACGCGACGCGCTCGCGCACGTGGACGCGGGACATGCTGTGGGCAAGGTTGTCGTGGCGGTCGAGTAGCGCTCTCGCGCCGTGGCTAACTCCTCAACCCCTCGTTAGATTCGCCCGGTCGAGCTCCCGAACTACCTCGCGGGGGTCAACGTTGAGGAGTTAGCCGCACCGCGGGGCCGATCCCTCGGCCGATGGCGACGATCGTGCGAGAATAGAGTCCGGCGTGCCCGTGTCGCCGGCATCTTTCTGCTCCGCCGGGCCTCTGGACAGCGTCCGCCAGCCGCACTCTCCAGGAGAACGACGTGACGACTACGACGCCCGCACCGAACGCCGCACCGACCCGCACGGCTCAGCGCCGCCGCTACCTGATGTGCCGCCCCGAGCACTTCACGGTCAGCTACACGATCAACCCGTGGATGGAGCCCGCCAAGCCCACCGACACCGCCAAGGCCGTGGCGCAGTGGCAGGTGCTCTACGACACCTACCTCGAGCTCGGGCACGAGGTCGAGCTGATCGACCCCGCCGAGGGGCTTCCCGACATGGTCTACACGGCCAACGGCGGGTTCATCATCGACGGCATCGCCTATGCGCCGAAGTTCCGGTTCGCTGAGCGCGCCGGCGAGGAGCGCCACTTCATCGACTGGTTCCGCGCCGCAGGATTCGAGACCGTCATCCCCGAGGAAGTCAACGAGGGCGAGGGCGACTTCCTGCTCGCGGGTGACGTCATCCTCGCGGGTACTGGGTTCCGCTCGACCGGCGACAGCCACCGTGAGGTCGGCGAGGTTTTCGGCAGGGAGGTCATCTCGCTGACTCTCACCGACCCGCGCTTCTATCACCTCGACACGGCGATCTCGGTGCTCGATCCGGTCATCGGCGCGGCCCAGGGCGGGCCGGATGCCGCGAACATCGCCTACCTGCCGGGTGCCTTCGATGAGGCCAGCCAGCGGATCCTCGCCGAGCGCTTCCCCGACGCGATCCGGGTCTCGGATGCCGACGGCGCGGTGTTCGGATTGAACTCGGCCAGCGATGGCTACAACGTGTTCATCTCGCCGCGGGCTACCGGTTTCGAGGCGCAGTTGCGAGAGCGCGGCTATAACCCGGTGCTCATCGACCTGTCTGAGCTGCTCCTCGGCGGCGGCGGGATCAAGTGCTGCACCCTCGAGCTGCGGGCGAAGCGGGACGAGTCATGAGCGCCGACCAGATCTCCATCGACGCGACCACGCTCGAGATCATCCGGGCAGAAGACGAGCACCTCGCCCACAACTACCACCCGCTGCCGGTCGTGATCTCCCGCGGCGAGGGAGTGTGGGTGACGGATGTCGAGGGCAAGCGCTACCTGGACCTGCTGTCGGCGTACTCGGCGTTGAACTTCGGGCACGGGCATCCGGCTCTGCTCGCCGTTGCCCGGGAGCAGTTGGAACGGTTGACCCTCACGAGCCGGGCGTACCACAACGACAAGCTCGGAACCTTCGCTGCTGCGCTCGCGAAGCTCGCCGGCAAACACATGGTGCTTCCGATGAACACCGGCGCCGAGGCCGTCGAGACCGGCATCAAGGTCGCGCGCGCCTGGGGGTATCGGGTCAAGGGCATCCCCGCGGACGCAGCACGCGTGATCGTCGCGGGCGGGAACTTCCACGGCCGCACGATCACGATTGTCGGGTTCTCCGACGACCCCTCGGCCCGGGACGCTTTCGGGCCGTACAGTGGCGGCTTCGCGCAGGTTCCGTTCGGGGATGCCGCGGCCCTCGAGGCAGCCATCGACGAGAACACCGCGGCCGTCCTTCTTGAGCCGATCCAGGGTGAGGCCGGCGTCATTGTTCCGCCGGATGGCTACCTGCGATCGGTGCGCGAGATCTGCGACCGCCACAATGTTCTGCTTATCGCCGACGAGATCCAGTCAGGTCTCGGCCGGGTGGGCGAGACCTTCGCGTGCGACCGCGAACAGGTCGTGCCCGACATGTACCTGCTCGGCAAGGCGCTCGGCGGCGGCATCCTGCCCCTGTCGGCAGTCGTGGCCGACGCCGACGTTCTCGGCGTCATCCGTCCCGGCGAGCACGGCTCGACCTTCGGAGGGAACCCGCTCGCTGCCGCGATAGGTGAGCGTGTCGTTGAGATGCTCTCGACCGGAGAGTTCCAGGAGCGAGCTCGCGCACTCGGGGAGCACCTCGAGTCGCGCCTTTCGGACCTCGTCGGGCACGGGGTGACGGCGATCCGCGTCGCGGGGCTCTGGGCAGGGATCGACATCGATCCGAAGGTCGGTACCGGACGCGAGGTCGCCGAACGGCTGCTCTCCCGCGGCGTGCTCGTCAAGGACACGCACGGTCAGACCATCCGGATCGCACCGCCCCTCGTCATCCGTGCCACCGAGATCGACTGGGCCGTCGAGCAACTCAAACTCGTCCTCGCTGCGTGACCCCCGCGCCCGGCCTGTCCCGAGGCGCGAACCCACAGCATCCTGCCCAAACCCACACGTTCTGGCGCGCGGAAGGTGTGGGTTCGGCGCGGAAGGTGTGGGTTCGGCAGAAGATGGGGTGGATGCGGGAAGCGGGTGCTACGCGACGTTGGCGATGATGGTGTGCCAACCGGTCGCACCGTTCGGAGCCGGCGGGGCCTGATCGGATGTCTGGGTCTGGCTGTCCACGTTGGTCGCGCGGCACCGTATGGTGTGCTGGCCGGCATCGGTCGCGTTCCACGGGATGCTCCACTGCACCCAGGTGTCGTCCGAGATCGCGGTCGCAAGCTCGGCCTGCTGCCACGGGCCGTCATCGATCTTCACCTCGACGCCGGCGACCCCGACATGCTGCTGCCACGCCACCCCCGCGATGACCGTCTCACCGGCGGGCACCGTGACGCCCGAGCGAGGCACGTCGATACGGGACTGCAGCTTGATAGGCCCGAGTTCCGACCAGCCGCGCGGAGTCCAGTAACCCTCGGCCTGATCGAACCGCGTGACCTCGAGATCGACGACCCACTTGGTGGCCGATACGTATCCGTAGAGCCCGGGTACGACCATCCGCACCGGAAAGCCGTGCTCGGGCGGAAGGGGCTCGCCGTTCATGCCGATGGCGAGAATCGCATTGCGATCGTCAGTGAGCGCCTCCAGTGGCGTCCCCGCGGTGAACCCATCGACCGACGTCGACAGCACCATGTCGGCATCCGCCGTCGGGCGAGCCCGGGCGAGCAGCTCGCGGATGGGGTAACCCAGCCATACCGCGTTGCCGACGAGGTCACCGCCGACGTTGTTCGAGACGCACGTGAGTGTCGTCGTGCTCTCATCCAGCGGCAGCGCGAGCAGTTCGTCCCAGGTGACTTCGACCTCTTCCTCGACCATGCCGTGGATGCGAAGACTCCACGTCGCAGGATCGACCTGCGGAACCACCAGGGCAGTGTCGATGCGGTAGAAGTCGGCGTTCGGCGTGATGAGGGGCGTGATCCCCTGGATGTCGAGCTCGGCGCCCGCGGGTATTGGCGGGGCGGTCGTCGCGGGCGCAGGCAGCTTCAACGCGTCGCGCACGGTCGTCACCGCTCGCGCCCCGCCGCGTGCGATGTTTCCGGCGACTGCCGCAATAACGCCGACCGCGGTTGCGCCGCCCATCCACACGAGTGCCTGGCGGCGGCTCGGTCGAGTGTCGGCATCCGTGTCGGTGGCCTCGTCATCGCGCGCCGCACTGCGCCGCAGTACCCGGATGAGGTAGTGCAGCGCAAGGACCGAAACGACGCCTGCGATGACCGAGGGAAGCCAAGCGATCCCGCTGGCATCGCTGCGAGTGAGGGCGACGACAGCGCCCACGACACCGAACGCGCCGAGAATGACCAGGCCCCACGGGGGCTTGCGCAGCTGCAGGATGCCGGCCACTCCCGCCAGCAGCACGAGGACGATTCCGATGCCCGTCAGCAGAGCGATCTTGTCGTTCGTCCCGAACAGGGCGATCGCGAGGTCCTTGCCCCACGGCGGCGCGGCATCGATGATCGCCCCGCCGATGACGGCGAACGGGCTGGATGCCGGAGCGAACAAGACCGCCGAGAGTTCTCCCAGGCCCGCACCGAGGATCGCCGCGGCGGCTCCTGCGAGAGCGGCGACGGCGGTGTCTTGCCTGCGTCGGGTGTCACCCACGTTCCCGAGGCTAACCGCGTTCGGAGGGGGTGCGGCCCGTCCGTAAGGAATCCGAAAGAAGGAAACACCCGTGCAACACGGCCGCGACTAGGCTCGACCCATGGGTGACCTGTTCGACGGATACGGCTCCACCGCATCGACGCGGAAGACATCGTCGGGCGTCCCGCCCTTCGATGAGATGTTCGCGTCAGCGCCGGCAAAGGATGGGTCGGCCGAGTCGCGGCGGGCGTACCGCGAGCTCTACCAGGCGCTCGCGCAGATGACCCAAGAGGAGCTGCGCGGCCGCACCGATTCGCTTGCGAGTTCGTACCTCGCGCAAGGCGTCACGTTCGATTTCGCGGGTGAGGAACGCCCCTTCCCGCTGGATGCTGTGCCCCGTGTCATCCCCTACGACGAGTGGTCGCGTGTGGAGGCTGGAGTCTCGCAGCGCGTCCGGGCCCTCGAAGCGTTCCTCGATGACGCGTACGGTCGGCAGCACTGCGTGCGTGACGGAGTGCTGCCAGCCGCGCTCATCGCGTCCTCGCAGTACTACTACCGGCAGGCTGCCGGGATTCACAGTGCCAACGGAGTGCGCATCCAGGTCTCGGGGATCGACCTCATCCGTGATGAGCACGGCGAGATGCGCGTGCTCGAAGACAACGTTCGTGTGCCATCCGGCGTGAGCTACGTCATCTCGAACCGGCGGGTGATGGCCCAGACGCTGCCCGAGCTGTTCGTGTCGATGCGGGTGCGCCCGGTCGGTGACTATCCGAACAAGCTGCTGGGCGCGCTTCGTGCCTCGGCGCCCCCGGGCATCGAGGACCCGAACGTCGTCGTCCTCACCCCCGGTGTCTACAACTCGGCGTACTTCGAGCACACCCTGCTTGCCCGGCTCATGGGCGTCGAGCTCGTCGAAGGCCGGGATCTCGTATGCATCGGCGGCAAGGTCTTCATGCGCACGACCCGTGGACCGCAGCGCGTCGACGTGATCTACCGTCGGGTCGACGACGACTTCCTCGATCCGCTGCAGTTTCGCGCCGACTCCATGCTCGGAGCTCCCGGCCTGCTGCTGGCAGCGCGCCTGGGCAACGTCACGATCGCCAACGCCGTGGGCAACGGCGTCGCCGACGACAAACTGCTCTACACCTACGTGCCCGACCTGATCCGGTACTACCTCGCCGAAGAGCCGATCCTCAAGAATGTCGACACGTGGCGCCTCGAGGAACCGAACGCTCTCGAGGAGGTCCTGGACCGTCTCGACGAGCTCGTGGTGAAGCCAGTCGATGGCTCGGGCGGTAAGGGTCTCGTCGTCGGCCCGGATGCCTCGCCGGCCGAACTCGAGAAGCTTCGCAAGCGCCTGCTCGCCGACCCGCGCGGCTGGATCGCCCAGCCGGTCGTCATGCTCTCGA
Source organism: Microbacterium schleiferi (assembly GCF_020781975.1). Lineage (GTDB taxonomy): Bacteria > Actinomycetota > Actinomycetes > Actinomycetales > Microbacteriaceae > Microbacterium. Next base: position 149,967 of record NZ_JAJGNI010000006.1, read on the forward strand.
CCATCCCGACTCTCGTGGAGGACGGGGTGCGGCCACGGCACGCAGACCTGCGTCCGTTCGCCGTCAACAACGGCGACGAAGTGTGGGTGCTCCCGGGTGGTCTCACCCGCGTGGCGCTGCCGGAGGGGCAGCTCGTCGTCAACTCGAGCCAGGGCGGTGGATCGAAAGACACGTGGATTGTCGGCGGCGATGCTCCGCCGCACGTCGAGTACGGGCAGGGTCACGGTCTAGCCGGGCTCGTCGCCGATCAGGCGTCCGTCACCGAGGCGATCCCGATCATCTATCCCGAGCAGACCGAGCCGACGCACTCGCCACAGGATCGTCCCCGCACGCACACCGAGCAGCAAGAGCAACAGCAGCAGCAGGCCCAGGATGGTGCGCCATGCTGAGCCGCATCGCCGAGAGCCTCTTCTGGATCGGACGCTACATCGAGCGCTCGGACGGCACTGCCCGCATCCTCGACGTGCACCTCCAGCTCCTGCTGGAGGATCCCTGGATCGACGAAGACACCGCGTGCCGGTCGCTCCTGAGCGTCATGGGCTCCGTTCCGCCGGACGGCCTCGAGGTCGTCGGGCGTAACGACGTCCTGCAGCGGCTCGCTGTCGACCGCATGAACCCGTCGAGCATCGCCTACTCGGTGGCATCCGCCCGCGAGAACGCACGCCGGGCCCGGGAGATCGTCTCGACCGAGCTCTGGGAGTGCTTGAACACCACCAACTCCCGGATGCCGCGGCGTCTGCAGACCGACAAGGTGCACGACTTCTTCCAGTGGGCCCGCGAGCGCGCCGCGCTCGCGGTCGGAATCGTCGACTCCTCGACCAGCCGTGACGAGTCGTGGCAGTTCTTCACGCTCGGTCGCAGCATCGAGCGGGCCGACATGACCGCTCGGCTCCTTGCCACGCGGTCGCTGACCGAGGCATCCGGTCCGTCCTGGACGACGATCCTGCGGTCGTGCGGCGCCTACGAGGCATACCTGCGCACCTACCGCGGCATCCCGAGCGCGCGCAATGCCGCCGAGTTCCTGCTCTTGGATCGCCTGTTCCCGCGCTCGATCATCTACTCGATCCAGCAGGCGGAGGGGTGCATGTCGGCGATCGACCCGCGTGCCGACCGCGTCGGGCACTCCAACAGCGTGCTGCGGGCCCTCGGCCGGATCCGCAACGAACTCGAGTACAAGCCCGTCGCCGACATCCTCAGCGATCTTCCCGAGGAGATGGAGCGCGTGCAGGTCGTCACCCGCGAGGCGTCGGAGGCGATCCGCCAGCGCTTCTTCCCGACGCAGGCTGAGCCGAGCTGGATCGGAGAGATCTCATGAAGCGCCTGCGCATCGAACATCAGACGGCCTTCGCCTACCAGGGGGATGTCTCGGCTTCCTACAACGAGGCGCGGATGCTGCCGGGTTCCACCGACAGCCAGTTCGTGCTGAGCGCGTCGCTCGATATCGAACCGTCGACGTCGGTCAATCAGTACGTGGACTACTTCGGTACGCGCGTGACCTCGTTCGACATCCTGTCGCCTCACGCCTCGCTGACCCTCACCGCTCGGTCTCTCGTGGAGGTGCGGCCGCGTCCGCTCGAGCACGCAGACATGACCTGGGATCAGCTGCGCCGGGAGGCGGCGCGTTCGGTGGAGGTCGTCGAGCAGCTCGGGCAGACCTCGCGCACCAAGCCGCATCCGGAGGTTGCGGAGATAGCCCGGGCAGTTGCTGCGCAGCACGATCAGCCGGGCCAGGCCGCCCACGCTATAGCGATGGCTATCGGGGATGCCGTCGAGTACGTCCACGGCGTGACGGGCGTCCACTCCACCGGGGCAGAAGCCTGGGAGGCGCGCAAGGGCGTCTGCCAGGACATCGCGCACATCGTGTTGGGGGCGCTGCGTGAGGTCGGCATCCCCGCCCGTTACGTCTCGGGATACCTGCACCCGAATGCCAACGCCGAGGTCGGGGTGCCCGTCGAGGGAGAGTCGCACGCCTGGGTGGAGTGGTTCTCGGGATCGTGGGAGGGCTTCGACCCGACCAACAACACCGAGATCGGAGACCGTCACGTGCTCGTAGGACGCGGCCGCGACTACAACGACGTGCCGCCTGTGCGGGGCGTGTACGCGGGACCGTTCAAGAGCGACATGTCGGTGAAGGTGACGATCACCCGCGAGGCGTGACCTGGGTGACGGAGTGTTGCGTCGCGTGACGGCGGCTGACGCGGTGTGACGCTGTGTGACCTCGTGTGACCCTTCGTGTCGGACTGAGTTCGCTGGATGCGCTCACGGGCCTACCGTCGCGTCATGACAACTCTCGCCCCCACCTCCGAAGACCTTGCTGTCGAGCGCGCGTCCCGCCTGGATGCTGCAGCATCCGCCTGGGGATCGCGGATCGACGCCGACCGCACGGCCGCCCACCTCACCTATCGCGTCCGCGGCACCGGCGAGGGAGCCGTTGCGACCCGCATCCGTGCCGGCGGACACGAGTTCGTCATCGACGAACCTGCCGCGCTTGCCGGTGACGATTCAGCTGCCAGCCCCGTCGAGTACGCGCTCGGCGCGATCGCCGCGTGTCAGGTGGTCGTTTTTCGCCTCTACGCTCACGCGCTCGGCATCGCGCTCGATCACATCGAGGTGACGGCCGAGGGAGATCTCGATGCGGCCCGATTGTTCGGCAAGGACGAGACAGTCCGCCCCGGTTTCTCCGAGGTGCGCGTTTCGATCGAGGTGAGCGGCGACGCGAGCGCAGCCGAATACGAGCGGCTGCGCCAGGTCGTCGACGCGCACTGCCCCGTCCTCGACCTGTTCGCGAATCCCACGCCGGTCACGACATCCGTGACGGTTCGCTGACCGACCTCCTCAGGACTCGGCCCGGTCGACCTGTTCGCGCAGGTCCTCCGGGTCGAGGTTTGCCCGAGCGAACTCGGGGGTGCGGGGGAGCTCAAGATGCAGATCCGTGCCGACGCACACCTGCACCCTGCCGCGGAGTATGACGTGATCGAGCACATGTCCGCCGCTGCGGCGCTCATCGAGCAGCACGTGCGCGTGGTAGCCAGGAACTGACAGACCTTCCTCGAACGCCGGCGTTCGAAAGCCCACGACGGTGCCCGAGACATCGCTGAACTCCGTCACCTTCTGCTCTGCCGTTGCCTGCACGAGAGGGCGGTACGGCTGCTGCTGCACGTGGACGGCACGCACCGTCATCCGCTCGTAGACGCCGTCCACCCGCACCGCGTACATGTAGTTGGCAGAGCCGAGCCTCTCGTCGATGAGCGCCGTGAACTCTGCCCGCGTGTTCCGCCCGGTGATCTCGAAGCTCAGGTGAGGCTCGAAGCGCGTGACGACGGCGTAGGGCACCCCTTCGCCGTCGTCTGCCACCGTAGCCGTGCCGTCATCTCGGATGCGGTAGCAGATGTCGTCGAGAAGGATGAGTTCGCCGTCGAGGCCTTCGAAGGTGCCGATTCCGAAGTCACCGCGGCGGCGGAGGCTGCCGACGGTGGTCTCGCCGTCGTAGACGCCGTCAAGAAGCGCGGCGATGACGCTCGTCTGATGGATGGTGTGGCGCGCTGTGGTCACGCCTCGAGGCTATCGGCGGGAGGTGCCGCTGGTGTGGGTTGCGGCGCGCAGCTACCGCGCTCGCGAAGATCCGTAGACTCGCGGCGTGACCGTGAAACGGCGCATTGTGATCGCGCCCGACAGCTTCAAGGGGTCGGTACCGGCGCGGCGTGCAGCTGACGCGTTGGCGCGGGGCTGGGGCCGGGCAAGGCCCGACGATGAGGTGATTGTTCGTCCGATGGCTGACGGCGGCGAAGGGACGCTCGACGCGTTCTTGGCGGCGATCCCCGGCGCCACGCTGCGGCCGATGCGGGCGACAGGCGCTGACGGTGAGCGCCATGACAGCGCGTGGGTGCTCGTGCCTCCGGAGGGTTCGTGGGGCGGCACTACCGCAGTCATCGAGTTGGCGTCGACCTCGGGAATCGAAGCGCTACAGGGTCGTCTGCGTCCCTGGGATGCTGACACCACGGGGGTGGGCGAGGCGATCGTCGATGCGCTGCGAGCCGGCGTATCCCGCATCATGGTCGGTCTCGGTTCGAGTGCCTCCACGGACGGCGGGGCCGGGATCCTCCGCGCCCTGGGTGCACGCATCCTTGATGCGGATGGCGAGCCGATCGCGCCGGGCCTTCGCGGCCTCAGGGATGTCACAAGCGTCGACCTGTCAGGGCTCGCCTCCCTGCCCTCGGGCGGCGTGATGGTGCTCGCCGACGTCGACACTCCGCTGTGCGGTCCTCGGGGAGCTGCTGCCGTGTTCGGTCCCCAGAAGGGGCTGCGTGTCCACGAGATCGCCGGGGCTGATGCGGCGCTCGCGGCGTGGGCTGCGAAGATGGGGACGCCGCCGGACGTGCCGGGCGCGGGAGCCGCCGGTGGAGCCGGGTTCGCTATGCATGTCTGGGGTGCGAAGATCGTGTCCGGCGCCCGCTATGTGGCCGAACTCATTGGCCTGCCCAGGCTCCTTACGCCCGACACGATCGTGGTGACGGGTGAAGGCGCGTACGACCGGGCAACGGCGGCAGGCAAGGTACCGGAGGTCGTCGCGCGGCTGGCGCAGGTCGCCGGAGCGCGCGCGGCGCTTGTCGTGGGCCGCATCGACCCCGCCGCCGATACTGGCTTCTTCGCGGAGGCCGTGTCCCTCACGGAAATCGCTGGAGACTCGGCATCCGCGATGGCTGAGCCTGAGCGCTACCTAGAGGCCGCTGGGGCCCTGCTTGCGTCGCGGCTCGCGTAGGCGGTCTGACCTCAGTTCGACGCGGAAGCCTTGGCTATCGGCTGTGTGATGACCGAGAGGGGGCGCGTCTCGTCAAGTCGAAGCCGGAGCCTGCCACCCCGGTGCACTCGCCCCGACCAGACGAGCCAGGTGATGGCTATGGCCGCGGCGATCAGGGACGCGAGGGTTCCTAGCTGGATGGCGGCGCGAGGCCCGAGCTCGTCGGCGACCCATCCAACGATCGGTGCTCCCACCGGGGTGCCTCCGAGCAGAATGGCGACGTAGATCGCCAGGACGCGCCCGCGCAGGTGAGCGTCAGTCGTTGCCTGGACGTATCCGTTGGCCGTCGAGAGGATCGTGACGACGGTGAATCCGGTGAACACCAGCGTTACGGCATACAGCGCGTAGGTCGGCATGACCGACGAGACCGCTGATGCCACCGCGAATCCGAGGACCCCGGCGATCACGACCCGAACCCGCGCGCGGTCGCGCCTGGCGGCAAGCAGGGCGCCCGTGAGCGACCCGATCGCGAGCACGGAATTCAGCAGGCCGAATCCGTCGGCTCCAGCGCCGAACTCGAGAGCCATCGTGGAGGCGTAGATCGGAAAGTTCATGCCGAACGCGCCCAGCAGGAACACGACGATGAAGACCACGATCAGGTCGGGTCGGGTGGCGACATAGCGAAATCCGTCGGAGAGGCGGGAACGACCGTGGGTGACAGCGCGGGGGGTGAGCTCGTGCCGGCGCATCGCGAGCAGGGCGCCGATCGTTGCGAGAAAGGTGAACGCGTTCACGATGAACATCCATCCGGTCCCGACCAGAACGATGAACAGGCCCGCCACTGCGGGTCCGATCATCCGCGCCGCGTTGAAGGATGCCGAGTTCAGCGCCACAGCGTTGCTGGTGTTCTCCTTCGTCACCAAGTCCGAGACGAAGGCCTGGCGCGCCGGATTGTCGAAGGCGGCGACAAGGCCCAGCCCCAGGGCGAACGCATACATGAGGGGGAGCGTCATGGCGCCGGTGAGGATGAGGATGCCGATCGCCGTGGCAAGCAGCAGTGAAACGCCCTGCGTCGCGAGCAGGATGTGGCGTCGCTCGAACCGGTCGGTTGCCCAGCCCGTCAGGCCCACGAGCAGGAGGGGCGGCCCGAACTGGAGGGCCATCGTGACCCCGACGGCACCCGCATCACCAGGAGTCAGCTCGGTGAGGACCACCCAGTTCTGGGCTGTCGACTGCATCCAGGCGCCGACGTTCGACACGAGAGCGCCGATGAACCAGACACGGTAATTGAAGATCCCGAGGGACCGGAACATTGTGCTCACTGCGCTGCCAGCCGCTGCAGGATCTCCGCGGCCGCAGCCAGCGTCATCCGCTCTTGTTCGCTGACGTCAGCAAGCACTGTCTCGACCCATGCATCGCGGCGTCGAGTCGTCTCGTCGACAACGGCTCGCCCGGCATCGGTGATCGTGATGACGACCTTGCGACCGTCGCTGTCATCTGCTGACCGCTCGACATATCCGGCATCCTGCAGACAGTTGACCGTTCGGTTCATCGACGGCGGCGAGACCCGCTCGCGCTCCGCGAGCTGGCCGAGCGTGCGCGGTCCGTGCAGGTAAAGGCCCGCGAGAACCGCGAACTGACCGTCGCTCATCGAGTCGACTGAGCGCTCCGTGCGCATCCGCCTCGCAAACCGGAAGACGCCTATGCGCAACTGCGAGGCGTCGCCGGCGAGGGGATGCGAATCAGGAGGTGATGTGGGTTCGGTCACGGTTTCTTTAGCATAGCTCATTAGTTATGCTAAGGAACTTGCGCGTCCTACTTCCGTGGACCCGGGGCAGCACCGCGCGGCCGGGGATCAGTCAGTCGCGGTCTTCGGTGCGTTCTCGCTGTGGTCGCTCTCGGTCGCCTCTTCCGGGCGTCGGGAGGGGAGAGCGAGTGTGGCGACCAGCCCGATGGCCAAGAACCCGGCAGCGGTGAACGCCGCGTAGCGGGTGCCGTCTGAAAAGGCGGTCTTGGCGGCATCCGCGGCAGCCGACGTCGCCGGCGACTGCTCGAGCTGCGCGATGGCACCGCCGGCGCTTTGAACGACTGCCGTCACGATCTGATCGGCCTGGTCGCTGGCCATTCCTTGGTCTTCGAGGTTCGAGGCGAGGATGCCGGCGGTGCTCGTGAATAGGACGGTGCCGAGGATGGCGATGCCCAGTGCCGATCCGATTTGCCGAGCTGTCGACTGCGTGCCAGAGCCCTGGCCGCTTCGCTCGACGGGAACGTCCACCAGAATGACGCCGGTCAGCTGCGCGGTGGCAAGGCCGACCCCGAATCCGTAGATGAACAGGGCGGGGATGAGCCGGCCCCACGCGGCATCCGGAGCGATTACCAGCCCGACCCACACCACGCCGATGATCTCGGCGGCAAGACCCACGCGCACGACCCAGACCGCCGGGATACGCGAGCTCGCGCCGGCTGCCGCGCCGCTGGCGACGAACGACCCGCCAGCGAGGGCCAGCAAGATGAGCCCGGTCTGCAGGGCGTCGAACCCGAGAACGAACTGCAGCCAGAGGGGGAGCGAAAGAATGATGCCGAACTCGCCGAGCGAAACGAGCATCGCCGCGATGTTCCCGTTTCGGAAGGTACCGATGCGGAAGAGGCTGAACGAGAGCAGTGAGACCCGACCCGTACGCTCGCGGTGGATGCCCCACGCGATGAAGGCGACGGCGCCGAGGATTGCGATGAGGAACGCGACGGGGACGGGGGAGAGCGCCCACGGCCAGGTCCAGGACCCGATCGTGAAGTCGCCCTCGGTGGCCCACCACCCCAGGGTCCGCCCCTCGATGAGGCCGAAGACAAGTGCGCCGAACGTGATGAACGAGAGCGCGCCGCCCATGATGTCGATCGAGCGGGTGTTCTCATCGCGCGACTCGGCAACCGTCAGCAGCACCCCGATGATGATGAGGATGCCGAGCGGGATGTTGATCCCGAACGCCCATCGCCACGAGAACGCGGTAGTGAGCCATCCGCCCAGCAGCGGCCCGACCGCCGCCATGCCGCCAATTGTCGAACCCCAGACAGCGAACGCGATTCCGCGCTCGCGGCCACGGAAAGTCGCGTTGATCAGCGACAGGGTGGTCGGCAGGATCATCGCACCGCCGATGCCCTGGATCAGCCGCGCAAGGATCAGCAGGTCTCCGGTGGGCGCGAAGGCTGCCGCGATGGACGAGAGCACGAAGATCACGACGCCGAGCAGCATGATGCGGCGGCGGCCGAAGCGGTCTGCCAGTGATCCGAACACGAGTAGGAGCGACGCGAAGACCAGCGTGTAGGCCTCCTGCACCCACTGCACCTGCGTCGAGGTGATCCCGAGATCGTCGACGATCGCCGGAATAGCCACGTTGACGATCGTCGAGTCGACGATGATCAGCGACACGGCGATGCTGATGAACACGAGGCCGAGCCAGCGACGATGTTGCACGTCGCTAGCTTATCTAGCTAAATACTCGCCGCAAGAGGCATCTCGCATCAGCCTCTGCCCGGCCCGCTAAGCTTCCGGCATGCCCGAGTACACCGACGTGCACGGTGTCGAGATCGTCTACGACCTCGCCACTCCCGTGACCACTCCCCGCGGCGTCATCCATCTCCTCCACGGCGTGGGCGAACACGCCGGCCGCTATGGCGCGGTGATCGGTGCGCTGACGGATGCCGGGTTCATCGTCTACGCCGACGATCATCGCGGTCACGGCCGCACCGGGATGCGCCAGCACGGCAGCAGCGAGCGCCTCGGTCGCCTCGGCCCCGGCGGCTTGCGTGCGACGATCGACGCGGTCTGGCAGTTGAGCGAGATGGCTAGGGCGGAGCATCCGGATCTTCCCTTCATCCTGCTCGGTCACTCGTGGGGATCCTTCATCGCGCAGATCCTCGTGAACCGTCATTCGGCGGCGATCGATGGACTGATCCTCAGCGGGTCGGCGTTGCGCTGGCCGGGATCGCTGAACTCGGGTGATCTGAACGCGCCGTGGCAGGGCCCGAACGCCAACGGCATGGAATGGCTCTCGACCGATCCGGCAGTTGCCGAAGCGTTCCTCGCCGATCCGCTCACGACCTCGACTCCGCTGGCCAAGCTCTTCGGGCCCGTCGATACGCTCCGACTGATCGGCAAACCCGGTCGTCATCTCGAGCGCGACGTGCCGACCCTCATCATGGTGGGGCGCGAGGACACCGTCGGCGGCCCGCGCAGCAACCATTTGCTGGCGGATGCCTATCGCACGCGTTCGGGGTTCACCGATGTCACCACGCTCGTCTACCCGGGAGCGCGGCACGAGATCTTCAACGAGGCCCAGCAGGCCGAGGTCCGCGCTGACCTCCTGGCGTGGCTCGATGCCCGCTTCCCGGTCCGCGACTGACGGTCCGCGCCTCGGTGCGCAGCTCCTCCTAGGCTGGTGCCATGCACGCTGAGTACAAGGTCCCGGGCGGAAAGCTCGTCGTCGTCGACCTGGATGTCGAAGCCGGGCGCTTGGCGAATGTGCGACTCGCTGGCGATTTCTTCCTCGAGCCCGACGATGCCCTCGGCGCGATCAACGCGGCGGTGTCGGGCCTTCCCTCCGAAGCCGACGTGCCCACGATCGCTGCGGCCGTACGTGCGGCGCTCCCTGACGGTGCACAACTTCTGGGGTTCACGCCCGAGGCCGTGGGCACCGTGGTGCGCCGGGCGCTCGTGACCGCATCCGGCTGGAAAGACTTCTCATGGCAGATCGTCCACGACCGCCCGGTCTCGCCGCGCATGAACCTCGCGCTCGACGAAGTACTCACGACCCGTGTGGGCGACGGGCGACGGATGCCGACCCTGCGCCTGTGGGAATGGAATGAGTCGGCGGTCGTCATCGGATCGTTCCAGTCGTACCGCAATGAGGTGGACCCGGCGGGTGCCCGCCGTCATGGCTACGACGTCGTCAGGCGAATCTCGGGCGGCGGCGCGATGCTCATGGGCGCCGATGCGATCATCACGTACTCGCTCTCGGTTCCCGCGTCGCTGGTGGCGGGCATGACCTTCGCCGACTCCTACGCGTTCCTCGACGACTGGGTTCTGCAGGCGCTGCGCTCGCTTGGAATCGATGCGACGTACCAGCCGCTCAATGACATCGCGAGCCCGGAGGGCAAGATCGGCGGCGCCGCGCAGAAGCGGTTGGCCAACGGAGGGGTGCTGCATCACGCGACCCTCAGCTACGACATGGACGGTGAGGTGCTCACCGACGTGCTCCGCATCGGCCGGGAGAAGCTCAGCGACAAGGGGACGACCTCGGCCGCCAAACGCGTCGACCCGCTGCGGCGGCAGACGGGACTGCCTCGCGAGGCGATCATCCAGGCCTTCGCCGACACATTCACCACGCTCTACGGCGCCGAGGTCGGGCATATCACCGAAGAGGAATACGCCGAAGCAGAGGCTCTCGTCGCGTCGAAGTTCGCCACCGACGCGTGGCTGCATCGGGTTCCGTGACCGTCACGATCCATCACGGCGACAATCTGTCCGTGATGCGCGGACTGCCGGATGCGTCCTTCGGTCTGGTCTACCTCGACCCCCCGTTCAACACCGGGCGCCTCCGGGAGCGGGCAGTCGAATCAGCCAGCACGCCCCGGGATGAGCGGCTTCCGGGCGCTGTGACCCGGCGCGGATTCCACGGTCGCGACTACGAACGGCTGCGGGGAGACCTGCGTGTGTACGACGACCGGTTCGACGACTACTGGGGCTTTCTCGAACCGCGAGTGCTCGAGGCGTGGCGACTGCTTGCCGACTCCGGCACTCTGTACCTTCACCTCGATTACCGCGAGGCGCATTACGCGAAGGTGCTCCTGGATGCAGTGTTCGGTCGCGACCACTTCCTCAACGAGATCATCTGGTCGTACGACTACGGTGCGAAGACCCGCAAACGGTGGCCCACCAAGCACGACACGATTCTCGTCTACGTGAAAGATCCAGCGCTGTACTGGTTCGATTCCGAGGCCGTTGATCGCGAGCCGTATATGGCGCCGGGGCTCGTGACCGCTGAGAAAGCGGCCCGCGGCAAGCTCCCGACAGATGTGTGGTGGCACACGATCGTCCCGACGGCGGGGCGCGAGAAGACCGGATATCCCACTCAAAAGCCCGAGGGTGTGCTACGGCGAATCGTGCAGGCATCCTCTCGCCCGGGCGAGGCTGTCCTCGACCCGTTCGCCGGGTCGGGAACGACAGGTGCTGTCGCCCAGGCGCTGGGGCGCGACGCCGTGCTCATCGACGCGAATCCCGAAGCGATAGCGGTGATGCGGACCAGGATGCCGCTCGCGATGATCGTCGAAAACTGACCCGTGCTTCGGCTACGCAAGCCTAGGCTGACGCTATGCGATTCGGAATCTTCATCCCCCAAGGCTGGCGACTCGACCTCGTGGGAATCGATCCCGCGCAGCAGTGGGAAGCGATGAACGGACTGGCTCAGCGCGCCGATGCAGGGCCCTGGGAATCCCTCTGGGTCTACGACCACTTCCACACGGTGCCCGTCGCGACCCAGGAGGCGACACACGAGGCGTGGACGCTGATGTCAGCGTTCGCAGCGTCGACCAGCCGCATCCGTCTCGGCCAGATGTGCACCTGCATGGGCTATCGAAACCCGGCCTACCTCGCGAAGGTCGCCGCAACGGTCGACATCATCTCGGGTGGCCGCGCCGAAATGGGTATCGGTGGCGGATGGTACGAGCACGAGTGGCGGGCCTACGGGTACGGCTTCCCGGAGGTACGCGATCGCCTCGCGATGCTGCGCGAGGGAGTGGAGATCATGCACCAGGCCTGGACGACGGGCTCGGCATCTCTTGACGGGAAGTACTACCAGGTCGACGGCGCGATTGTGCAGCCCCAGCCGCTGCAAGCAACACAGCCGCTGCAGCGCCCGGGGATTCCCTTCTGGATCGCTGGTGGCGGCGAGAAGGTCACGCTGAAGATCGCAGCGAAGTACGCGTCGTACACGAACTTCGCCGGCAGCGTCGAGGAGTTCGATCACAAGCTGTCGGTCGTGCGCGAGCACTGCGCGACGCTCGGTCGCGACCCGGGCGAGATCACCGCGTCGTCGAACGTCAACACGATCGTGGGTGCGACCGAGGCAGAGGCAGAGGAACGCCTGCGTGCGGTCCTGGGGCGCCTCGCGCCGTTCGTCGGTGACGAGCGACTTGCCGGCATCGAGGCCGAGTACCGCGGGTCGCTCGGTTTCGGCACTCCCGAGCAGGTGGCCGAGCGGCTGCAGGAGCGCGCGAGCCACGGACTCGGGTACGCGATCCACTACTTTCCCGAAGCGGCATACGACACGAGCGGCATCGAACTGTTCGAGGCGGAGGTCGTGCCGGCGCTTGCGTGAGCCGGCCGGCGCGGGTCAGAGCAGGGCTCGGACGCTGGCGTAGCCGTCCGCGATGGTTCCGGGGCCAGTGGCGTCGAAGATCCGCGTGCGACCGGGCTCGGCCGACCATTTCTCCCACCCCGGATCGCCAACCCGCACGAAGGCTGACGCAGCACCGTGCACCGCATCCGCCAGGAGTTGAGGCGGGTCGTCGCCGGTGAGTGCGTCAACCCGCTCCCGGTCGAGCACGTCGAACCAAAACGGCACGTCGACGCAGTGGCACGCCCAGCCGATGCGCGTCGAGGCCCACGAGAAGCGGTACACCCAGGTCGGCGCTTCGCCACGGGCCGCCGCAATCCGTACGACGCCGCTGCGGAACACCTTGTCGGAAACGTAGCGGCCGAGCAGGGCTGCCGTACCGAGCCGGTGCTGCTCCGCATTGTCGGAAAGATAGCCGCGCCGCATCGGCCGACCCACACCGAGCGCACCAAGCGCGACTGTGGCCGGAACGAAGCGGAGCTTACCGCGGGCGTCGTCAGTGATCATCGTGAATTCGTCGTCGGTTGATCCCACGACCAGCGGCTTGTTCGCGCCAACCCCCGATGCGATCGATTCCGGCGTCGTGGTCGTCAGCAGATCACCGTCGACGAGGGGACCCCACGGCAGACCGTCGTCGAGCAGCGAGCGAATTCCCGACAGTCGGGCTCCGCCACGCTCGCTGACCGTCTGCTGCAGCCCGATCAGCGCATCCGGATCGACGGATGCGAATCCGTCGCGCGTGGCAGGGACCCCGGCGAGTTCAGCGAGCTGCGCCGCAATGTTCTCGGCGCGCGCGAGCGAGACATCGCCGAGCGCCGGGGAGAGCGCCCAGACCCGCTCGAAGAGGTGCTGGGCAGCCGGCATCCCGAGCAGCGTCAGCACGGCGCCACCGCCAGCGGATTGCCCGGCGATCGTGACAGCATCCGGGTCTCCGCCGAACGCCGTGATCTCGCGCTGGACCCATTCGAGCGCCGCCAGCCAGTCGCGCACGCCGCGATTGGTCGGGGCTCCCTCGATGAGGCCGAACCCGTCGAAACCGAGCCGGTAGGACACGACGACAGTGACGACTCCGCGGCGCGCGAACGACTCGCCGTCGTACCAGGGGCTTGCCGGCGATCCCGAAACGTAGCCGCCGCCGTGGATGTAGACCAGTACCGGCATCCGTGCTGACGGGTCGCCGGGTCGGGGCGTGAACACGTTGACGTTCAGGGTCGAGTCTCCGGGAACCGACGGCTCGGGGATGAGGGTGACCTCGGCGACGGGGCCGCGTTGTGGTGTCGCGCCGAAGCTCGTAGCATCCCGAACGCCGGTCCACGGCTCGATGGGAACCGGCGCCGCGAACCGTAGTTCACCGACCGGTGGCCGGGCGAACGGGATGCCGAGGAAGGCGGCAGACCGAGCCTCACCGCTGGTGCGCCACAGGCCCCGCACTGCGCCGGAGGTGGTTTCGACGACGGGTGCCTCTCGGCTTGGTAGCGGTGTGGGATTGGTCACGGTGTCGCGGCGGGCTTCTGCTCTAGGGCGGCGAGGAGCTGGTCGATGATACCCGCCATGTCAACGGTGGGGTCGACGAGCCACTGGAGCTGCAGGCCGTCAGCGACTGCCTGCAGAATCCGGGCATAGACATCGGGTGGCAGGCTGTCGGACGCTGCAGTCAGCTCGAAGGCTCCCCGCACTGTTTCGCCCCGCTCGAGAAAGTAGTCGTGGGCGGGATGCTCGGGGTTCGCGGCCTCGACGGCCAAGCGCGAGAAAAGCTCGACGAGACCTGGAACTTCGCTGTTGTGGCGGATGACGCGAATCACGCTGTCGCGGATCACGGCGGGGTCGACCGGATCGGCGTCCTTCGACCTGTCATCGGGCAGACCGAACTGTTCACCGTCGTGTTCGTCACGCTTGCGCAGGACCTCGGTGAACAGCTCCTCTTTGCTGTCGAAGTAGTGCAGCAAGCCCGCCTGGCTGAGCCCAACGGCCTCCGCGATGCGCTTGACGCTCGCGCCGTCGTAGCCCTCGGTCGCGATCACATCGAGTGCACGTTCGAGGATCTCTTCGCGCTTGGCTACGCCCTTCGCGTACGACCCTCGTTGTGCCATGAGACGAGTGTGCCCAATGATGCTTGTTTTTCAAAACCTAGTGTCATAAGGTTTTCGTCGAGTCTGCTGTTGGAAGGAAATCCATGACTGACAATGACGTCACAGCCACTGTCGCTGATCTGACCCTGGAAGAGAAGGCGTCGCTGACCAGCGGGCTGAACTTCTGGCACACCAAGCCGGTCGAGCGGGTAGGCATCCCGTCGATCATGATGACCGACGGACCGCACGGCCTTCGTAAGCAGGCGGGTGCCGGTGACCACCTGGGCGTCGGATCGAGTGTGCCGGCTACCTGTTTCCCGCCGGCCGTCGGGCTTGGGTCGTCGTGGGACGTCGAGTTGCTCGATCGGGTCGGCCGGGCCCTCGGCGCCGAGACGTCGATCGAGGGTGTCGCCGTGCTCCTCGGACCCGGCATCAACATCAAGCGCTCGCCGCTGTGCGGTCGCAACTTCGAGTACTTCTCCGAAGACCCCTTGATCTCTGGCGTGCTCGGCGCCGCATTCGTCACGGGCGTCCAGTCGCAGGGCGTCGGTACCTCGCTCAAGCACTTCGCCGCGAACAATCAAGAGACCGATCGGATGCGAGCGAGCTCCGACATCGACCCGCGGCCACTACGCGAGATCTACCTGCGCGGGTTCGAACGGGTCGTGCGCGATGCTCAGCCGTGGACGGTCATGTGCTCGTACAACAAGATCAATGGGGTCTACGCGTCGGAAGACCCCTGGCTGCTCACGCGTGTGCTGCGCGACGAGTGGGGCTTCGAGGGTCTTGTCGTCTCGGACTGGGGAGCGGTCAACGAACGCGTGAAGGGTCTTCCCGCCGGACTCGATCTGGAGATGCCCTCCTCGAGCGGGCGCACTGATGCTGAGCTCGTCGCGGCAGTCCGTGCCGGAGACCTCGATGAGTCGGCTCTCGATGTCGCAGCGGGCCGTGTCATCGACCTTGTCCGCAAGGCCCAGGCCGGGGCCGGCGCGGTGGCAGGACTGCTCGACGTCGACGCACACCATGCCCTCGCCCGCGAGGCTGCCGGCCGCTCGATCGTGCTCCTGAAGAACGAGGGCGACATCCTGCCCCTGGCCAAGGACGCGAACCTTGCCGTCCTCGGAGCGTTCGCCGAGAAGCCGCGCTACCAGGGCGCCGGCTCGTCGTTGATCAATCCGACCCGCCTCGACACGGCGCTCGAGGAGATCCGCGCGCTCGCGACCGGCGAGGTCGCCTATGCGCCCGGATTCTCGCTGGCTGCCGATGTCGCCGAATCCGAGGCGGCTCAGTTGCGTGATGAGGCTGCGGCTGCGGCATCCGCCGCCGAGGTCGTCGTGCTGTTCCTCGGGCTGCCCGCGCGCCTCGAGTCCGAAGGCTACGACCGCGACGACATAGACCTGCCGGCGGAGCAGCTCGCGGTGTTGGATGCCGTCCGTGCCGCGAACCCGAACGTCGTCGTCGTGCTCTCCAACGGTGGGGTCGTCGCGCTTCCCTTCGCGCGCGACGTCCCCGCAATTCTCGAAGGATGGCTCCTCGGTCAGGCCGGGGGTGGGGCGACGGCCGACGTACTCTTCGGTGACGTGAACCCGTCGGCCAAGCTCACCGAGACGATTCCGCTGCGGCTCTCGGACACCCCGGCCTACCTGGACTTCCCGGGTGAGTTCGGCCACGTCCGTTACAGCGAGGGTCTGTTCGTCGGCTACCGCTGGTACGACGCGCGGAACCTCGAGGTTGCCTATCCCTTCGGTCACGGCCTGTCGTACACGACGTTCTCGCACACGGATGCCGCGGTCCGCGTCACCGACAGCGGCGACCTTGAAGTCACGGTCACCGTGACCAACACGGGTCAGCGCGACGGCCGCGAGATCGTGCAGGTCTACACCTCGCTGCCGGGGTCGACGGTGCAGCGCCCGGTGCGCGAGCTCAAGGGCTTCGCGTCAGTGGCTCTGACTGCGGGTCAGTCCCGGGAGGTTGCGGTGACGGTGCGCCGTGCGGACCTCGCCTACTGGGACATCCGTGTCGACGATTGGATCGTCGAGGGCGGGGAATACACGGTCGAGGTCGGGGCATCCAGCCGCGACATCCGCAGCTCGGTGACCGTAGCCGTCGAGGGGGACCCGGTGGCGTTTCCGCTGACCCGCGAGTCCTCGCTCGCTGAAGCGATTGCTCACCCGGTTGTCGGCGAAATGGTGCAGGGCGCTTTGCGGCAGATGATGGCCACGATGGAAGGCCTCGAGTCCGTGATGCCCGAGGGCGTCTCGATGGACAGGATGATGATGTCATTCCCCATCGGCCGGATGTCGGGGCTGACCGGAGATCAGGTCAGCCCCGAGATGATCGACGGCCTTATCGCGATGGCGAACGCTCCGCAGCAGTAGGCGCCGTGACCGCCGTCTCATGAAGGTAGGCGAAATCCCCGGGGTAGGACGTTTGGCAAACCAATCGTCCTACCCCGGGGATTTGTCCTACCTCGGTGAGATGGGCGAGAAGGGGTGTGGCGGGGATCGCGAGCGAAATCAGCTGTCGCGGTGCGCGCCGGCTGAGGGCTGCACCGTGAAGATGCGGGGTGCTCGGAACCCGGATGTCGAGAATGCCGCGGTCACGGCATCCGTCACCGCAGTCAGGGTGTCGCGCGCGACGAGGGCGATCGCCGCGCCCCCGAAACCGCCGCCGGTCATGCGCGCGCCGATCGCGCCGCCCGACATCGCCGCCTCGACAGCAGTATCCAGCTCCGGAACCGAGATCTCGAAGTCGTCGCGCATCGACGCATGCGAAGCGAGCAGAAGCTCGCCGATGGCCCGCGGGCCGGACTCGCGCAGCACGCGCACGGTCTCGAGCACGCGCTCATTCTCGGTGACGACGTGCCGCACGCGGCGGAAGGTGACCTCATCCATGACGGATGCCGCCCGCTCGAGGTCATGGACCGAGAGATCACGCAACGACTCGACACCCATCACCGCCGCACCCTGTTCGCAGGATGCCCGGCGCTCGCGGTATCCGCCGGTGGAGTGGGCGTGGGTGACGAGCGTGTCGATGACGAGGACGTCCAGGCCCGCGGCCTGCAGGCCCAGGGGCACGATCTCGGTAGCGAGCGCGCGGCAGTCGAGGAACACCGCGGCATCGGTCTGGCCCAGCATCGACGCTGTCTGGTCCATGATGCCCGTCGGCGCGCCGACCGCGTCGTTCTCGGCGGTGCGACCCACCCGCGTGAGGTCCTTCGCGCTCAGGTCGGCGCCCCACAGCTCGTTCAGCGCCACGGCGACGGCGCATTCGATGGCGGCGGATGACGAGAGCCCGGCGCCCACGGGAACCGATGAGGCGATCGCGAGGTCCAGCCCTGCGGCTGTCGCGGCGTCGCCGGCCGCGCGCAGCAGCGCCCACGCCACTCCGAGCGGGTAGGTCGTCCACTCGGGAACCGAGGTCGGTGCGGGGCTCGCGAACAGCTCATCGAGGTCGGCGATAGCGACGGATGCCTCGGAGTCGTCGAAGCTCGAACGAACCCGCAGCAGCCGGTCTGTGCGTGGGGCGACGGCAACAGCGGTGCGCGCATCGATGGCGAACGGCAAGACGAAGCCGTCGTTGTAGTCGGTGTGCTCGCCGATGAGGTTCACGCGCCCGGGAGCGGACCAGACGCCCAGGGGAGCGGCATCCGTCATCTCGCTCAGCAGGGCGAGGGCGAGCGGGCGGGGATCGGAGGCGCTCACAGCTGCACTCCCTCGACCACGTCGCGCAGGCGTGCTGCGGCATCCTCGGGAGGGATGTCGCCGATCCAGGCGCCCATCGTCGCCTCGGACCCGGCGAGGAACTTCAGCTTGTCGGCAGCTCGCCTGGGAGAGGTGATCTCGAGGTGCATCCGCACGGTGTCCCGCGCGACGTTCACGGGCGCCTGGTGCCAGGCGGCGATGTAGGGAGTGGGGGTGTCGTACAGGGTGTCGATGCCGCGCAGCAAACGCAGATACAGCCCGGCGAGTTCGTCGCGTTCGGTATCCGTCGCCTCGGCGAAGTCCGGGACGTGGCGGTGCGGCATGAGGTGCACCTCGATGGGCCAGCGGGCGGCGAACGGGACGTAGGCCGTCCAGTGCTCGCCGGCGAGGATGACGCGGCTTCCGTCTCGTTCGAAGTCGAGCACGCGCTGCATCAAATCGGGAGAGGTACGCGAGATGTTCTCGACCAGCCGCCGCGTGCGCGGCGTGACGTACGGGTAGGCGTAGATCTGGCCGTGCGGGTGGGGGAGGGTTACCCCGATCGCCTCGCCGCGGTTCTCGAACGGGAACACCTGCTCGACACCCGGCAGGGCCGACAGTGCTGCCGTGCGGTCGGCCCACGCTTCGATGACCGTACGTGCCCGGGTGACGGACTGGGTGCCGAAGGATCCGGTGTGCTCAGGGCTGAAGCAGACGACCTCGCATCGGCCCACGGAGGTCCGAACGCTGCCGAGGCCCAGCGCGTCGAGATCGTCGAGACCGCGCGGCGGGTTCGGTGCCTCGGGGGCATCGCCGTGCGCTGCGGACAGGGCCGGGCCGAAGGAGGGCGACCGATTCTCGAAGACCGCGACGTCGTAGCGCGACGGGATCTCGGAGGGGTTGGTCGGCGTCTGCGGAGACAGCGGGTCAAGCTCCGCGGGCGGCAGGAAGGCGCGGTTCTGCCGCGCTGCCGCAATCGAGATCCAGTCGCCGGTCAGGATGTCTTGGCGCATCGTCGCCGTGGCCGGGCGCGGGTCGAGCGCTCGCTGATCGATCCCGCGTTCGGCGCCGAGCGTTGTGTCGGGATCGTCGTAGTAGAAGAGGTCTCGTCCGTCGGCGAGGGCGGTGTCTCGTCTGATGACGCCGGCGCCAAGCACTACCGGTTCCCGAAGCATGTTCACGATAACACGCTAATGCCCGGGCGTGATATCGTCAACATCGGAGGGCCCAATGACCCAGCACCGACGCGCATCCATGGCCGATGTCGCAGAACTGGCAGGCGTGTCGACGCAGACCGTGTCACGGGTTGCCAACGGGAGCCCCCGCGTGGACCCAGCAACGCGTGCTCGTGTCGAGGCCGCGATGGCCCAGGCCGGCTATCGAGTCCACCGGGCGGCCCGGGCCCTGCGCACGGGTCGCACGGGCGTCGTTGGGGCTGTTGTTTCGACCCTTGCCACGGTCGGTAACTCGATGCTGCTCGAGGCCGTCGTCGACGAGGCATCCGCGCGCGGCTATGCCGTCGCGGTCGCCCGCATCGGCGAGGGCGGCCCGGCCGAGGCGTTCGAGCGGCTGCGCGATCAGGGCGTGGACGGTGCGATCGTTGTCAACGAGGCGTCAGCGCTACTGCGTCACACCGAGCTGCCCACCGACCTGCGTCTTGCTGTGGTCGACTCACCGCCCGACGACCGATACGCGGGTGTCGAGACCGCGCACGCCACCGGCTCGGCTGCCGCGACGGCACACCTCCGCGAACTCGGGCACCGCGTCATCGCCCACATCGCAGGTCCGGAATCGTCGTACGCCGCCGCCGAACGTGAGCGCGGATGGCGCGAGACTCTCGCGGAAGCGGGCTTCCGGTACGGTGTGCTGTTGCGTGGTGCATGGGATTCGGCGTCCGGCTATCGAGCGGGCCTGGAGCTTCTGACGAACATCGACGCCAGTGATCCCGTGACGGCTGTCGTCGTCGCGAACGATCAGATGGCGCTCGGCGTCCTGCGAGCAGCATCCGAGCTCGGCATCCTCGTCCCCGAACAGCTGAGTGTGGTCGGGTTCGACGACGTCGCGGATGCCGCGAACTTCACTCCCGCGCTCACGACGGTGCGTCAGCGATTCGATCTGCTCGGACAGCGCGCGGTAGCCGCCGTACTCGACGGCGCAGAGGCGGGATCGCGAGAGGTGATCGATGCGCCGCTGGTTGTTCGCGGCAGCAGCGCAGCGCCCTTCGTGCAGCCTGCCTGATCGTTTCGCGACCGCGACCGCGACCGCTCAGAGCGCGTTCTGGCGCGCTTCCCACCCGGTGCGCACCATCTCGTCGATCGAGTAGCGCATCTGCCAGTCGAGGTCGCGGGCAGCGAGTTCTCCCGTCGCGACGATTCGGTCGGGGTCGCCAGGGCGACGCGGCCCGACCTCGGGAGTGAACGCGATCCCGGTGACCCGAGCCATGGCATCCATGATCTCGCGCACCGACAGCCCGTTCTGCGACCCGAGGTTGTAGGCGGCCTCGATCGGTTCGCCCGCGATCAGGCGTTGCGCGGCGGCGACGTGAGCGGCGGCGATGTCACCGACGTGCACGTAATCGCGCACGTTGGTGCCGTCGGGGGTGTCGTAGTCGTCGCCGTTGATGCGTGGTGTCTCGCCCGCAATCAGCTTCTCGAAAACGATCGGGAAGAGGTTGTGCGGGCTCGTGTCGTAGACGCTCGGGTCAGCCGACCCGACGACGTTGAAGTAGCGCAGCGACGTGTGACGAAGGGGCGCCTCGGTGTCCGCGGTGGCCCGGGCCTGGTCGGCGATGAGCCACTCCCCGATGAGCTTGGACTCGCCATAGGGGGAGGCTGGGCGCTTGGGAAGGTCCTCGACCACGAGCGGCACATCCGGGGTCCCGTACACCGCGGCGCTGGACGAGAACACGATCTTGGTCACTCCCGCCGCCGCCATCGCCTCGAGCACGATCCGGGTGCCCTCGACGTTCTGGTGGTACGTGTGCAGGGGCCGGGTGACCGAGACGCCGGCGTACTTGTAGCCGGCGACATGGATGACGCCCTCGACCTCATGCTCGCGCAGCGTTTCTTCGACGAGCTCGCGGTTGAGGATGGAGCCGCGCACGAACGGCACTCCCGCCGGCACGAAGCCGTCGTGTCCGCTGGACAGGTCATCGATGACGACCGGGGCGATCCCCGCGGCGGACAGCGCGCGGACGACGTGGGCACCGATGTATCCGGCACCGCCGGTGACAAGCCAGCTCATGGCTTCCATCCTGTCAGGTCGGGGATCACTCTTCGGTCGGGCCGAGGAGTGCGGAGGGGACGAAGCGTGCGGTCGCCGAGCTCGCGGCATCCAGAGTCAGCACGACGATCTCATTGGTCCCGGCGCGCGTCACCGGCGCTGGGACGTAGAGCGTGCGCTGGGGGCCTGCGCTCCAGAAGCGGCCCAGGAGGAACCCGTTGATCAGGGCGAAGTTCGGAATCGAGCTTGTCGTCGCTCGCAACTATGCGCTCGCGCTCGTGCTGATCACGCCCCTGGTCCTCGTCCTGACAGGCGCGGCAGCCGGAGAGTTCGGCTCGGTGGCGATCGCCGGCGAGCGTGTCGTCGACACGATCGTCGGGTCAGCGCTGGCGGTTGCCGTCAGCTTCGTTCCGCTTCGGGCGTACCGCAGGCCGGCCTAGGAACCGAGAGCCGCGGAAACGACGGCGCGCGCCTGCTCCTGCACCTCGCGCAGGTGCTCTTCGCCCTTGAGTGATTCGGCGTAGAGCTTGTAGACGTCTTCCGTGCCCGACGGCCGTGCAGCAAACCACGCGCTCTCGGTCTGCACCTTGAGGCCGCCGATCGCTGCGCCGTTGCCGGGCGCGTGCGAGAGCTTCGCGGTGATCGGTTCGCCGGCAAGCTCGGTAGCTGTCACCGACTCGGGCGAGAGCTTCGAGAGCGTCGCCTTCTGCGCGGGAGTGGCCGGCGCATCAACCCGCTGGTAGGCGGATGACCCGAACTGTTCCTCGAGCTCGGCATAGCGCTGCGAGGGTGTTTTGCCGGTGACGGCGAGGATTTCAGCGGCGAGCAGGCACAGCAGGATGCCGTCCTTGTCGGTTGTCCACACCGACCCGTCCTTGCGGAGGAAGGACGCGCCGGCCGACTCTTCACCGCCGAACGCGACAGATCCATCGAGCAGACCTGGCACGAACCATTTGAATCCAACCGGCACCTCGTAGAGGTCCCTGCCCAGGGCCGCGACGACGCGGTCGATGATCATCGACGAGACCAGGGTCTTGCCGACCGCGGCATCCGATTCCCATCCGTCGCGGTGCGAGAAGAGGTAGTCGATCGCGACGGCGAGGTAGTGGTTGGGGTTCATGAGTCCGGCATCCGGGGTGACGATGCCGTGGCGGTCGGCGTCGGCGTCGTTGCCGGTGAGGATGTCGAACTCGTGGCGGCGGGCGACCAGCGATGCCATCGCGGAGGGGGAGGAGGGATCCATGCGGATCTTCTCGTCCCAGTCCAGCGTCATGAATCGCCAGGTCGGGTCGACGTCGGGGTTCACGACGGTAAGGTCCAAGCCGTAGACCTCGGCGATGTAGGCCCAGTACTCGACTGACGCACCGCCGAGCGGGTCGGCGCCGATCCGGATGCCGGCGCGGGCGATCGCGTTGACGTCGATGATGTTCTCGAGGTCGCGCACGTAGGCGTCACGGAAGTCGTAGGAACCGATGCGCTCGCCGTCCATATCGGCGAAGCGCACCCGCTTCACACCCTCGAGACCTGCCGCGATGAGCTCGTTGGCCCGGTTCGCAATCCAGCCCGTCGCGTCGGTGTCGGCGGGACCACCGTGGGGCGGGTTGTACTTGAAGCCGCCGTCCCGGGGCGGGTTGTGCGATGGGGTGACGACGATGCCGTCGGCACGCGTCGGGTCGTCGCCGGCCTTGCCGCGGTTGAAGGTCAGGATCGCGTGGCTGAGCGCCGGGGTCGGTACCCAGGAGTCACGCGAGTCGACGCGCACGCCGACGCCGTTGGCCACCAGCACTTCGATGGCGCTGCGCTCGGCCGGTCGGGAGAGCCCGTGGGTGTCGCGGCCCAGGAACAGGGGACCGGCGATGCCATTAGCCGTGCGGTAGTCGACGATCGCCTGCGTCGTGGCGAGGATGTGCACCTCGTTGAAGCTCGTCGACAGCGATGAACCGCGGTGACCGCTCGTTCCGAACGCGACGCGCTGCTCCGGCACCGCCGGATCGGGGACCCGTTCGTAATACGCGGCGATCAGTTCGTCGATGTCGATGAGGTCGGATTCTTCGGCTGGCAGACCTGCGCGGCTCATGAACACAGTCTGTCACCCGAGCGAGCGCACGCAATCCCGCGTGGCCTCTCGATGCCGATGCCCCCTGCTCTGGGGGCTGAACTGCGTGGGGTCGAGCCGCAGGTCTAGGCTGGGTTGCCGTGAGCGACGAGCCCGAAGCTACCCGCCGGACCTATAGCTATCTCGGACCCGCGGGGACCTTTACCGAAGCGGCTCTGGCGCAGGTGCCGGAGGCCCGCGGGCAGATCTGGCGCCCCGTCCGCAATGTCGGCGAGGCGCTCGCCGATGTCGTCGAGGGTCGATCGGATGCCGCGATGATCGCGATCGAGAACTCGGTCGACGGTGGGGTTTCGACCGCGCAAGACGCCCTCGCGACGATGCCCGGACTGCGCATCGTCGGCGAGTACCTCGTTCCGGTCGAGTTCGTCCTCGTCGGGCGGCCCGGCACACGGCTTGAGGACGTGTCGCTGGTGGCTGCGCATCCCGTCGCCTACGCCCAGTGCCTGCGGTGGCTTACCGGCACTCTTCCCGCCCACGCCCATATCCCGGCGGCGTCAAACGTCGCGAGCGCTGTCGGGCTGATCGACGGTACCTCGGATGCCGATGCCGCGATCGCTGCCCCCGGCATCCTGGAGCACCTCGATGTCGAGCTGCTGGCCGAGGGTATCGGTGACAACGCCGAGGCTGTCACGCGGTTCGTGCTGGTCAGTCGGACCGTCGCGCCACCTGAGCCGACCGGTGCCGACAAGACATCGCTCATCGCCGAGCTGCCCGATGATCACCCCGGGGCCCTTCTGGAGATGCTCGAGCAGTTCGCAACGCGCGGGATCAACCTGAGTCTGCTTGCATCGCGGCCGATCGGCGATGCGCTGGGTCGCTACCGATTCGTCATCGACGCCGACGGGCACATCAAGGACGAACGTATGGCCGATGCGCTCTTGGGGCTGCGGCGTTTCAGTCCCAAGGTCATCTTCCTCGGTTCCTATCCCCGCGCCGACCACGCGGTCGTCCGCTACCCCGACCGGTACTCCGACGATGTGTTCGTCGAGGCTCGAGACTGGTTGCGCGGCCTGCTCTCGGGTGAACCCGACCGCTGAGGCCTGCGATGGACACTCTTGCTCTGGTTGCGGCGTGGGTCGCGGTCGTCCTGCTCATCGTGCTCGTCGGATTCCAGATCGCGCTCGCAGCCGGAGTGTCGTGGGGGAAGGCGGCGTACGGCGGCGCATCCGCAACGCTCACACCCACGCAGCGGGTCTCAAGCGGCGTCGCGGCAGTGATCTGGGCGCTGGTGGCGTGGTTCTTCCTGTCCCTCGCCGTTCCCGCGCTCCCGGGTATCGTGCCCCCGTCGTGGCACATCGTCGTGCTGTGGGTTCTCGTCGCGCTCTTCGCGATCGCCACGGCAATGAACGGGATCTCGCGCAGCCGCATAGAGCGCGCCATCTGGACGCCGGTGTCCGCCGTACTCCTCCTGTGCGCGCTGGTGAACGTCTGGCAGGCCATCGCGCTCTCAGGCACCGCCGGCTGATCAGCGGGAGTTCTTGACCGCCTCGTAGGCGGCGAGGGCCGCGTCACGTGTGGCTTTGAGGTCGACGATCGGCTCCGGTGCGTCGTCGGCGGTGTGCTCGGGAGCCCACCGCCCGACGTAGGCGCCGTCGGGGTCGAATTTCGCCGCTTGCAGCTCCGGGTTGAAGATACGGAAGTAGGGCGCCGCGTCGGCGCCGGAGCCGGCCACCCACTGCCAGCTGAACGGGTTGGATGCGGCATCCGCATCGACGAGGGTGTCCCAGAACCACTGCTCGCCCTTGCGCCAGTCGATCATGAGGTTCTTCGTGAGGAAGGATGCCGTCACCATCCGCACGCGGTTGTGCATCGTTCCCGTGTGCCAGAGTTCTCGCATCCCGGCATCCACGAGCGCGACCCCGGTACGTCCGCGCTGCCAGGCCTCCAGTCGAGCCGGGTTCAGGCGCGGCCAGGGGAACGCATCGAACTCGGAGCGCCAGTTCTTGGCCGCAAGCTCGGGGAAGTGGAAGAGGATGTGCCACGCGAACTCGCGCCACCCGACCTCGGCGAGGAACTTCTGCGCCGCGTTCGCGTGGGGGCCCTGTGCGTGGCGGGCGTTGGTTTGATGCCAGATCTCGTGAGGGCTGATCTCGCCCCATCGCAGGTGAGGGGACAGGCGGGAAGTCACGGCGCGGTCGGGCCGGTCACGCTCTGCCGCGTAGTCGGGCAGATCTTCGGCCAGGAACGCTTCAAGGCGGGCGTGGGCTGAGGCCTCGCCGGGTTCCCAGGTCTCTCGAAAGCCCCCGGACCAGTCGGGGTCTGTGGGGAGCAGCTGCCAGTCCCGAAGGTCGTCGCTGTCGATACCGGGCCGGGCGCCGCGCGCTTGCGTGGGGGCGGGGAGTGGCTCGCGGGGTTCGGGTAGAGCCAGGCACGCCTTCCAGAACGGCGTGAAGACGCCGTACGGTGTTCCCGACCCGGTGCGGACGGTCCACGGTTCGAACAGCAGGTTCGCGCCGAAAGACTGGACCTCGATGCCTCGGTCGCGTAGCTCTGTCTTGAGGTCGGCGTCGATGTCGCGCTCGGGGAGGGCGTAACGCCGGTTCCAGTAGATCGCGTCAGCGTCGGTCTCGACCACGAGCCGACGGATCACATCACCGGCAGCGCCGCGCCGCAGGATGAGAGTGATGCCCAGCTCGTTGAGGTCACGCGTCAGAGCGGTCAGGCTGTGGTGGAGCCACCAGCGGCTGGCGGCGCCGAGCGGACGGATGCCGGGGGTGTGCTCGTCGAGGACGAAGACCGCGACGATCGGCTCTCCCCGGTTCACAGCTTCGTGAAGGGCGGGGTTGTCGCCGATCCGCAGGTCGTCTCGGAACCAGACGATCGTGCGAGAGGTCACGTTGGGATGCTAACGCCCGCTGACACACCCGAGGGCGGAAGCCGCGGATCTGGCAGGGTAGGTTCTCATACAGTGGCCGCCGGACCCCGAGGGATCTGCCGCGGAAGGAGCCCCGATGAGCCCTGCCCGACCCCGTTCTCTTCACAGTGCCGCACCGCCATCTACTCGCCCCTCCGCGCGGGTCCGCACCTCGCTGACTGCCTCGGTGGTCGCCGTGACCATGTTGTTGTCGGGATGCGGCGGGGTCGCCGACGACCGGACGACTGTCATCGCGGGTGAGGATGCCGGCCTCCTCCGTGTCGCCGTCGAGAACGCGATCGAACAGATCGGCGCGGAGGCAGCGATCGTACGGGTTACGCGCGGGGACGACGTGCTTCTCACCCAGGCGTGGGGGGAGTCGATGGCAGGGGTCCCCGCCACGGTCGACATGCATTTCCGAAACGGCGCAGTGGCGATCCCGCAGGTCGCGACGGTGCTGCTGCAGCTCGTCGACGAGGGCGTCGTGAGCCTCGACGATCGGCTCTCGACGTGGCTGCCGAACGTGGCGTACGCCGACGAGGTGGGGCTCGGCCAGCTCGCGCAGATGACGTCGGGGTACGCCGACTACCTGTGGAGTGATCAGTTCCGCGCGGCGTTCTCGGCTGACCCGTTCCGGCAGTGGACACCCGAGGAGCTCGTCGCGATGGCGACTGTGCGACCGCTCGTGTACCCGCCGGGGACCAACTGGAACTACTCGCACACGAACTACGTCATCCTCGGGCTTGCGCTCGAAGAGATCACCGGCAGGCCGTTGGACGAGCTGATCAGCGAGCGCATCCTGGATCCGCTCGGGATGACCCAGACTGCCGACCCCGGGACGCCAGCGCTGTTGCAGCCCGCCCTTCACGCCTACAGCCAGGAGCGCCGCGTCGACCTGGGGATCGCTCAGGGGGTCTCGTTCACCGAGGAGTCGACGTCGTGGAATCCGTCTTGGACGTTGGCGCGGGGCGCGATCCAGAACACCGACATCACCGACATGGCGACCGTCATCCGCGCGGTCGGGCGGGGCGATCTGCTGACCGCGCAAAGCCATGAGTTGCAGGTCGCCCCGACCCTTCGCGGACGCACGACGCCGGTCGAGGGGTGTCCGACCTGTTTCGTGCAGGGCGAGGGATACACGTTCGGCTACGGCATCGTGCTCACCGGCGACTGGCTCATGCAGAACCCTCTGTTCCACGGCTATGCCGGGGTGGCTGCATACCTGCCGGACGAGGATCTGGCGATCGCGATCGCGGCAACCTACGGACCCGACGCGTTCGACGAGGACGGCGAACCTCGCGGGAACATCGCGATGACGATCTTCCGTGACGTCGCTGCGGCCCTCGCGCCCGATCACCAGGTTCCGTCCCGCTCCTGATTCCGGGGCGGGGCAGTGCCGGACGAGCGCCCTCAGGCAGCTGTCGCGAGATTCTCGAGAGTCCGCAGTCGTGCGGGTGCAGCATCCATCGGATCGCTGTCGCGGGCCGCGGCGACCGGCGAGATCATGATCTCGTCCACCTCCCACCGCGTCGCGAACTCCCGCAGTCGTTCGGTCACGGCGTCGGCAGTACCGACGAACCAGCGCTCCGCCGCCCAGGAGGCGAGGGGTGTCGCGAGGCCGTCGGATGCCTCGGCGCTGTGCGCCTGCTCGACGGTCTCGAGCGCCGTCAGGGGCCGGCCACCGCGAAGCCGCGCCATCATCCGCAGCTGCGGGAGGGCGAGAGCGTGGGCTTCGGCATCCGTGTCGCCGACGACGACGTTCGCGGTGAGGAAAGTCCTCGGGGTGTCGCCGTCGGCGGCCGGCCTGAATTGTGACCGGTAGAGGTCGAGTGCGCGTTCGAGTCCCTCGCCGGAGAAGTGGTTTGCGAAGACGTAGGGGAGCCCCATCGATGCGGCGAGCTGCGCCGAGTAATCGCTGGAGCCGAGCAGCCACACGGCGGGGGGCGTGGCCGCCGCGGGCGTGGCCCGCACCGCGTATTCCTGTCCGGAGGTGAAGCGCAGGCTCGCGCCCTCGGGGGAAGAGAGGGCGAGGATGTCGCGGATGTTGTCGGGGAAGCGATCGACATCGCTGGTGGTCCCGGACTGCCGCAGGAGTTGCGTGATGACGGGATCGCTGCCCGGTGCTCGACCGATGCCGAGGTCGATGCGTCCCGGGGCGATCGCTTCGAGCGCGGCGAACTGTTCGGCGACGACGAGCGGCGAATGGTTGGGGAGCATGACGCCTCCCGAGCCGAGGCGGATGCGGGAGGTCCGCGCAGCGGCCGCAGCCACGAGGACTGGCGGTGTCGTCGAGGCGACCGCCGGCATGTTGTGGTGCTCAGCGAACCAGTAGCGCCGGTACCCGAGTCGGTCGGCCGCGTCAGCGGTGGCGAGGGAAGCGGCGATCGCCTGGGCGCTGGTCTGGCCCGTGCGTACCGGGACGAGATCGAGGACGGAGAGGGCGAGCGGTGCGGCAGACATCGTTTCACACAACGCCGAGTGGCTCGATCCCATTCCGGCGCATCAGATCCGGCGTATCAGAAAGGTGCGGGGTCGTCCGGACCGTCTGGGGTGAAGTGAACGGAGACTGGCGGTGGATGGTCTATGTAGATCCGGCCGGTCGGGGAGGTGAACTGGAGGATTCCGCCGTCGAGTTGCTGCACCTGCCAGGCGGTGAATTGCTTCATCGAGTGATGTCGCTGACAGAAGTGACACAGGTTCGAATGCTCGGTCTTCCCGCCCTTGGCGTAGTCGTCGTTGTGGTCGACCTCGCAGTTGATCGCGGGGGTGCGGCACCCGATCGTTCGGCAGTGTTGATCCCGGGCCCGAAGCCAGCGGTCCAGCGAAGCGGGCCTGGCATACCCGTCTGCTGCCAACACGGTGCCGGTGACCGGGTGGGTGACCAGTCGTTCCCACCAGGTCGCGCCGGCTGCGAGCTCACGTGCCGTTCCGGGATCGATGGGTGAGTGTCCGATCAGGTCCGCGGGTCCAGCGGTTTCGATGGTGTCGGTACCGGCCAGGGCGAGCGCGGGAATGACGACCTGCACCTTCGCGCGGATTGCGCCGAGAGGGCCAGGTCCGTCTCCGGCGGCGGGGTCGACGACGGGTGAACCAGCGAGCAGCAGCTGCGCGAACAGGTCAGCTCGGATCTGATCCATCGTGCGGGTATCGCCGGTGAAGACGTTTCCCTGAACGTCTGTCCCTTTTTCGGGGGCGCCCGGGCTCGGGCGGGAATCGATGACTGCGTGCGCCATCTGGGTCAGTCGGTCGTCGATGCCGACAGCGATCACCGTCGGCACCGGCGCGCAGACCTCGCTCATCCCGTCGGATAGCGGCCGGATCCGCACCGCGCGCCCTTCGCGTGCTTCCTGATGGCGCTCCTGCGGGGTGCGAGGGTGCATGCGCTCGGCGAGGATCATGACCGAGGCGCGAACCCGGTTTGCCGAGTCGGTCAGGCATCGCTCGGTGGCGAGCCGGTCGAACTCGGCGCGGACTTCGGGAGGCAAAGGGGCGCCGGCCTCCACGACGAGGGTGACGTGCTGACGGGTGATCGCGCCGGTCTCGCGCGCCTCCAGCAACGCGGGGTAGTCCTCGACAAGCTGGACAGCGTCATTGATCTGGCGCTGCATCGACCTGTCACTCACCCGCGAAGCAGCGCCGAGCTCGAGCGCTATCGACCGCAGCGCCATGTCGTGCGCACGAACCTTGGCCGTCTGGCCCGCGGCTTGCTTCCGCGCTAGCTGGCCCGCGCGAGCGAGGACCCGCACGCGCGCTACTTCTTCGCGCGCGGCCCGAACCTCGGCGTCTTCGAAATCGGCGAGGATCTGGCACAGGGCGCCGAGGTCGGCATCCGTGTACCCGATCACCGGTCCGATCGACCGGTCACCCTTCCCAACATTCGAAGACATGTTCTAATCATGACAGGGGCCTCCGACATTGAACCGGTTGCCCAGCTGCCCCCGGAACATCCACGCGAAACTTCAGGCTGGGGAGGAGGGCAGCGGGCACTCACTTCGAGTGAGCACGTCCGGGTGTGATCGCGACGCTCTGCGCCCTACGCGCCGGTGATGTCGTGGCCGGAGGGGATCGCGATGACGAGGCCCTTCTGCTCGACGCGGCATTCGATCCGCACAGCCTCGCCGAATTCGTCTCCGTCGAGCTGCACGGGTTGCGCTGCCTCGGGCATGATCTCCACGGTCGTGCCGCGGGAATAGACGATCGCGTTGTCCGCGGTCCGCAGCTTCAGGAATGCCTTACTGCGGTGTAGCCGCCGGCGCAGGAACCCGTTGATCCACGCAACCCGACGCCACACGAAGAACCAGCCGAAGAACCCCTTGGGTTGGATGACCGCGACATCCAGCTGCCCATCGGCGACCGACGCCTCGGGAATGAGCGTCAAGCCGGCCGGCAGCGACCCACAGTTGGCAAAAAGCACGCTCTGCACGCGGGAGGTCCGCATCCGCTGGCCTGACACCTCGTACAGGATGCGGAACGGCTTGGCGGTCCAGAGAGAGCGGGCTGCTCCGTCGACGTAAGCGATCCAGCCGAGGCGCTTCTTGAGGTCGCTGTTCGTGTTGGCGATCATCGCGGCATCCATGCCCATGCCGCCCATAACGACGAAAGCGTGCTCGTGACGCGAGCCGTCGGCACGCCGCAGCTCGGCCATGCCCACGTCGATGGTCTCGTGATCGCCCGAGAACGTCGCGGTCACCATCGCGTCGGGCGGTGACAGCGGCAGTTGGAGGTTGCGGGCAAGGAGGTTCCCGGTTCCCGAGGGAACGATCGTCAGGGGCACGCCGGTCCCTGTGAGCGCTTCGGCTACCGCGCGGACGGTACCGTCACCACCGGCGACGAGCACGGCATCCGCACCGGCGTCGAGCGCCTCCTGCGTCGCAAGCTGACCCAGGTCATCGACTGTCGTCTCGAAAAACAGCGGGGGTCCCCAGCCCGCGGCCGACGATTCGCGCTCGACCGAGGCGCGGATGGCATTCTGATCGACCTTGATCGGGTTGTAGACGAGGGCTGCGCGCTTGGCATCCCCCGGCTGAGCCTCGTGGCCGGTGACATCGACCGGCGAATCAGTGCCGGGGTCATTGGTCGACGCGGCTTCCTCGTCGGATGCGGAAGCGTGCGTCATGCACACACGATAACCCTCCCAGGCCGAGGAGCCGGTTCCGGGCGCTGTGACAGACTTATCGGGTGATCGATCCCGTGCTTCTTCGTGAGAACCCCGAGCTGGTCAAGCGCTCGCAGGAAGCTCGCGGGCACTCGTCCGAGACGGTGGATGCCGCCCTCGACGCAGACCGCGAGCGCCGCGCCGCAATCACGGCCTTCGAGGAGCTCCGTGCCGCGCAGAACGCCCACGGCAAGCGGGTCGCGCAGGCACCGAAGGATGAGAAGGCTGCACTCGTCGCCGAGGCCAAGGAGCTCAGCGCGCAGGTCAAGCAGGCCCAGCAGCGCGTGACGCTCGCCGAAGAAGCAGCAGAAGCCGCACTCTCACGCATCGAGAACATCGTCATCGACGGGGTTCCGGCTGGCGGCGAGGCCGACTTCGTGACGCTCCGCACACACGGCGAGCCCCGCACCTTCGATTTCGCACCGCGCGACCACCTCGAGATCGGTGAGATCCTCGGCGCCATCGACATGGAGCGCGGCACGAAGGTGTCGGGCAGCCGCTTCTACTTCCTCACCGGCATCGGTGCGCGCCTCGAACTGGCGATCATGCACCTCGCGCTCGACCGCGCCCTCCAGGCCGGGTTCACCCCCATCATCCCGCCGACCCTCGTTCGGCCCGAGGTCATGCGCGGCACCGGATTCCTCGGCGCGCACGCCGACGAGATATACCACCTCGAGGAGGACGACCTCTTCCTCGTCGGCACCAGCGAGGTGCCGCTCGCCGGCTACCACATGGACGAGATCATCGATTTCGCCAAGGGGCCCAAGCGCTACGCCGGCTGGTCGACGTGCTACCGGCGCGAGGCGGGTTCGTATGGCAAAGACACTCGCGGCATCATCCGAGTGCACCAGTTCAACAAGCTCGAGATGTTCGTCTACACGAGCCTCGAGGATGCCGAGACCGAGCACCTGCGCCTCGTCGAGATGCAGGAGCGGATGCTGCAAGACCTCGGCCTCGCATACCGCGTCATCGACGTCGCCGCCGGCGACCTCGGGTCGAGCGCAGCTCGCAAGTACGACGTCGAGGCGTGGGTCCCGACCCAGGATGCCTATCGCGAGCTCACCAGCACGAGTAACTGCACGACCTTCCAGGCGCGTCGGCTCGACATCCGTCACCGCCCCGACGGAGGGAAGACGCAGCACGTGGCAACGCTCAACGGGACGCTCGCGACCACGCGCTGGATCGTCGCGCTGCTCGAGACGCACCAGCGTGAGGATGGATCCGTGACGGTGCCTGAGGTACTGCGCCCGTACCTGGGTGGGACGGAGATCCTGGAGCCGGTCGCGTGACGGATGCCGTGGTGCCGCACACCGGTGAGGTCGAGGCGGTTCCCGAGGAGGATGCCGCCGAGATCGTCGAGGAACTCGCCGAAGAGACCGAACACCACCCCGGGAGCACGCCGCGGCTGCTCATCGCGCTAGATATCGATGGCACCGTGCTGCTCGAGGATGAGACCCTGAGTCCCGGCGTCGTCGAGGCTGTCGAGCATGCTCGCCGCGCGGGGCACGAGGTCATGCTCGCGACCGGTCGCTCGTGGGCGAGCACGCGTGGAGTCGTGCGCGTCCTCGAGATCGAACCCGACTACGTCGTGTGCTCGAACGGCACCGTCATCCTCAAGAAGATCGAGGGGGATGAGGTCCGCTACGAGCAGGTGCACACCGAGACTTTCGACGCGACAGAGGTCGTCACGCTGCTGCGTGAGCACCTGCCCGACGCGAAGTACATGGTCGAGCTCGAGGACGGCAGCCGCCTCTATACCGAGGAGCTCGATGACTGGAACCTGCTCGGTGCTCGCCGCGTCGCGTTCGATGAGCTCACCCGTGAGCCGGTGTGCCGCGTCGTTGTCGTCTCGCCCGATCACGCTGAGGGGGACTTCGTCGACCTCGTTGCGCAGGTCGGCCTGAACGAGGTCTCGTACGCGATCGGGTGGACCGCCTGGCTCGACATCGCCCCGCCCGGCATCGACAAGTCGACGGCGCTGGAGATGGTGCGCGAGTGGCTCGGCTTCGACCCGCATGAGGTGCTCGTCATCGGTGACGGCCGCAACGACCTGGGCATGTTCGCCTGGGCCCTGGAGAACGGCGGTCGCGCGATCGCGATGGCGCAGGGTCCGCAGGAAGTGCTCGACGCGGCCGGAGAGATCACGTCATCCGTTCACGAGGGCGGAGTCGCGGCGATTCTTCGCGCGCTCTGAACCTTCGCGGCGAGAACGTCGTCGGGGTGGTCGGATAGAGTGGACGCCGTTCGGTGGATGCCGCGTGCGGCGTCATCGGGAGGGTTGTCCGAGCGGCCGATGGACCTGGTCTTGAAAACCAGTGGGCAGCAATGTCCCGTGGGTTCGAATCCCACACCCTCCGCCATCGGAAGAGGCGTCGCCCGGAGGGCGGCGCCTCTTCCGATTCTCGGGCGCGGCGGGTTCGAGCCCTTGGGTGGGCCGCCGGCCGAGAAGTGGGCGCGTTCTGCCGCATCCTGCACCAATAGCGACCATGTGCGCCAATCTTCAGCATGGTTGCCGACGATATGCGCCCACCTTCGCCAGGGCGTGAGCGCGTGAGGCGCGGCGGGGTCAGCCGATCTTCGTCAGGGAGATATTCGTCGAGCCTTCGGGGCTGGCGAACAGGCTCGCGCAGTTCGCATCCACTGTGACCTGGGTGTCGTTCGCGCCCGGAGTGTGACGCAACTGCAGCGGACCGAGGGGTCCGTCGGGGAGCTGGACCTCGTACGACACCGTGCGCGACTTGCCCATCGGTAGGAGCAGGGTGCGACTCAGCCCCTCGTTTCCGTGGTCGACTCCCGAGCGATCGTGGAACGTGCCATCCTGCCGGTCGCCCCGCTTCGGGTCGGTCCAGAGGATCTCGCCGCCGGGCGGGGCGAAGAAAAGCACGTCGAGCATCATGGTGCGTCGGTCGAGACCGCGACCGATGTTGCGCAGGCCCAGCGTGTAGTTGCTTGAGATGTCCGGCGGAACGCTGCTGTGCAGGTTCATGGTGACTGTGATCGTGCGCTCGTCGACGTTGCACGTTGCGTGCTGGTCGTATGACAGGTGGTAGTTGAGCTTGCCGATCGAGTAGTCGTTGAAGTAGATGCCGAGCTGCGTGGCATCCGTGTTGTCTTCGCGGAGTGTCGCATCGAGGCCGTACTCCGTCGCGAACGCTTCGAGGCCGGGGTCGTCGAACCACATCTGAATGCGACCCTCGCTGGCGCTACGAACGAGCTGATCCCACATCGCGCCGAACTCCCAGTTGCCGCTGGTGAGGGCGCTGAACATCTTCGAGGTCACCTCGTTGAAGAACGCGTCCATCGCGGCGTTGTTGTCGCCGTATCGCTCGTACGGCTCGCTCATCAGGAGCGCACCCGTGTTCTCAGGGGTGACTTGCTCTCCCGAATCGAGGGTGAGGGGACCGGTCGCCTCCAGAAGGTGGGCAAGCACGATCGGGTCGATGGAGATCGCACCATCGAACGTCGGCAGGTCCTCCCACTCGCGGGTCGCCTGGAAGAGGTCAACGGCGCGCGGGAAATCCGGGGTCATCGTGAAGTTAGACGACCAGTTGTCGAGCTCCGGAGGGTAGAGCGATCGAACCGTCCGAGGGAAGGTGATGAGGGAGCCGTTCTCAGTGTCGAAACCCAGCGACGGAAGCCGCGAGTACATCAGATCGACGCCGTTGTCTTGGCCGACGAGTTCGGCCTGCCCGTTGTCCACTTTGAAAATCAGCCAGTGTGCGACCCCGCCGCCGGTCGCACGGATCTCGGCGGGGGTTTGGATCATGACTTGGTACAGCATCGGCCCATTGGCGCCGGCCGCCTGCAGCAGCGCAGGAAGGTTCTCTTGCGCGACCTTGAGGATCGGCACTGCCTGGTCGAGAAGCCCGACCATCTCGTCCATCGGCTCGTAGACGGCGGGTAGGACATCCGTGCGATCCATGCTCGCAGCGATCGCTGCGGCATCCTCGAACGACGAAATGATGGTCGGCAGCACCGTCTCGGCCTCGAGGAACGGTTGCAGGTTGATGCCGAGGCTTCCCTCGGCGCGCTGCTCATCGACGTTCGCGGCAGCGACCATGTTCACGACGGGTGGGATCGACTGGCTCGCGATCGTGTTGACCGCTTCGGCAACCGTGCGCACCGCAAGGACGTTGTTCCCGATGCGGGGGAGCGTGGATGCCAGATCCCAGAGTGGACCGTTCGCGGTCTCGGACGCGCGCTGGGTGCGAGCGACGATCTCATCGCCAGCATGCTGGAGGGTGTCGGTGTTGCCCGACACGGCGGCCTCTGCCAGTCCACCCAGCTGCGACTTGACGGTTTCGAGGTCATCGCGCACCTCGAGCACCTGGAGTGCGAAGACGCCGCCGACGATGACGGAGCCGACCAGGACCAGGCCGAGGGGGCTCAGGGCGATCCAGAACGTCCGCCATCCGCGGCGCCGGCGCGACGCCCCGGATTCGGGCGCGGCGTGACGGGCAAGCGGCCTCGCCGGAGTTCTCCGCGTCCGTGCGTCTCGCCGGGTCATCGGGGCCGAGGGGGCGACGGATGACGCACTCGACCGGGTTCGCGGTAGGACGCCCTGCGGGTCTGACGAACGGCGCGCACGCAGGGCAGGCGCGTTGCTTGAGGAGGGCTCGCCTTCCGGGACGGAATCGGCCTGCCGGTCGCCGTCAACGGTGGTCACGGCGCTGATGTTACCGGTGCAGCCTTGCGTAAAAGCCGAGCGCAGCCCGTGAAAGCCGGAAAGGATGCTGTGCATCGCATATGTGTCTCAGAATCGCCGCTGAGCATGCCCACAGTGCATGCTCAGCGGGCATGGCATAACCTACCTTTCTTAAGGCATCCGTTCTTCGGCTTCGCTAACACCCGACGTCCTCCAGGACAACAACCCGTGACCGGACGGCGTCGCGCAGAGCCGAGGCGCAGCCTTGCGCGGCCCACCCCGCCGACTGGGTGCGTTGCGATCGTCGTCGGAAGGGAACTCTGTGAGCAAGACAGCACCGCAGCGCGGCCGCCACACGGTGGCCCGTCATGGGGCGCTGAAGTCGCCGCATCCGTTCTCGGTCTTCATGAAGGCACTCGGCATTGTCGTTGCCGTCGTCCTCGTTTCGGGTACAGGGGTTGCCGCCTACACGGTCTACGACCTGGCCGCCAGCTACGCCACCGAGAACACGGTCGAGCTCGAAGAGCAGGTCGTCGTTCCGCCCGACATTGGCGCGATCGAGGGCGGCGTGAACCTCTTCGTTGCAGGCACTGACGCCTGTGAGCCGGAGTTCGCGGCGATCTTCGGCGACCGCTGCTCGGGTTCCGATTCCGAGGGCGAGCTCAACGACGTCAACATGCTCGTGCACATATCGGATGCTCCGCGCCGGGTCACCGTGATCTCTTTCCCTCGCGATCTCATGATCCCGATTCCCTCGTGCGATCGGGGCGACGGATCGACGTCCTCGGCAATGAGCAAGCAGCCCCTGAACTCGGCGTTCTACGCGGGCGGTGGCGCGGACGGCGGCGGCCTCTCGTGCGTCGTCAAGACCATTTCGCAATTGAGTGGTCAGAGCATCCCGTTCGCTGCGAAGGTCACCTGGGGTGGCGTGATCAACATCACCGACGCGATCGGTGGGGTCGACGTTTGCGTCCAAGGTGGCATCAGCGACCCGCTCGCCGGCCTCTACCTGCCCGACGGAATCTCGACAGTCTCGGGAACCCAGGCACTCGCTTTCCTCCGGACCCGCAAAGGCGTCGGTGACGGATCGGATCTCGGCCGGATCAGCAACCAGCAGCAGTACATGTCGAGCCTTGCCAAGAAGCTCGTCAGCGAGAACGTGCTCTCGGACCCGGCGACGCTTTACCGCCTCGCGACCGTGGCGATCGACAACATTACGAAGAGCTCGAGCCTCACCAACCCCCTGACGCTCGTGCAGATCGCGCTCGCGATCAAGGACGTTCCGTTCTCGGACATCGTCTTCGTTCAGTACCCCGTGAACGGCGACCCGGACGACCCGAACAAGGTCGTGCCGAACTACGCCGCGGCAGACCAGCTGTGGGCAGCACTCGAGGCCAACGCGCCGCTCGAGCTCACCGGCAAGGCTGGAGCGAACGGGAGCGTTGTCGATGTCACGCCGACCGAGGAGCCCGCGCCTGAGCCCACCGCGGATCCGAACGCCACGGCCGCGCCCACGGAAGCGCCGGCTCAAGACGCCGCGGTTCTTCCGAACTCGATCAGCGGCTCGACGGCTGCGCAGACCACCTGCTCGGTCGGAAACCTCGGCTGACGGCATCCATTCGTCGCGGCGGACCGCAGCGGTTAGTATTGACGAGGTCATCCGCCCGATTCGGGCACGGATGCCTGGAGACGTCGCATAGTCAGGCCTAGTGCACCACCCTGCTAAGGTGGAGTCCCCTCACGGGGACCGAGGGTTCAAATCCCTCCGTCTCCGCAGACAAATCCCAGATCAACGGCTTTTTATTTCGCATCTGCCACAAAATCCGCCATTTCTGCCACGTTTGCGAAGCGTTCCGTTCTGGGCGATCTGAGCTCGATCATGAGTTCCCGCTCATCAACCTGCTCGGTTGCGGCTGGACCGGGCGAAGGTTCAGTGCCGCTGCCCGCGAGACCGCGAGCGCATATCCCTCGGTCTCCAGGGGCGGGGCCATGCGAAGGCCGCCGTTCCTCCACAGCGGCGGATTCGGGCGCGTTCTCCCCACGGCGTCGGTTGCGGTGATCGTGGCTGCGCCTGCGTCGGGATGCTGGCCGCATGGGAATCCGCTACTACGCCTATGCCTTCGATGCCGACCTTGCTCAGCAGGCGGTCGATGACCCGCACAGCATCCTCTCCAGCGACCCGCTCGCTGACGCGTGGGGCCTGGAGCCGCACGCGAGCGTGAGTGTCGCGACGTTCGAGCAGGTCTCACCGAAGCGCGACATGCTCTATCTCGACAAGGCATGGTCCGCTTTGCAGTCCCTCACGCGCTCGGGGCCCGGAAGTTCCGCCGCCGGCTCGTGCTACCGGATGTTCGAGGGGAACGTGACGATGCACGACATGGGCTGGGACCCGTGGGTGAGGACGATCCTCCCCGAGGAGGTGCCAGCGATTCGGGACGACCTCTGTGCGATCGACGAGGACCAGGCGCGAACGTGGGCGCGCACTTGGCGAAGCCGGCACGGAGTCGACGATGACGACGAGCTCCGCTACGTCCTCGACTACCTCACGCGGGCACAGGAATTCGTCGAGGCGCTCGCGACAGACGGTCGCGGGATGGTCTACCTCATCGGGTGACTCAGTCCGAGCTATCCGCTGCCGCCGCGTCAACGGATGTCGGTGCGTTCCTTCAGAATGGACGCGTGCCCGCCGTCGCCCAGGTTCTCGAGCTCGCCCAGCTTGCGGAGCGCGATGCGGCGTGGAAGCTGCTTCGAGCCGACAGTGCACCCGTGGTCGCCGGTCTTCTCGGCACCCATCTGGGTGGAGACGAGCGCCGAGTCGACGCTGAGGAGCTGTACGAGCGGATCGATGCCGACCTCGAGCGGCTCCGTGCGCAGGGGCTGATCTTGCCGCTGACTGCGAAGGGGTACTGCGGGGAGTGGCGATCGGCCGGCTTCCTGGTGCGTCGGCCGTCATCGGAAGCGCGGGGTGAGACGCTCGAGCTTTCCCCGGATGCGATCGCCGGGATCCGCTTCTTGCAGGGGCGTGCCGCCCCGCGTTCGAGTGTGACCGAGTCTCGGCTTGCGAGCCTTGCGGCGCAAGTCCGTCGCCTCGCGATCGACACCGATCCTGATGCGTCAGCGCGCATCGCACTGCTCGAGGAAGAGATCGAGTCGATCGAGCGGCGGATCGAGAGCCTGCGTTCGGGTGACGAGACCGCGATCGACGAGGACCGGGCGCTCGAGCGCGTTCGCGATGTGTTGGCGCAGGCGGCGGACGTACCGGACGATTTCGCTCGGGTGCGTGCTGAGTTCGAGACGCTGAATGCGTCGCTGAGGGCGAAGATCGTCGAGTCCGATGTTTCTCAGGCGTCAGTCGTCGACGAAGTCTTTCGCGGAATCGACCACATCTCCGACTCGGATGCAGGCCGCAGTTTCGCTGCCTTCTCCCAGCTCGTGCTCGACCCTGCACTCGGTGCCGCGTTCGAGGCCGACATCCGCCGCATCCTCGACCGCGGATTCGCTCGTGATCTCACCTCGGATGAGCGCCGGGCACTGCGCGCCTTCCTCACAACGCTCAAGGGACGAAGCGCGGAGATTCACGACGTCATCACATTGTTCGCCCGGGCGCTCCGCCGCTACGTGCAGTCGCAGGACTACCAGCGCGACCGGGTATTGAGGACTCTTCTGCGGGAGGCTCAGCACGCGGGGGTGGAAGCCGCTGCGCATACGCGCCCGTGGTATCCGACGTCTCTCACGCTGGATCTCTCTGCTGTCGCGCTGTCGAGCGTTGGAGCGATCGATCTTCACGATCCTGCCGAATTCGCTGCCACCGAAGAGGTCGTCACGCAGCCGGCATCCCTCGCGAGTCTTGAGGAGTTGCGGGCGATCGCACGCGAGACCGAGATCGACTTCGACGAACTCACCCGGAATGTCAACGACCTGCTCGCCGAGGTGTCATCGTGCACCGTCGCAGATGTCCTTGCTCGATACCCCGCGACCCAAGGTGTGGGCAGCGTGATCGGACTTCTCTCGATCGCCGCCGAGCAGGGCACCGTCGACGATGAACCCGAGGTGCTCGCTTGGCAGGGCGCAGACGGAGTTCCGCGGGCGGCGATCGTCGCCGCGCACCGATTCACAGGAGCGGTGACATGACCGAACCGACCACAGCGGATGTCGCCCCCGACGAGCACACTGGCCTCTGGCGTGGCGACGCGGGCGAGCTTCCGGATCGTACGCGGCGGGTCTTGCTGCGTCTGGTGCGCGGCCCGTATCTTTCCGGAGCGCGCGAGGCGCAGCTGTGGGCGGTGCTGCTCACCGACGAGGCTGTCCTCCGCTCCCGGCTTGCCGACCTGTTCCTCGAACTGGTCATCGATCGGGACAACGAGTTCGCCTTCGTCCGCAACGCTCCGTCCGAAGATGCCCCGAAGGCGGTGCGGTCTGAGGCGTTGACGTTCCTCGACACCGCAATGCTGCTTGTCTTGCGCCAGACGCTGCTGAGT
The DNA here is from genome assembly GCF_020781975.1 of Microbacterium schleiferi. Classification (GTDB taxonomy): domain Bacteria; phylum Actinomycetota; class Actinomycetes; order Actinomycetales; family Microbacteriaceae; genus Microbacterium. The sequence goes on from NZ_JAJGNI010000006.1 coordinate 190,315, forward strand.
GAGGAGGGCCGCGGGCGCGTGATCGTGGGGCAGGCGGAGGTGTTCGAGCAGCTCGCCGTGTTCCGCACCCCGGACCGTGATGAGAAGGACTTCGCGAGCCGCGTCAACTCGTCGTGGAACAAGATGCAGAACAAGCTCCGCGTGCTGCACGCCGTTGGCGATGACCGTGCCGAGATCTCGCCGGTGCTACGACTGCTCGTCGATGCCGACCAGATCCGCGCGATCACATCTGAGTACCACCGGATCGCCCGAGAGGGCGGAGGAGAATCCGCTGCCCCGTCGACGGATGCCGAGGACGACACAGAATGACGATGCTGAGCTTCCCCACCGACGAGCCGCAAGTCGATCCGACCAGGCCCGGCCAGTGGCGACTCGCCCAGATCGAACTCGTCAACTGGGGTACGTTTGCGGGCCACGTCTCCGTGGACGTCGCGCGCGCCGGCCACCTGTTCACCGGCGCATCCGGATCGGGCAAGTCGTCGCTACTCGACGCGATCGCCGCCGTCCTCACCCCCGACAAGTGGCTGCGCCTCAACGCGGCGGCTCAGGACGGCGCATCCCGGCAGAGCGATCGCACGCTGATGAGCTATGTGCGTGGCGCCTGGAGCAAGGAAGCTGACGAGACTGCCGATCGGGCCACCACGACCTACCTGCGCTCGAAGGCAACCTGGAGCGGCATCCTGCTGCGCTACCAGAATCTCCGCGACGAACCAGTCGTCCTGCTGCGGGTATTCCACGCACCCGGCACGCGCACCGAACCGACCGCGTTGAAGGACGCACGGATCTTCGCCCGCGGTCACCTGGGGCTTCTCGAGGTGAAGCCCCACGTCGAGGGCGGAATCGACGCTCGCCGCATGTCGAAGGCCTTCCCCGACGCGCTGATCACCACCGGCGGGAGACACGGACGCTTTCATGAGCGCGTCGTCCGCCAGTTCGGCTTCCGCGGAGACGCGACACTTCAGCTTCTCCACAAGACACAATCAGCGAAGAACCTCGGCACCCTCGACGCCTTGTTCCGCGGGTTCATGCTCGACCAGCCGGGAACCTTCGCGCGAACCGCGACCGCAGTCGAGCAATTCACGGAGCTCGATGCTGCCCACAAGCACGTCGTCGACCTGCGGAAGCAGGCTGATGCGCTCCGAAAGGTCGATGAGGCGATCACCGCGTTCGATCTGGCCGGCGCCGAGGTGGCGGCGATCTCTGATCTACACGATGCAGTCGAACCCTTCACGGCGGGACTCAAGCTTCGGCTCGCGAAGGAGGCCGCGGGCCCCGCGCGCGCCAGGCTGGCACGCGCCGAGAGCGAGTTGAGCGACGCCGCGCGCGAGCAGCGGTTGGCATCCGAGGCGCTGGACAGCGCGAAGGCGCGTGTTCGGGACGAGGGCGGCGCGCGGGTCGAGCTTCTGCAGGAGCGGATCGAAAGTGCGCAGCGCGCCGAGGATATCGCCGGGCAGTATCGAGCCCAGCTGACCGCTGAGTTGGCGCGCATCGGTGCGCCGATGCCCGAGGATCCCGAGCAGTTCGCCGAGCTCCTTGCGGCGGCCGTCACCGAGGCTGCGCGCGATATCCCCGCGGTGTCGTATGAGGTGCGTGACGCCGCGAGCCAGGCGCGCAAGGCAGTGGACGAAGTCACGAAGCAGATTCAGGCGTTGAGAGATCACCGGAGCAACCTCGATGAGAGGCTTCTGAGCGCCCGGCGATTCCTCGCGGACGCTGTCGGCGTGCCGGCATCGACATTCCCCTTTGCGGGCGAGCTGATCTCGGTGGCCGAGCAGCACTCCGGCTGGCGCGGCGCGGCAGAGCGAGTGATGGCGCCGTTTGCGCCGACGCTCCTCGTGCGCGACGAACACCTTGTCGCCGCGCGGCGGGCAGCCGACTCGCGGACACTCGGCGTCCGGCTCGTCATCGAAGCGGTCCCGCACTCCGTCGACGAGCCGCGTCGCCCCAAGGATTCCCGCTCGCTCGTTCATCGCCTCGTGGTGAGCGACGGGCCCTTCGCGTCCTACGTCCGCAAGCGAATCGCCAACGAGTTCGACTACGCCTGCGTTTCACACCCCGACGAGCTCGACGGCGTCGACCGGGGCGTCACGATCGGGGGCCTCGTCAAGCGCAACTCACGCAGGTACGAGAAGGACGACCGTCACGATGTCGGCGATGCCACCCGGTGGATGCTCGGCGGCGACACTCAAGCGCGACTTGAAGCGCTGCTAAGCCGTCGCCGCGAAGCGGAACTCGCGAAGGACAAGACTGCTGCCCGCGAGTCGGATGCGGACTCGCTCCATCAGGACGCTGTCAGTCGGCGCGACGTCTTCAACCGCGTATCGATGTTCACGTGGAACCAAGTGGATCTCGCATCCGCGACGGCGGTCACCGCCGCCCGGCGCGACGAACTCCGGGTGCTCACCAGCGAGTCCGGGACTCTCCGTGAAGCACAGGAAGCCGCGGAGCGTGCAACCCAGCGGTTGAACGAAACGAACGAGGGTTACGAACGGGCGGTCGGAGATCACGCTGTCGCCGGCAAGAACGTAGAAAGCATCGCGGCGCATATCGCCGGACTCGAGGCAACACCGCATGCACCGGTCGACGAGCGGATCACCGACGCCCTCGAAGGCCGGTTCCGAGCCGAGCGACGCTCGGTGATCCTGGAAACGGTGGACGAAGTCGCGCGAAAGGTGCAGTCGGCACTCTCGAAGGAGAAGGACGCCGCGGCCGGCCGCGCGGCGGATGCTGAGGCCAGCTTCGCCGGGCGCGCCGCCGAGTTCCGGCTCGAGTGGTCCGCTGCATCCGCTGAGCTGACTGCTGACATCCGCGACCGCTACGGCTACCGGGAACTGCGGGAGGGCATCCTCGCGCGCGGCCTGCCCGAGAAGGAGACCGAGTTCCGCAAGCTGCTGCGGGAACGATCGCAGGACGTCGTCGCACACTTGCTCAGCGATCTCCGCGACGCCCCGGGTCTCATCCGCGAGCGAATCCTCCCCGTCAACGCATCCCTGGGGCGGTCCCCGTTCGAGGGAGCGGACCGCTTTCTCGAGATCGATGTGAAGACGACGCGGACCCCGGAGGTTGACGAGTTCCTCACCGACCTCCGCCGCATCGTCGAAGGCAACTGGGCCGACGAGTCGGCCGCCGGTGCCGAGCAACGATTCGCCGTGCTGCAGCGCGTAATCGGTCGGCTTGGATCCAAGGACCGCGTCGACATGGACTGGCGCAACCGAGTGCTCGACACGAGGCTGCATGTGAGCTTCCTCGCGCGGGAGAAGGACGTCACCGGCCGCGTTGTGCGGGTGTATGACTCGGCCGAGGGGCTGTCGGGCGGCCAGAGGCAGAAGCTTGTCATCTTCTGCCTCGCCGCAGCGCTGCGGTACCAGCTGACTGAAGAAGAGGACGACGTTCCGCGGTTCGGGTCGATCGTGCTCGATGAGGCGTTCGACAAGGCTGACAGCCGATACACGCGCAACGCGATGGAGGTGTTCCGCGAATTCGGATTCCACATGATCCTCGCGACACCGCAGAAGCTGCTGCAGACGCTCGAGCCGTACGTGGGCGCGATCACGTCGGTGTCGAACCCCGACCGCGACGCGTCACGGCTGGCGAACGTGGTGTTCTCGGTCGATGAGACTGAGGTCGCCGTCCCGCCGCACGCGGAGTCGCGCGCGTGAGCACGCTTGTCACACCGTCTGACCTGCGCGCGCGGGCGAAGAAACTCTTCGAGCGCGATGCACGCACTTGGGCCGCCGAGCAGCAGACCGATGTCGCGCTCGACGTTCCGCTACGCCCGCCAACGGAGCGGGAGGCGCTGGACGATCTCGATCGGGTTCGACAGTGGGTCGACGCATGGCGCGGTGTGAGCGAGGATTCGGGTATTGAGCTCGAGTGGGTCGTCCGTCATTGGTCACGCATTGGGTCGCAGGAAGTCCCCATTCGCGCGGTGCTGCGCGGTTCGGATTCGATCGCTCGAGCGGCGGGCGAGGCGGATGGTTGGCGACGTCTGGTGGCGCGACTCGACGAGTTGAGGGGCCTGGCCGGGTCCGACGCCGGCGGCGTGCTTCGCGCCCATGCCCGCGCGATCGGCGATCTCGATGGCGCCGACTTCGACAGGCTCGTCCATGTGCTGGCCTGGTTGCGCGAGAACCCGGAATCGGGCCGCCTGGTGCGGGAACTGCCGATCCGCGGCATCCACACCAAGTGGATCGAATCTCGCCGCGGACTCGTGGAGGCGTTGCATCGGGCGGGAACCGGTGCGCCCGGACTGGGCCTTCGCGAGCCGTCACCGCTCATACGGATCCGTGCTCTCGATCCGTCGCTCTCATTCCAGGGGCTCTCCGATGTGTCGGCGCCCGTCGACGACCTTGCGGCAAGCACGATCCGACCCGAGCGTGTGTTCGTGTTCGAGAACCTCGCCACCCTGCTCGCGATGCCGGATGTGCCCCGAGCTATAGCAGTGCACGGTGGCGGTCACCGCGTCGATCTCGTCGCCCGCCTCCCGTGGGCGCAGACGGTCACCTACTGGGGTGATCTCGATTCGCACGGATTCGCCATTCTCAACCGACTTCGAGCCAGGGGAGTGGACGCAACGTCGGCATTGATGGATATGGATACTCTGTTCGACCACCGTGATCTGTGGGGGATCGATCCGGATCCGAATGTCGGCGTGTTCGAGCTGCTCACGCCTGATGAGCGCGCGGCTCTCCAGTCGCTGAGCGCGGAGGGCAACATACGCCTCGAGCAGGAGCGCATTCCGTGGAGCTACGCGCTCGCACGGCTCGGGGTGTCCTGACGAGGCATCTGATCGTTGCTCCAGCGCGCTCCTATTGACTTGTCGGTGACGCGTGGTACCTTAATCGCAACAAACGCAACCACCTGCGTTTACGTGTATTGAGGTGATTTCCGTGTCTCGCGCTGCAGTTGTTGAAGAGACGTACCTTCCCAGCAGGGGAGTCGAGCTTGCCCCTGTGCTGGACTTCCTCACCGCCCATGAGGCCGCCGGTCGGGCTCTTCCCGAGCCGAGGTACTTTCTTGCGGGGGCGCGTCCAGGTGACCAGGTGGAGCTTCCGGAAGAGGTCTACCTCGCTCTCCGCAAGATCGTGGACGCGATGCAGAGCGGGCTTGCCGTGTCAGTTGTACCCCAGACAACACGGCTCACCACCCAGCAGGCAGCGGATCTCCTGAACGTGAGCCGCCCGACCATTGTGAAGCTCCTCGACGAGGGCGAGATCCCGTTCGAGAAGGCGGGAACGCACCGCCGCGTTCTCCTCGCGGATCTCCTCGAATACCGAGAGCGCCGCCGTGAGCGTCAGTACGACATGCTCGCCGCCACGCGCGACTCCGTCGGCGAAGACAACATCGAGCAGACGCTCGAGGACCTGAAAGCGGCGAGGAAGGCAGTGGCAGCGAGGCGGGCTGCCCGACTCTGACTTCGCAGGCTGAGAGGATGGGGTCGTGTTCACGGCGACCCTCGACACCAGCGTGCTGTGGCCGAGCCTGCAGCGTGACTTCCTCCTTTCCCTCGCGGTCGAGGGCGCGTATCGACCGACCTGGAGTTCGGCGATCCTCGACGAGCTCGAGTTCCACGAGGAGGCCAAGCTCGTGAAGCGGGGGATACCCATAGCGGAGGCGGCCAGCCGCGCAGCGACCCTCATCGCTGCGATGCGGCGAGAGTTCGCCGACGCGGAGGTCGAAGGCTGGGAGCCGCTGGAAGGTACGTTCGGGCTTCCCGATCCGGATGACGAGCATGTGGTCGCTGCGGCCGTCATCGCGGGAGCCGGAGCGATCGTCACCGAGAACCTGAAGGACTTCCCTGCAGGCAAGATTCCGCCGGGCATTCAGGTGCTCAGCGCCAGGGAGTTCGCGAAGAACACTGTCGCGCTCAACCCAAGGCATGCACTCGCTGCGGTGCAGGAGATCGCGAGTCGTTCTGGCCGCTACAGTACAGCGCTCACCGTCGAGGAGATTCTCGACATCTTGCGAGATCGATACGGCATGATCGAAGCCGTCGAGATGATGGTCGAAGCCACGTCCGCGTAGTCTCCAGATCGCGTGACTGAAGGGCGAGTGCAGCCACCTGATTTCGCGCCGAACACTCGCCACGTTTCTGCCACGAATCGAACCCGGCCGACCTGATCCAGGAGTACGTCGGCGACGTCAGAATCCGCGGAATCATGCGGTTTGAGTTGGGCTCGATTGTCATTGGCGTGATTTCAAATCCCTCCGTCTCCGCCACTTTTCCTGAACGTAGCTGAGCTGATCTCTTCTCGAAGCGGCATGCGGGCACGATGGAGCATGTGACACATCATCCTCGAGCCGACGAGTGGATTGAGCGGCTGGGACTGCGCGTGCTCGAGGGTGAATCGGGGTGGTGGGCTCCCGCCTTCCGTTCGGATGTGGAAGTCCGAACTGCCGACGGCGCGGCGTCTCCAGCCGCGAACGCAATCTATTACCTGCTCGACCCTCGTCGCCCCATCAACGCGTGGCATTGGCTTGCTGTCGATGACACCCACGTCATCGTCGACGGTGGTCCGGTCGAGTACGTGGTTGTGGATAGCGACGGTGCGGTGACCAGGTCGGTGGTGTCTCGGGAGACGCGGCCGATGATCACTGTCCCGGCCGGATCCTACAAAGCACTTCGACTCGTCGACTCCGCGGGCTTTGCGTTGATCTGTTCAGTTGTCACGCCGGCCTGGACTCCCGAAAGGGTCCGAATCGAACCGCCGGCGCAAATCATGCGGCCCTCATGGCTCGACGACCTCACGATGTCTGAGCTGACGACCGGGAACGTGAGTGCTCCGGGGCGTCCTGACCGGCCGCTGACCTGATCAGGGGTACAAGCCTTCGGCCCGGCGAACTTCAGTCACGTCGCGACATCATCGGCTGTCCGACTCATCAATGCCTCCTCGAGCCGATCGACGAGCAGGATGAAGGCGTCAGCGCCACGCTGCTCTTCGGTGCGTTTGTTGCGTGTTCCTCCGGGGAGGAAGCTGCGCATGTCCTCGGCGTGCAGCTCGGCCGTTATCCGTCCGAGCGCGTGCACGAGCGCCGCGCCGCTATCGCCTGCCAGTTTGCCTCCAAAGCTGGTCATGCCGGCGGACTCTTCGGAGTTCTCCATCAGGGCCGTGATCGCTTCGAGAAGCAGTTCGGCGGGTTCGTCTTCCACAAGGACATCAGTGATCGTCATGACGGCACGCTATGTCGTGCATCCGACAGCGATAGAGTTCTTCAGTTTCTGAACACGTTCAGAAAAGCGCTATCGTCGATGTATGGACACCGAGAGGCGGCAGGTCGCCGTGATCGCCGGCGGCAGCGGCTTCGTCGGACGAGCCGTTGTTCAGGCGCTCGCCGAAGACGGCTACGCGGTCCGTCAGATCGGGCGAACTGCGCCGGTCCAGTGGCACGATGCCGCGGCCCTGGCGCGCGCGGTCGACGGTGCAGACGTGGTCATCAACCTCGCGGGTAAGTCCGTGAACTGTCGCTACACGGACCGCAATCGCGCCGGCATCCTGAACTCGCGGGTCGAGACGACGCGAGCGCTGCGCGAGGCCATTGCGACGGCGGAGCGACCGCCGCGGGTCTGGATGAATGCCTCCACGGCGACGATCTACCGTCACTCCACCGATCGACCAAACGCCGAGTCGGACGGTGAGATCGGCTCGGGGTTCTCGGTAGATGTCGCAACGTCGTGGGAGCGCGAGCTCTTCGCCGGCTCGCTTCCCGACACACGCCGGGTTGCGCTGCGGATGGCGATCGTCATCGGCGACGGTCCGGCGACCCGGATGCTGCTGAACCTCGCCCGGTGGGGGCTGGGCGGCACGCAGTTCGACGGATGGTGCCCCCCGCACCACCGCTACCGCGGCATCGGTGACCAACCGACCGGCCCGGCGCGGGCGCCCTGGTACCGCACTCGCGGACGCCAGAGATTCAGTTGGGTGCACATCGACGATGTCGTTGCGGCCGTGCGCTTCATCCGTGACGACCCGCGCATGTCGGGTCCCGTGAACGTCGCCTCGCCCCATCCGAGCGACAATCGCACCCTCATGCGAACGCTGCGCAGCGTGGTCGGTGCGCCGGTCGGGCTGCCCGCCCAGCGCTGGATGCTGGAAGCCGCGATGTGGGTGCTGCGCACCGAGCCCGAGCTGGTCCTGAAGAGTCGGTGGGTCGTGCCGCAGGCCCTGAGCGATGCCGGCTTCACATTCGGGCACACCGACCTGCGAGCAGCGCTCGTCGACGCGAAGGAGGCGATCGATGCCAGCTGAGGTTCGACACACGAAGGGTGAGCGCACCCGTGAGCGCATCCGCTCCGCGGCGCTGCGATCATTTCGCGAGAACGGGTACGACGCGACGACGATCCGGGGGCTGGCCGACGAGCTGGGGATGTCGGTGGGGGCGACGAACTACCACTTCGCGTCGAAGAATCACCTCATCCAGGAGCTGTACCTCGACGTGCAGGAGCGGCACTGGGCCGCGGCTCAGCCGCTCCTCGCCGGCGCAACCGAGCTGATCGAGCGGCTGCGGATCGTCTTCGAGACCGGACTCGACCAGCTCGAGCCGTATCATGCCCACGCGGGAGAGTTCCTCTCGGCTGCGGTGTCGCCCCGGTCGCCGATCAACCCCCTGTCCGCTGAATCGGCAGAGGCTTTCGCGATCGTCGAAGGGCTGTTCGCGGAGGCGATCGACGGCGCGGCACCGACGCGGCTAACCGACGACGTGCGGGAGCGGATGCCGGATGCGCTCGTTCTCGCGCACCTTCTGCTCGCGCTGTTCTGGGTCTACGACACCTCAGAGGGCCGCCAGCGCACGCGGCTCCTGCTCGACAGGTCGCTGCGCCTGCTTTCGGCGGTGCTGCCGCTTGCTCGCCTTCCACTCGTTCGCGGGGCGGTAGCGGAGGTGCTCGCCCTGGTCGGCAGCGTCCGCGCCTGAGGGCCCGCGTCGGTGGCGCGAGCTATCGTGGGAGCGGCCACGAGCAGGAAGAGCGCGCAATGACTGACTTCGCCCGGCGCATGAACGCCATCACGATCGATCAGCTTCGTGCCACCGGCGCGACGAAGTGGTCGGCAAGGGATGGCTCGATCGGGGCCTTCGTTGCCGAGATGGATTTCGGTGTCGACCCGGCCATTACCGCCGCCCTTCATGCGGCTGTCGATGATGGCGCCTTCGGGTACATGCCGCAGCGCATCGCCGCTGATCTGTCGGATGCGACGGCGGGGTTCCTCGAGCGCCGGTACGGCTGGAGTGTGCCGGCGAGCGACGTATGGGGCATCCCGGATGTCATCATGGGGCTCGAGCTTGCGATGGAACACTGCTCGGAGCCGGGGTCGAAGATCATCGTCCCCACCCCGTCATACATGCCGTTCCTCATGGTGCCTCCGATGCGCGGTCGCGAGGTCATCGAGATGCCTCTCGCGATTCGCGACGGACGCTACGAATTCGACCTCGACGCGCTGCAGCGGGCGTTCGACGAGGGAGGCAACCTGCTGCTCCTGTGCAACCCGTACAACCCGGTGGGTCGCGTGTTCGCGAGAGACGAACTGATCGGGATCGCCGAGGTTGTCGACCGAAACGGCGGGCGCGTCTTCTCGGACGAGATCTGGGTGCCGCTCGTCTTCTCAGGCGCCACCCATATCCCGTACGCGACGGTGACACCGGCTGCTGCCGAGCACACCATCACTGCCATGAGCGCCTCGAAAGCCTGGAATCTCCCCGGTCTGAAGTGCGCGGAACTCGTGCTCACGAGCGACCGTGACCGCGAGACGTGGGAGCGCATCGGGCGGTTCTCGGGGCACGGCACGAGCAACCTCGGCGCGATCGCCAACGCCGTCGCTTTCCGCAGCGGGGATGCGTGGCTTGCCGACCTCGTGCCCTACCTCGAGGGCAATCGTGATCGGCTGCTCTCGCTCCTTGCCGAGCATCTTCCGGGGGCATGGATGCCGAAACCGGAAGGCACGTACGTCGGGTGGATCGACTTCCGCGGCGCCGGAATCGACGACCTGCCCGCGGAGTACTTCGCGCGGGAAGCCTCCGTCACTCTCACTGAGGGGACGATGTGCGGCCAAGCCGGGGCAGGGTTCGCGCGCCTCATCTTCGCGACCCCCACGCCCGTGCTCGATGAGATCGTTCGCAGGCTCGCCGCAGCGACGCCAGCGCGCTAGACCGGCTCGGGAGTGACCGCTCCGAGACCCCGATGCTGATCCCGGAGGTACGCCGCATAGCCGCCGGGAGTACGTCCGACGAACCGCCCAGAGGTGATGACCTCGGCCCCGTCGCTGGCGACGACGTGCGCTCCCGCCGCGCGGCAGCGATCGACCAGCATCACGTCTTCGTGCTCCGAGGCATCGCTGAAGCCTCCGGCCGCACGATAGACATCGGCCCGCACACCGAGGTTCGCCCCGTGCACGTGCCCGTTCGGACGGCCCGGCTCATGTGTGTCGAGCCACAGCTGCCGGTGCTGCGGGGTGAGGTCGGCGAAGTCCGGCCGCACGGTGCCGATGACCAGGTCGGCACCCTCGCGGGCAAGGTCAAGCTGAAGGGTGAGCCAGTTCGGTGGCACGACCGAGTCCGCGTCGGTGTTGGCGATCCAGGTGTGCCGGTCGATGGCTGGCGCCAGGCTTGTGAGCGCGGCGGTGACCCCGACCGAGCGGGCGGCGCCAACGGAGCCCGCTCCGATCTCGATGACGGCGAACGGATGCCGCCGCGCGACCGCTACCGACCCGTCGGTGCTGGCATCGATCACGACGACGACCGCGCACGGCACGCGGACCCGCGCGACGGCGGCTTCCAGCGCGTGCAGACACCGGGACAGAAGCTGTTCTTCGTTGTGGACCGGGATTACGACGGCAAGTGCGCGGATGCTGGAGCCGATCACGCCAGACCCTCCCGCGCGGCCACCGACTCGACATCCGCGCCGCCGAAGACCTCGAGTACGAAGTCGTCCTCTTCGTGGAGCACGATCCTGCGCCATCCGGGCACCCGTCGCAGCGTGTGGTGCACACGATCGCCGGTGGACGGGTATTCCGCGACCGGATGCCGCCAGTGGCACGCGACGACGATGCCGTCCGCGGTGAGCGCAGCGTCGATTCGACGGATGAGCGTATCCAGATCGGCCGCGTCGAAGTAGTAGCCGACTTCGGAGAGCACGACGGTGTCGAACTCTCCCTCCGGCCACTCTGTCGGCACATGCGCGCGCGAGATCGTCACGTGATCCGCGCCGGCCAACCGGCGGCTCGCGCGATCGACCGCGCGGGCTGACGCGTCAACGGCGATGACCCGGTCGGAGCGAGCCGCAAGCGACGCGGTCAACAGACCCGTGGCGCATCCGATCTCAAGAACACTGCCGAGGTTCGGGGCCGGCAGCGCTGCAAGCAGGACTGCGCGCTTTCGCTCCTCGTACCACCGTGCCTCGAAACCCCACGGGTCGTCGTGACGCGCGTAGAAGTCCTCGAAGAACCCCGACCGGAGAGTTGCCCGGTCACCGGGGTCCTCGGCGAGGAAGACCTCTCGGTCGCGGGTGAAGTGAGCGTGGAATCTCGGCGGCACGATTGCCTCGTCGCCCGGCTCGTTCGAGAGGGCCTTCACCTGAGACGTGTGAGCTCGCAGGGCAGCACCCTTACGTGTCAGTTCGTCCTCGGTCAGCTGCACCGCGAGCGCCAGAGACCAGGGAACATCCTCGGGAGTGCCCCAGTGCCACATCCAGATCGGATACCCGAGCTGACGCACACCGCGAACTGACGCGACGTTGCGCACGGCACCGGCAGCTTCCCGGTGATCGCGGTGTCCGTCTCCCGACCAGGGGGCGACGACCAGCGTCTGGGCCGGCGCGGCATCCGTCGCATCCAGCGCCGCCGCGACGGCATCCTCGACGACGCTCGCGTGCGTGCCCACCTCGCCATCGGGGATCGACAGGAACTGCACGCGTGCTCCAGGAGCCAGAAGCGATAGCGCTTCGATGACCTCGAGGCGCCGCTTTGCGCGGAGGGAATCGGGGGAGTGCGTTCTCGATCCCGGGTGAGAGCCCTCACCGTCGGTGGCGACGATGACACTCACCCGGCCTCCCTGGCTTGCAACGCGGGATATCAGTCCCCCGGCACCGAGCGTCTCGTCGTCGGGGTGGGCGGCGATAACGACGAGCTCGTCGGGGAGGGACTCCAGCGGCGGCGCGGAGATCAGGCGAGTATCGGCGAGCCACCGTTCCTCGGCGGTGCCATCGTCGAGGTGACTGAAGGTCACCACGCGGCACGCTGCCGAGCTGCTTCGCGACCGATCCGCGCCACATCGCGGAGCCCGTGATGCTGCTGGATGTAGAGGTGAAGGTCGGCGCTTGACCGGGCGAACTGCTCGTCACGGGTGAGGGGGCTCGGACCGAGAGCCTCGGCGGATTCGGTGAGGGTGAGAGCGGCGGCATCGACCACGACGGCGCGCACGCGTTCACTCAACAGTCGCTCGCCCACTCGGGTCGAGCGGCCATCGTCCAGGAGCTCGGCTGCTTCGGCGAGCACGGCGCGGGCCGTCCAGAGGGACGCATCGACGCGGCCGAGATGGACGAGTGCGAGCTGGTCGGCATCCGCCGATTGTGCGGGAGTCAGGAGCCGTCGGGCGATGCCGGACGCCGCCCCCCACCAGCACGCCGCTACGGACATCCCGCCCCAGGCGAAGCCCGGGCGCTCCAGATACCAGCCCGGTGGTCCGATGGGGACAGCCGGAGCATCGTCGAAGTCGACGGGTGCGCTCACGACCTGAGTCAGCCCGCGCGCCACCCACGGCCCGTCGTGGGCTCGAACACCATCCGCGCGAAGGTCGACCGCGAACAGTGCGCGTCGCCCGTCGTCGAGGGATGCCGTCACGAGCGCGCGGGACAGGTGTGACGCGAGCGAGCACCACGGCTTAGAGCCCCGCAGGGTCCACCGTGCCCCTGACTCCTCGGCGCGGAGGCGATGATCGGGGCTCTCGGCCGCGAACACTCCCCACGTGTCCTCGGGTCGGACCAGATCTGACCTGTCGGCCTGATTCAGGATGGTCAGTGCGTCCAGGTGCGGCTCCAGAATGCGCGCCGCGCCCACGTCTATCGCAGCGGTGGCGGCAAGAAGCTCCCACAGCTCTGCCGTACGCCCCTCGCCGACGCGCGGCGCCCACTCCCCGACGTCCACGCACCAGTCGAGAGTCTCGTCGAGGTCCATGCCGAACCCACTGATCTCGGCCGCCGACGCGAGAGCACGACCAACCTGCGCGGTCGTTGCGCTCGGGTGCGGACTGAGAGTCACGTGCCGGACGTCACCCGAGCGCGCGACCGGGTGAGTCGCGATGTCCGAATCGATGATGATGGTCAACCTCCAGCGGGGAGCCTAGACGGGATGCCTGCCCGGCGAACGAGGCTTGACATCGGATGACGCGAACGGAATGTGTTCCGACGAATGCGGTCGGCGACTTCGCGAAGCTCGCGAATGCGACACAGCGACGGGGCCCGTCCGTCTGGACAGGCCCCGTCGGATGTTGGCGCAGAGCGTCAGGACAGCGCATCCTTTGTCTTCTCGCCAGCCTGCTTGACGTCGGCCTTGGCCTGGTCGGCCTTGCCTTCGGCCTCGAGGCTCTCGTTGTCAGTCGCGTCGCCGACGGTCTCCTTGACCTTGCCCTTGGCTTCTTCCGCAGCGTTCTTGATCTTGTCGTCCATACCCATGATGGCTCTCCTCACATAGATTGCTGGGTGGTTGTGCGCAAGGCTAGGTCCGTTCGGCGATTCCGGGAGGGGGGTTGCTCTTCCGCTGGGATCTCGCTAGCGAGCGGCTCCGGGTGCCTGGGCCGGCGCTTCGGCAGCCAGCCGCATCCAGGTCTCAACGACCGTGTCGGGGTTCAGGGAGATCGATTCGACACCCTGCGCGAGCAGCCACTCGGCAAGGTCGGGATGATCGCTCGGCCCCTGACCGCAGATGCCGACGTACTTGCCCTGCGCGCGGCACGCCTGAATGGCCATCGACATGAGCTGCAGCACGGCGGGATCGCGCTCGTCGAAGGTGTTGGCGACAAGGCCGCTGTCGCGATCGAGTCCCAGGGTCAGCTGGGTCATGTCGTTCGAGCCGATCGAGAAGCCGTCGAAGAATTCCAGGTACTGATCGGCCAGCAGTGCGTTGGTCGGCAGCTCGCACATCATGATGATCTTCAGGTCGTTGACGCCGCGGCGCAGGCCGTTCTCGGCGAGCATCTCGACCACGGCATGACCCTCGCCGACGGTGCGGACAAAGGGGATCATCACCTGGACGTTCGTGAATCCCATCTCGTCGCGCACGTACCGCAGCGCCTCGCTCTCCATATCGAAGCAGGCCCGGAAGTCGGGGGAGATGTAGCGGGACGCCCCGCGGTAGCCGAGCATCGGGTTCTCTTCGTGCGGCTCGTAGCGTTCGCCGCCGATGAGGTTTGCGTATTCGTTCGATTTGAAGTCGCTCATCCGGACGATGACCGGTTCGGGTGCGAACGCGGCGGCGATCATCGAGATACCCTCCGCGACGCGCTGCACGAAGAAGTCACGCGGTGACGGGTAGGCGGCGACCCGCTCGTCGATCTGGGCCTGCAGCTCGGCGGGTAGGTCGCCCTCGAGGAGCGCACGGGGATGGATGCCGATCTGCCGGTTGATGATGAACTCGAGCCGCGCCAGCCCGACCCCCCGGTGGGGAAGGCGCGAGAACGAGAACACCTGGTCGGGCGTGCCGACGTTCATCATGATCTTGACGGGCAGTTCCGGCATCCGATCGAGGTGCGTCTCCTCCTCGGCGAATTCCAGCAGGCCCTCGTAGACGAACCCGGTGTCGCCCTCGGCGCACGAGACTGTGACGTCTTGTCCATCGCTCAGGATGCGGGTGGCATCGCCTGCACCGACGACGGCCGGGATGCCGAGCTCGCGCGCGATGATCGCCGCGTGACAGGTGCGTCCACCGCGGTTGGTGACGATCGCTGCGGCCCTCTTCATGATCGGCTCCCAGTCGGGGTCGGTCATGTCGGCCACCAGAACATCGCCCGCGCGGAACGAGTCCATCTGAGCCAGATCGCTCAGCACCCGCACGGAACCCGAGCCGATGCGCTGGCCGATGGCGCGACCTGCCGCCAGGACCGTCCCCGATTCATGCAGGCGGAAGCGACGGATGACCTTCGCCGACGCGCGAGAGACGACAGTCTCGGGCCGGGCCTGCAGGATGTAGAGCCGCCCGTCGACGCCGTCCTTACCCCATTCGATATCCATCGCCCGGCCGTAGTGCTCTTCGATGACGAGAGCCTGCCTGGCCAGTTCCTCGAGTTCGGCATCCGTCAGCGAGAACCTGGCGCGATCGGCGAGTGGAACATCGACGAAGGCCGTGCTCGCGCCCGCGGCACGACTGTCGGTGTAGCGCATCGCCACCGCTTTCTCGCCGACCGAGCGCTTCAAGACGGCCGGGCGCCCCGCGCGCAAAGCCGGCTTCGAGACGTAGAACTCGTCGGGGTTGACGGCTCCCTGCACGACAGCTTCGCCGAGCCCGTACGAACTCGTGAGGAACACCGCCTGATCGAACCCCGACTCCGTGTCGACGGTGAACATGACGCCGGCTGCACCCACATCCGAGCGCACCATGCGCTGCACCCCGGCCGACAGAGCAACCTCGGTGTGATCGAATCCCTGATGCACGCGGTACGCGATCGCGCGGTCGTTGTAGAGCGAGGCGAAGACCCGACGGATCGCGGTCAGGATGTTCTCGATTCCCCCGATGTTGAGGAACGTCTCCTGCTGCCCCGCGAAGGAGGCGTCGGGCAGGTCCTCGGCCGTCGCCGACGACCGGACCGCCCAGGTCACGGCATCCGGATCGGCGTCGTCGTGCAGCAGCCGGTCGTAGGCGGTGCGGATGTCGATCTCGAGGTCCTCGGGCAGCGGGTGCCGCTCGATGCTGGCGCGGATCTCGCCGCCGACGCGCGTGAGGGCTGCGACGTCGTCGGTGTCGAGATCGCGCAAGAGGGCTGCGATCTGGTCGCCGAGACCGTCGTGGGCCAAGAAGCGGCGGTAGGCGTCGGCTGTGGTGGCAAACCCGCCGGGAACCCGCACGCCGAGCGCTGACAGATGAGAGACCATCTCGCCGAGCGAGGCGTTCTTGCCGCCGACGGCTGGCAGATCGGTCATGCCGATCTCGTCGAACCAGAGGACGTTCTTCATGGGTGCTCCTTTGTGAGGGCCGGGAAGGGCTGGGGTGTCAGGCGCGAAGCTTCAAGGTCTGCAGGATGATTGCCGACATCTCCTCGACGCTCTTGGTCGAGGAGTTCAGGAACGGCACGCGCGTGCGGCGATACAGCTCTTCGGCGCGTCGCAGCTCGAGGGTGCATTGCGCGAGGCTCGCGTAGCGCGAATCCGGGCGTCGCTCGTGGCGCACCTGGCGCAGGCGCAGGGGCGTCGTGGTGAGGCCGAAGCAGCGCTCGGCGTGCGGGGCGACGAGCCGCGGGAGTCCATCGGTGGGAAAGTCCTCGTCGGTGAGCGGGTAATTCGCGACCAGGAGGCCGTACTGCAGCGCGAGGTACATGGTCGTCGGGGTCTTGCCGCAGCGCGAGGGGGCAATGATGATGACGTCGGCGAACTCGAGCGCCCGCGAGCTCTGCCCGTCGTCATGCTCGATGGCGTACTCCACAGCGCGCATCCGCGCGAAGTAGGCCTCGGTGTCACCGAGGGTATGGAATTGCCCGAGCTGTTCGGATGCCGTCGTGCCGAGCGTTCGCTCCAGATCAGTGAGGTGGCCACCGAGAAGGTCGATGCGCGGCGCCGGCGCGGTATCGAGCACGCGTCCGACAGTCGCGTTCTTCATCGTCGAGAAGACAATGGGCGCCAGGCCCGCGGCATCCGCACCGGTGATCGTCTGCACCACCGCCGCTGCCGCTTCGGCGGTGTCGACGAACGGAATCGTGTGGCGATCGAACCGGAATCCGGGAAAGTTCGCCAGGAGCGCGTTGCCCAGGGTTTCGGCAGTGATGCCGGTGCTGTCTGAGACGAAGAACACGGCGCGGCTCGGGAGCGCGTGGTCGCTCAGGGCAGGATGCATGCCTCGAGGCTAGGGAGATTTACCCCTGCTTTTCGCCGAAGAGTGCGTCAAGATTCAGGCTTCTTTACGCATGGGCAAGCATCGTGATGCCGGCCTCGCTCACCCGGCGAGCTGGTCGAGGTCGCGGAGGTGACGGTAGGAACCCTTGAAATAGAGCAGCGGTTCCTCGCGGTGCCACTCGGCCGGACTCATCCCCACAACCGACCCGATGACGATCAGGTGGTCACCGGCCTCGTGCTCGGCCCACGCTTCGCAATCGACCCACATCAGAGTGTTTGCGATGATCGGGTTTCCCGAGGGGGCGGGACTCCAGGAAACCCCGGCCCACTTGTCGGTGCCCCGCCGGGCGAACTGGTTGGCGATCTCGTGCTGGTCGTGCGCGAGGACGTTCACGGCGAACCTGCCGGCGGCGGCGATCCGGGGGTAGGTCGTCGAGGTCTTCATCACGCTGAATGAGATCAGCGGGGGGTCGATCGACACGGAGAAGAACGACTGGCAGGTGAAGCCGATCGGTTCGCCATCGTCGATGCCCGACACGATCGTGATCCCGGACGCGTAGTGGCCGAGGGTGTCACGGAACTGGCGGGGGGAGAACGGCAGATCGGGTGCCGAATGTTGCGACATGGGTGTGCTTTCTCTTCGCCGTCGGTTCAGGATGCCGGGATGCCGGCGCGAAGCGCGCCCGCCAGGGATGCGACCCGCCGGATGTTGCCGGCATACTCCCCGACTGCTGCGTCCAGGAGCTCGTCCACGCGCTCCAGTTGGCTGAGGGCAAGATAGAAGCCGCGTCCTGGCACTGTCGCCCCGAGTTCCACCAGGAGGGGAGACAGCGTGAAGGTCGGTCCCATCGAGTGGGTGAAGTCGGCGCCCGTGTGAACCGGGATCGCGGTGACACCGGCGAGCCCGTTGGCCGGATACCTGTCGAGGAAGGCTTTCAGCAGCCCCGTGTAGGTGGCCTTGTAGGTCGGTGACGCGAAGATCGCGAGGTCGCTGTCGGCGACCACGGCGTTCAGCGACCCCATGACCTCCGACGGCCAGGCGAAGATCTCGTTCGTGTAGTCGGCCAGGTCGATCACCTGGGCCTCGTAGGTTCCCTGGTCGAGAAGCTTCTCGACCAGGAGCTCGGCGATCTTGCGGGTGCGCGATGCCGGCTTCGGGTTGCCGACGACAACCGCGACTTTGAGTGACATGACTCTCTCACTTCCATACCGATGAACAGGAAGGGATGAGTCGCCGCACCACACCGCGAGAGGGACGTGGAGCGAACGACATCTCCACACGCCCCGGGGTCTTGTGGCCCAGTGCGCCCGCAACGGCTTACGCTGCACACCCATTGTGCACACGCTCGTGTTTCGGTCGCGTAAACCGCGCCTCAGAGCGCTCGGGTGAGCCGATCCTGGGGCGCCATGAACCACGTCACGGCGTCCGGGAGAACCGGCCCCCCGTCGGAGTGAGCGTGATCACCTCAGAAGGTTGCGGCAGCTTCCTCGACCTTCGCGAACGCGGCGGCCATGATCTCATCCGAGCGGGCCGGGTCGTGGTCCATGCCCTCGGCGGCGATCTCCGTGTAGTCGTCGATGCCGATGAATCCGAGCATCGTGCGCAGGTACTGGCTCGCGGGATCCTGGGAGTTGAACACTCCGCCGGCGGCCTGGATGTGCAGCGCCTTCTTGCCGTGCACGAGGCCGACCGCCTCGCCCTGCTCGTTGTAGCGGAAGGTCTTGCCCGCCACGCGGATAACCAGCAGCTTGGACACGAGGTCCTCTTCTTCATCGTGTCGGAATGTCCGACCCCTCAACTGTGCGCCGGATCCGACCGTCGGCGGCAGGGACCAAAGACCCTCACTGTGGCGGCCGATGGGGCTGACCGCCCGCTGCATCCCGTGCAAGACTGGCCAGTCATGGGCATCCTGGCAACTGTCGTGAACGTCTTCGTCGATGAAACCGGCGAGCACGGCAATCCGCTCGGAATCGTGTGGGCGTCGACCGCCACTCGCGGGCATGAGCAAGACATCGCCGCTGACCTCGGGTTCAGCGAGACGGTGTTCATCGACGAGGTGGACGGGCGCACTGTTCGGGCGCGGATCTTCACCCCGAAGCAGGAGCTGCGCTTTGCCGGGCATCCCACGGTGGGACTGGCAGCCTGGCTGCGCGCGGCAGGCGACGACATCCGGCATGTCGTCGTGCCGGCGGGCTCGGCCCGGGTCCGTGCCGACGGCGACCTCACGTGGATCAGTGCCGACGTCGATTGGGCCCCGGAGTTCGAACTCGAACGACTCGACTCCCCTGGTGAGGTCGATGCCGTCGATCCGGATGCCTACACCGAGGGCATGCACTACGTCTGGGCGTGGCTCGACGAGGAAGCCGGGCGCGCGCGCACGCGGATGTTCGCGCCGGGCCTCGGGATCCGCACCGACGAGGCGACCGGGTCAGCAGCAATCCGGCTGACCGCCGCACTTGGCCGAGATCTGCAGATCGAGCAGGGAGCAGGGTCGAGGCTGGTCACGCACCGCCGGAACCTCGGCCGGGAGGTCGAGATCGGCGGCCGTACGACGCCGGGGCGCGACGTCGAGCTGGCGTGAGCTTTCAGTACAACTGGAACAGTTGAGACGCGATCGCGCCCAGATCGGTGTTGGCCTGGATGACCGCTTGCACCTCGGTGATCGGTACGTCATTGACGAACACCGCGAAGGCGAGACGCCGGCCGGATGCGGCATCCAGAAATCCGGCGAGCGCCTTCGTCTCGAGCACGTAGGGGGTGTCGGTTCCCGGACCGACGAGCGTGCCGGTCTTCGCGTGGGCAGAACCGATCGCGGGGTCACCGTCGGGCAGCACGGTTGCCAGGGACCCGTCCACCCCGAGGATCGGTGTGGATTCGAGGAAGGTCTCGAAGTACGGGGCGTCCGTCAGCGACACCAGGTAGGAGGTCATCGCTGCCGGAGTGATGCGGTTCCCCGGCAGCCCTTGACCATCGGTGATCACGACGTCGTCGGGCCCGAGTCCCGCCGCTTCGAGCACGCTCATCTGTCTCGCCAGCCCGGCGTCGAGGGTTCGCTCACCCGCCTGCGCCGCCAGCAGCAGCGGCAGTTGATTGGCGCCGAGGTTGTGGCTGACCTTGTTGATCAGCCGGGCGGTCTCCGAGAACGGCGGGGAGGTGAACGTGGCGACCGGGATCGCGCCGTCGAGGTCCGCCACCGGCGGCAGCTCGCTCGAGCTCGGCGTCCGCGGGTCCGCCGTGACGGTGACGCCCGCGCGCTCGAGCGCCTCGATGAACAGGATGCGGGCCCACGCTGCCGGATCAGGGACCTGATAGGTCTGCACCACCGGTTCGGCGCCCAGAGGGATCGTTCCGGTGACGGTGAGGATGCCGCCTTGCTCGGTGATCGTGACGTCGAACCCGCTGTCGGCATCCGCTGTGCTAACCAGATTCTCGACGGTGTACGCCGAGCTCTGCGGCCGCCAGCTCGCGGTCGTGGGGTCGCCGACCGCCGCGCCGGGGGTGATGACGATGTCCACCAGGTTGTCGTTGACCACGATCGGTGAAATCGGTACGCCGTCCAGGACGACGGGATCCCAGAGCCTGTCGTCGACGAGGACGTCCCCGCCCACCGTGTGGATTCCGGATGCGGCGACCTGCTGAGCGAGATCATCGAGGCCGGTCAGCGGATCCTCGGGAGTGAGCGTCGCCAGGCCCGGGAGGACGTTCGCGTCGTAGTGGTCGAAGATCGGCACATCGAGGGTGCCATCGGGCATCGTTCGACCGCCGAGGGTGAGGTCTCCCGA
Organism: Microbacterium schleiferi; assembly: GCF_020781975.1. Taxonomy (GTDB): domain Bacteria; phylum Actinomycetota; class Actinomycetes; order Actinomycetales; family Microbacteriaceae; genus Microbacterium. The sequence goes on from NZ_JAJGNI010000006.1 coordinate 211,121, forward strand.
GCCGCGCAGAATGAGATCTCCCTCGAGGGTGCCGTTCGAGACCTCGCCGACGGCGACGACCGGGGTCGTGAACGTCGCATCCGCGCCGAGCAGGTCGAGGGCTGCGGTGACAGAGAGGATCTTCGCCGTGGACCCGGTGAGGAACTGCTCGTCGGGGTTGACGGCGATGAGGGTCTCGCCGCTGTCGATGTCGATCACCGACATCCCCCAGCGGCCGCCCTCGTAGGTGGGCTGGTCCATGATGGCCGCGATCGTGGGTGGCACATCAGTGGGCGGGGCGGCGGTGCACGAGATCAATCCCGCTGACGCAGCGATGATCGCTGCAATGGTCACCGGTCGTCGGGTGCGGCGGAGCATGGGACGGAGTCTAGCGAGGCGCCCTCTGTGCCTCGGCCCGCAGGCCGTGCGGGGAAGGTACGATTTACATGTACTAAGACATGGAAAACGTCGGACGGGAGAGCGCGGATGAGCATGGTGCGCGGAGGCTTCGGCGGGGGGCTCACTCGAGGGGCCGACGAACGGACGCAGCGTGAGCGGAACGCGGAGGCGCCCCACATCCCTCACCTCGGGCGCCGCATCGTCGCGCTGTTCTCGCCGTACCGTGGGCGGCTCGCGGTCACCGCGGTTCTCGTCGTCCTGAGCGCGGCGCTCGGCGTCGTGCCCGCGCTGTTGGTCGAGCAGGTCTTCGACCTCGCCCTGTTCCCGGCATCCGGGTCGCCCGACATCCCGCTCCTGATCGAACTCGTCGCGCTCATGATCGGACTGTTCGTGGCATCCGCGGGACTGAACGTGCTCCAGACGTGGCTGACCTCGTCAGTGGGCAACCGTGTCACCGGTGATCTGCGGGTTCGGCTCTTTCGGCACCTCCAGTCGATGGAGCTCGGGTTCTTCACACGCACGAAGACGGGAGTGATCCAGTCCCGCCTCCAGAACGACGTCGGAGGAGTCGCGAGCGTGCTGACCAACACGTTCACCTCGATCCTCGGCAACAGTGTCACCGTCATCGCGTCGCTCGTGGCGATGGTCATCATCGACTGGCGGCTGACCCTCGTGGCGATCGTCATGCTTCCGGTGCTCGTGGTGATCCAGCGCCGCGTCGGGCAAGTGCGTGCCCGGATCGCCGCGCAGGCCCAGGAGTCCCTGTCGACCCTCACCGCCATGACCCAGGAGTCGCTCTCGGTGTCGGGCATCATGCTCACGAGTTCGTTCAACCGCTCGGATTACGAGACAGGTCGCTACGCCGAAGAGACCAGCCGTCAGGTGTCGCTGCAGATCCGGCAGGCCATGAGTGGCCAGGGCTTCTTCGCGGTCGTGGGCGTCATCATGTCTGCGGTACCGGCCATCATCTACCTGCTTGCCGGGTTCTTCATCACGGGCGGTGTCGACATCACGGCGGGCGCGATCGTGGCCTTCACCGCCGTGCAGGGACGCCTGCTCTTTCCGCTCATGGCGCTCATGCGCGTCGCCCTCGATGTGCAGACCTCGATGGCCCTGTTCGCCCGCATCTTCGAGTACCTGGATCTGACACCCGCGATCGTCGACTCGCCGGATGCGGTCGACGTCGCCGATGCCCCCGGGCCGGTCGGTCGAGTCGAGTTCCGTGATGTGTCGTTCCGCTACCCCGGGGCGGGAGAGGATGCTGCGACCCTCCGGGGCGTCTCGTTCGTCGCCGAGCCCGGTCAGCACATCGCGTTCGTCGGTTCCAGCGGAGCCGGCAAGACGACGATCCTCTATCTCGCCCCACGGATGTACGAGGCCTCGTCGGGCGCCGTGCTCTTCGCCGGTGCCGACGTCCGCGATCTCCGCCGCGCGTCCCTCCTCGAGGGTGTCGGGATCGTTTCGCAAGAGACCTACCTCTTCCACGCGTCGATTCGAGAGAACCTGCTGTACGCGAAGCCGGGTGCCTCGCCGGAAGAGATCGAGCACGCGTGCCGCGGCGCGCACATCCACCACGTCATCGAGTCCTTTCCCGATGGATACGACACCGTCGTCGGTGAGCGTGGCTACCGCCTCTCAGGCGGGGAGAAGCAACGGATCGCTATCGCGCGGGTGCTGCTGAAGAACCCGCCGGTCCTGCTGTTGGACGAGGCGACCAGCGCGCTCGACACGGTCTCGGAGAGAACCGTGCAGCAGGCACTTGATACGGCAGCCCAGGGGCGGACGACGCTGACGATCGCGCACCGTATCTCCACGATCGTCGGAGCCGACGTCATCCACGTCGTGGAGGCGGGACGGATTGTCGAAAGCGGCACGCACGCCGACCTGCTCGCCTCGGGAGGCGCATATGCGCGACTGGTCGCGCACCAGCAGGAAAGCGCCCTCTCCTCGATCTGACCTTCCACGGTGAGCACGCGCGAGGGTGCTGACTGTTGCCGACGAGAGCACGCGCTGGGATGCTGAGAGCGCGCGCATCCGGATGCGCATCTCGCCGATGGAGGAACAACGATGGCCGGCAGGTTCGATCTGAACACCACCACGCTCGGGCAGTTGCTCGACGACCCGGAGGCGCGGGCGATCATCGACGAACTCGTTCCCGAGCTGCCTACCCATCCGATGCTCGGAATGGCGAAAGGCATGCCCGTGAGCACGGTGCTGACCTTTGCCGGCGGTCAGGTCGACCCCGAGGTCGTGGCGCAACTGAAGGCCCGCATCGCCGCGCTCTGATCCCCTGACCTGCGTCCTCGACGCGTCCGGTGCGGCAGTACGCTGAGGCCCCATGAGCGATGCCACCCGCCCGACGCGCCCCGCCGGGGTACGCGAGGTCGCTCGGCTTGCGGGGGTGTCGACCCAGACGGTGTCGCGGGTCATCAACGACTACCCCAACATCCGCCCCGAGACACGGGCGCGCGTCGTCGAGGCCATGCGCACCCTCGACTACCGTGTCAACAACGCCGCGCGGGCGCTCGGTACGGCATCCACCCGCACCATCGGTGTCATCGCCACGGATGCCACCCTCTACGGTCCCACGGTGGGAATCGCCGCGCTCGCCGAAGCCGCCCGCGAGGCCGGGTTGTGGATAGCCACTGCCTATGCCGATGCCGGTGACCCGGAAGCGATCGACAGAGCGATCGCCCATGTCCTCGCTCAGGGCATCGACGGGCTCGTGCTCGTCGCCCCGCACGAGCGCATGGTCTCGGCGCTGCGCGAGCGGGGACTGGGTGTCCCGATCGCCGCGCTGCACGCCGACGCCGGCGCGAGGGCGCAACGCGAGGGTGCGGCTCTGGCCGCGGCGCATCTCACCGAGCTGGGCCACCGACGTATAGGGCGGCTGGGAGGACCGGTCGACTGGCTCGAAGAGACAGCCCGTGCGCAAGGCGCCTCTGACGCGCTCGATGCGGCGGGCCTCTCCGTTGCCCGTCAATGGCGCGGTGACTGGTCGGCTCGATCCGGCGCGGTCCGAGCGCCGGAGGTCGCCGCGGCGGCGCGGGCGGGCGAGGTGACCGCGGTCCTTGCCGCGAACGATCAGATGGCGTTGGGACTCATGGCGGGCCTCGCCGCGAGGGGCGTGCGGGTTCCCGAAGATCTCGCGGTCGTCGGCTTCGATGACAACCCGGATGCGGAGTTCTATGCGCCGGCACTCACGACAGTTCGCGTCGATGTCCTCGGAGATGCGCGTCGCTGCGTCGCCGCTGTCGTGGGCGGTGTTTCGCTGCCGTCGGCGCCCGCTCAGCTCATCGTCCGCTCCTCGAGCGCAGCCTCGACTGCCTGATATCACCGCCCAGAAGGGCTTCGAGGGGTGAGCGCTGGCGGAAGCGAAGTGTTACCGGTAACATTCCAAGGGTGGCTGGTCGGCGCAGACATGCGCGACGACGAGGGTGTCTCGGAAGGATTCATTGATGACCGAATTCGACAGTGCTGTCAGTGAGGCGATCGCCCGCCTGCGCGCCGATGTCGCGGCATTGCACTCCGAGCTTGTGCGGTACGGCCTGATCGTCTGGACCGGAGGCAACGTCTCGGGTCGCGTTCCTGGCGCTGACCTCTTCGTGATCAAGCCCTCGGGTGTGTCGTACGACGATCTGGCCCCCGAGAACATGATCCTCTGCGACCTCGACGGCAACGTCATCCCCGGCAGCGAGGGAAGTGAGCGCTCGCCGTCGAGCGACACGGCTGCTCACGCCTACGTTTACCGACACATGCCCGAGGTCGGCGGCGTCGTCCACACCCACTCGACCTACGCCGTCGCGTGGGCTGCGCGCGGCGAAGAGATCCCGTGCGTGATCACGGCGATGGCAGACGAGTTCGGTGGCCCCATCCCGGTCGGTCCGTTCGCGATCATCGGTGACGACTCGATCGGCCGCGGCATCGTCGAGACGCTGCGCGGTCACCGCTCGCGCGGGGTCCTCATGCAGAACCACGGTCCCTTCACCATCGGGTCGAGCGCGAAGGATGCCGTGAAGGCAGCCGTCATGCTCGAAGACGTCGCCCGCACCGTGCACATCGCGAAGCAGGCGGGGCCGGTCATCCCGATTCCGCAGGAAGCGATCGACAGCCTCTACAACCGCTACCAGAACGTGTACGGCCAGTCGACGGACGACCGCCGATGAACGCCCTGAGCACTGACGAAGCCCGTGCTGCGATCGCTGGCGGGCAGGCGAGCCTGGGCATCGAGCTGGGTTCGACCCGCATCAAGGCCTGCCTGATCGCCGAGACCGGACAGGTGCTCGCGGTCGGGAGCCACGAGTGGGAGAACAGCTACGTCGACCGGGTGTGGACCTACTCGCTCGAGGAGGTGTGGACGGGCATCCAGGCGGCATATGCCGCTCTCGGCATCCGGGTGCAGCAGGACTACGGGATGGCGATCGAGTCCCTCGCGAGCATCGGGATCTCGGCCATGATGCACGGATACCTGGCCTTCGACGCGCACGACCAGTTGCTCGTGCCCTTCCGAACGTGGCGCAACACCAGCACGGGTGCTGCGGCGGGTGAGCTCAGCGACCTGTTCGGTGTGAACATTCCGCTGCGTTGGTCGATCGCCCACTACCGGCAGGCGATGTTGGATGCCGAACCTCACGTCGGCGCCATCGACCATCTCACGACGCTCGCGGGCTACGTGCATACCGCCCTGACCGGCAGCCGCGTGCTCGGTGTCGGCGACGCGTCGGGCATGTTCCCGATCGATCCTGCCACCGGTGGCTATGACGCCGAGCTCGCGGTGCGCTTCGATGAGCTGGCGGCCGATGCCGCGCCCCGGCCCCTGCTCGAGGTGCTTCCCACAGTCCTGTCGGCGGGCGCCGACGCAGGCGAGCTCAGCGCCGAGGGGGCCGCGCTACTCGACCCGACCGGTGCGCTCAGGCCCGGCGCGCTGTTCTGCCCTCCCGAGGGTGATGCCGGCACGGGGATGGTCGCCACCAACGCCGTCGCTCCGCGCACCGGAAACGTCAGCGCCGGCACAAGCATCTTCGCGATGATCGTGCTCGAGCGCGCTTTGTCGGCAGCGCATGACGAGCTCGACATCGTCACGACCCCCGCCGGTGACCCGGTCGCGATGGTGCACTGCAACAACGGCGCCTCGGAGCTTGCCGCGTGGGTCGGTGTCTTCCAGCGTTTCGCGGACCTCATCGGGTCCCCGCTTCCACCGGACTCGGTGTACGAAGCCCTGTTCACGGAGGCGCTCACCGCCGCACCGGATGCCGGCGGCATCCTCTCGTACAACCACCTGTCCGGAGAGCCCATCGCGGGCCTCGACGAGGGGCGACCCCTGGTCATCCGCACCCCCGACAGTCAGCTGACCCTCGCAAACTTCGTGCGCTCGCAGCTGGCCGGCGTCTTTGCGACGTTGAGTCTCGGAATGCGAGTGCTCGATGACGAGGGTGTGGCAGTCGACCGGATGCTGGCCCACGGCGGGATCTTCCGCACTGCCGGCGTCGCGCAGCGGGTGCTGGCCGCAGCTCTCGACACCGCTGTCTCGGTCGAACGTCATGCCTCGGAGGGCGGAGCGTGGGGCATCGCGGTTCTTGCCGCCTACGCCGCAGCCCGCCACACGGGTGCCACAGACGCCTCGCTCGCCGCATACCTCGACGCCGTCGCGTTCGCGGACGCCGAGTTCGCCACCGTTGTTCCCGACCCCGCCGACGTCGCGGGCTACGCCTCCTACCTCGACAGCTACCGCGCCGGTCTTGCCGCTGAGCGCGCTGCAGTCACCGCACTCTAGATCCCCACCTCATCGAAGAAAGACCCTCATGACTTCTCTCAACACCTTCGCGACCCGCGAGGTCTGGTTCGTCACCGGCAGTCAGAACCTCTACGGCGAAGAGACTCTCCGCCAGGTCGCCGAGCAGTCCCAGGCTGTTGCTGCAGGGCTCTCGGAGCTGCCCATCCGCGTCGTCTGGAAGCCCGTACTGAAGGATGCCGACAGCATCCGTCGCCTGGCACTCGAGGTGAACGCCCGTGACGAGGTCATCGGGATCATCGCGTGGATGCACACCTTCAGCCCCGCCAAGATGTGGATCGGCGGGCTCGATGCGCTGCAGAAGCCACTCTTGCACCTGCACACGCAGGCCAACGTCGAGCTGCCGTGGAGCGAGATCGACTTCGATTTCATGAACCTCAACCAGGCTGCCCACGGCGACCGGGAGTTCGGGTACATCCAGACTCGCCTGGGCGTTCCTCGCAAGACCGTCGTCGGGCACGTGTCGAACCCGGCAGTTCGCGGTCAGATCGAGACGTGGCAGCGCGCAGCCGCCGGCCTTGCCGCCGCGCGTTCGCTGAAGCTCGCGCGCTTCGGAGACAACATGCGCTACGTCGCCGTCACCGAGGGTGACAAGACCGAGGCTGAGATCCGCTTCGGCGTGCAGGTCAACACGTGGGGCGTCAATGAACTCGCGGATGCCGTGGCTGCCGCATCCGACGCGCAGATCGACGCCCTCATCGACGAGTACGAAGAGCTCTATGAGATCGTCCCTGAACTGCGCCGCGACGGGGAGCGCCACCAGTCGCTGCGTGACGGGGCGGCGATCGAGGTCGGGCTGCGCTCGTTCCTGGAGGCCGGCGGTTTCGGCGCCTTCACGACGAGCTTCGAAGATCTCGGTGCGCTCAAGCAGCTGCCCGGTCTTGCCGTCCAGCGCCTCATGGCCGAGGGATACGGATTCGGCGCCGAGGGCGACTGGAAGACCGCGATCCTCGTGCACGTCGCGAACGTGATGGGCGAGGGGCTTCCCGGCGGCGCAAGCCTCATGGAGGACTACACCTACGACCTCGTCCCCGGCGACGAGAAAATCCTGGGTGCGCACATGCTCGAGGTCGCTCCGACCCTGTCGAGCCAGAAGGCCAGCCTGGAGATCCACCCGCTGGGCATCGGCGGCAAGGACGACCCGGTGCGCCTGGTCTTCACTGCCGACCCCGGCCCCGCCGTCGTCGTCGCGATGAGCGACATGCGCGACAGGTTCCGCCTGGTCGCCAATGTCGTCCAGAACGTCGCAGCGCCCGATCTTCCCAAGCTCCCCGTCGGGCGGGCCATCTGGAAGCCGGCGCCCGACTTCGCCACTTCGGCGGCGTGCTGGCTGACGGCGGGAGCCGCCCACCACACCGTGATGTCCACAGCTGTCGGCATCGAGGTGTTCCGCGACTTCGCCGAACTTGCCGAGACAGAGCTGCTCGTCATCGACGAAGACACCACGGTGCGTGGCTTCCAGAAGGAAGTTCGTTGGAACCAGGCTTACTACCGCCTCGCCCAGGGTCTGTGAGCGCGGTCGATGTGCCCGAGGCGGTAGCTGCCGGCGTCAGGCAGACTGGCGATATGAACGATGAGTCTTCGGCCGTGATCCCGGCATCCGGAACGCAGTACATGATCACCGCTGGCGACTACGAGGCAACGATCGCAAGCGTCGGTGCAACCCTTCGGAGCCTCACGTACCGTGGCCGGGACCTTGTCGTCCCTTTCGAGCCCGACATTGTGCGGCCCTTCTTCCGTGGAGCGACGCTTGCGCCCTGGCCCAATCGCATCGTGGATGGCCGCTACGCGTTCCGCGGGCGCTCCTACGAGGTCGCGCTGACCGAACCGGGGCGCGGCCAGGCCCTGCACGGCCTCGCATCGTGGCTGGATTTCACGCCGGTCGAGACCGCCGAGAGCTGGGTGACCCTCGGAGCCACGATCGAACCGCAGCAGGGGTATCCGTGGCGTATTCGTGTCGAGACGACCTTCGCTCTCGGTGCTGACGGCCTCACCCAGCGGGTGAAGGCGACCAACCTGAGTCATGACTTCGCGCCCTGGGGGACGGGCCCGCATCCGTACCTCGTCGCCCCGGGCGACCTGGATGACTGGACTCTCACGCTTCCGGCAGCTCAGGTACTCACGGTCACCCCCGACCGGCTCTCGCCAGTCGGGCTCCAGCCGGTGACAGCGGATGCCGAACGCTTTGACTTCCGTGAGCCGAGAACCCTCGGCGCTGTGATGATCGACCACGCCTACACGGATCTCGTGCGGGACCGCGACGGACTCGTGACGGCGCGGGTGACCGATGCGCAGGGTGTGGGTGCAGCGATCACATGGGACTCGCGGTGCCCGTGGGTTCAGGTCCACACGGCCGACCAGCCCGGCGGGCCGGAAGCGCCGGGTCACCGAGCGGGCCTCGCTGTCGAACCGATGACCTGCGCCCCGGATGCCTTCAACGATGACCGCTACCCGTTCGACACGGGGCTCGGTGTGATCGCACCGGGTGACGCGCACAAGGCGTCGTGGCGGATCGCCGCGGTTTCCTGAGAGTTAGCTGGAAGAGCGGGTCGCTTTCGCCCTAGGCTGTGGCCATGCTCGCAACCTCCATCACCGACCAGGCCAGTGTGTCGTCCCTGTGGACGACGTCGATCTTCGGGCTGGTGATCTACGTCATCGTCGTCGTTGCCCTGTGGCGGGTCTTCGCAAAGGCGGGGTGGCCCGGCATCCTGGCGATCATCCCGATCGTGAACATGTTCATCCTCGTGAAGATCGCCGGATACTCAGCTTGGCTCGGGCTGCTCTACTTCATCCCCATCGCCAACGTGGTGCTGGCCATCATCGTGGCGATCAAGGTCGGTGAGAACTTCGGCAAGGGGGGCGCGTTCTCCTTCTTCCTGCTGTTCCTCTTCCCCTTCATCGGATACCTCATCCTCGGCTTCGGTGACGCCAGGTACGCCAAGCGCGCCTGAATCTGATCCCATCACCCTCGCGGGCGCCGGCCATGGGTCGGCGCCCGCTCTCATGCCCCGATACCCTCTACCCAGGAGGTTGCGGATGGGCAGGACGGCCGATGCGATCGCTGAGGGCGTCATCATCGCCATCGCGGCGGCGCGTCTGAGCATCCGAAACCGGATTCTGGTCGACGCGATTCGCAACGACAGCGCCTTCTCGGTTGACGCCGTGAAGCCGTTCGCCCGGCAGACTCTCGAAGCGCTCGCCGATGAGCAGTCGGCAGCTGCAGATCGCGCCCGGGCCGACTGGCGCCGCGCGTGGGGGAGGCAATCCGACCCGAGCGGGACGCACGACTACCGAGGGCGTGACTCCCGGAATCTGCGGCGGCGCGCCCGACAGTACACGGGGGTTGCCAAGGAGCTCCGTGAGAGGGCAACCGACGACGCGGCACTCGAGCAGCTGATCGAGCAAGCGCGCGATGCCGCGTGGGGCGATGTCGAATCGAACCTCGAGCGGCGCCTGATCGTTGAGGCGATGCGACCGGATCTGGATCCCGACTACGCGTCGATGCGCGCAGCGCGGATGCAGTCGATCAGGCTCATCGACCTGCCGCGCCTCGCATCGCACCAGCGCAGACTGAGCAGCCCGGCGGCGGCGGCGCCGATCGTTGATACCGACGACTCCGGTCCGGTTCCCGACGGTGAGAGACCCGAGGGAGGGTGAGTCTCGGTGCGGTCTCCCGCGATTCGCTGTCTGAGGCATTCGTGGGGTAATCTGGACGCTGGTTTGCTCGCGGAAATGAGCGGACCATGCGCCCGTAGCTCAATGGATAGAGCATCTGACTACGGATCAGAAGGTTAGGGGTTCGAGTCCCTTCGGGCGCGCACTGTGTTGAGACAGTGATGAGGTCCCTGAGCCCTACGGCTCGGGGACCTTCTTCGTTTCCCGACGTCCAGGGAACTCCCTCGGTAGGGTTGTCTCACTCTCACCGGGAAGAGCGAGGAAGCGGATGCCTGGTCCGATGCCCCTGGACGGCGTCGTCGTCGCCGACTTCAGTCGCGTGCTCGCAGGACCGTTGGCGGCATCCACTCTCGCCGACCTCGGTGCCGACGTGATCAAGGTGGAGCGCGCCGGATCCGGAGACGATACTCGGCGGTGGGGCCCGCCGTGGACCGCTAACTCCTCCTCCTACTTCGAGTCGGCCAACCGCGGGAAGCGCTCCATCGCGCTCGACTTCGGCGACCCCGCGGATCTCGACCTGGCGTGCCGACTGGTCTCACGCGCAGACGTCGTCGTCGAGAATTTCTTGCCCGGCACCCTCGAGCGGTTCGGGCTCGACTACGAGAGTGCGCGTGCGCGCAATCCCGCCATCGTCTATGCGTCGATCACGGGGTTCGGTAGCAAGGCCGGCGCCCACGCGGCTGGCTACGACTTTCTCGTGCAAGCGGTGGGCGGTCTCATGGACATCACCGGGCCGCCCGGATCCCCATCCAAGGTCGGCGTTGCGATCGTCGATGTGCTGACGGCTAAGGATGCCACGGTCGCCATCCTCGCTGCCCTGCACGAGCGTTCCCGGAGCGGGCTCGGGCAGCACGTCGAGGTCGCTCTTCTCTCGAGCCTGCTCGCGGCGCTGGTGAACCAGGCCTCGGGGTTCCTCGCGACGGGCCACTCTCCGCGCTCGCTCGGTAATCGGCATCCGTCGATCGCGCCCTACGAAGCTCTCGACACCGGCGACGGCGTTCTCGCGCTCGCCGTAGGAAACGACCGGCAGTTCGCGCGGCTGTGCGAGGTTGTGGGAGCCCCCGACCTGGCGACCGATCCGCGCTTCGTCACCAACGCGCAGCGCGTTGCCCACCGGGATGAACTGGCGGCAGCACTCGAGGCGCGCCTGCAAGCCGACGCCGCGGCATCGTGGACGACGCGGCTGATGGATGCCGGGGTGCCGGCCGGCACGATCGGCAGCGTCGCCGACGGCTTCGCTCTGGCAGAGCGGCTCGGCCTTGAGCCTCGGGTGCCGGTCGAAGGCGGTACCGACCAGATTCGATCTCCGTTGCGGTTCACGCGGACACCGATCCGCGGGTACGAACGCCCGCCGCGGCTCGATGAGCACGGTGACGAGATCCGCCGGTGGCTTGCCGGCCCCGATCCGACCGGTCGCGCGAGTGACCTGCCCCAAGGAGAAGCCCGTGGCATCCAGTGATGACGTGATCGACGTCGCCGACATCGACGCGCTGCTCAGCGACGACGAGCGCGCCACGCGTGATGCGGTCCGCGCCTTCGTCGAGCGGCGCGTGATTCCGCACGTCGGTGACTGGTTCGAGCGGGGCGAGATCGATGATCTGCGGGGCCTCGCGAAAGACCTCGGTCAGCTCGGGGTGCTCGGCATGCACCTCGAGGGATACGGGTGCGCGGCTATGTCGGCCACCGAGTACGGCCTGGCATGCCTCGAGCTCGAGGCTGCGGACTCTGGCATCCGTTCGCTCGTCTCGGTGCAGGGGTCGCTCGCGATGTACGCGATCTGGCGGTGGGGGAGCGAAGAGCAGAAGAATCAGTGGCTGCCCGGGATGGCGGCGGGGGAGATCGTCGGATGCTTCGGTCTGACCGAACCGGATGCCGGGTCCGACCCCGCGAGCATGCGAACGCGAGCCCGACGCGATGGTGACGATTGGGTGCTCGAGGGTCGCAAGATGTGGATCACAAATGGGTCGGTCGCGGATGTCGCTGTCGTTTGGGCGCAGACCGAGGGTGGCATCCGGGGGTTTCTGGTTCCGACTGACTCCGCGGGGTTCTCAGCGCCGCAGATCCAGCACAAGCTGTCGCTGCGCGCATCCGTGACTTCCGAACTGGTGCTGGATGCGGTGCGCCTGCCCGCGGATGCCGTGCTCCCGGAGGTCCAGGGACTTCGGGGTCCGCTCAGCTGTCTGAACGAGGCGCGATACGGTATCGCCTGGGGCGCGCTGGGTGCAGCGCGATCGGCACTGACCGCCGCCCTGACCTACGCCGCGGAACGGACGCAGTTCGGCAAACCGATCGCCGCCTTTCAGCTGACGCAGCAGAAGCTCGTCGACAGCGTGGTGGAGTACTCGAAAGGTCTGCTTCTCGCGCTCCACCTTGGTCGCCGCAAGGATGCCGGCGCGCTGACTCCGCAGCAGGTGAGCCTGGGCAAGCTCAACAATGTACGGGAGGCGCTGGAGATCTGCCGCACCGCCCGCACGATCCTCGGCGCAAACGGAATCTCCCTCGAGTACCCCGTCATCCGTCACGCCGCGAACCTCGAATCAGTGCTGACATATGAGGGCACCGTCGAGATGCACACCCTCGTGCTCGGGCAGGCGATCACGGGCATTCCCGCGTTCCGCTGAGACGTTCTTCGTGTTCGCCGAGAGCGAGCCTCTCGTGCGCTCGGATATCTGGCACTCGAATGGTGAGAGTGCTAATCTGAGATCAGTTGAGTCGAGGTGACTCAACTTCTAGAACTCGGTCGGATGCCGCATCCGGCCCCGCTCATGAAGGAGACGAGATGGCAAACTATGACCCGCTCCGCGAGATGGAGCGATTCGCGAACGCACTCTTCGACGGCAACCGGCGCGGACCGCGCCAGATGCCGATGGACCTCTACCGTGACGGCGACCACTACGTCCTCTCGGCCGACCTTCCGGGCATCGACCCGGGCTCGGTCGACGTGGATGTCGACGGTCAGCTGCTGACGATCCGCGCCGAGCGCACACTGACGTCGCAGGAAGGCGTCAAGTGGATCACGCGCGAGCGTGAGGCCGGCAGCTTCCTGCGTCAGCTGAGCCTCGGTCAGGGGATCGACACCGAAGGCATCGCCGCCAGCTACGCGCACGGCGTGCTGACGGTCACGATTCCGGTGAGCCCCAAGGCCAAGCCGCGCAAGATTGACATCGCGACCGACGCGCCCTCGACGATCACGGTCGACGAGTCCCACAGTGAGATCCAGGAGGCCGGCGCCAGCGCCTGACCTGCTCTCCAGAAGCCCCCGGCCCGAGAACGGACCGGGGGCTTCTGCGTGCTCGCTCGGGCGCGAGGATGAATAGTCCCGCATCTAGGCTGGAGCGCGTGTCGACGACGACTCGTTTCCCCAAACAAGACTCTCGCAGTGAGATCACGGCTCCGGTCGAGCTCACCCTTCCCGACGGTCGCCTGAACCCCGCGGCTCTCGGCTGGGCGCGCTCCCCACTGATCCGGACCGGCGGGATTGGGCCGCGCCGGTTCTGGGGGCGCAATAAGCGCTGGGAGTACTGGAACATCATGACGCCGCGATACATCGTGGGTCTCACCGTGTCAGCCATCGACTACGCCGCGGTGCACGAGGTGTGGATCTTCAATCGCGACACCCGCGAGGCTGTCCATCGCGCGGCCACCGTGCTTCCCGCTCGCGGGGTCAGCCTGCCGCCAACGCTGGGTCAGGGTCCCGCTTCTGCCCGGGCCAAGGATCTTCGGATCGAGGTCACGGAGGAGCCAGACGGCGTTCGGATGCGAGTCGAGGTCCCACGCGCATCCGTCGATGTTCTCGCCGAGAAGCCTGCGGGGCACGAAAGTCTGGCCGTCGTCGTGCCCTGGACTAAGCGGCGCTTCCAATACACGGTCAAGGATGTCGCGCGTCCCGCACGTGGCACGGTGACGGTCGACGGCACGGTGTACGACCTGCCGGCTGGCGAGTCGTGGGCGGTGCTGGACCACGGTCGCGGGCGATGGCCGTACGACATCACCTGGAACTGGGGCGCGGGATCGGGCCGCTACCAGGGCAGCGTGATCGGGATCCAGGTCGGCGGAAAGTGGACCGACGGCACCGGCGCCACCGAGAACGCGTTTTTCATTGATGGACGGATGCACAAGATTCACGAGGACCTGACCTGGGAGTACGACCAGGCAGACTTCCTGCGTCCGTGGTCAGTGCGCGGCGGCGGTCTTGACGCCCGATTCGTCCCGTTCTATGACCGTGTCGCGCGAACGAACCTCGGCATCATTGCGGCGGCGACGGATCAGTGCTTCGGCGTGTGGTCAGGGGCTTTCACGACGGCTGGCGGCGAAGTCATCCCGTTCGACGGTGTCGAGGGGTGGGCAGAACACGTCCACAACCGTTGGTAGCGGATCACGCCCGGGATCGCCTGCCGCGCCGTTTGCAGGATGAACTGGCGCCGAGGTCTAGAAGAGAGTCGAGACTCCGGGTCTCGTCCTGCGTTCGGCCCGGATGCAGGCTTCAGCAGTCTGACGCGCGGGGGCCGCGGAGCTTCGAGGTGAGCGTGCGGAGCTGTTCGAGTTCGGTGTCGCTCAGGGTTGACATCCGTTCGGCGATGGACCTGCCGTGAGCTGAGGCGACCTTGCGAAAGAGACCGGCACCCCGATCGGTCGCGGTGACCACCGCGCCGCGGCCGTCGTCCGGATCCGAGCACTTGGTCAGCAACCCCGAGGCGACCATCCTGTCGACCAGGCGCGAGACACTCGGCTGGCTGATCAGCATGTTGGATGTCACATCGCGCAGGCGCGCCGACATCCCCGGCGCGCGGGTGACGGTGAGCAGGACGTCGTACTCGCCCTGCGTCAGTTCGCCGACGATGAAGTCGCCACTGATCTCGGCTAGCACTTCGTGTTGCGCGCGGAACAGACTCTCCCAGGCGTCGATCGCCAGTCGCCGGTCCGTCATGCACACCAGAGTACGACCATGCCGGCGCCCGTAGGCTGATCACATGTCAGCTCGGATCCTGACGCGGCGGGCCGTCGGCGCCGCCGCGGCCGCCGCCCTTGCTCTCGTCGCCCTGGTCGCGTGTTCGGTGAGCGTGTCGTTCGGCGACGAGGCTGCCGCTGTGTCGACAGACGTCAACGACTTCGTCTTCGAGAGCATGGCTGCCGACTACACCCTGGGCCGTGCGGACGATGGAACCAGCACGATGACCGTCGTCGAGACATTCGTCGCGGTCTTCCCGGAGTACGACCAGAACCGCGGGATGCGCCGCATCCTGCCCGACTCGTACCTTGGTGCCCCGCTGCACCCTCAGCTCGTGTCGATCACCGACGCCGAGGGAGCCCCGCGGCCCGCCGAGGTCGAGAGCGAGGACGGGGTCTACGTCATGACCTCGCGCGCCGACGACTACGTGCGTGGCGCGCAGACCTACGTCTTCACCTACACGCTCGAGAACGTCGCCCGCTTCTTCGACGACACCGGGGTGGACGAGCTCTACTGGAACGTCAATGGTGTCGACTGGGCCCAGCCCTTCGGGTCGGTCTCGGCGACGCTGCATGTGCCGGCAGAACTCGCATCCGCACTCACGGGGGCGGAGTCCTGTTACGTCGGTGCGGCAGGCGCTACCGACCAGTGCCCGATCGCCTCGACGACGGATGCCGACGGCGGCGTGACAGTCACGGCATCCGCCGCCGACGTGCTGGCCTACGAGACCGTTACGATCGCCGTGGCCTTCGACGCCGACACCTTTGCGTCCTTCGACAGCTCGTACGTCGCGTCGCCGTTCGGATGGCTGCAGGCTCTCGCGTTTCTCGGCGTGATCGGTTCGTTCGTATGGGCGATCGTCTTCCGGACCAGGATGCTGCGCGACGAGCCCGGGCGGCCGACGATCATCGCCGAGTTCAACCCGCCGCCGCGGATCGACGCGCTGGAAAGCGCGGTGCTGCTGGGAAAGACGACCAAGGCGATCCCGGCTGAAGTGCTCGAACAGGCGGTCGTCGGCAGCATTCGGATCGAGGAAGCCGGCCGCAAGCTCTTCGGCGGTCTGAAGCTCAAGGCGGTGCTGCTGGATCCCTCGCGCGCTGACGGTGACGGCTTCCTGCTGCTCCAGGGACTGTTCCCGCACATGACACCCGGCGAGGAGTACGAGTTCGGATCGAACGACACGCGGCTCTCTTCCGCTGCGCGCCGCATCATCAAGGCCGCCGAACGGGAACTCGACACCCGAGGACTTCGGCGTGCGGTTCCCAGCGGCTCGCGGTTCTGGCCGATGTTCGGGTCGATCGTGTTCGGCATCCTGACGATCGTGTTCGGGTTCCTCGCGCTCGGCGCGTTCGTGGACGCTACCATCCCTGTGCTCCTCATGATTCCGGCGTTCGTCATGATCTTCGTGGTCGCACTCCTCGTGTCCCGGAAGCCTCTGACCGCTGCCGGCGCCGAGACCCGCGATCATCTGAAGGGCCTGCGGATGTTCATCGAGTGGGCCGAGGCTGACCGGATCCGGATGCTGCAGTCGCCGCAGGGTGCCGAGCGGTTCGCTGTGGACGAGGCCGGCGCGCGTGTGGATCCCGCGAATCCTCGTCAGATGCTGCGGATCTACGAGACCTTGTTGCCGTATGCCGTGGTCTTCGGCCAGGAGGAGGAATGGGCAGAGCATCTCGCTGTGCTGTATGACCAGACCGGTGTTCCCGGCTGGTACGTCGGCACGGCGGGATTCAACGCAGCGGCGTTCTCTTCGGGCATCTCCACCCTCTCGACGACGACCACCTCGTCCACCTCGGGTGGTTCCAGCGGTGGCGGGAGCGCCGGCGGTGGTGGCGGCGGTGGTGGCGGCGGCGGAGTCTGATTCGCTCCGCGCCGGGGTTCAGGGCAACATGGACGAAATCCTCCGCTGATAGAGTCCGACCCACAACAGTTCATCAGCGGGCGGGCGACGTCATCCGGGTCGGGGGATGCGTCGGAAAGAGATTCCGTCTGTGACCGATCCGTCGTCGGGGCGTTCTGCCCTTGCCGCCTACCGCGCCCTGCCATCTCTCGCCGGCTGGGGCTATCTCATTGCGACGTCATTCGGACGCCTCCCGGTGTCCATGGTGCCGCTTGCCATCCTGACCCTCGCGACCTCGGCGACCGGTTCAATCGCGGTCGGAGGAGTCGCCGCCGCCGCGACGGCGCTCGGGGAAGCGGTCGGAGCCCCCGTCGGCGGCGCCCTCTCTGACCGGTGGGGTCAGCGCCGCGTCCTCATGATCGGCGTCGTCGTCAATGTCGCATCCGCCGTGGCCTTCGTCCTCACCATCGGGAACGTGCCCGACGGTGTCGCTGTCGCGCTCGCGGGATTGGCTGGTCTCTCCCTGCCGCAGGTCGGACCTCTCTCGCGGGTGCGCTGGCTCGCGATGTCGCGCGAAGACGTCTCGGCGGCGTTCGCGTTCGAGGGCGTCGTCGATGAGGTCGTCTACATCATCGGTCCGGCGCTGGTGGGGATCGTCGCGGTGGCGCTGTCCCCGCAGGTCTCGCTGCTGGCGGCGGCAGCGCTGATCGCGGTGTTCGTGACGCAGTTCGCTCTCCACCGCACCGCCGCACTGGTGCCGCGCCGCGACACGAAGCCGGATGCCGAAGCCGTAGAGGTGGCAGAACCTGGCCGCGCTCGCTGGGCGATGGCGGCCCTCGTGCTCGGAGGCATGCTCGCGATGGGCGTGTTCTTCGGGGCGAGCCAGGCGGGGCTCACGGCGTTCGCGCAGGCTCAGGGGATGCCTGATGCGGGTGCGCTCTTCTATGCCGTGATGGCAGTCGGTTCAGCGGTCACGACGTTGGCGATGGTCGCCCTCCCGCCCTCGATCGGGCCCTGGACGCGATGGATCGGCGCAGCCGTCGGCATGGCGCTCGGTGGCGTCGGCATGACCCTTGCCCCGACCGTCCCGATCGTGCTGCTGTTCGCGGTGTTCGCCGGCGCCTTCCAGGGGCCGGCGCTGCTCACGCTCTACGGCGTCGCGGGCTCCATCGTCGAGCGCGGCCGGGCGGGAGTTCTCATGACACTCACCGGCAGTGGGGTGGTGTTGGGTGTCGGCATCGGTACCGCGGCCGGTGGCGCCGGAGCCGCGACCGGGGGCGCCGCGGTCGCGTTCAGCCTTGTCGTGGCGGCATCCGTACTGCTTGCCCTGCTCGGCGCTGTCGGGCGGCTCGTGCGTCGCTGACTGAGCTGGCGCCGGGGCGTCGCGCAGGCACAAGTAAGGGCCGGTCGGAGAGGCTTCCGACCGGCCCTTGTCCCTTGCACCAAGAGTGTCCTGCAATCACATGCCGGTAGCTGCCACAGCAAAACAACTACCGTGCAAGCACTCTATAACGGTGAGGTAACGGAAGGGAAGACCTCGCCGTTATCTTTTTGTGATTCACAGCTGACGCATGATTCGGTCAGGCTTCGTGGAGCTTTCGTTCAGGATCAGCACCCAGACTCGGAAACTTGTGTGCCGTCCCGAGGCACTCTCTTTCCGGGCCCACTGGTGCTGCCCGCTTGATTCTCCGATCAGGAAGCCACTGAATTCGTGCGTCAACGCTCATCGTCAACTCCTTTCCTCTCCCGCCCTCGTGCCCGTGCTCTGACTGCAGCTGCCATGGGTGTGACCCTGCTGCTGGGTGCCTCATCGACGGCCGCATTCGCGGACACACCCGCCCCCGCGAGTGCGTCGACACTCGGCGGTGAAGCGCCCCCGCTTCCCGCATCCATCCAGACGGAGGCATCCTCTGTTCAGTCCCTGACCTCGGATGCCGAGGCGGCTCTTGCCGCCGCCGCGACGGTGGTTGCTGACGCCGATGCTCTGAACGAGGAGGTTGCGGCATCCGGGCTGACGGTCGAAGCTCCGACAGTCGTGTCGGTATCGGCGGTGGACGTGGCAACCGCCGACCTCGAGGGCCTGGATCTTCTGCCGGTCGTGCTGCTGCCCTCGCTCACCTCCGCGGTGACGGATGCTGTTGCCGATGCGCAGGCGGACATCGACGCACTGCGTGAGCGACTCGCTGCTGCCGTCGCCGCCGAAGAGGCGCGCCGGGCTGCGGAGGAAGCCGCCGCCAAGGCCGCGGCTGAAGAGGCCGCGCGCGTCGCAGCCGAGGAGGCGCGCCGAGCCGCTGCCGCTGCTGCTCCGGCCGTATCCGGTCCGGTCGCTTCGACCGGTGACAACTCCCCGGGTGCGGCGCAGGCCGCTGCCCGTGACATCATGGCGTCGCAGTACGGCTGGGGTGACGGTGAGTTCTCGTGCCTCGTGTCGCTGTGGAACAAGGAGTCTGGCTGGAACTACGCCGCCTACAACGGTTCCAGCGGCGCAACCGGTATCCCGCAGGCGCTGCCGGGCAGCAAGATGGCGTCAGCCGGTGGCGACTGGGCCACTAACGCCGTCACGCAGGTGCGTTGGGGCCTTGGTTACATCGCCGGGCGTTACGGCTCGCCGTGCAACGCCTGGGGACACTCGCAGTCAGTCGGCTGGTACTGATCGCGGGGCACAAGTAAGGGCCGGTCGGAGAGGCTTCCGACCGGCCCTTGTCCCTTGCACCAAGAGTGTCCTGCAATCACATG
>NZ_JAJGNI010000007.1 GCF_020781975.1 Microbacterium schleiferi
TCCTAGCCATCCCTTGGATTCTCGCTTCCCCAGCGCCGTGCTGGAATCAGCGTGTCCAAGATCAGGGGTCAAGCGCCAAGCAGTTGTGTGTTCGACATGTGAGTTCCTCTCCGCTGTCGGTGGCTCCTTGCCATGGGTAGTACTTTTCTGGCGAACACTGGGCGCAAGATAGGACATATTCCGGGCGACTTTGTGGGCGCACGGCAGACGACTGAACGGGAGCAAGCGTGGACGTGCAGGTCACACCGCCAGACGTCACAGAGATCGCGCGTTCACTCAAAGCAGTCGTCGCGCAGGGGCTCCCGGTACGCCCAAAGTTCACGGACGAGACTGTCCTCGGGCTACGCGGGGTGGTAGCCCGGAGTATCGCGCCAGATGACCGACTGAGTCGTATCAAGGCCTTCGATGATTTGCTCGCCCGGCTTCTGGTGCACTACCCAGACGATGAACTCGGAGAAGCAGCGCGCATCCTTTTCGGCCTTGCACCGGGAACGCGTGGTACGAACCTCACCCGACGTCGGTCGGCTGCTGCCGATTCGATTGAGCGCGATCCCGAGCACTTCCGTAAGCGCATCGAGCCAGGAATCATTTCGGAAGTCGCATGGCAGCTGCACCGCGACTCCCAGAACTACATCCCGCGCGGTCGTGCCGTGCCCCCACCGCTTGAATCAAGCGGCGACAGTCCGACGATTCGCGTCGGTGACGTCGCGAACGCGGATGCCGCGCAACATCAGGAACTACTGTCCCGGCTATGGGCGCACGTCTACGCGCTACGAGCAGAGATCTTGCGCGTAGAGCGACTCAAGACGTGGCCACATGACCCAACCGAACCCAGCACCAGCGAACGGGTGCTCACCGAAGCGATCGAAGCGCGCGACTACGAAGTCGAGGCAGTCAAGCGCCTAATCCAGCTCTACATCGACGAATACGGGCAGAGAATCCAGCACGGCGATGCCGAATTCGATGCCACCGCGTTGCTCCGCCTCGCAGGCTGGGAGAACGATCCTTCCTGATTCACCCCGCGCGTGTTCAAGGTGTCCGTCTGTGCACGTTGTAGCGCTTTTCGCAACGATCGCGACTGGAAGATTGACGTCCGGGTCGGACCGTTCATACTCAGCGTCACTCCTCGTCGGTCTGCGGCGTAGACGATCCCACCCGGGGATCGCCCGTCGCTTCCGATGAGGAGGCTCACCATGAGTGAGAACACCCCCGCCGAAGTGCCAGCATCGGCACTCGGCCCGATGCGCACCCTCGCCGTGCGCATCACCGACGGTCTGCGGGCACAGCTGGACGTCCTCGCCCAGCTCAACGACCGCACCGTCACCGAAGAGATCCGCCTGGCTCTCGAGTCCTGGGTCGAGTCAAGCAAGACCGACCCGAAAGTCCTCGAACGAGCCGAGACAGTACGAGCCGAGATCGAGCGTGAAGCAAGAACCAAGCAAAGCGCCATCGAGGCCATCTTCGGAACCGTCGCGTCATCACGACCGGCGCGTGGCAAGCAGGCACAAGCCTGAGAGGTCGGGGCGGATTGCACGCGTGGGTTTCGGCCCCGTCGCGTATCCGCAAACAACAACAGCCCGCCAGACATCTTCGTCTGGCGGGCTTCCAACATTCGCATGAGTACGCCTACAGCGGTGGTCCGGTCGATGTCGAGTTGTTCGGCGTTCCGTTCCATATCCAACCGTTGGAATCTCCGTCCGCGAATCCGTATAGCTCAGAGCCTTGCGTCAGCATGGGCTGAGCTGCGTCGAAGGTCGCCCCGGTCGGCAAGGTCGTCGCATTGCTGATCCGCCCCTGGGCATAGACAGTGCCCGAGGAGGTAGGAACGAACGTGCAGGAAACTCTCGTCCATGAGTTCGGCGTCACGGTTGGCGTTGCACACGAAGAGTTCCCAGTACCGGAGTAGAAGACAACCGGCGCCACAACCACTGACAAGGAGGCGCGAACCCAGTTCGACCAGGTGTAGGTTGTGCCTGCAGTGAGCGCATTTGTAGATGTCCATGAGAGCCCGTGCACATATGAGCCGCTCGTTGCGGCGGTCGTAACAGTTGCGCGTTGGTAACTCACCCCCGCTGGCCCGCCCGATGTCGGCCACGAGAACGTGGCAGCGCCGTTTCCGACTTCTGTAGCGAACCGTGAGCTTGAGCTCGACTGAGTCAGTCGGGCGAGGTTCGTGATTGCCGCAACGCCGTTGACATCATGGCCTGCACACCCGCCCGCCGTAGGCGAGCTCGCGCTATTGCTGACGAAGTAGCTGACGCTGTTCTTCGTGGTCGTGAGGCAGAACGTCTTCGGATTCGCGGCGTTGTCGACGCGGTACTGATACGACGTGTCGCCGCTGTTCGCCAGACCTGCCGTCGCCAAGTCTGCAGGATAGGTATCCGCATGCTCGACGGCGTATCCCGCGATCGTTGTGTACGCCTGCTTCGCCGCAGCTTGCGCGGCGGACGCCTTCGCGCGGTCTTGGATGCCGTTGTACGCCACGATCGTGATGGCCGCGAGAATCGCGATCACAACGATGACGATGAGCAGCTCCACGATGGTGAAGCCGCGCCCTCTTGAAGAAGCGGCTGCGGGGGAGTCGTGACGGCTTTCAAAACTGGTGCGGGATGCCCTTCGCGCCATATCTGCCCCTGACTATGAAGCATGAGCTGCTTCCTGACAAGAGGTACGACGTCGTAGAAATCACAACGTCCGTCGCCCTCGATACGCTCACAGCGTGGTGGATACGAAACAGACGAAGACGATCGGTGAGCATCACGTCGCCGCAGAACTTGCCCGTAGGGGATGGGCTCCAGCGCTCACTCGCGACGGTCTGGAGCGCACCGACATTTTGGCGGTGCTTGCGGAAGGTGCCGAGCGTCGGCTCGTCGAGGTGCAGGTCAAGGCTGCGCGTGGTCCACGTATGGAGTCGATCAGCTGGCCGATCGGAACCAAGTCGCAGGCACCGAGCCTTCACGATCGCGAATACTTCGTGATGGTCGCCATCCCGCACGATCTGAACCAGCATCCGCGCAACTTCGTCGTCCCGCGCATCCACGTTGCTGCGGCGGCGTGGATCGCGCACATGGACTGGCTCACTGATCCGGATGCGCCGGCTGGCAAGCGCAATGCACCCGTGGAGCGCTCCCGAGTGTCACTCGGCACGTTTGTAGCGTATGAAGACCGTTGGGATCTGCTTGAGGTCGACCAGAGCTCCGTGCCAGTTCTCTTGCCAGCCTCTTACCGTGACCTCGCGTTGTTGGGCCGAGTTGGGCTGCCGCCCGATCACGAGGTGCACCGTGGAATACCAACGTGGTGAGCGAGTCGGAAGACGCCTGGTACGCGCGTCTTCGAGAGGAATATCGACCCGAGCACGTTCGTCTGCTTCTCATCGGGGAGAGCGCCCCGAGCGACCATGGTGTCTCTTCACGTCGAAACTTCTTCTACGCCGACCATCTCGGCTACGACAATCTCTACCGTGGCGTGGTCGAGGCGATGTATGACCTGCGCGCGCTTCGGACGAAGTCACACGAGAAAAGACCGTGGCTTCGAAGACTGCAAGCCGACGGCGTATTCCTAATCGACCTCGTCCCATTTCCGGTCAACGCCATGCGGAGCCGGAAGGAACGGATGGAAGTGCTGCGGGCCAATGTCCCTGGCTGCGTCGAGCGGGCCGCGTCACTTCAGCCAGTCGGCGTCATCATGTGCAGTCGCGATGTCTATTCCTTTCTCGCTGATCCGCTGCGTGCGGCGAACGTGCCACTGCTTCACGACGTTCCGCTGAGCTTCCCGCTCGGCAACACTCGCGCGCAGTTCGTGCAGGGGTTCCGTGAAGCGCGCTCGCGGCTCAGAGGCTCCGCTGGCTGAGTCGCTAGGCCTTCCCTATCACCGTCATTCCACACTTCGTGCATTGCCAGGCTTTGGAGCGACGTTCGGTTCGTCCCTTGCAAGCCGGACAGCTCGGCGGCAGCTTGAGGAAATCGAAGGTCATCGCGTCCGTCACCGCTCGGAGCTTCTCGTCGGGGACTACGTAGTCGGGGTCCCAGGCGATGAAAGTTCCGTTCTGGTTCGACGTCTGCAGGCGTAGCCCGGCTGCCTTCATGGCTCGTCGAAGCTCGCGGCGGAACTCGGCAAGGTCGAC
Source organism: Microbacterium schleiferi (assembly GCF_020781975.1). GTDB lineage: Bacteria > Actinomycetota > Actinomycetes > Actinomycetales > Microbacteriaceae > Microbacterium. Next base: position 4,124 of record NZ_JAJGNI010000007.1, read on the forward strand.
CGGGAGATTCTCGGATGCCGTGTGGAAGCTGCCCTCTTCGCGAATATGGGCGACGTACCACGAGTAGTTGACGTCCATGCCCATGGCGTCACCCTATGAGACCTACGACTCTTTGCGCAGTATCTGAGAGCGGCTACGGTCCGAAACATGCCGACGAACCCAGTTCCGCTCAATCCGCCGCAGCTTGAAATCCTTAGCTGGATCCAGAACGGCTGCCCAGTTGGGACCTATGACGAAGGTTTCCAGCACCGCGTCAGTGCGCGGGCGCTTGAGCGGCGCGGACTTGTCCGCGTGCGGGGCCATGGCGCATCTTGGTCCGCGGCAATCACCGAGAAAGGCACCTACTACTTGGAGCACGGCGACTATGCGCCCGACGCGAGCACGCTCCTTCGGGTGGCGCCGCCCAACACGAAGCCTGTGACAGTCTCGCCCGTCAAGAAGGTGTCGAAGCCGCGCCCGAAGGCACCGCCGCGCATCGGGCCGACCGACGCCATGATGATCGCGCTCGCGGAGGCGAACGATCACCGCATGGCTATTGAGACCGAGCAGTTACAGCGCTACACGCAGCTGGCAAAGACCGCCGAGCGTTTCAAGAAGATCCCCGAGGGTATGCAGGTGGTCGTCACGCACAATTGGCGCGCCCGTACTGCGGAGGTGGCGCTGCTACCGCTCCCCGAGTGGCGGACCCGCATTCTCGATCCAATTGCCATCCCGACTACGCTGCGCGGCGCTTCGGACGCGATCACGACGATCGGTGCGCGCGACGATCTGAACATTCGCTCGAGTGAGAAGAACCGGGCACTGCGCCTGCTGCGGGCTCTGGCGGATGAAGCTCAGTGCCGCGGATATCTCGTCAAGGCCGTCCCGCTGCCGCGGAAAGACCGCTGGGGATTCGCGAGTCGCGACGAGGAGCATGTCGGGTTCCTCAATATCGCGCTCCTTCCCGATGAGTACCGACTCACGATCCACCAGATCAGTGAGCAGGTCGAGCATGTGGCGACCAAGACTGAGCTGGCCCGTGCGGGGCGTGGCTATGCCGTGCCGAAGTGGGATCGCGTTCCCACTCAGCGCTTGGGGATCCGCATCGACACGAGGGGCCGATCCTTCTGGGGATCAGAGTGGGTTGACAAATCTACGCGGCCACTCGACGTGGCGCTGGCGCAGATTCTTCAGGAGCTGGAGCTGCGTCACGAGGCTGCCGAAGCAGATCGCGCAGAGGAAGAACGGCGACGACTCCAGCGGAGGCGCGAGTGGGAGCATGCGCGGGAGCTGGCAATTCAAGCGCTGACCAACGAGGTTCGCGCGGAAGCCGTCTCGTCGCGCATTGCCCGCTGGGAGGAGGCGGCACGAATTCGGGCGTACATCGCGCACGTCGAGACGCACACAGTGCCACTGCTCAGCGAGACGGATCTGGCGGACACCCGCGAGTGGCTTGCGTGGGCAGAAAGCTACGCGGAGAAGCTTGACCCGGCGGGGGAGAAGCTCCGCCTTCCGGACCCGCCTGATCCAACGCCGACCGCACTGCAGCCATTCATGGGGTCTTTGAGTCCGTACGGGCCGGAGCGGTACTGACGATGGCCATCCCCGGCATGCTCTTGGCAAGAATCCCTGATAAAAGTACAATTACTACCAGTAGCTACGGCGGTTCCGAGTCATACTCCCGGTCAGTAGCTCCCACTCGAGGTGACCCAGTTCCCCGGTTGTGTCCGATGGCGCCGCTAGGTTGAGATCACCTGAGCTCATCAACTTATGTGCGCCCGGTGGCGCAAGGAGAATTGCGAACCAATGACGCCCACAACCAAGGAAGCTCAGCGAGCCGAACTGCACAAGACCATCTGGCGCATCGCCAACGACCTGCGCGGCAGCGTCGACGGGTGGGACTTCAAGAGCTACGTACTCGGCATGCTCTTCTACCGATTCATCTCGGAGAACCTCACCGCCTACATCAACAAGGGTGAGCACGAGGCTGGCGAGACTGACTTCGACTACGCGCGCCTCCCCGACGCTGAGGCGGAGTTCGGGCGCAAGGAGACGGTTTCGGAGAAGGGTTTCTACGTCCTCCCTTCGGAGCTCTTCCTGAACGTGCGTCGTCGCGCAGCCAAGGACGAGAACTTGAACGAGACGCTGGAGCGCGTCTTCAAGAACATCGAAGGCTCGGCGGTCGGGACCGACAGTGAGGATGACCTCAAGGGCCTCTTCGACGACCTCGACGTGAACAGCTCGAAGCTCGGCAACACCGTCGCCAAGCGCAACGAGAAGCTCGTGAAGCTGCTCGATGCCATTGGGGACCTGCCGCTCGGCAACTTCGAGGACAACTCGATCGACCTCTTCGGCGACGCATACGAGTACCTCATGCAGATGTACGCCTCGCAGGCTGGCAAGTCTGGCGGTGAGTACTACACCCCGCAGGAAGTATCGGAGGTGCTTGCCCGCATCACGGTCATGGGTAAGAAGCGGGTGAACAAGGTCTACGACCCTGCTGCCGGGTCGGGCTCACTGCTGCTCAAGTTCGCGAAGGTCCTCGGCCGCGAGAACGTCGGCGGCTTCTTCGGCCAGGAGATCAACCTCACCACGTACAACCTCGCGCGCATCAACATGTTCCTCCACGACGTCAACTACGAGAAGTTCGACATCGCGCACGGCGACACCCTGCTCGACCCGCAGCACTGGGATGACGAGCCCTTCGAGGCGATCGTTTCTAATCCGCCCTACTCCATCAAATGGGAGGGCGACGCCAACCCGCTCCTGATCAACGACGAGCGCTTCGCGCCGGCTGGTGTGCTCGCACCGAAGTCCAAGGCCGACCTCGCCTTCACGATGCACATCCTGAGCTGGCTCGCCGTGAACGGCACGGCGGCCATCGTTGAGTTCCCTGGCGTGCTCTACCGCGGGGGAGCGGAGCAGAAGATCCGCAAGTACCTCATCGACAATAACTACGTCGATGCCGTGATCCAGCTGCCTGCAGATCTCTTCTTCGGCACCACGATCGCGACCTGCATCATCGTGCTCAAGAAGTCCAAGACCGATAACTCGGTGCTGTTTATCAACGCGTCGGACGAGTTCAAGCGTGTCGGCAACAAGAACAAGCTGACGCCGGACAACCAGCAGAACATTCTGATGGCGCTCGACGTGCGGGAAGACGAGAAGCACTTCGCGAAGCTCGTCGCGAACGAGGACATCGCGGTCAACAACTACAACATCTCCGTCTCGTCGTACGTCGAGGAGGAAGACACCCGCGAGGTAGTCGACATCACGGCACTCAACGAAGAGATTGCCGAGATCGTCGCGCGACAGGCTGAGCTGCGAATCTCAATTGACGAGATCGTCGCGGACCTGGAGGGTTCGCAGTGAGTCGTGTGGATGACTTGATCGCCGAGCACGCGCCCAACGGCGTGGAGTTCCGCACACTCGGCGACGTCGCGCGATTCGTTCGCGGCAACGGCATGCCCAAGACCGATCTCGTTGATGAAGGCGTCGGCGCCATCCACTACGGCCAGATCTATACCAGGTACGGCGTCTGGGCGACCGAAACGATCTCATTCGTGGCGCCGGAGACGGCCATGAAGCTTGCGAAGGCGCAGCCCGGCGACATCATCATCACCAACACCAGCGAGAACGTCGAGGACGTCGGAAAGGCCGTCGCCTGGCTCGGTTCGGAACCGATCGTTACCGGCGGTCACGCCACGGTGATCCAGCACGACCTCGACCCCAAGTACCTCGCATATTGGTTCCAGTCCGAGTCCTTCTCCTTGCAGAAGCGTGGGCTCGCTACCGGTACGAAAGTGATCGACGTTTCGGCGCGCCAGCTGGCGAAGGTGCGACTTCCCGTCCCGCCTATCGAGGTGCAACGGGAGATCGTGGGAATCTTGGATAAGTTCACCTCGCTGGAAGCGGAGCTGGAAGCGGAGCTGGAAGCGGAGCTGGAAGCGCGGCGACGCCAGTACATCCACTACCGACGCGAACTGCTCGATCTTGGCGCTGAGACGCCCTTCAGTGCGCTTGGAGACTTGGCTAGGAACCTCGATAGCCGCCGGAAGCCAGTAACCAAAGCCGCGCGAACCTCTGGAGAGATCCCCTACTACGGAGCCTCCGGTGTGGTCGACTACGTGAGCGGCTACATCTTCGACGGTGACTATCTGTTGGTTTCCGAGGACGGAGCGAATCTGCTCGCTCGGTCCACCCCAATCGCCTTCTCAATCAACGGCAAGACCTGGGTCAACAACCACGCGCACGTTCTCGAGTTTGATACGTACGTTGAACGCCGCTTTGTCGAGATCTACCTCAACTCGATAGATCTGTCTCCCTTCGTCTCCGGTGCCGCCCAGCCCAAGCTGAACAAAGCGAACCTCAATCGGATCCCGGTGCCAAACCCCCCTATCGGTGAGAAGCAGCGCATCGTGGCGCTTCTCGACAAGTTCGACGCGCTTGTCAACAACCTGAGCGTGGGACTACCCGCCGAGATCGCTGCCCGCCGCAAGCAGTACGCCTTCTATCGCGACCAGCTCTTCACCTTTGAGGAGACTGCGGCATGAGTGAAGCCCTGCCTCGCAAGTACGACCCGATCGCAGTCTCGGCCGAGTCCACGGTCGTCGCGGAGTACGTTCCAGACGCCCACGCGTCGGCCGCATACCAGTCAGAGTCCGCACTTGAGCAGGAACTGATCCGACTCCTGGAGTCCCAGGCATACGAGTACCTGCCGGTTACATCTGAGGCGCAGCTCGTGGCAAACCTGCGCACCCAGCTCGAGTCGTTGAACCACATGACCTTCTCCGACGCAGAGTGGACGGACTTCTTCGACTCCAAGATCGCGGGCAAGAACGACGGCATCGTCGAGAAGACCGTGCGCATGCAGGAGGACCACGTCCAGCTCCTGAAGCGGGACGACGGTTCGACGAAGAACATCGCTCTGCTGGACAAGCAGAACATTCACAACAACCGGCTACAGGTCATCAACCAGTACGAGATCGGTCAGGGCGAGGGTGGCGCGAACTACGCGAACCGCTACGACGTCACGGTCTTGGTCAACGGGCTGCCGATGGTGCACATCGAGCTCAAGCGTCGTGGTGTTGACATCCGTGAGGCGTTCAATCAGATCAACCGCTACCAGCGCGACAGCTTCTGGGCCGGCTCTGGTCTGTTCGAGTACGTGCAGCTGTTCGTGATCAGCAACGGAACGCTGACGAAGTACTACTCGAACACCACCCGTACCCAGCACATCAGTGAGGGCAAGAAGCAGGCCAAGGGCCGGAAGACCTCGAACTCGTTCGAGTTCACGTCATGGTGGGCGGACGCGCAGAACAAGCCGATCACGGACCTGACTTCATTCGCGAAGACGTTCTTCGCCAAGCACACGCTGCTGAACATTCTCACCCGCTACTGCGTGCTCACCGCAGATCGGCTACTGCTGGTGATGCGCCCGTATCAGATCGTTGCGACCGAGCGGTTACTGCAGCGCATCGACATCGCCACGAACTACAAGCAGCTCGGCACCGTTGCCGCGGGAGGCTACGTCTGGCACACGACCGGTTCGGGCAAGACGCTGACGAGCTTCAAGACGGCGCAGCTGGCATCGAAGCTGCCAAGCGTCGACAAGGTGCTGTTCGTCGTGGACCGCAAGGACCTCGATTACCAGACGATGCGCGAGTACGACCGCTTCGAGAAGGGCGCGGCGAACTCCAACACGTCAACGGCGGTTCTGAAGAAGCAGCTCGAGGACTCGAACGCGCGGATCATCATCACCACGATCCAGAAGCTGTCGACGTTCATAAAGGCCAACAAGGGCCATACGGTCACGAACGACCACGTCGTGATCATCTTTGACGAGTGCCACCGTTCGCAGTTCGGTGACATGCACACGGACATCACCCGCGCGTTCAAGCGCTACAACCTTTTCGGCTTCACAGGTACCCCGATCTTCGCGGTCAACGCCGGCACAGGCGGCAACCCGCAGCTCAAGACCACCGAGCAAGCCTTCGGCGAGAAGCTCCACACCTACACGATCGTCGACGCGATCACCGACAAGAACGTGCTGCCGTTCCGCATCGACTACGTCAACACCGTCAAGGTCGGCACCATCGTCGACAAGCAGGTGTCGGCCATCGACACCGAGAAGGCGCTGCTCGCGCCGGAGCGCATCAGTCAGGTCGTGCAGTACACGCTCGAGCATTTCGACCAGAAGACCAAGCGTTCCTCGAGCTACGAGCACTCCGTCGTGACGAACGTCGCCGAGTCGACACGTGCGCGCCGACAGGCCGAAGCCGTCCGCGAGCGCAAGCGGGTGCGCGGATTCAACGCCATCTTCGCGACGGCCTCGATCGATGCGGCGCGTCGCTACTACAACCACTTCCAGATCCAGCAGGAGGCACTGCCTGCCGAACGCCGCCTGAAGATCGGCCTGATCTACTCCTACGGCGCGAACGATGCCAGCGACGACGGGATTCTCGACGACGAGGCCTTCGACACCGATGCGCTGAGTACGGACGCGCGCGGCTTCCTCGAGGATGCGATCCAGGACTACAACGACATCTTCGGCACGAGCTACGACACCAGCGCGGACAAGTTCCAGAACTACTACAAGGACCTCTCGCAGCGACTCAAGAACCGGGAGCTCGATCTCGTCATCGTGGTCACCATGTTCCTCACTGGCTTCGACGCGACGACCCTGAACACGCTCTTCGTCGACAAGAACCTGCGCGCGCACGGCCTGATCCAGGCGTACTCGCGCACCAACCGCATCCTCAACTCGGTCAAGACGTACGGCAACATCGTCGCCTTCCGTGACCTCGAAGAAGAGACCAACGCCGCCCTCGAACTGTTCGGCAACAAGGACGCCCGCGGCGTCGTGCTCCTTAAGCCGTACGGCGACTACTACGGCGAGTACGCAGAGAAGGTCAACGAGCTGCTGACTTCGTTCCCACTCGGGCAGCAGATCATCGGCGAAGCTGCGCAGAAGGAGTTCATCCAGCTGTTCGGACAGGTCCTGCGGCTTGAGAACATCCTCACCTCGTTCGATGACTTCGCCGGGAACGAGATCCTCACGGAGAGGCAAGGGCAGGACTACCGCAGCGTTTACCTCGATCTGTACGCCGAATTCCGCAAGGACAAGGACGCCGATAAGGAACTCATCAACGATGACGTCGTGTTCGAGATCGAGCTGATCAAGCAGGTCGAGATCAACGTCGACTACATCCTGATGCTCGTCCAGAAGTACCGCAGCCAGCACGGCGACGGTGAGGACAAGGAGATCCGCGCCGAGATTTCGCGTGCCGTCGACGCCAGCCCGACCCTGCGCAACAAGAAGGATCTCATCGAAGCCTTCGTCGACTCCGTCTCGGTTGACGGCGCTATCGACGAGGAGTGGCAGGCCTTCATCGCTGCCAAGCGCGAGGCCGAACTAGAAGCGATCATCGAGGACGAGCGACTCCGCGCCGACGCCACTCGCGCATTCATCGAGATCGCGTTCCGCGACGGAGCGCTCCGCACGACTGGAACGGCGATCACCAAGGTGCTTCCGCCTGCTTCCCGGTTCTCTGCCGATGGCGGCCACGGAGAGAAGAAGCAGCGCGTCATCGAGAAGCTCGGAACCTTCTTTGAGCGGTTCTTCGGGCTGAGTGGTGGAGGCGGATCGTGAGCACGACCGCCAGTGCGTGGATGTCAGAGTTGACCACCTACTACACGCCCACAGCATCACAGTTCGACGGTGCCAAGAGCCACAAGGACTCGATCGAGACCCGCCTCGACAACACTCTTGGTGTCTATCGCATGTTTGAGATCGGATCGTTGCGGCACGGCACGGGCGTATGGCACTACAGCGACGCCGACTACCTGGTGTCACTGAAGGGAATCCAACCCTCGTCGCCGTGGACCATGCTGACCAAAGCGAAGGAATCGCTTCAGGCCCGCTTCCCATCGACCTCTATAACCATCCGCCAGCCTGCAGTCGTCTGCAACTTCTCCGACGGTGTCGTCGAGGTAGTACCTGGCTACATTGCCGCCGGCGGCGGGTACATGATCGCGAACCCCTCTGGCGGATGGATGAAGAGCTTCCCCGAGGACCACAACAAGTACGTCAACGAGATCAATTCGAAGCACAGCGGTGGCGCGAAGAAGTTAGCTCGCCACCTGAAGATCTGGAAATACAAGCGAAGCGTGCCAGTCTCCTCGTGCTACCTGGAGATGAAGGCGGCGAAACACCTCAGTGACGAGACTAGCTACAACCCGATCATCGATCTCTACTACGCACTCAAGCACCTGCAGACAGTGCAACTCGCGTCGATGAACGACCCCACCGGCCTCGGGTCGCGCTTCGGCTCATGTTCGTCTGACGCGACGAAGAAGGATGCGCTGTCCAAGCTCGACACGGCCGTTGGCCGTGCGAAGAAGGCCATGGATTATTACGTGGCGAACGACGACGAGAACGCAATCACGCAGTTGAAGCTGCTGTTCAACAGGTAAATCCCATGGCAGAGCACGCCGAATACGAAGCCCCCGCCAGCGCCGAGATGGCGGCCCGTCAGAATAGCGACGATGCACTTCGCCTGCTCCTTGCTCAGCGACGGCTCCACTCGCGGGCCAAGAAATGGCAGAGCTTCCGCTGGATCGGCCTGGTTCTTCTCGGTGTTGCTGCGCCGTTCGTCTCGGTACTCATTCCCGGCTCGGCGGTCGCGGTCGGTGCGGTGACGGGACTCTGGCTTTTTGTCGGCCGAACTGTGCTCGCTTGGTTTGAAACGCGCAGCATGACACGGGCGGCCGCGATTCAGGAGTTGCTCGACCTCTACATCTTTAAGATGCCGGCGACCATCGAACGCACTTCAGTACCAAGCCTCGAGGACATCGCCGTCCTGGCGGCGGCGCCAGGCGGCCTACGAGCTACGGCCAATAAGGAGAAGCTCCTAGACTGGTACCCGATCGCCGCAGATCACCCCGGTAGCGAAACTGTCGCGATAGCTCAGCGAGCGAACGCCTCTTACACCGGGCGACTGATCCGTACGGCGGTCTGGGTTTGGGCGGGACTAACGCTAGCCTGGCTCGTCTTCCTCACCATCTGGAGCTCCGTCAGCGCGCTCAGCTTCGGTGCCATCCTCCTGGGAGTCATCTTCCCGGTTCTGCCTGCTGCCCTCGACGTCGTCGAGTACCTGCTCAGCACATGGCGGGCAGCCCAGGACAGGGAAGATCTTGCCAACACAATCCAGTCGCGCATCGAAGGCGACGCCCCGATTCTTGGGCAAGAGCTCGTCGCCTGGCAGGTGCAGATGTATGACCTCCGACGGACCACACCGCAGGCTCCTGATTGGCTCTACAACCTGACTCGCAGTAGGAACGAAGCCGCGATGCACGCGGCTGCGGACGAACTCCGGAGAAAGAAGCAGTGACCGTCACGACCGCGCAGGCCTTCAGCAAGTTTCTTGAGGACATCACCGCCACCGATCACCAGAAGTCGACTTTCATCCCCAACCGGAAGGCATCCGTCGACACAGACCTGACGAAGGCTTTCCCGTCTACCTCTGACATGCCCTACTGGAAGGGCATCCTCATGGGATCTGCGTCGAAGGGCACCATCATCCGCCCGCTGGACGACATCGATTTACTTGCTGTTTTCTCAAACGAGAATGGCGCGTGGAGCAAGTACGCCTACGACTCGAAGAGCTTCATCTATCGAGTCAGGAACGCGTACGACGGCTTCAAGACGCAGCAGGTCGGCACCCGCGGTCAAGCAGTCCGCGTGTTCTATCAGTCCGGAGGCCACGTCGATGTCGCACCCGTGTTCCACCAGGGCAACGACATCTATCACCTCCCAAATGGCACCGGTGGTTGGCTACTCACCGCGCCGACCGTCGCGAACTCCTGGTACTTCGAGAAGAATAGGGCGCTTGGTTATCACCTCAGCCCCGTTGTGCGCCTCCTAAAGGCTTGGAATCGGGCTCATTCCAAGCACTTCCGTTCCTTCCATCTAGAAACTGTCGCGGCCACGACATTCGGCTCGCTCGGTAGCAACTACCGAGAAGCCCTGCAGAAGTTTTTTGAGTGGGCGCCGAGCTATCTCAGCGTGAGCGATCCTGGCGGCCAGGGCGGCGACCTGAGCACCTACCTCACGTCGAGCGGACGGCAGGAACTGCTCAACGCGCTGAGCGCTGCTGCTGACCGCGCGAAGCGAGCCAACGAGGCGGAAGGCCGGGGCGATCACGCGGAAGCGAAGCGGCTCTGGCGAATCGTCCTTGGCAGCGCGTTCCCCGTTTCTTAGTACGTGGCCCTCGAGATCACCGCCGCGCGACTATGCCCTCGAAGCCGACGGTTTGTTGTCGTTACGGGCGTCGATGACCACGATTGATTCCTCGCCGGCAAGCTTCAGCTCGCCGAGGATGCGATCCACCTTCGCCTGTTGTTCGGCGGTGTAGCAGACGATGACCTTGACGGACTTGCGCACCCCGTTGGCCTTCTCGTAAATCGCAACCTGATTCTCGAGATTGCGCTTGAGCTGGCTGTTGCTCGCGAGTTTGAACTCGATCAGAGACTTGTCGAACGCGCCCTTGCTGACCTTGAAGTCGACGGGGCCACGACCGTTGTTCACCTCTCGATTCACATCGAACTCGGTCCGGTACCAGATCAGGCCGAAGAAGATCTGGACATCCGTTTCCCGCGAGAACGGGCGGTCGCGTCGGTTAATCACCAGGTAGCCGTCGTTGTTCTCGATGTAGTCCTTGAATGCCTTCGCGCGGACGAGCGACTCCTCATAGCTGCCGAGAGGCAGTTCGTAGAGGTTGCTGCCCTGCTCGATCGCGGGGATCGCCTCACGGACTTGCTCCACAAGCGCGTCGTAGACCTCGCGCCGACGGTCGGCGCTAAGGGCCTCGGCGTGATCGCCGTTCTCTTCCTGGCGGCGGATGTAGTAGTCGACCAGCTCCGGGAACTTCCAGATCGTGTCCTGCGCCGCCTGCGCGTACTCCTTGGGCGACGGACGCTCGCTCAGCCGTGAGCGGAAGTAGCTGTCGATCTGACCGCGCATCTGATCATCGTCGATCGCATCGGGGAGATGAGGGAAGCTGTGGATCATGTCGCCGTGGTTGATCCAGGTGTCGTCGCTCGTGAGGATGTCAAACGGCGTCAACAGAACGAAGTCACTGCCGAGCTTCGGCAAGTAGTAGCGCTTTGTCTTCCACGCCTTGGTGGCGTAGTCGAACTCAGCTCGGGTCACGGCGAATGTCGCACAGTCCTCGGGCTCGAGGTGCTGTTGCGCGAACGTCTGTGTGTACTGGAGGAGATAGTCCTTGATGAGGTTGGTCGTGAAGTCGCTGATGTTGTCACGGCCCACCCCCTTGCCAATGAGCGCCAGCTTCTCTAGGTGTGGACTCTGTGTGATCAACTCGTCGCCGAAGTTGCTGAAGATTGATCCAAGGGCGCGGTGAAGTTCGCGCGCGAACTTCGGGCCAAGGCCACTCCCGCCGTTGCCAAGGACCGTGAACCCGAGCCAGTTCTGCTTGACCTCCTTGAAGGAGTACAGGTTCTTTATAACCGCGTCATCCAGGTTGGGGTCGGCCTCGTCCCGGAGGAACTTGAGGTACTTGATGATGCTCTCGTGGAGTTCCTGGTACTCGGGCTTGTCGCTGTGGAACAGCAGGAAGGGGTCGATGAAGACAGGCAGGTCCGAGACGACACTCACGTTGAAAGCGCCATACTCTTCGAGCACATCGGGCGCGACATTGAACTGGTCTGAGAAGTAGAGTTCTATGCTCTGATTTTACGCGACGAGGTCATTCCGACAAAGCATGAACGCATTACTTGTCGTTCGTCTCCAGTGCATCGAATCCCGTCGGCGGGCGAAGCATCACGCCCGCATCGAGGATCGCAACGCGCATCGTCTCCTGATTCACCTTCACTCGCTCCGCGACCTGCGAAAGCGACAACCCTGATTCATACAGCCGTGCCGCCTCGCTCACCTGCTCCGCCGTCAGCGGCTGCCGTCGCACGACCACACTGTTCGCCCGCAGGATGCCGAGGATGGTGGACTTGGCGACACCGTACGCCTGCGCGAGGGCCGTCGACGTCTCGCCCGCTTCGTATCGCTCGATCACGGCAGCTCGCGCCTCATCGGTCAGGCGCGTCCACTTCCGGCGCGTAGCGGTGGTCTCGCCCGGGGTTAGAACATCCGCGGAATCTCGCAGGATTCGGCGCATCGCGGCGGTCGTGACCCCTGTTTCCGAATTTGTGGAACAGAGGTAAACAAGGCCGACCAAAATGATTATGGTTATCAGTAGCGATAACAGAGGTAGAAGACGTCGATTTCGGCGTCTTTTCCGTGTCCCGGTACATGCTTCGTCTTTGCTGCGCATTTTCATCACCTCTGTAAAGAGGTTCGAGTCCTACAAGGTCCTTGGCCCCGGTGCACAATTCTCGGTACATATCGACCCCCGTCGGATGTACCGAGAGGCTCACGATTACGTCCGACCACGTGATGCTTATGAATGCATTTTGTGGGGGAGTGGCGCATACTCAGCGCATAACTCAATGGGGAGACTCGCGTGCTGTGCCACGACTTACCGACTCTGTCTATCTTGCCCATCGCCATCGACTCATGACGGCATGGGAGTTTCGTTCGGATCTCTTCGGATACTTGGCGTATTTCGAGCAACGCGATCTGCACCACTTCTTCGCGCCGAGTAAAGAGTTCTACGACGATGATGCCCTCACCTATCGACGCGAGGTGACAAAGCTCTCCCCGAGCTTGCCAAGTCAGGCCGGGCGGGCGTATGCGCACTTCGAGCGAATCTTGGCAGAGAGGATGGAGCGCCGCATCAGCCCACGCGCCCAGGCAGTCCGGACAAAGGGCTTGCCTCGCCCGCCGCGAGAGACGACGGTCAGAGGGATCGCGCGGCCGGACCTCGACATACGGCGACTGGCGCGATTACTGGTGGATGTATCGGTGGCAGATTCAGATAGCCCTGGCCGCACCAGACCTCGTTGACGTCGGAGAACTGTGGAGCTACATACCGCTCATGCTTGTACCTATGTACTACATCGCTACGTCATGATACTATGGAGATACTAAGAAACGGAGGAGCCCTATGGACCAGCAAAGAACAGTCAAGATCGAGATCAGCGGGAAGTTGTCGTATGCCGATGACATCACTCTTAGCCAGGCAGCACAGATCATCGCGTTCATCGACTCCTCCAGCTCCACGGAGATCCTGGCCCCCGGTGCGAGCACGCAGCTTGCACCGGTGACGCTTACGTCGACGACGGCTCGCTCCGCTTCGGCGAACCCGCGCGACGCAATCGACACGACAGGCGCGAAGACAAACCCGGAGAAGATCGTGGCACTCGCGAGTACGGTCCTCGATGGCGAGAAGGACACCTTCACGCTCGACGAGATCAAACCCCTCTTCCGACGCGCACGAGAGGCAACGCCAAAGAACCTTAGTCGGGACCTCGACAACGCTGTTCGTTCAGGGTGGGTTGCTGACGCAGACCAGAAGGGCGAGTTCTATCTCACCTCAACGGGTCACGATGTCCTCGACAACGGTTTCGACAGCATTCGTAGCGAGAAGTCAACGCGCACCGCAAGCTCGCGCCGGCCTCGAACGAACGGCAGCTCTCGACCGCGCAAGACAACGGTTGAGGTACCCGCTCTCTTCAAGGAAGTCGACCCCATTCCGACATCGATTGACGGACTCCCCGACTACAACAAGCTCACGACGAACAGGGACCGCTTCCTGTGGGTTCTCCGCCTCGCTAAGGAGATTGGCGCAGACGGACTGGAGAACAGTGAGATCGTCTGGGTAAGCGACCACCTCGGCGCTGGGCTCCCCGGCAAGCAGATGACAAACCTGTTCGAACGAGCGCGACAGAAGGGGCACGTCAATCGCTCAACGCAGACTGGCAAGATCCGCCTAAGCCCAGACGGAGAGGCTGCGCTGAAGGCGTTGAGTGCTGAGTCGTAAGCATGGATCAAGCACACATTGCGACTGAGCTGTCAAAGTCTGTCGACGGGACGCTTGCGACGCAGCTCATAGAAGAGGCTGTCGGCGTCGAGGAGGCCTTTCGTCTCCGGCGATGGAAGAACACCGAACTCGACGGTGGCCGGTTTGCAGAGGTGGCATCACGGCTGATCTATTCGATCGACTCCGGCAATGTGAACCTGACGAAATCAGTAGATGATTGCCTGCGCTACGTCGACAACGAACAGGTCTCGCACAGTTTTCCTGAGCGACAGGCCGCGATTCACCTCGCCAAGGTGCTGCGGTCGATCTACAAGCTACGCAGCCAGCGTGGCGCTGTTCACGTATCTCCCACCTACACAGCGAACGAGATTGACTCGCGGCTCATTGTCGAATCCGTTCGATGGATCTTGGCCGAGATTCTGCGACTCTTCGTGACGTCAGACCGAGAGGAACTTGCGACCACGATTCGATCACTCGCACGCTTCCCGCAACCGCTCATCCGCATCTACGGCGAAAAGGCGCTTCTACAGTCGACAAGCTTCACGGCCGAAGAGGAAGTCCTCGCGCACCTCATGTTCGCCGACGATGGACTGTCGCAACCAGAACTCGTATCCCTGATCCCGAAAGACGGATCGGGCACGCGGCGCGCAATCGCGAAGTTGGCGTCCTCGAAGTACCGGGAAATTGTCTTGAGAGGTGGCGTCTACCTCATCACAGACCTGGGCATAGCCCGCATCGAGTCGAAGGTAGCAAACCTCACGTAGCGATCCGTCCTCATTGCCAGTCCGACCGCGCTCACTCCAGCCCCGGAGAGCGAGCTCGTGTTGGTTCGCGCAAAGCAACGCCGACCCTCAGGATTGCCGTGCGCATCGTCTCCTGATTTACCTCGAGCCGCTCAGCAACTTTCGATAGCGACAATCCGGACTTATACAACTTCGCTGCCTCGCTCACCTGTTCCGCTGTCAGCGGCTGCCGTCGCACGACCACGCTGTTCGCCCGCAGGATGCCGAGGATCGTGCACTTCGCGACACCATACGCTTCCGCGAGGGCCGTCGACGTCTCGCCCGCCTCATACCGTGCAACGACCTCGGCTCGTGCCTCGTCGCCAAGCTTCGTCCACTTCCGACGCGCCGCAGGTGGCTCGCGAAAGGTTCGAACATCCGCGGAATCACGCCGAATCCGGCGCAGCGCAGCCGCATCCACCCCCGTTAGCGAATTTGTGGAACAGAGGTAAACAAGGTCGACGCAAAAGCCCAGGTGAGAGTAGGTTTCTCGCCTGGGCTTCATCATGTCCGGGGGTCGTTTTCCGTGGTCCCCCTCTGGTCCCCCCGTCGCTCTCGCCGGCGGTCACCTGTGGCCGACCGGGGCGCCTTGAACCCGCTTCCTGTGGATAAGGGGACCAAAAGGGGACCAGAACGCTTCCGGGAGCACTCCCGCGGGCATCGGAGCGCATCACAGGCCCTTGGGTGCCGGGCTGCTGCGCCGGGCGTGCTTGCGTTGTCCGGCGGCGGAGAGGAACGCGTTGGCCTGCTCGGCGGCAGAGGCGAGGTGACGGTCGTCGGGGTGCAGATAGCCGCGGGTGGTCTCCATCGAGGCGTGCCCGAGGATGTCTTGGAGGACGTGCAGCGGGATACCGGCGTCGGCCATCCAGGTCGCCCCGGTGTGGCGCAGGCCGTGCCGGGTGAGGTCGGGCAGTCCGAGCTTTGCGACGACGCCGTCCCAGTTGGTGGCGTCGCGGACGGTCGCGGTGGTGAGGTAGCCGCCCTTCGGGCCGACCAGCAACGAGTCCTCGGGCTGCTTGCCGTTGGTGAGGCGTTCCAGCACGGGCCGCAGCGGTTCCAGGATCGGCACGCGGCGTTCTTTGCGGCTCTTTGTCGGCTTGGTGACCAGACCGCCTTTGCCGGGGAAAACCTGTCGGCGGATCACGACGAGGTTCTTGCCGAAGTCCACGTCTCCGACCTGCAACCCGGACACCTCCGACGACCGTGCGGCGAGTAGCGCGGCGAGCATCACGAAGTCGCTGTAGGACTGATGCACCTTCCCGCACGCCTTGGCGAGCCGGTTGAGGGTCTTCATGTCCGGGATTGCGTGCGCCCGCGGAGAGGACTGCTCGGCGGACTGGCTGCGGAAGGCGTTGCGGTTCAGGCTCCGCTTGGCACGGTTCTTCGCGGGGTTGATCTGGATCAGCCCGTCCCGCACGGCCTCATCGAGCACCCTCACGAGCGGGGCGATGGTGTTCTTGATGGTCGACGCGCCGTGGCGCTGCTCCCACTCGTCGATGGTGCGGTCGATGATGCCCGCGGTGATCTGGGTGACAGGCAGGTGCCCGAGCGCGGGCAACACCCGCAGTTTCAGCCCATACCCATAGGTCTCGCCCGTGGAGGTCGGGTCCAGGCCCCGTGCCCACCGGTCGCCGATGGAGGTGACGAACTCCAGCAGCGTCATGGACACGTCCATGCCCTTGGTCGATGAGTTGCGGAGCTGGTCGAAGAAGGCGTGTGCGGCCGCCTCGTCCCGCACGATCTCCGATCGGATGACCCGGCGCTTCGTGGTCGGGTCGGTCCACCGGGCGCGGGCGCGGATGCCGTAGGAGCGGCGCTCCATGTCCGTGGAGACCTTCACGCCGATCGGCGGGACCGGCTTGGGCTCGGCGGTCGGCTGCGGTTCAGCCCTCCGAGGCATAGTCGTGTTCCAGTTCAGCCAGCCAGCGGTCCACGGCATCGAGCCGGTAGCGGGCGATACCGCCGAGCCGCAGGAACGGCGGCCCGGTGCCGGCGGAGCGCCACCGCGACAGGGTGGACTCCGAGACCTTCAAGTACGCGGCGACCTCCCGGCTGTCCAGCAGGGGCGAGACGACCAGTGCCTCGGTCTTGTCGCTCACGACACTTCTCCGGTGCCCGGGTCGAGGTCGCGGTAGAAGGCTTCCTCGGCCTCGCGGCGGGCCTGGACGTCGGCCATGACGAACTCCACGAACTCGGCGTCGCGGTCGGTGATCGGGATGTCCTCAATGGGGTCGCGGGGTTCTTCGCCGGGCCAGACGGTCTGCCTGGTGGGGCGGTCGTGGTCGAGCCGGGTGCCGCAGGCGGCGACCCATTCGCGGAGCCGCTGGCGGGCGTCGGCGAAGTCGCGGTGCCAGCCGAGCGGTGCGCTGCCGTTCTGGTCGGGGTCGTAGGCGCAGAGCCAGTGCAGGTGCAGCGCGCTCAGCTCCCACAGCAGCTCGGGGTGCATGTGCCAGGCGGGCGGGATCACGGAGGCGGGGAGCCCGTAGGTGTGGCGCAGCCAGTCCACCCAGCGGTTGAGCTCCAACCACTCGGCCTCGGCGTCCTCGGCGCTCAGCAGGTTCCAGTTGATCGGGTGCGGGGGCTCGGCGATCAGCGGCTCGTCGTAACCGTCGTCGTCCATCTCGTCCATATCCGAGCCGGGAACGTCGTTCGTCGTGGCGTCGCCGTGAGGTTCGTCGGACATGCTGTGCTCCTGTCTGCTCTCCGGCCCCGGTGGCACCGGGCCGTTGTGGCGGGCAGGTGCTCCTTGCTGCGACCGGAGTTCAGGTGTGGGAGCGGCGCAGTAGGGCTTCGATCTCGGCACGGTCGGCGGTGAGCTGGCCGGCGTCGGGGCGCTTGGGCCAGGGGTGCAGGTCGGTGACGATCGGGGGCGCGGAGCGCAGCAGCACGATCCCGGTCCCGAACGGGAGCCGGCGGATGCGGTCGGGCGGGAAGATCGGTACCCGGCGGACGGACCTCTGGTTGGAGCGGGTGCCGTGGTCGCCCAGCGTCACGGAGTCGGTGTATTCGTCGCGTTCCCCGACCAGGGCGCTGAGGTCTTGCAGGTCCCGGCTGTTGGATGCGCCGCCGAGGATGACCTTGACGATGGAGGCGTCCCAGATCGCGTTCGCCTGGTGCTCGTTCCACTTGTCCCGCGCCTGCGCGAGCGATTGGAGCACCGGCATCGTCGTGATCCCGGACCCGCCGCCTTCGGCCATCAGCGTCGGCAGCGACGGCAATGGCGAGAGGTTGGCTATCTCATCCAGCGCCAGCAGCATCGGCGGATCGAGCCGAGCGCCGGATGATCGCGCGGCCAGGCGGCGGGCGGTCTCGATGAGGTCTTCCACGAGCGCGGCGACCAGCGCGGCGCTGGCTCCCGCACCGGACCCGGTTGCCAGCAGGAACAACGTGCCGCGGTCGCGGATGAACGCTTCGGGGTCGAAGCCCTCACCGGGGCCGGGTGATACGGCGTCGAGCACGCGCGGGTCGGCCAGCGATCCGAGAGCCAGGGAGACGCCCTGCCAGATGGAGTCGCGGGTGCGGGGGTCGGAGTCGATCATCGCTTCCAGCGACTCGGCCCATCCGGTTGCCGCCTGGGTGGAGCCGGTCAGGATCGCCACCGCGTCGGCGGCCGCGGTCGGATCGAGAGTCCACCGGAACAGCTCGGCGGGCGGGCGGTGGTCGATCGCTGCCGCGTGCAGCAGGGCTTGGAGCGCGGCCCGTGTCTTGCCCTCCCAGAAGCCTCCGCTGTCGACGCCGCCTGCGGACAGGCCGGTGCCGGCGGCGAGCCCGGTGGCGCGGATCATCGCGGTCTGCGGTGACTCGCAGCCCCGGATCGGTGACCAGCGCAGACCGGCGGGCAGACCCTCGGCCAAGTGTTGCGGGTCGAAGATCGCGACGGGGCCGATCCTGCGGCGGGCGCGCATGGTCGCGGTGAGGTTGTCCGGCCTGGTCGAGGTGACGACGACGGCACCGGGCGCGTCGAGGATCGCCGGGATCACCAGGTGCAGGCCCTTCCCGGAGCGGGGCGGCCCGATGACCATGATCGAGTCCTCAACCGAGGCCCACACGCCGGCGCCCTTGGAGGTGCCGAGCCGGTAGCCCACGTCCCGCGGCCGAGGATCGCTCAGACCGGGGCGCAGGTTTCCCGCGCGGCGCAGCAGCGCCTTCTCTGACGCAGCGGCGGCGACTTCGTGCCGGGTGGCGATCCCGGCCATGCGGCGCGGGTCGGTCTCGATCCGGTGGGTGTGGCGGCGCAGCCGCAGCCACGCCCATAGCCCGCCGGTCGCGAGGCCGGCGAGCAGCAGCCCGGCGACGATCCAGTAGACGACCGAGTTCAGGCCGTCCGCGTCGAGCGCCGAGCCGGGATCACCAGGGCGGAACAGCACTCCGACCCCGGAAGCGGGATCGCCGGCCGGCTGCGGTGTGCCGGTCAGGAACGCGGCCACCGATCCAGCGGCGCGCAGGATCAACGCGACGCCGAACAGGACGACCAGGCCGATCATTGCGGCGTTGGTCAGCTCGTCCCCGAACGAGCCGGTCTGCCGGCCCTGCTCGTTCACGGCAGTCGCCGGATGATCATGGTGCCGGAGACCCGGCCGAACAGGATGACCTCGATGACCCCGCCGGCCCGGTCGACGCTGACTCCGGCCGGGTCGATGAGGGCGCGGGCGGTGCCGGTGTGGGCGGCGTCGGTGTGCCCGGTGACGATGGCGAGCGCCACGTCCTCGCCGGGAACGAACCCCTCGCCCTCGACGGTGTGGAACACCGGCCCGGCCGGCGCCTCCGGTTCCGGTTCGTGCTCGGCGCGGGAACGCCGACGGCGGGCGGCGATGATGTCGGTAAAGGTCGTGCCGTCCGCTTCGCGGACCTCGACCCTGGCCGGTGTCGTCCGGTCGTTCGTGGCGCGGTCGATGATCTGCCCGAACGAGGATCGTCGCCACGGCGGCGCGAAAGGGTCGGGGTCCAGCCGTTTCCCGTCGACGGTGACAGTCACGGTGCCGTCCTCGTGCACATCGAGCACGACGAGCGGGATCGAGACCGGGACGGGCTCAGGCTCAGGCTTCCTCATGAACCCGAGGTGAGCCAGAACCGCACCCGGTCGGACGCCCCACGGCAGACCCGGCTTCCACCGTTAGCCTTTCAACAGAGGAGGAGCGAGATGACTGACCAGGAGGGGTTTCGGCCGAGTGGCCAGCAGGCCAGAACCGGCAAATGCACCCTCTGCGGGAGCCGAGCCAAGCTCACCCAAGCTCACGTGCCGCCGAAGGCAGCCTTCAACCGGGGAAGCTTCGCTTGGGGCGGCACAACGGCGGATAACCGCCTCGCCTACGGACGACCGAGGCTCGGGGGCGCGAGCCGGTACGCGCACTGTGAGGCTTGCCGTGCAAGCACGTCGCCTTGGGATGACGAGTACATCAGGTGGGCGCACTGTTTCGCCGGCCACTTGCTCCACTCGCATTGGAAGGGCCAGCGGACCCACATCACCGGCGAACTTACCGACGTGCGTCCCGGCAGATTCATCCGCGCAACGATCGCGGGCATGACGGCCCTGACTCCAAACCTCATCGACTCGCACGCTGATCTTGTTCGTATCGTGCGCGAAGGCATCCCAGCCCAACCGCCCGAAGGTATGAGGTTCCTGGCAGCCATCGCGCCGGACAGAAGCCCGGCCCATGTAGAGGGCAGCCACGAGGCGCTGGTTGTCCGCATGTCACAAGACAGCGATAGCGGTGAGTGGGCGACCGCGACTACACCGGCGGCATCGGCAGTGATTCACTTCGCTCCTTTCAGCCTGCTGCTTGCAGAGCGACAGCTCGTTGACTCTTTCCCTCACGTCGACTGCACCGAGTGGTTGCAGCTCGGAGTGGATGACATCGCCAATGTGCGGATTGCCCTCCCGATAGTCGACCTTCCTAGGACACCAACTGCGCCGGTGCCCATTGCGATGCTTCAGTTCATGGAGGCCCGCGCATGATCCTGGGTGCCGGTCATGCGGGCGGTGGTGTCGAATGCGGCCAGCTCGGCGGGGTGGAGTTGGTGCTGCACCACGAAGGCCCGGTCCTTGATCCGCCAGAGCCCTTGCCCGGTGCCGAGTCCGGGCAGCAGGCGGCGTTCGGTGCCGGTCAGCCCGAGCGCGACGGCGGTGGGGCCGAGCTGATCGCTCTCCTGCCGGTAGACGATCCTCGTCTCCGCATTTGCCAGCAGGCTGTTCGCCAGTGCCCGGTTTGCCGACCCGGCATCGCCGACGTTCTCCAGGTCGGTGAGCTTGTGGAACACGAGCAGATTCGCCAGCCCGTAGTGCCTCGCCAGCCGCCAGTGCGCGTCCATCCTGCGCAGGAGCGCCGGGTGGGACATGAGCCGCCATGCCTCGTCGTAGACGACCCATCTGCGGCCCCCGTTGGGGTCGAGCAGGGCGGCTTCCATCCATGCCGATGAGCAGGTCATCAGCACCGAAATCAGCGTGCTGTTCTCGGTGACGCGCGAGAGGTCGAGGCTGACCATCGGCAACGACGGGTCGAACCTGACGGTGCTCGGCCCGTCGAACAGGCCGGCCAGGTCGCCGGCGACGAGGCGGCGCAGCGCGTGGCCGACTTGGCGGCCGTCCTCGGTGAGCCGGCCGTCCGGGTCGTCGGCTGGGTCGGGGCGCAGCAGCCGGTCGACCACCATCGGCATGATCGGCACGTCCGCGTCGCGCACCGCGCCGGCCAGGGCGGTGTCGATCGCGGTGTGCTCCAGCGGCGCCAGCCGCCGATCCAGCACCGTCTCGGTCAAGGCTCCGAGCAGATCGCGGCGTCGCGCGGCGAGGGTGGTGGCCCACTCCTGGTCGGACAGGCCGCCGGGCCGGTAGCCCTCATCGAGTGGGTTGAGCCTGTTGCCCATCCCGTGCCCGAGGATGATCGCTTTCCCGCCGACTGTTTCCGCGACGTCGGAGTGCTCACCTTTGGGGTCGCCGGGGACATAGACCCTGTACCCGAAGGGCAGACTGCGGGTGTAGAGGCTCTTGGCGAGCGACGATTTCCCGGAGCCGACGATCCCGGCCAGGATCAGGTTCGGCGCGGTGATGATGCCCCTGCGGTACAGCTCCCACGGGTCGTACACGAACGATGAGCCGCTGTAGAGGTCTTGGCCGATGAAGATTCCCGCGGCTCCGAGCCCGGCTTCGGCCAGGAACGGGTATTGCCCGGCGAGCACGGCGCTGGTGTCCTGATGCCGGGGCACCCGGAACCGGCCCGGTGTCCTCAGCGCCGCCGGGCCGGGCTCGCCGGCGGCGGGCAGGTAGACCGTGGCGCGGCGTTCGGCCCGTTCGGCGGTGGCCTTGGCCTGGGCCGCTTCCTTCTCGACGTGACGCTGCTCGGCGATGAGGCGGGCGGCGGCTTGCCGCCGCTGCTTGCGCAGCCGGCGCCGCTCCGAGGCGGGGGCGACGAGGACAGCGGTATACAGCTTCTCGCCCCGGCTCACAACGACCGCCCCCGCCTCCCGGAGACCCAGCCGCCGGCGGGACGGTCGAACCATGACGAGTCCGGCGCCGGGCGAGGCTGCTGTGGCATGTCCGGTTTGGGCTGCGGCGGGTCCTCAATGCCGAGCAGGGCCAGCGCGTCCGCGTTCTGGCAAGCGGCCTCAGCGACCCATCCGGGAAACAGGCCCTCGTGCTCGGGCCTGCTGCCGGGGTTGTCGATGGCGTACTGGCGGGCGTCGCCGGCCGCGGCCAGGTAGGCGGCGAGGTCGCGCATCGCGCGGTCCGGGGCGACCGGGGCTCCGGCGCCGGTGAACAGGTCCCGGCCGTCGATCGTCTGCCCGGTCGCGGTGCCCTTGATGCGGTAGGCGTATCGCTGGTGCTCGCCCAGCGGCGAGTCCGGCCAGACGGTCAAGGTGAGCGTCCCGACTTGCCGGGACATCGGAGCGGTGGGGTATGCGCTGTTCATGCCGGGCAGGTGCGCACCGGCGCGTCTCTGCGCTGGCTACGTCAGAGCGACAGCCCGCGGGCCTGCTTGACCGCGGCAACGCCGGGATGCTCGAACCAGCCCCCGTCACGGACGGCGCTGCGTCGAGCTGCCGTCTCGCGACCGGCGGTGTTGCGGGTCGGCGGGACGTGCGCCGTGGTGGGCGGGTCGATGGCGTCTTCGGCGGGGATCAGGTGCCGCCGGTAGAGGGCGACGTGCCCGGCCTGGAGGTTGTAGGTCATGGCGTAGTCGCCGGTCTCGGCCTGCCGGTCTCCGGGATAGACGGGGGCGGTGTCGTGGACATCCCCGTTCTCGAAGGCGGCGTTGGTGGTCTCGTCGCCGTAGTCCCACATGGACAGATGCTCGATGCCCGCCTCGTCGCCGCCTCGGTCGATGAGGTCGAGAGTCTGGTCGGCTTCCTCGCCTTGGAGGAACACGACGCCGATCCACCGCTCGACACGTCGGTCCTGCGGGTTCCAGACGATCCGGCCTGACTGGTTGAAGGCGGTGCCGAGGCGGTCGTCGGCCTGGTCGATGAGGGCGCCGCCTGGTGTAGCTCGTCGGCGGCCGCCAGCGCCGCGGCCGCGCCGGCGGCGTGGTCGCGGGCGTCGTCGGTGACGTGGTGCTGACGGGTCAGGTGGGCGGTGGCGAGCTGGTCGAGCACCTGCCGCAGCGATCGCAGCCCGCCCAGCAGGTCGCCGATCACGGCGTAGGTGTCGGCCGGGTTCTCGAAGGTGCGGGTGGCGTGCGCGAGCCCGTGCAACGCCTCGTAGGCTTCGCGGGCATCGGTGATGGGATTCGTGAACGTCGGCATGACGGCCTCCATGACTTTGGTGTCCGCCAGGTGCGCGTCGCCCGGTCCACTGTCCGTCGCCCTCCGTAGGCTGGTAGCCATGTCCTATGTCGCTACGGTGTTGCGCGTGATGATCGCCTCGCCCTCAGATGTGACCGAGGCTCGCGACGCCGTTGAGAAGGCGGTGCACGGCTGGAATGATGCGAACGCTAGGAATAAGGGCGTGATCCTGCAGCCGTGGCGATGGGAGACATCAGCAGTCCCTGTCATGGGAGCTCATCCGCAGAAGCTCATCAATGCGCAGGGCGTCGATGATTCCGACATCGTGTTCGCGCTGTTCGGCGGACGGCTCGGTTCACCGACGCCTGACGCCATCTCGGGAACTGCCGAGGAAGTGGATCGGGCGCTTGAGCTGGGCAAGCCTGTCCATCTGTACTTCTCGACCGCCCCGCTGCCGAACGACATCGATACTGCGCAGCTCGACGCCCTCCGTGCCTTCAAGAAGGATATGCAAGACCGCGGTCTCCTGGGCGAGTTCAACAACTCCGAGCAGCTCAATCACGAGGTCTGGAAAGCGATCGAGCATGACATCGTCGCCCTGAAACTGGACTCGATACCCGCCGCGCAGTCGCAGCCAAGCGGAGTGGACTTCTTGGTTCAGCCCCATCAAGAGCGTGAAGTCTCGGGAGTGAACTCGAAGGGTGCTCCGCGCTACACGACGAAGCACTGGCTCGACATCACAAACACTGGCGATCGCGACGCGGAAGGCGTGGCGTTCGAGAGCGTCGGCGAGGACAGCGCCATGTTCATCGCTGGTCCGGAAGGTCCCACAACGATCCACCGTGGCCAGACCCGGCGACTGCCTGTGATGTTCACCTTCGGAGGGTCGGGCGACCCGGTTCTTCGCATTCAATGGGCCGAAGATGATGAAGACAAGCATCGAGACTTCCACGTTGGGTAGCAGCCTGTAGCTACACCGTGCGGCACAGCGGCAGCGCGGCCGCCGTGAACGCGACCGCTTGCTGGCCGACGAGCCTGCGGGTCTCGCAGGAGGCTTGGATCGCGGCTTGTTCGATCGCGGCGACCGCGGCGTCTAGCTCGTCGACGCTGGGGGCGGAGACGGAGATGAGCCCGGAGACTCGCAGAATCCCGTGGCCGGCGGTCAGGTCGGCTTCCTGTTGCAGCACGTCCTGGTATTCGGCGGTCTGGGCCGCGTCCGCGATCTGCCCGATCCGGGCGCGCTGGGCTGCATCCGAGATGTGCTCGACCTTCTTCTTGCGGATGTCGCGGGCCGCCTGGTCCGAGCGCATCGGGGTGTAGATCAGCGACACCGACCGCTGGATACCGGTGGAGAGCAGCACCGGCGCGAGGAACCCCGGATAGACGAGGCTGCGGGGCCACTCCGAGACCCACAAGACGGTATGCCAGGCGGAGTCGGTGCGCAGGTTGCCCCAGGTCTCGGTGACCGCGACCGGGCCGGCGGCGGCGAGCTCCTGCCCGAGCCTCCCGTGGCGCTCCAAGGTCGCGGCCACGGCCGGGTCATACGCCGAGCGCAGGATGACCGCGACCTGGCCGGGACCGAGCCACCCCGAAGGGGTCAAATCCGCCGACCGCAGCGCGGCAACCAGGGTCGCCATCTCCTGCCGAAGCACCGCGGCCGCACCGCGGATGCCGCCGCCGGCGGTCCTGATCTGTCGAGCCGCGACCTTCATGTCCAGGGAGAGGCTGACCGTGGTGGCGTGCCTTTCCCCGGCGGGGCCGGCCCGCTCGATCAGCTCGCGGTAGGTGGTCGCGGCCCAGGAGCCGTCGTCGGTGCCGTGCTCGGCCCACCACTCGGCCAGCCCGCTACCGGAGTCCGGCAGGGTCCGTTCGAGCACTTGCAGGGTCGCGATTCTCCCGGAGCGGCAGACCGTGGCGAGCACCCGTCCCCACGAGGTGATGCGGCGCTCCTGCTCGCCGGGGTCCAGCAGGATGAATGCCGGATGGGTCACTTCCGTCACGACCGTCAAGGTCGCCTGGCGGGGGTCGTGGATCATGCATGCCCCGGTCTCGGGGTCCAGGTGCTCCCGCAGCCGGGCCATGTCGCCGGGCAGCGCGAGAGTGCCGGCCGGGCGGGGCTTGACGATCCGGCGCCGGTAGAGCAGTTGCCCGCCGGTGGAGCGCCACAGCCACCAGAGCGCGACCGGGAGCCATTCGACCATTGGCCTGCCTGCGACCGGCACCCAGGTGAGCACGACGGCGAGCAGCCAGACCGGGGCGGTGTAGGCCAGCAGCATCCCGGCGCCGCCGTAGAATGCGGCCAACAGCGCCAAGCCGCCGATGCCGAGGGTGACGAGCTGAGAGACCGAGAGGCCGAGCAGCACCCCGCGGCGGGCGAGCCGGCTGAACTTCATCGGCGTCAGCTCGCTACCGGGTGTCTTCTGTTCCGTGGTGGGCATGGCAGGTATCACTCCTTGCCCCACGGCGATGCCGTGGGGTTGGACGGCTCCGTGGGCGTCCGCGGTTGCGGCGTGGACGGCGGCGGCGTCTGCGACGGCGGCGGGGTACCGCCGTTCTGCCCGCTCGCGGCGTCCGCGGCGGTCTCGGCCTGACCGGCCAGCGCGTGCCCGGCCTTCGGCCCGGCCTCGGCGGCATCCTTGGCGACCTTCGCTCCGACCACGACGGCTGCCTCCGGTCCCGCGCCCGCCGCCGAAGCGCCGGCCTCGGCGCCCACGGTTTCACCGCCGGCCACGGCAGGTGCCTGCGCCGGGGCGGGCGACGGCGGAGGCGTGCCACCTGATCCTGCATCCGACCCGCCGCCATTGGGGTCTTCGAGAACCTTCTTCGGCTCACCGCCGCCCTGGGGCTTGGACGGGATCGGGACGGGACGGTTGAGCGCGTTCTTCGCCTCCTGCTCGGTCCCCATCTGCTGGTACAGGTCGAAGCCCACGAAGGAGACAAAGCGGTAGACCATGTACGGCGCAAAGGCCGCGATGCCCATGAGCACGATGCCGGTGATCGGCTCGGTGACCGCGGCGATGTCCAGCTCGATCGGGGTGGCGATCTGCGTGATCGCCAGCAAGAAGATGACGACGAGCACGAGCTTGCTGATGATGAGCGCGATCACGAACGCCGCCCATTTCCCGATCCACCCTTTGGTCGCGTCCCAGGACGCGCCAGCGAACGCGATCGGTGCCAGCACCACGCCGACCAGTAGCAGCGCCTTGCGGATCAGCAGGCTGAACCAGACGATCGCGACGGCGGCGATCATCAGCCCAGCCAGGAAGATCGTCACGATCGCGCCGACGCCGGGGGCGGCGATGTTGATGCCGGTCAGCCCGGCGGCGAGCAGGATGATCTTGTCGCCCATCGTCCCGGTGGTCTCGCCGGACGCCTGGATGATGCCGATGCAGAGCTGGTCCACGATTTCCAGCGCGAGTGCCGTCAGCGTGACGACCACGAACGCGCCCAGCACCGATTTCGCCGCGCCGAGCGCGGCTCTGGACAGCGCGGTCGGGTCTCGGCGTATCAGCCCGGTGATGAGTTGCAGACAGAAGAAGATCAGGACGAGGAAGACCCCGATGCCGAAGATCAGGTTGTAGACGCTGGTGAACCCGTCCGTCTGGACATCGACCAGCGTGGTCGTGTCGAACACCGACCACATCGCCTCGATCAGCCAGCCGGCCGCGCCACCCATCGCCTGGGCGAGCCAGTCGAACGGGGCGGCCACGACCGTCGCAGCGGCCTCGCCGGCCACGTCGCAGACGGTCGAAATCACGGGAACGTCGCAGACACCCATCACGAATCTCCTGCTGTGTGACCGGCCGTCTCAGACGGCCTGGCCGACGTTCCAGAAGAAGTTCACGAGCGTCACCGCCGCGCCGCAGATCACCGCGGCACCGCAGGAGATGAGGACGCCCAGCTTGCCCCTGCCCGCCAGGTGCGGGTTCGAGCTGTTGGCGCCGTAGGCCCACACGATCGCGCTCACGATCAAGGCCAAGACGGACAGGATCAGGCCGACCGTCATCACGGCGCCGACGATGGTGCGGAGCTGTTCGATGCCGGGCAGTCCTGAGCTGTTGGGGTCAATGTCGATCACGGCGGTTACTCCCTCGCTGAGCGGATGGCTTGTGGCGGCGAGGTAGGCCGTTGAGCGACTGGACGCCGGCGAGCGTGTGAAGGCATGGGAAAGGCCCGCCTGCAGGCGGGCCTTCACTCGGTGCGGTTCAGAGCTGGTTGCCGAGGGCGATGAGCCAGTTCACCCACGCCACTCCCGCGCCGGCGAGCGCGGCGGCGCCGATGCCGACGAGCACCCCGACCCGGCCTTTGGAGGCGAGGGCGGGGTTGCCGTGCGACGCGCCCAACGCCCAGCAGATCGCGGAGACGATGACCATGAGAACCGCGACGATCAGCACGATCGTCAGCAGGGCGCCGATGACCTGTTTCAGATCGCCGATGCCGCCCAGCCCGTCGAAGTCGGGGAACACTCCCATCACGCACCGCCGGCTTGGACGGTGATGTGCAGGTGGTCGAAGTGCCCGCCGGTCACGTTGCCGGGGTCGTGCATCCCGCCGCCGTTGTAGGGGCGCCAGCCTTCGGCGTCGCGGGCCAGGGACCATATCGTGCCTTGCCAGATCAGGTACTCCACGCCCAAGACCTCGGCATGGTCTTTCAACCAGTTCGTGAGCGCCCATCCGGCTTCGAGCTGCGCGGGCGTCGGGTACTGCCTGATCGCGTTGCCGAACGTCACGTCACAGGCGCGGCCCAGCGGATGCTCGGAGACGGTACCGGGACGGGGCGAGTAGCACGCCCACGAGGTGTCGGGGAAGGCGGCGCGGGCCTGGGCCATGACGTGCGCCATGCGCGCGGTGATCTGCCCCGAGCTGGTGGGGTCATCGACCATCCGGTCGGGGTCGCCGTCCAGCGGTGCCGACGCGCCCGCGGTGCCGCCGCTGGTGTCGCATCCAGCGGGGCTGCCGACGGTGGCTTCGGGCAGGTCGGCCGCGTTGTGGTCGTTGAGCCACTTGGCCGCGTCGACGGCCTCGCCGCTGGTGCCGCCGGGCCGGACCTCGAAGTGCAGGTGCGGGCCCGTGCTATTGCCGGAGCTGCCGACATCGCCGATGTGCTGGCCCGCGGTCACCCGGTCACCCGTCGAGACGTGGATGCCGGACTGCCACATATGCGCGTAGGCCGTCGCCACCGTCGCGCCGTCGATCTGGTGCTCGATGACGATGAGCCCGCCGTAGCCGCCGGAGAACTCGGCCACGGTCACGGTCCCGTCCGCGGCGGCGAGGATCGGCGTGCCGTCCGGTGCGGCGAAGTCGGTGCCGGTGTGGAACGACGGCTCCCCGGTGATCGGGTGGATGCGCGGCCCGAACGGAGAAGTCAGCACCCACGTCCCCTCGGGCAGCGGGAACACGACCCGCGAGGACTCCGCGACCGGGCCTGCCGCCAACGGGGCGGCGGCTGGGCCGGCCGCGCCCGTCGCGCCGGTGAGGGCGTCGAGGATGCGTTCGGCGACCGGCTCGTAGTTGCGGTAGCGGTCCGGGTAGGCACTGACCTCGACGGCCTGCGCGGCCTCGCCGGGGTCCATCTGCGCCCAGCCAGGAATGTCCAGCAGGCCACGCGGCGAGGGATAGTTCGGGCCCTCGGGTCCGCCGTAGAACGCGCGGGCCTGATAGGTCGTGTCCATCAGCTCCGCGACGGTTCCCCACCCGGCTTGCGGGCGCATCTGAAACAAACCGAGGGAGTCGTGGTCGCCGCCGTTGCCGTCGTTGGGGTAGTTCGCGGACTCGGGGTAGGCGCTCGTGTTGGCGAGCTGGCGCAGGGTGCTCTCGGTGAGCGCGGCGATCAGCGCGATCTTGATGCCGGGCCGGCCCACGCCCTCGATGCCGCCTCCGACCGTGATGATCGTCGCCGCGTGCGTGAGCTGGGTCTTGTTCAGCGTGAACGTGGTGCCGTCCTGCGTGGTGACGGTCAACGAGTCAGGAACGTTGCCCACCGTGACGCTGCCGCCGGGGACTGCGCAGTTCGCGGCGGCCGGATTCATCAGCACGCCGATCGACAGCAGGAGACAGGCCGGGCCGAACAGGACGAAGGCGAGTCCGAGCATGAGGAGCTTCTTGACCACGACGCGCCCTCTGTCATCGCAGCGGGTTGTCGAGCTGCGACAGGCGCAGCACATGACACAGGCCGGTGCGGAACTCCGGTGCCGGAGGCGGGCAGGCAAGGAACACGGTGAACGACACCGGATGCTCGCTCGTGACCGTCTCGCCGTTCCAGACGCCCTCGCGGTGCCGGGTTCCCTCGATCGTGACCGCGGTCGCACCACGCGGGAGCTGGCCGGGCTGGGCCTGCTCGACCGCGGTGTCCCATGCCTCGGGCACGAACCAGGACTCGATGGTGAGGTGCTGGGTGGTGGCGTACTTGCGCAGCTCGATCCACGCCTCCCGCGACGGCAGATAGGACGCGATGTCGGCGGCGAGGCCGGCCTGCTCGGTGCCGGACGGATCACCCACCGCGAGGATCACGCTGGTGTAGTCCAAGGGCATCAGCCCCGAGCCGGTATCCCACGCGAACAGGGCCTCGGCGAGGTTGCGGGCGAACTCGTCGGGATCACTGGACGGTCTGATCTGCGGCAGCCGTGGCGTGCTCGGCCCGGTCTCGCCCGGCGCGGTGACGGTGGGATCTGATCCGGGATCGGGTGCGGTGGGTCGTTGCGGGCCGGCGATCAGCCCGTAGACGCCGATGCCGACCAGGATCAGCAGGACGAGGCCGGCGGCGATCACGGCGATCAGGCGGCCACGGGACCAAGAGGCGGGATTCGTCTTCATATCGCCAGGTGCTCGCCGCCCGGAACGACGACAGCGACGGCGACCTGGGTCAGAGGGCGCGTAGCAGCGGCCGACCGGCCTGCTCGGCGGCGACGGTGGCGCGGGCGGTGCGGAGCTGATCGACGAACTCGGTGGTGCCCTCGACTGTGGCGAAGAACGCCTCGGCCTGCTCGTCAGTGAGCTCGACGGCCAGCTCGTCCACGTCGTAGTGGGTCCACCACGCTTCCAGGTCGCCCCAGGTCAGCACGAACGCCCGCACCGGGTACCGCGCCGGCTCCTCGTCCTCAACGACCGGGCGACGCTTCGGCGTGGCCGGCTTGCTGGCTTTGCTGGCCTTGGCGGCGTGGACGCGGGCCAGGGCTTCGTCGGCCAGCTCGTGCAACCGCCGGTCCCGCTCGCTGTCCGCCTCGGCTTGGGTGTCGCGCAGGCGCTGGAAGATCGGGTTGACCGCCGCGCCGGCTTCGATCTGCGCCAGCCCGTCCCGCGCCTGGGCACGCACCGCCTCGGAGACAGTCGGATCGTCGGCCAGGTGTTGCAGGTAGCCGATCTGTTCCAGCCGGCTGTAGGACGCCGAGCCGGTCACCATCCGCGCCGCCTGCGTCCGAGCATCCCCGAGCTGGTGCTGATCCGATGGTCCCGCTGAATCGGCGGGACCATGCTGGCCCGGCTCGTGGCCCTCGTGGAACTGGGTCTTGGCCTTGCGGCGGGCGGCGTCCTCGGCCATGAGTTCCTTGATCTCCCGGTACAAGGCGGCGGCCTCGATCGGGGTGAGCGGCTTATGGAGCTGGTTGTCGTCCTGCTCGGCCAGCAGATGTCCCAGCCGGTCCGAGATACCGGAGCGCACCCACACGCTGACGCGGCGCCAGCCGAGCTTCTTGATCGCCGCCATCCGGCGCGCCCCGCACACCAGCACTCCGTCCGGGGTGATCGTCGGGGGCTGCAACAGGCCGTCCCGGTCGATCGACGCCGCGAGCGCGTCGAGGTCGCCCAGGTCCGTGCGGTGCCGGTTGCCGATCGTGATGGAGTCCACCGCCCGTTCCAGCTCGATGTGCCCGGCCGGCGCGCTCATCCCGCACCCCGCGCCTTCGTCGTGCCCGGCGCGGCCAGCGAGAGGGTGAGCACGAGGTCGTCATCGCGCAGCAGCACCGGCAGCGTCTCGCCGATCAGCAGCCGCAACAGCACGCCCCGTCCCGCGCCGGTCGCCGCGAGCGCCGGGTCCGGACTGCCGAGCAGGGCGCGCAGCAGCACCGCCCAGGAGCGTCCCGGAAGGTCGATCAGGGCTCGGGCGTGCTTGTCGCGTCGCAGCGTCTCGTAGGCGGTGTGCCGGTTCCCGACGCGGGTCAGCGCCACGCAGACGTGCTCCACCGCCGAGCGTGCCGTGCCCTCGGGCCAGTCCAGCAGCATCAGCAGCGTGATCGCGTCCTCCACCGCCGACGCCGCGGTGGTCGCCGCCGGCTCGGCCGGTGCCTGCTCTTCGGTGTCGTCGCGGTCGTGGGCGTCCTTGATCTGGAACGCGGGATGGTAGTCGCTCAGGACGTTCTCGCGGTCGGAGAGCCGTTCGGGGTCGTGGAAAATCGAGTAGCGGGGCCGGCGTGCCTGGTGGGTCGAGCACAGCAGCCCTTGGCCGCGTTCCTCGGCGATGCAGGTGATCCGCACCGCGTGCGTGATGACCGCCCACGGGTCATCGGCGGTGCGGGCGGCCTTGGTGCGCATCACGTCGAACGCCGCCGACGCGGCCTCCCACGGATCGAGCCGGTGCTTGTGCGCCAGCGCCGCGTACTTCTCGGCCGCGAAGACCATCAGCTCTGCCGCTACCGGGTCGTGCTCCCACGCGCCTGCAAGGCGAGATCACGATCGCCGAAGCCGCCCGCCGCGAGAAGGTGTCCGAGCAAGCGATCGGGAACTGGAAGCGCCAGTTCCTCGAGGGCGGCAAGGCCGGCATCGAGGCGGGCAAGTCCAAACCCTCGACCCGGGAGCAGCAGCTCGAGGATGAGGTCGCGGAGTTGACGCAGGCCCTCGGTGAGGCGGCGGTCGAGATCCGGGTGTGGAAGAAGAGCGCGGAGGGCCGGCTGGGCCCTTCGAGGACCTCGAGGTGATCCGTTTGGAGGCGGGCATGCCGACGTCGAGGTTCTGCAAGCTGACGGGCGTGCCCGAGCGTTCGTATCGCCGCTGGCAGGCCAAAGCGAGAGCGGATCGCCCGCCGAAGGGTCCGTGGCCGCAGCCCGCGCGGGACGCGGCCAGGCCGCTCGCGACCAAGCACGCGCTGGCGCATCCGGCGTGGGGTCATCGGAAGATCTGGGCGATGACCCGCCACGAC
Source organism: Microbacterium schleiferi (assembly GCF_020781975.1). Lineage (GTDB taxonomy): Bacteria > Actinomycetota > Actinomycetes > Actinomycetales > Microbacteriaceae > Microbacterium. Next base: position 36,684 of record NZ_JAJGNI010000007.1, read on the forward strand.
GGGCACCGGGTGTCGCAGGCGACCGTGCTGCGCCTGCTGCGCGATGACGGGCTGATCCTGCCGTCGGAGTATCAGAAGCAGCGCCGTGAGCTCGCGAGAGACCGTAAGGCGGCGTTCGCGAGGAACCCGACGGGCCCGAACCAGGTGTGGCAGCTGGACTTCAGCGAGTTCGAGACCACCCAGGGTGGGACGTGGCGGATCGCGGGGTGCCGGGATTGGTTCTCCAAGGTCGAGCACCCCTTCCATACCTCGCCCACGGCGAACCAGCATGACGCGATCGCCGCCGTCGAGCTCGCCCTGACCGACTACGAGCGCATGTTCGGGCACCCCCTCGTCGATCAGTGTCAGGTCGACCCGGAGACCGGCGAGCTGCTGCCGGTCGTGACCCTCGTGACTGACAATGGTGGCCCGTTCCGGTCGATGAACTTCGAGTTGTTCATCTTGCGTCACCCCGAGCTGCGGCACGTCCGCACTCGGGTGAAATCGCCCGGGCAGAACGGGTCACGCGAACGCGGGTTCGGGACGCTGAAGTATGAGCGGCTGTTCCTCGACGAGATCCCCGACGCGTTGACCCTGATCGAGCGCGCCGAGGACTACCGGGTCGAGTACAACACCGAGCGGCCTCACGAGGCGATCGCCTGGAACCGGCCGATGGAGGTGCACCTGGGCCTGGCCGACCCCACCATCCCCACCTTCGAAAGAGAAGAAATCCTGCCAACTACTTGCCGCGGGACACTTTTGATGCTGCCGAGATAGATCTCGACAGTTAGGTGCGACAGCGATGCACGATGCATGGTTCTCGGCGCGGAGATTCTTCTGCGCGAGCGGGAATAAATCTGCGTGCTCGTGCGTCACCCAGAGTAAAATTGAGTCGAGGTGACTCAATACACGAGAGGAGAGTGATGATGCTGTTCGATACGTTCAAGGAACTGGACCGGATCAGCTCGGCGTTCTTCTCCGGGTTCCCGGAGTCTGCGCTGAGTTCCGCGCCGATCAACCTCTACCGGGAGGATGATCGTTATGTAGTGGAGGCCGATCTTCCGGGGTTCGACACGTCGTCGATCGACGTCTCCGCTGAGGCGGGGCTGCTGACCATCCGCGCGGACCGCGATACCTCACGGGAGGACCGCGGCGAGCGCTGGCTGGTCCGCGAGCGCAGTTCCGCGCGCGTGGTTCGGCAGCTTGCGCTGAGCGACGAGGTGGATCTGGATGCGATCGCGGCCGACTATCGAGATGGCGTTCTGAAGATCACGCTGCCGGTGAGAGCCGATGCGCTCCCGCGCAAGGTCGCTGTCGCCGTCGAAGGATCCTCGTCCTCTACCCCGCACGCGATCGGGGCGGGCGTGGCCGAGAAGGAGGTCGCGGACCCAAAAGCCCGACCCGCGCATTCGGTCGACTCCTGACCCGGTGGCTGCCCGGGGCCCGGAAGGGCCCCGGGCTCCGGATGCGCGGGAACGTTCCCGTTCACGTCGTCCGTTCTCGGAGAACGGGGGTTGCGTGATGGACGCCTTCGATCTGTTGGACTCGGCGACGAGCATCGAGACCGCCCCCGTCGTAGAGCCTGCGGACGATCTGGCTGCGGTTCGCGAACTCTATCGGAGCGCGCCTCCGATGGGCGGATCCCGGGTGACGACGGGTCTGGAGCCGGGGACGCGGGCGCCGGACTTCGCGCTCCCGGCCGCGGACGGCACGATCGTGCGGCTCTCGGAGCTGCGCGGGTCTCCGGTGGCGCTGGTGTTTTATCCGTTGGACTGGAGTCCGGGATGCAGTGTGCAACTGGAGCTGTACCAACAGGAGTATGACGAGTTCGCATCCCGCGGCATCCGGCTGCTGGGCATCTCGGTCGACTCGATCTACAGTCATGGCGCGTGGGCTGCGGTGCGCGGCATCCGCTACCCGCTGCTGAGCGACTTCCAGCCACGGGGTGAGACGGCCCGCGCGTACAACGTGTGGCGGAACGCCGACGGGCACAGCGAACGCGCCGTCTACTTGGTCGACGCCGACGGGATCATCCGCTGGGCTCACGTGTCCGAGCGGCTGAAGGAGCTGCCGGACTTCGACGCGCTCGTTGACGCCCTCGACCTCGTCGCGGTCGAGGAGCACAACGACGACAACGAGCGCAACAACGACGACAAGGAGGTGCAGTGATGACGATCTGGGATGTCACCCCCACCCGCCCTCGGCGCGCGCCCCGCACGCGAACGGTGCCGGTGGCGATCTACGGCAACCGCTGGTGCGGGATCACGCAGCTGATCCGCCGGGCGCTGGATCGGGCAGGTGTCGGATACGATTACGTCGACCTCGACGACCATCCCTCCGTGCATGCACGCCTGGAGGCGCTAACGGGCGGACGGCTGCGCACTCCGGTCGTGCACATCGACGGGGAGTGGCTCATGGAGCCCAGCCTCCGCCAGGTCCATGCCGTCCTCGCCCGGCACGGGGTGTGGCTGTGAGCGTCGTGACGTGCCCGGGGTGCGCGGCGAAGAACCGCGTGCCCCAGGCGCGTCCGGGCAGGGTGCGCTGCGCCAAATGCCACACCGACCTGCCCTGGCTCGTGGACGCCGACGATGACTCGTTTGACACGGTGGTCGGGGAGGCGACACTCCCCGTGCTGGTGGACGTGTGGGCGCCCTGGTGCGGCCCGTGCCGGCAGATCTCGCCGGTCGTGGACCAGCTCTCCCGCGACCTCGCCGGACGCCTCAAGGTCGCCAAGGTCAACGCGGACACTTCGCCACGCATCTCCCAACGCCACGCCGTCTCCTCGATCCCCACCCTTCTGGTCTACCGCGACGGGGAAGAAGTAGACCGCATGGTCGGCGCCGTTCCCGCGCCGCAGCTGCGCGCCTGGGTCGAACGTTCCCTCAACACCTGACAGAACCCAATTAGGCGATGGCATCCGCACGGCGGAACGCATGGCTCAGAGCCCAGTGCCGACGTCCAGCAGGAAGTTGAGCCAGGCCACGCCGGCCCCGGCCAGCATCGCAGCGCCGACCGCGGCGAACAGTCCTGTGCGGGCTTTGGTCGCGGCTTGGTGACTGCCACAGGATGATGCGACCGCCCACGCGATGGCGCAGACGATGAGCATGAGCACAGCGGTGACGAGGACAGCCATGAGCAGCGCGCCGACGATCTCGTGGAGCTGGGCAGCACCCCCGACGCCACCGAGGTCGGGGAACACGTCCATCAGGGTGTGTCCGATTAACGGTGGATCTGGCCGAGCGCATGGTTAGTCGATTCGGCCTTCGAATGCGATCGCGAACGCATTCAGTGCCGGCTTCCACCTCGTCGCCCAGCGTGCCCTGCCCCTGCCGGTGGGGTCAAGCGAGCGGGTCACGAGGTAGAGGCACTTCAGCGCCGCAGCGTCGTTGGGGAAGTGCCCGCGCGCCCTCACGGCGCGGCGGTAGCGGGCGTTGAGGGACTCGATCGCGTTTGTCGAGCAGATGACCCGGCGGATCTCGACGTCCCAGTCCAGGAACGGCACGAACTCGGACCACGCGTTCTGCCAGAGCTTCGTGATCGCTGGATACTGCCCGCCCCACTTCGCGTCGAACTCCTCGAACCGCTCGACCGCGGCAGCCTCGGTCGGGGCGGTATAGACGGGGCGGAGGTCCTTGCCCATCTCTTCCCAGTAGTGCCGGGACGCGAACCGGAACGTGTTACGGATCAGATGGATGATGCAGGTCTGCACCGTCGCGAGCGGCCACGCCGTGTTGATCGACTCTGGCAGACCCTTGAGGCCGTCGCAGACGACGATGCACACGTCCTCGACGCCGCGGTTCTTGATCTCGGTGAGGACACCGAGCGCCTCACCGCCATCGCCGGCCCAGATGCCGAGGATGTCGCGTTCCCCGTTCACGGTCACGCCGACGGCGAGATAGAACGGTTTGTTGCGCACCTGCCCGTCCCGGACCTTCACCACCAGAGCATCAATGAACACCACAGGATAGACGCGATCCAGCGGACGGTTCTGCCATTCGGTCATCTCCTCGATCACCTTGTCCGTGATCCTCGAGATCGTGTCCTTGGACACCGACGCCCCGTAGACGTCGTCGAAGTGCGCGGCGACCTCCCCGGTCGTCAGCCCACGCGCGGTGAGCGAGAGCACGATCTCGTCGACCCCGGTCAACCGCCGCTGCCGCTTCTTGACGATCTTCGGGTCGAACGACCCGTCCCGGTCCCGAGGAACCTCGATCTGAACGGGACCAACCTCGGTCAGCACGGTCTTCGACCTCGTCCCGTTGCGCGCATTCTCGCTGGTCGACACAGCGTGCTTCTCATAGCCGGGGTGCTCGGTCATCTCCGCCTCGAGCGCCGTCTCCAGCACCCGCTTCGTCAGTCCGTTCAGCAACCCGTCCGGGCCGACGAGGTCGACGCCCCGTTCCTTCGCTTGCTTCAGCAGCTGCTCCGCGAGCTGCTGCTCGTCGATGATCTCCCCCCGTCACAGGATCGATCATCTCGATGACATCGGTCATCACCCTTCCTTTCGGTCAGGCCCGACCAGATCCACCGTTAGTCAGACAGTCCCGTCATGTCCTGTCGCTCCGCCTCCGGGGTTCCGATGCGTCGGCGGTCCCGGTCATTGTTCGAATCTCCGCGGTTCCCTCGGCAAGCATGCGGTAGATGCGCTCGTATCCCGCGGCCATCACGGGGAGGTCGAAGCGTTGCTCGGCATCGTTCCGGCACATATGCGGGTCGATCTCCGAGGCGCGCTGGACCGCCTCGACGAGCTGGTCGGCAGCGTCGGCGATGAAACCGTTCTCCCCATGTCGCACGATCTCGGGGACGCTTCCCCGGCGCGTGGCGATCACGGGCGTGCCGCAGGCGAGCGCTTCAGCCATCACCATCCCGAAGGGCTCCTCCCACTGGATCGGGAACAGCAGGCACGCGGCGTTCGCGAACAGTTCGCGTTTGAGGTGCGTATCGGCCTCGCCGATGTATTCGGCGTCGTGGGAGAGCAGGGGGCGGACTTCTCGGTCGAAGTACGCCTTCTCCGAGGGTTCGGTGAGCTTTCCGGCGAGGATGATCTTCCGCCCTGCGCGACGGGCGGTCTCGATGGCGACGTGCGCTCCCTTGTCGGGGCTGAACCGACCCAGCCAGAGCACCGTGTCCGACTTCTGCTCTCGGAAGGGGAAGGCCGCGACATCGATGGCGTTGTGGACGGTGCCCACCCAGTTCAGCTCTGGTGCCTGTCGTCGCTGGGCGTCGGAGATCGCGATGATGCCGACCGTCGATCCGAGGCGACGGTGGTAATCACCGTTCTCACCGGCGACCGGACCATGCATGGTCACGACGGTGGGCTGTCGTCGGTGCCGCGCGAGCAGCGGGCCGGCCGCGGAATGATCGTGGACTATGTCCACGTCGAGTTCGTCCATGATCCGTCCTACTTCGGCGGCGAGCACGAGCTCGGGCATCACGCTCGATCCGAGCAGATGCGACGGAGGCGTGTCGTACACGGGTCTGAAGTCCTGTGCGCGCGTTCTGGACCTGCCGGACCCGACGAGGGTGACCTCGTGCCCGCGGTCGACCAATTGGTCGACCAGTCCGGCCACGACAGTCTCGGTGCCTCCGTATCCCGCGGGGGGAAGCTCGAACCATGGCGGCGCGATCATGCCGATCTTGAGCGGTTGCCCGCTCTCGTGCGGTGTCGCGGTGTCTTGCCGTTCGACGATGAGTGACATGAGTTACTCCCAAGAGTGTTCGTTCCCGGAATCACATCTCCCTTCCCCATCGAAGAGTTGCTCGCACTATAGATCCATGTAACTTACCGTTACAAGTATAGGTATGGTGGTCTCGAGCGAGAGTTCGAGTGAGGAAGGAGCGCGAAGTGGCTTCCGAAGCAGACCTGGAAGCGCGAGGCCTGGTCGGTGATGATCAGCCCGGACCCCACGGGATCGGAGCGGTTCCGCAGCTCCAGGGCTCCGTGACGTTGGTGGAAGGCTCCTCGTTCTGCGTGTCGCAGCCCAACGGGGATATCGTCCCCCACCGCAGCGACGGGCTGTTCGTGAGGGACACCAGAGTGCTCTCGCGGTGGCAGTTGCGTATCGACGGGCATGAGGTCGAGCCGCTCACCGTGCTGCCTGCTGAGCCTTTCGAGTGCCGTTTCGTGGGTCGTATCCCCACCCGACCGGGACAGGTCGAGCCCACGGTGATCGTCGAGCGCCATCGGATGGTCGGGCAGGGCATGCGGGAGGACATCGTGGTGTCCAACTTCGGGGCCGAGTCTGCAGGACTCGACATCGTTCTGCATCTCGATGCCGATTTCGCCGACCTCTTCGAGGTGAAGGAGGCGAGACCCGTGCGCGCTCTCGGAGTCTCGTCGACGGCGAGCTCTGACTCGGTCTCCTTCCTCGTGTCCGCGTCGTCAGGAGAGGAGCGCGGGGTGCGCGTGTACGCGCCGGGAGCGCAGGCCGTTCCAGGGGTCCTCACCTTCCGCACGGTGGTGCCTGCTCATGGACAGTGGCAGACCAGTGTCGAGGTTCTTCCGATCGTCGCAGGCGACGAACTGGCGGCGTCTTTCCCCCTTGACCGGCCGCTGGCCCATACCGAGCCTGCGCGGCGGATGCAGGGATGGCACGAGGCGGCACCGGTCATCGAGGTCGGCAACACCGTGCTCGCCCAGGCTCTTTCGACCAGCGAACGTGATCTCGGTGCCTTGCGGATCGTGGACCCCGAGCATCCCGAGGACCAGGTGGTCGCGGCGGGCGCGCCGTGGTTCATGGCCCTCTTCGGGCGTGACGCTCTGATCACCAGCTGGATGATGCTTCCCTACGCTCCCGGATTGGCGCTCGGGACCGCCCGAATGCTTGCGCGGCTACAGGGGACGAGGGAGCTGGCGATGGCTGAGGAGCAGCCGGGCAAGATTCTCCACGAAGTCCGGCACGGCGCGGATCTCTCCCTCACCCTGGGGGGCGAAAGCGTGTACTACGGCTCGGTGGATTCGACGCCGCTGTTCGTGATGCTGGTGGGCCGGGCACTGAGGTGGGGGGTCCCGTTGGAAGAGCTGGCCGAGCTCAAGCCTGCCGTGGACGCTGCGGTGCACTGGATCCGCACCTACGGCGACAGCGATGGAGACGGGTTCGTGGAGTACAAGCGGAGCACCGACCGCGGGCTCCTGAACCAGGGATGGAAAGACAGCGGAGACTCGATCGCCCATGCCGATGGTTCCGTCGCGGAAGCGCCGATCGCGCTCGCGGAGGTGCAGGGGTACTGCTATGCGGCCTATCTCGCGGCTGCGGAGATCGAGGATGCTCTCGGTTCTGCGGCCGAGGCGCAACGTTTCCGCGAAGACGCGGAGAGGCTGCGACGTCGTTTCCACGACGCATTCTGGATGCCGGAGGAGGGTTTCTATGCCCTCGCGCTCGACGCGAAGAAGCGGCCCGTCACGGTGATCTCCTCCAACATTGGGCATTGCCTATGGACAGGCATCGTGAACGACGACGTCGCGGACGCCGTCATCGACCGGCTGGTCGCGCCGGACATGTTCACCGGCTTCGGCATTCGCACGCTCTCGGACCGTTCCGCCCGATACAACCCGGCGAGCTACCACAACGGCTCCGTGTGGCCGCACGATTCCGTCATCGCCGCTGCGGGGATGATCAGGTACAGGCGCGAAGACGCGGCGATCCGCGTGCTGTCCGGTCTTCTCGACGCTCTCGAGGCGTTCGGTGGCCGTCTTCCCGAGCTGTTCTGCGGGTTCGACCGTCGCGACAAGCCGGTGCCGGTTCCGTATCCCACATCTTGTTCACCGCAGGCATGGTCGGCGGCCACACCCTTCGAGCTGCTCAGGATCGCACTCGCGTTGGACGCCGACGAGCGTGGCGCGCTTGTGACGGTGGCGCCAGTTCCTGCGATGATCGGACAGGTGCAGATCCGCGGTCTGCCACTCGGTTCCGGGAGGGTCGACGTGGAGGCCGACCAGCATCACGCTCGTGTGATTCGAAACTGAGCGGCCGGACCCAGTCGCCGTCCGCGTGTTCAAAGATGCGTCCGTGAGATGCACGATGGAGAAGAAGGAATGAGAGATGGCGGAGGTAAAGAGCAGCGAAGCGATGCCGCCCCTGTACCAGGACGACGCCCCCATTTACACGATCAGCCAGGTGGCTACCCTGCTCGGCATGCAGCAGGCTGCGCTTCGTCGACTGGACGACGAGGACATCGTGTCCCCAGAGCGCTCCGATGGTGGTCAACGGCGCTACTCGCGTCACGAGGTCGAGAGGCTTCGCGAGGTCCAGGACCTCACCGAGGCCGGGGTCACGCTTCCTGGCGTCAGAGAGGTTCTCGCCCTCCGGCGAAGGGTCGAGGCCCTCGAGCACGAGATCAGCGAGTTGCGGTCGCGACCGACGGCCTGACGCCGACTCGGTCGGAAGATTGGGCCGGCCGACGATCTCTTGACTCGTCTCTAGAGCTCCCGCTGATCCTCATCGTCGAGGGGAGTCTCGATCCGTTGCTCCCATGCGTCAATCGGGTCGGCGTCTTCCGGCAGCGGCACCGAGGTCGCGACCCGGTCGTCCGCCGCGCCGGGGCCCGCATCTATGTCCTGCTCCAGGGCATCCTCGAGGGGAACCTCAGGATCCTCACCCGGTTGCTTCGTCATCCCCAGCTCCTCCTTATCCTCATCGCCTCATTCGCTGAATCTCAGATGCCTCGCCTGCTCGAAGTCGCCCACCGCGCTGCTGCGATGACTTCCGGAGCACGAGGTGGGACCTCGCGGCACCGGTGCGCAGCCGAGGGCAAGATCAACGCTTGCGTGCTGCACATACTGAGCCTGAAAACCTTCACCTAGAGTAGCAGGTTACTCGCAGATCGAGTTGAAGGATAGACGGAGCCACGTTAAACTTGACACGTAGCGACGCAAGTTTAATGAGCCGGGGAGGTTGATGTCCAATGCGTCGTTGGAACGGGCTCAAGACAGCTGTCCTGTTGGGTGCGCTGTCCGCGTTGATGCTCGTAGCAGGGTATGCGATCGCTGGCGGCTCGGGCCTCGCGGTCGCGGCGCTCTTGTCGCTGGCGATGAACGGTGCCGCCTACTTCTGGTCGGATCGTCTCGCGCTGCGCGCGATGGGAGCGCGTCGCGTGGGTGAGTGGGAGGCGCCCACTCTCATTGCGACGGTGCGGGAGCTGTCGGATGCTGCGGGCGTGCCGATGCCGAAGGTGTATATCAGCCCGTTGCCGCAGCCGAACGCGTTTGCCACGGGTCGTGACCCACGTCATGCGGCGGTATGCGTCACCGAAGGAATCCTGCGGCTGCTGACATGGCGTGAGCTTCGTGCCGTCCTAGCGCACGAGATGTCCCATGTGGTCAATCGAGACATCCTCGTCTCGAGCGTGGCCGCCGGTCTCGCGGGCGTGATCACTTCGCTGGCCAACTTTGCGTTTTTCCTGCCGGTGGGCGGCGACGATGAGGATGCCCCGAACCCGCTGGCGACGCTCGTCATGCTCGTTCTCGCGCCGGTCGCGGCCGCACTTATTCAACTCGCGATCAGCCGTACTCGCGAGTTCGAGGCCGACGCTGACGGTGCCGAGCTCGCCGACGATCCGCTCGCGTTGGCGGCGGCGTTGCAGAGGATCGAGGCAGGCGTGCACAGCGCGCCGCTGGTGAGCACGCCTGCGACCACCGCGAACGCCCACTTGATGATCGCGAACCCGCTCGCCGACGACGGGCTCGGTGGATTGTTCCGGACGCATCCGCCGACGTCTCAACGTGTGCGGCGACTGCTCGAACTCGCCGACGAACGCGGAGATCACCGACGCCCGGCGTCGATTCGCTGAGTATGGCGCACCACCGATAACCGCACCTTCGAAAGGAGAAACTCTGATGACCGAGAACAACGCAACCACGCCCGCTCGTGCACTCCTCGCCCGTTACGAGGATTATCAGGCCGCGCAGGCCGCCGTGGACAAGCTCGCCGATGCCGACTTCCCCGTTGAGCACGTCTCGATCGTCGGCTGGAATGTCCGGATCGAAGAGCAGGTGACCGGGCGCATGACGTTCGCTCGCGCCGCCGGCTACGGCGCGGCGAGCGGGGCATGGTTCGGCTTGCTGATCGGACTCGTACTGTCCCTGTTCACGCCAGGGATTCTCTGGCTCTGGACGGCACTGTGGGCGGTCGGCCTCGGCGCGCTCTGGGGAGCGATCTTCGGTCTCGCAGGGCACGGCATCTGGAGGGGCGGCCGCGACTTCTCATCCGTACAGCAACTCGCCGCTGAACACTGGGACGTCATGACCAGCCCGGACCATCTCGAACAGGCCCGGACGTTGCTCGCCGAAGCCCAGCCGCAACAGTAACTAAGCCAACTCGTCAGCCACTCAACCCCGTACGCGCGCAACCCGCGCGTCCAAGCGAACGGCTCTCGCGCGTCGCCGTGCGCGCCAACTGCCGCAAGCTGCGGCTGGGCGCCGTCGACCTCTTGGCGTCGTCCGCTCATCCAGCCGAGCTGATGCTTCTGCGAGGGACTGTCTGATTAACGGTGGATCTGGTCTGGCCTGACCGAAAGGAAGGGCGATGACCGATGTCATCGAGATGATCGATCCTGTGACGGGGGGAGATCATCGACGAGCAGCAGCTCGCGGAGCAGCTGCTGAAGCAAGCGAAGGAACAGGGTGTCGACCTCGTCGGCCCCCACGGGGTGCTGAACGGGCTCACCAAGCGGGTGCTGGAGACAGCGCTCGAGGCGGAGATGACCGAGCATCTTGGCTACGAGAAGCACGGCAACACGATCGCCGAGAACGCTCGCAACGGGATCCGATCGAAGACGGTGCTGACGGAGGTCGGTCCCGTCGAGATCGACGTTCCCAGAGACCGTGAGGGGTCGTTCGAGCCGAAGATCGTCAAGAAGCGGCAGCGGCGGTTGACCGGGGTCGACGAGATCGTGCTCTCGCTCACCGCGCGTGGGCTGACGACCGGGGAGGTCGCCGCGCACTTCGACGACGTCTACGGGGCGTCGGTGTCGAAGGACACGATCTCGAGGATCACCGACAAGGTCATCGAGGAGATGACCGAATGGCAGAACCGTCCGCTGGATCGCGTCTATCCTGTGGTGTTCATTGATGCTCTGGTGGTGAAGGTCCGAGACGGCCAGGTGCGCAACAAACCGTTCTATCTCGCCGTCGGCGTGACCGTGAACGGGGAACGCGACATCCTCGGCATCTGGGCCGGCGATGGCGGCGAGGGGGCGAAGTTCTGGCTCGGCGTGTTGACGGAGATCAAGAACCGTGGCGCCGAGGATGTCTGCATCGTCGTCTGTGACGGGCTGAAGGGTCTGCCGGAATCGATCAACACCGCCTGGCCGCTCGCGACGGTGCAGACCTGCATCATCCATCTGATCCGCAACACGTTCCGGTTCGCGTCTCGCCATTACTGGGAAGAGATGGGCAAGGACCTCCGCCCCGTCTACACGGCGCCGACCGAAGCGGCCGCTCGTGAGCGATTCGTGGAGTTCGACGCGAAATGGGGTCAGCAGTATCCGGCGATCAGCAAGCTCTGGCAGAACGCCTGGAGTGAGTTCGTGCCGTTCCTGGACTGGGACGTGGAAATCCGACGGATCATCTGCAGCACGAACGCGATCGAGTCACTCAACGCCCGGTACCGCAGAGCAGTCCGGGCACGCGGGCATTTCCCGAACGACGCCGCCGCGCTGAAATGTCTCTACCTCGTGACCCGCTCGCTTGACCCGACCGGGCGCGGCAGGGCACGCTGGGCGACGAGGTGGAAGCCGGCGCTGAACGCGTTCGCGATCGCATTCGAAGGCCGAATCAACTAATGAACGCCAAACCAGATCCACCGTTTATCGGACACACCCTTCTGCGACGCAGCCAGGGGGACACCCTCCTGCAGAAACCGGACGGCTGTTCACAGCGAATCCTGGTGGTTCGGATTGCGCCCTAGCGGGGACGTCGCGTGGCGAGGAGCACCGGCGGCGGTGTTCTTACAGAGAGGAAAGAGTCTTGTCGGAAGTACCCGGGACCCGATGGTGGCGCTCGAGAACCTCAATGATCTTGCGGTCTCCTGCCGCGACTCTTGTCGCTGTTGTGGTGGCCATCGTGATCGCAATCGCTGTCGCGCTAGGTCAAGCCCCAGGGAGTGGTGTAGTTCGGGTTCCTTCGATCTGTTGATGGTTCAGGCGGTGAGCTCGAGGGTGCTGTCGGTGTTCACCTTCTCCGTGCCGGTGTTGTCGACGAGGGTGAGTCGGGACTTCGCGAGGATCTCGAGCCCGAGGTAGCGGCGGCCTTCGGCCCATTCGTCGGTGATCTCGGTGAGGACGGCGCCGACGAGGCGGATGATCGCGCCGCGGTTGGGGAAGATGCCGACGGAGTCGGTGCGGCGACGGATCGCCCGGTTCAATCTCTCGTTGGGGTTGTTGGACCAGATCTGCTGCCAGAGCCCTTCGGGGAACCCGGTGAACGCGAGGATGTCAGCTCGGGGGGTGTCGAGGTGCTCGTGCGCGTCGGGGAGTTTCCCGTTGACGTAGTCCAGGAGCCGGTCGAACTGGGCGTTCACGGCGGCAGCGTCGGGTTGGTCGTAGACGGAGTGAAGCATCGCTTTCACCGCCGGCCACATAGTCTTCGGTGTCACGCTCATCAGGTTGGCCGCGTAATGGGTGCGGCAGCGTTGCCAGACCGCGCCGGGCAGATTCGCCGCGATCGCCTCCACCAGGCCTGCGTGGGCGTCGGAGGTGACCAGGCGGACGCCGCCCAGGCCGCGGGCGACGAGGTCGGCGAAGAACGAGTTCCAGGCCGCCCCGGTCTCGGACGTCGCGACGCGGAGCCCGAGGACTTCGCGGCGCCCGTCGGCGTTGACGCCGGTCGCGACGAGCACGACGGCGTTGATCACCCGACCGCCTTCACGGACTTTCATGGTGAGCGCGTCGGCGGCGACGAACGTGAACGGGCGCGAAACCCCCAGGGGTCGGTGCCGGAACTGGGCGACGTGCTCGTCGAGATCCGCGGCCATCCGTGAGACCTGCGACTTCGACAGGTTGTGGATCCCAAGGGTCTTCACAAGCTTGTCCATCCGGCGGGTCGAGACGCCAGCGAGGTAGCAGTCCGCGACGACCGTGATCAGCGCCGACTCGGCGCATTTGCGGCGTTCGAGGAGCCATTCGGGGAAGTACGTGCCGGAGCGCAGCTTGGGGATCGCGACGTCGATCGTCCCAACCCGGGTGTCGAGGTCGCGGTGCCGCTAGCCGTTGCGCTGCGCCGCCCGGTCGGTGGAGCGTTGGCCCCATTCCGCGCCGACGACGGCGTCCGCGTCGGCGGACAGCAGCGCGTTGATCGTTGTCTGCAGCAACCTGCGCATCAGATCGGGAGACGCGTCGCCCAGCGCTTCCTGAAGCAGGCCAGCGGGGTCGACAATATGAGCTGCGGTCATCGTGAAGATGCCTTTCGAGTGGGATGTGAGGGTTTTTCTCGAAGGGAACTACACGGTGACCGCACCATCTCTACGACGAGACCGGCCACCGCGAACTACACCACGCTACGGGGCACTACTTCGGCGCTTGTGGGGGTCTTCGTCAGCGCCGACGATGGATGCATGGCCACGACGCGCACGCTCACCCGACGAAACGCGGGATGGATCGCGCTTGCTGTCGCCGGTGTCCTCGTCGCGGCGGCGCTCGTCGCCGCATCGATCGTCGCGTCGGGGCGGGGCGAACCGCTCGCGGCAGCGCCGACGCCCACGCCTACGCCCACAGTCGAACCCGCGGCGACACCGACACCCACCCTGGTCGGGCCCGCCGCTGACACGACCGACTACGACCTGGCCGGACTCCCTGAGATCACCGTCTTCGCCATCGTTCCCGAGCTGCCCGTCGACGACGATCCTTTCGGCCGGCTGACCGGGGTCGCCGCTCGCGCGGCGGGCGCCGCGGTCCCTGTGTTTGCCGAGCCCGGTGGCGCTCCGGTGGCGTCGCTTCCGCGCGATTACTACTACGACGGCACCGTGGTGCCGGTGATCGAGCAGCACGACGCATGGGTGAAGGTCATGCTCGTGGGCCGCCAGGCCTATCCCTCCGGGGGAAACTCCGGGCAACTCACCGGATGGCTCCGGACGCAGGACGTCGAGTTTACGGCGCAAGAGGCGGTCGTCGAGGTCTCCCTCGGCGACCGCACCATCGACATCGTTCGTGGGGAGGGGCGGCAGCGCATCGCCGCCGACTTCGGGTCCGGCGTGGAGGCGACGCCGACGCCCCTCGGTCGTTCGTTCATCATGACGGTGCGCACCGAGCCGAGCTTCGCGTACACGAGGGGGAACCCGATCACCTACCTGTCGGTGCAGAGTCCGACTCTCGACGGATTCGACGGCGGCGATGTCGCCGTGACCGCCTTTCACTATCACGACACACGTTCCGGCCGGGTGTCGAACGGATGCCTGCGCGTCGACGAAGCCCCAGCCCACGCGCTCGCCGCGCTGCCGCTCGGAACTCCGGTGATCATCCGAGAATGACGCTCGCGCGGATGCCGCGACGCCGGGTGCCGCACCGGGTCAGCGGCGGGGCGGGCGGCCTTCGCGCTTCGCGGAGTTGCCGAACCGGTCGGGCTTCAGCTCGATCAGCTTGCCGCTGATGCGTGTGTTCTCGAGGCGCTTCAGGGTGTCACGCGAGAGATCCGCGGGCAGCTCGACAAGTGAGAAGTCGGGACGGATCTGGATCGCGCCGAAGTCCTCGCGGCGAAGGCCACCCTCGTTTGCAAGGGCTCCCACGATCTGGCGCGGCTCAACCTTGTGGCGCCGGCCGACGGAGATCCGGTAGGTCGTTCGGGGTCCGCCTCCGCTGCGCGGGCCGCGGTCGGAGCGGTCGCCACGGTCACGCCCGCCACGCTCGGGTCGATCCTGCGAATCACGCGAGAACCGAGGCTCGGGTGCGGCATCCGGTTCGAGCAGTAAAGGCGTATCGCCCTGCGCGACGATCGCGAGCGCTGCAGCGACATCCGCCTCGGGCACGTCGTGGTGCTCGACATAGTGGGCGATGATGTCGCGGAAGATGCCGATCTGAGCCGGATCGGCGAGCGCCGTAGTGATGGCATCGTCGAAGCGCGTGAGTCGCGTGGCGTTGACGTCGTCGACGCTCGGCAGCTTCATCTCGGTCAGCGGCTGCCGGGTGGCTTTCTCGATCGCCGTCAGCATTCGACGCTCGCGCGGGGTGACGAAGCTGATCGCAGCGCCCGTGCGACCGGCGCGTCCCGTGCGTCCGACGCGGTGGACATACGACTCGGTGTCGATGGGCAGGTCATAGTTGACGACGTGGCTGATGCGGTCGACGTCGAGACCGCGGGCCGCGACATCCGTGGCGACAAGGATGTCGAGCTTGCCGCTCTTGAGCTGGTTCACCGTGCGCTCGCGCTGCGCCTGGGCGACGTCGCCGCTGATCGCGGCGGCCGCGTATCCGCGGGCGCGCAGCTTCTCAGCGAGGGTCTCGGTCTCGTTCTTGGTGCGCGTGAAGACGATCATGCCCTCGAAGTTCTCGACCTCGAGGATGCGCGTGAGCGCATCCAGCTTCTGCGGGTACGACACCATCAGGTACCGCTGCGAGATGTTGGCCGAAGTCGTTGTCTTGCTCTTGACCGTGATCTCTTCGGGGTCGCTCAGATACTGTGCCGAGATGCGCCGGATCTGCGCCGGCATGGTAGCTGAGAACAGGGCTACCTGTTTCGTAGCGGGGGTGTCGGCCAGGATCGACTCGACATCCTCGGCGAAACCCATCTTGAGCATCTCGTCGGCCTCATCGAGCACCAGGTACTTCAGCTCCGACAGGTCGAGCGTGCCCTTGTCGAGGTGGTCCATGATGCGGCCGGGGGTGCCGACGACGATGTGCACGCCGCGGCGCAGTGCCGAGAGTTGCTGACCGTAGCCCTGACCGCCGTAGACGGGAAGGACGTGTACGCCGCGCAGGTGCGATGCGTACTTCTCGAACGCCTCGCACACCTGCAGGGCGAGCTCGCGGGTGGGGGCGAGCACGAGCGCCTGCGGGGTCTTCTGCGACAGGTCCAGGCGGGAGAGGATCGGTAGCGCGAACGCTGCAGTCTTTCCCGTCCCCGTCTGAGCGAGACCGACGACGTCTCGTCCGGCGAGCAGGGGAGGGATCGTCGCAGCTTGGATGGCCGACGGCGTCTCGTATCCGACATCCTCCAGCGCCTTCATGACCGCATGGTCGAGACCGAGCTGGGCAAAGGTGGGTTCGGATGCGAGGGGTTCGGCCTCGTCGGTCGCGTTCTCGAGGGAAGAGGCCATGGGTGTGACGCTAGTCGCTCCGTGGGTTCGGCGCGATTCCGCATCCGCGCGCGGCTGCGCGTGCCCGTCACCGCGTCTCAGGTGTGCAGGTGCGCACGCTGGCCCTCGCGATCGAAGACCATGACGAGCTCCGCCGGGTCGTTGATCGCGCTGATAGCGTGCGGGGTCATCGTCGAGAACTCCGCAGCCTCGCCCTGCGCGACCTCGATGTGCCGCCCGCCGAGCTGCAGGAGCACGCGCCCCTCGAGCACGAGGAACCAGTCGAAACCCGGATGCACGCGGGTCGCCGGGATCTCGCGCTCGGGTTCCAGGCGCATCTTCATCGCCATCGTGCGCCCGTCGACGCGGTTGAGTGCCCAGGTCGTGCGCGCTCCGTTGGTGTGCTGAGTGGGACGGATGACGACGTCGTCGTCGTCCGCGGCGCGCAGTAGGTCGTCGACGCTCACCTGCAGTGCTTCTGCCAGCGGCACCAGCACGTCGATACTGAGCGCGCGCTTGCCGGTCTCGATCCTGCTGACCGTCGAGGCACTGAGGTTGCTGCGATCGGCGATCTCGTCGAGCGAATACCCGAGCGTGGTGCGGATGCTGCGCAATCGCATCCGTGCGAGGGTCTCGACATTGGTACTGGCCATGGGTCCAGCATCCGTCTCTCTTGCGAATACTGCAAGCTAGCATCCACTATTCGCCAGACGGGCCTACCCTCGACGCATGGGCAAACACGACTCGTCTCACCACAACTCTCACGGACCTGCGATGATCCGCCGGTGCGATGTGTCCGTCATCGGCGGCTCGGCTGCCGGGCTCGCTGGCGCACTCCAGCTCGTCCGCCAGCGCCGCTCGGTGATCCTGGTCGACGACGGCACACCGCGCAACGCGCCGGCCGAGCACATGCACAGTTACCTCGGGCGCGAAGGCGCATCGCCGGAACAGCTCCGAGCGATCGGGCGAGAGGAAGTCCGCTCCTACGGCGGCGAGATCCTCTCGGGTCGCGTTCTCGATGTTCGCCGCGACGGCGAACGGTTCCGCGTCGAACTCTCCGGAGGTGGTGCCCTGCTCGCGCGTCGCGTGCTCGTGGCATCCGGGCTCACCGACGAACTGCCCCCGATTGAGGGTCTGGCCGAGCGGTGGGGTCGCGAAGTGATCCACTGTCCGTTCTGTCACGGCTGGGAGGTGCGTGATCAGCGCGTCGTCCAGATCGTGACGAGCCCCCTCGCCCTGCACCCGACCCCGCTCATGCGCCACCTGACCGACAGTCTCACTGTGATCTTGCACGATGGGGTGGAGGTGGATGCCGAGGCCGTGCGGCGACTTGAGGCATCAGGTGTCACCGTGATCGCCGCACCCGCGACCCGGGTGACGGATGCCGACGGCGCGCTCGGCATAGACCTCGCCGACGGCACCCGAATCGCCGCCGATGCCGTGCTCGTCGGTGCCCGGTTCCATGCCCGCGTCGAAGCGCTGAGCGGCCTTGGGCTCGCAGCGACTCCGCATGCGACCGGGTTCGGGGAGGTGCTCACGGCCGACGCGACAGGCCGAACGGCGGTGGACGGCGTTTTCGCGGCAGGTAACGTCGTCGACCCGAGCCTGCAGGTGCTTCCTGCCGCAGCGAACGGCAGCATGGTCGGTGCGCAGATCGCTTTCAGCCTCGCCGACGAGGACCTGGCCGCCGGTGACCGCCCGTCGGGCGTCGAAACCGAATGGGACGGTCGCTACGGCGGCGAGCAAGTGTGGAGCGGGAATCCGAACGGCACACTCGTCGCCGAGGCATCCGCTCTCATTCCGGGAACCGCGCTGGATGTCGGCGCCGGCGAGGGCGCGGACGCGCTGTGGCTGTCGGCGAACGGATGGCGCGTCACGGCATCCGATGTCTCCTCCCGTGCTCTCGCGCGCGTCGAGCACGAAGCGCGGCGCCGGGGTCTTGCCGTGCGCACGTGGCACGTGAATGCCAACAGCGCCCGTCCCTACGGGGACGAGAGATTCGACCTCGTTTCGCTGCAGTACGGGTCGTTCGCCCGCACGCCAGACGGCAGGGGAGTGCGCAGCCTCCTCGACGCCGTGGCTCCGGGCGGCACCCTGCTGGTCGTCGCACACGACACCGCATGGGCGCGGGAGGCGGTCGACCCCGCCGAGCACACTCCGATGTTCGATCCGGATGCCTACGTCGGCGTCACCGAGATCGTCGCAGCGCTCGCTGCCGATGCCGGGTGGCGCATCGAGGTGCACGAGAAGCGGCCGCGTCCTGCCGGAGCGGTGAGTGGCCACCACGTCGAGGACGTCGTGCTGCGGGCTGGGCGAACCGTCTGACCGACCCGCTGCGGAAGGTGGCGCGGCCTCAGCTGTCGAGCAGGCAGGACAGGCGCTTCTTGCGGCTGTTCTGGGTCACTATCCACGCGACATCCGGATCGTCGGTATCCAGCGCGGCGAAGGCGGGAAGACCGTGCGTCGGGTCGGCGGCAACTGCCACGCTCCAGCAGTAGCCGAGCGCCAGGCGTAGGGTTCGGGAGTCGGGGGTCTTCCGTTCCTCAGGCTCCCGAGTCGCGAGATGCCGGGTCGCGCGCTCGCAGGCATCCAGGGCGAGCGATGCCATCCGCGGATCCCGCAGCAGGCGCGGCTCGCAGATCGCCGCGACGGCGGCGCGCTGCACGAGGGGATGGGCGTGGTCGACCCACGCGTCCACGATCGACGCGAGCGCCGCGGGCTTTGTGTCGCCCAGGAGCTGGAGGCCCAGCGCGACTCCTTCGCGCACGCGCCACCGGGCGTCGGCGGCAAGCTCCAGCGCTCGCTTCTCGGATGCCGTGCCCTCGGCCCTCGCGCCGAGGGCGGCAGCAGCGCACGTCGCGTGATACTCGTCGCCGGTGGACAGGAGCGTGTCGATGGTGGTCTCGTCGGCCAGAGGTACATACGCCGAGACCAGCTCGAGGTTGGCGCGCGGTCCCGGAAGCCCCGAGTGCTCCGAGAGGTAGGCCGCCCACTCCGGGGTCGGCATCGCTCGCAACGCAGCAGTCCACTGGGTGCGGCCGGTCATATCCCGACAGTTCGCCGCAGGGGTGGCCGGTGGATACGCGGAACTAGGGCGCCGGAGCCCACACTTCTGCCGGGTCGATCCGCTGCGAGATCCGGCGACTCATCTCACCGAGCTGTGCGGCCTCCTCGTCGCTGAGTGTGTCGAACACGAACTCGCGAACGAGATCGTGATGATCGGGCAGCGCCGACTCCACGAGGTTGTGGCCGGCCGCGGTCAGGATGCCGAGGGTGAACCGTCCGTCCGCCGTATCCGTCTCACGCCGAACGAGCCCGCGTCGCTCCAGCCGTGTGAACGCGCGGGACAGGCGCGAAAGCGTGGAACTCGCGTAGCCCGCCAGAGTGCTGAGGCGCAGTGTCCGCTCGGGCGCCGCGTCGAGGGCGTAGAGCAAGCCGAACTCGAAGTGCGTCAGTCCGCAACTCTCCTGCAGCTGCGCGTCAAGGGCTCGGGGGAGGCGCTCCACGAGGGTGGCAAGCGACGCCCACGTCGCGAGTTGCGCAGTAGTGAGGGGCATGGATCGAGCCTAGCCCGATTGACTTGCTCAGGAAAGTCATTCGACGTACGGTTGAGTTTCCTGAGCAAGTCAATCGGCGAGCCTGCACCCGACGGACGCCAGAACGGAGCATCCATGGACCTGCAACTGACCCGCAAGAGCGCCTTCGTGAGCGGATCGACCGGCGGAATCGGCTACGCGGTGGCGGACGCGCTCGCCGCCGAGGGAGTGCGGGTTATCGTCAACGGCCGCAGCGCCGAGAGGGTCGAAGAAGCCGTGGCGAGGCTCCACGTCGCTCATCCCGGCGCTGACGTCTCAGGGATTGCCGCCGACTTCGCAGACCCTGCGCAGGTCACCGACCTCATCGCGCGCCTCGGCGAGGTCGACGTGCTGATCAACAACGTGGGACTGTTCGGTCTCGGCGCCTTCGAAGAGATCGACGACGCACAGTGGCAGCACTACTTCGACGTCAACGTCATGAGCGGCGTTCGGCTCTCGCGGGCGCTGCTTCCCGGGATGCTTGAGCGCGGATGGGGCCGCATCGTCTTCATCGGCAGCGAATCGGGCGTCTCGGTGCCCGCCGACATGATCCACTACGGCGTCACGAAGGCCGCCCTGATCGCCCTCGCCAACGGCCTGGCCAAGCGGACGCGCAGCACGGCCGTGACAGTGAACACGGTTCTCGGCGGCCCGACCTATTCAGATGGTGTGGCAGCTGCCATCGAACAGATCGCGCAGGCGCAGGGCGCGCCGATGGATGCGGTGAAGGATGCCGTGATCGGCCAGAACGCGACGACCCTGCTCGAGCGGTTCATCGAGCCGACCGAGATCGCGGCGCTGGTCACGTATCTCGCGAGCCCGCTCGCGTCGGCAACCAACGGAGCAGCTCTCCGCGCCGATGGTGGAGTGCTCACCACCATCGTGTGAGACCGGGCTTACCCACGCCTGAGCGCATCGAATCACCAGCCGTCATACCTACGGTAGAAGCATGACGGATGCGGGGTGGCGCAGTGGATCCGGCGTCCGCCGCGTCACGGCAGGTGTGGCGCTAGGCGCGGTTATCGCGGCAGGGCTCGGCGTTCACTTCCTGCTGCCCGACATGGCAGCTACCGACATCGCCGGTGACGCCCTCTACGCGGCGGCGGTCTATGCGTTCATCATCCTGCTCATCCCGCGGCGGCATCCGCTCCTTGTCGGTGCCATCGCACTGGCCTGGTGCGTGGGCATCGAGCTCTTCCAGCTCACCGGCGTTCCGCTTGCGGCGGGCGCCGCGTTTCCGCCGGCGATGCTCGTCCTCGGCACTGTCTTCGACCCGCGTGATCTGCTCGTGTACGGGGCGACGATCGTCATCGTCACGGCGACGGATGCCGTCATCCATCGCGTGCGGGATCACCGGCCCTGACGCTTCCCAGCCGAGATCGGTACGGTGGTCTGAATCTGGGCCGGTGGTGATCAAGGTGTGGGAGCGGTTGCGCGTGCGAGGTGTCGTCGCGATCTGGTGGCGGGACGTCACCGATGGCACGTTCTTCAATCGGTGGAGCGCGCTGCTGTCGTTCGTGCTTGCAGCCATCGTCGGCGTGCCCACGGTTCACGGGGCATCCGTCCAGGGCTACCTGCAGGCAGTCGTCATTGGGGCCCTCGGGTGGGTGGTGCTTGCGGCTCTCGCGCTGCCGGCAACGATCGCCGAAAGGCGCCTGCGATCACGGCCCGCCCGCGGCATCGTCGTACTCACGACCCTCCTCGCTCTGTGCGTGGTGCGCACGCCGCTCAATGACGCGCTGAGTCTGTGGCTGTGGGATGTCGGGACGACGGGAGCGTTCGCGCCGCGTGTGATCACGAATATCGTGTCAGGGCTCGCGATGTTCTCCCTCGTCGCCATCGCTCTGTCTGAATACGCCCGCCGGCGCGCGATTAGAGCACGCCTCGAGCGCGCGCTCGCGCCGATGCGGGCACGCCTGGAGCGGGCCCGGGTCCAGGCAGCTGAGGTTGATGAGGTGCTCGCGGCTACCGCACAGCGGCTCCGGGCCTCCCGCAACGTCATGCTCGCCCGTCCCGTCGACTTCGAGACCGTACGCGCCTACGCCGAGAAGGTTCGCACCGAAAGTCACCTGCTTGAGGCGCGCGCTGACGCAGTCGATACTTCGGCGCCGGGATCCGGCCCCGTCGCCCTCGCTGCCGAGCGCCGACGCGGCGTCTCGGAGCGTCTCATGCCGCCGCCGTGGTTCGCGGTCGCGCTGGTCTACGGCTGTGCGACCTTGCCGTTCTCTCTTATGCACGGCGGAGTCGGGGTGGCGGCGCTCGGAATGGTCGGTCTGGTCCTGATAGACCTCGCTGGGGGGCTGGCCACTCGGCGCTTGCTTCCGGCGCCCGGCGCACGCACTCGCCCGATCTTGTTCCTGCTGGTGTGGACGCTCGCCGGCATTGTCGTCGCCGCGATGTCACTCGCGTTGTTGCCGAGCATCGGCATGGTTGGTTTGGTCGGCATCATCACGATCCCGGGCCTTGCGATCGTGGTCTCGGTCTGCGTCGACGCGCTGCGTTCCGCGCACCTGGCCGCCACACAGTCGCAGCAGCTTCTCGCGGTCACAGCACGCGATGTGGCTGCAGAGAGCGCGCGCGCATCGGATCCCCTTCGCCATGCTGTAGGCATCCTGCACGGGGGAGTGCAGGGCCAGTGCGTCATACTCGCCGCGCACGCCGACGAGCGTCAGCCCACCGTCGCTGAGGTTGCTCAGTTCCGCGAGCGAACTGACGACGCGTTTGAGCGGATGCTGGGTCCGGTCAGTGACATCGAGGTTGGGCGCGGGTCGCGCCACGGTCCGCTCGGTTCCCTCGGTCGGGTGATTTCGGCGTGGCGGGCCGTGCTCGACATCGCCTACACCGCATCCGCTCATGCGCAGGCGGCGCTGCGCGACCGCGACACGGATGAGCGCGCCGCCGAGATCGTCACGGAAGCGTTCGTCAACGCGGTCAAGCACTCGGGTGCCCGGCACGCGGTCGTCACGCTCGCGACCGAAGACACCGGTCGCGTGCGGGTCAGGATTGTCTCGCCGGGCAGGCTTCCCGCGGCCGAGCAGCAGGCGTCGGGAATCGGAACGCGAAACGCCGACACCCGGATATACCAATCCGACGATGATGTCGTGCTCGAATCCTTCCTCGCCCCCGTCTCAGATGATCCCTCCGGTGTTTCTTCGGAGCCCTCTGCCGCGAGCTTCTAGTTTCCCTGTTCGGGCAGCTCGGAGGCCCGTCGGCTTTTGCCCCGCGGACCCGGGAACATTGTGTAACAATGCTGCGGTGACCGGAGTGATCGCCGTGGTGCTGGCAGCGCTGTGCTTCGCGACCACGGGAACGGCGCAGGCGCTCGCGGATGTCGATGCATCCCCGCTCTCGGTCGGCGCTGCGCGCATCCTCATCGGGGGCGGGATTCTCGGCGCGATCGCCCTGGTGACGCGGCCACTGATGCCGCGCGCTGCGCCGTCAGCCGAAGCGGCCGTAGCTCGTAGGGCGCCTACCTGGGTCATCGTCACGGTCGGGGCGATCGGCGTGCTGGCCTACCAGCCAACGTTCTTCGCTGGCACACGCCTGAATGGGGTAGCGGTCGGTACGGTCATCGCGTTGGGATCGGCGCCGATCGTGACCGGCATCCTCGATGCCCTCATCCGTCGGCGAATGCCGAGCCTGCGCTGGGGCGTCGCGACCGCCATCGCGCTGGTCGGCGTCGTTCTCGTCTCGGGTCTGGTCGGCGGCGCAGGAGCCGCGGGCGTCGGGCCGCTGGGAGTTCTTGCCTCGCTTGCCGCGGGCGCTTCGTATGCGCTCTATGCGCTGGCCAGCAAGCTGCTGATGGACCGCGGCTGGAGTTTCCAGACCGCGATGGGCGCCGTGTTCGGAGTGGCAGCGGTCGTGAGCCTGCCGCTTCTTCTTGCGAGTTCGCCCGGGTGGCTGGTCACCCCCGCGGGTCTCGCGCTCGCACTCTGGCTCGGCGTCGTCACGACTGCGGTCGCGTATCTGCTCTTCGGATGGGGTCTGCGGCGGCTCGCCCCGACCACGGTTGCGACGCTCACGCTCGCGGAGCCGCTCGGTGCGACGCTGCTCGGCGTCTGGGTGCTTCACGAGCACCTCACGGTGGCGTCGGCGATCGGTCTTGTCGTGCTCGCCCTCGGGCTCGTGGTGCTCTCACTGCCGACCGCCCGGAAGGAGAAGACGGATGTCTCCGCGCCGGCGTGAGAGCGAACCCGGTCCGACCCACGCGGCAGCGCTTGCGGACGCGCTGCGCGCCAGCATCCTGTCCGGCGAGCTGGGTCTAGACGCTCCGCTTCGGGAAGAGCGCCTCGCCGCGGAGCACGCTGCGTCTCGACACACCGTGCGCGCCGCACTTCAGGCGCTCGCGGCAGAGCGGCTCGTGACGATTGCGCCCTACCGAGGAGCCCGCGTCGCCAACCTCGACGACGATGCGGTCGAAGCGCTCCAGGAGCTGCGCGGTGCGCTCGAGGCGGAAGCCGTTCGCCAGGTGAGCGCCAAGCACGGCACGCCGTGGCCGGCTGCTGTCACGCGTCCCGTGAAAGAGGCGATCGACCGGCTCGCGCTGGCCGAGGCATCAGGAGACTGGCTCGCAACAACGCGGGCGCACGCCGAGGTGCACCGTCTCATCGTGGAGGCAGCGGCAAGTCCACGGATTGCGCAGGCCCATCGGCAGCTGGAGTCCGAGATCCTGTTGCTCCTCACGCACGTCAGGCCGGACTATCCGGCGGGCTCGCTCGCCCGGGAGCACACTGGTTATCTTGACGAGATTCAGCGCGAAGGAGGGGACGCGGTCCGGGCACATCTGGCGCACTCGGCCGACCTCATCCGCGCCGCCCGCTGCCAGGCGGCCACCGACGAGCCGTAGCGGACGATCGTCGCGGGGTACGCCATTGCGCTCCCGTTCCAGACCGGCGCGGGCGCGGCGCAGTGGAGGCTTCCCCCTCCCGCCACGGCGAGATCGACAGTCTGCTCGCGCCAGGTCTCGTCCGGGGTCGGGGTGGGTGCCGGGACCGACGAGCGCGGTCCGTCGAGGAGGGTCAGCGCCACCCGGGCGAGCGAGATGCCGACGTGCGACACCGCGCCGGTGAGGTGACGGAGCTCCAGCGCACTCATGACGGATGCCGCGAGCAGGTAGCCGGCTGTGTGGTCGAGCGCTTCCCCTGGCCGGTGTCCAGGAACTGCCAGTCGATCTCGGGAAGGCGGGGACTGTCGATGCGCAGCACGTCCGCCCCGAACAGTGCGAGGGTGCGGGTCGAGACAGGTCCGGCGATCACCCGCGTGAGGTCGAGCACCCGGACGCCCGCGAGGGGCAGTGACGATGCCGGCTCCGTCAGCGGCGATGCGCCAGGGTCCGCCACGTCACGGCGCACGAGCGGGTAGGCGCGCACGGCGTCGGCGTGCGGATGCGTTCGCCACTCCTGCACTGTCCGAACCCGGCCGACGATCGCTCCTTCAGCGGCAGCGCGGTCTTCCCAGTGCGCACCCGTCGCGGTACGCAGTGCAGCGGCGATCGCCTCCTTGCCCGCGTCGTCTCCGAGCCCCAGCATCCGACGGAGCGCCGCCGCGTGGTGCGGATAGTTGCCGTGGGTTCTGACCCACCCGTCGGCGGTCTCGAAGAACCCGGATGCCGGGGCCCAGGCATCCGGTCTCTCGCCGTTCCAGGTGAAGACTTGCTCGCTGCGGTAGGCAGCAGTCACGCGAGGTCCGTCGAGAACGACCGGGATGAGGCTCGCCACGTCGACCTCGCGGCCAGTGCTGCGTGCGTACGCCAGGGAGGCGGCGGCAACCGATGCGGCCCCGACCGCTGTGGCGGCGAGCCGGGCGACGGGGAGAGGCGACGGCAACGTCACCGGACCCGCCGGCGGCCGCAGCGCGGCGACCAGCTCGGTGCGGCCGGTCGCCGCCGAGACGAGTTCCGAGGCGAGCTGCTCGAACGATGCTGACATCAACGTCCTCCCTCGAGGTCACGGATGAATCCGCGGAGCAGGTCGAGTCCCTCCGGCCACGGGCCGTGGCCGCTGAGGACATTGATGTGTCCGGCGTCGCCAACATCGTGCGCGACGAGCACCACCGGCTCGCCAGCTTCCTGCACTGCAGTGCCGACGGCACGGTCCCAGTCGTCGGAGTCGGGTTCGTCCCAGGATGCCGGAGTGCTGCGCACCCAGGCCGGATGCTGCGCTTGCCAGATCGACTGCCAGTGGCCGGGGGATGAACCACCGAGCCCCGGGACAACGACGACCGAAGCATCCTGCATCGCACTCCTCCTCCGTTCCCACTCGTACTCGCACCCGATTGTCTCCATCACATCGGGCGCGAGTCGCCGGCCAGAAGAGCCAATGTGCGTTTGCTGGCCCGTCGCAAACGACCGGTCAGCGGGCGTAGCGATCCACGAAGGTGCGGAGCATCCGGCTTGGATGCAGCACCTCGCGTTCACGGACGGCGGCGAGGGGAACGTGCACCTCGGTCGGCGCGAAGTACCCGTAATCCGTGTATGCGTGGATGCGCGCGGTGATGCCGTTGACATCGAGCTCCGGGTGGAACTGCGTCGCATAGATGTTCTCGCGCACGCGGAACATCTGCACGGGGCAGGTGGTGGAGGAGGCGAGCAGCGTCGCCGAGGAGGGGAGCGAGCGCATCGCCTCCTTGTGCCCGACGAAAGCATCGAAGCGCGGAGGGATGCCGGCCAGCAGGGGGTCGGTGATCCCGGCATCCGTCAGCGACACCTCCACCACGCCGACCGGCTCACCGTAGGTGCGGTCGATGATGGCACCCTGGTGGGCGCCGACCGTTCCCACGCCGTAACAGGCGCCCAGGAACGGGAAGTCGCGCGCGACGACCTGGTCGAGGAGCGCATCGAACTCTGCCTCGACGCGCCGCTGCACGGCGGATTTCTGCTCGGGCGGATCCGACGCGTTGAACGGTCCGCCGCCGACGAAGATCCCCGACAGGTCATCGAGGTCGAGCTCGGGCATCGGGCCTGCCTCGAGCCGCACCCGTCGCAGCTCAGACTCCGTGAGACCGGTGTAGCGCAGGAAAAGCTCGTACTCTTCATCGGCCGGACCGTCCTCCGCGCGGGTCGCCAGCAGGATGAACGGCTTCATCCGCTCAGCTTAAGCGCCCCGAACGCCCGTTCATCCTGCAATCGGCACGCGCCGCGAACATTCGGTTTCGGTGCCGTCGCGCCGTCACCGAGACCGCTGCTGTTACGGCGAAACGACCAACGGCAAAGGGGGCAGTAGGCCGTGAGCAGTGCGAAACAGGCAGGTCCGCGCGAGAACACATCCGCTTCAGCGCTATCGAGCGCCGCGAGGCGGTGGGTGATTCTCGCTGCCGCATGCGTTGTCGGCTTCATCGTCGTGTACGTGATCGCCGTGTTGACGGTGTGGGGGCAGGAGTGGGAGAACGCGGCTATCGCGGGCTCGGGCCAGGTTCTGCCCTGGGAAGCGACGGATGCCGACGACAATCTCGATCTGATCCAGACGTGGTCGCTCGCCATTGCCGTGCTCGTGGTCGGCATCATCGGATTCGCGCGGCGGCAGGTGTGCACGGCCCTGGCGGGGATGGCCGTGATCGTCGTCGGGGTGCTGCTGTCTGAGGCGCTCAAGCGCTTCATTCTGTGGCGTCCCGACCTCGCCCCGGCGGACTTCGGTGCGGGTCACAACAGTTTCCCGAGTGGTCACACCACGATCGCGATGACCCTGATCGTCGCGATGATCATCGTGGTTCCGTTCCGGTGGCGGGGCCTGGCGATGGGCATCGTCATGACCTGGGCCGGGTTGATCGGTGCGCTGACGGTCACCGTGCACTGGCACAGGCTCTCCGACACTCTGGCGGCAGACATGCTCGCGCTGTACCTCGGCAGCCTTGCCTCGCTCTGGCTCCTGAGGTCCGAGCGGGTGAAGCAGTACGCGGGCGGCGGAGAGTTCCGTGGTCGGCGCGTCTACGTCATCGTCGCCGCCACTCTCGCGAGCATCGGTCTGATCGCGGGGTTGGTATTCGGCATCCTGGCCATCGCTTTCGGGCTGCAGAGCTCGACGGGGCAGTTCCACGCCTACGCGTCGGCGCAGCTGCTCGCTGCAACGGGCTCGGTCTTTGCCGCGCTGGGTTTCTGGGCAACCTGGCGGGGGCTGGACGTTCCGGATGCCGCGAAGCCGGCCTAGAGTCGCTTCCCGAACGTCCGGCCGCGCCTCGCCGGCTGCGGGCAGCTTCGTGACGAGTGTGTAAACCTCCCGTGGCGATTCGCGGCCGAGGATGAATCGCTCCGTGCGACTCGGTATCTTCGTGTCGTGCCCGACACACAGAACTCCGACGCGACCCTGCGTCCCACGCATCCCCTGGCCCTTGCTCCCGTCATCGCACCGCCTGCGTCGGTTGACGGATTCGTCAAGCAGTTCCTCGCGAACCTGAACTTCGATCAGGGCGTTTCACTGTCGGCATCCGATGCCAACGACCAGTACCTGGCGCTCGCCGGGACTGTTCGCGACTACCTCATGGCCCGCTGGCTCGAGGACCAGACCCGGCAACGCGAGCAGCAGGCGAAGACCGTCTGCTACCTGTCGGCGGAGTACCTGCTGGGCAAGCAGCTCGACAACAATCTGCTCGCGGCGCGGCTGGGCGAGATCGCGACGGATGCCCTCGCGCAGTGCGGCATCTCGATGGACGACATGCGCGAGGTCGAGGTCGAACCGGGCCTCGGCAACGGTGGTCTGGGGCGCCTCGCTGCGTGCTTCATCGATTCGCTGGCCACCATGAGCGTGCCGACGATCGGGTACGGCATCCGCTACGAGTACGGGATCTTCCGGCAGACCTTCGTCGACGGCCAGCAGGTCGAACAGCCGGATGCCTGGCTTCGCATGGGCTCGCCGTGGGAGTTCCCCCACCCCGAAGCCGCCCAGACGATCTCGTTCGGCGGTCGCACCGAGACCTATGACGACAACGGTGTGGAGCGTACGCGCTGGATTCCGGACTGGAACGTGCTCGCGGTGCCCTACAACATGATGGTTCCCGGGTATCACAACGGCCGGGTCAACACCCTGCGGTTGTGGCGCGCGGCGGCGACCAACGCCTTCGATCTGCGCATCTTCAACTCCGGCGACTATGAGGAGTCGGTGCGCGCCCAGACCTTCGCCGAGAACATTTCCAAGGTGCTCTACCCCGAGGACTCGACGCCCCAGGGCAAGGAGCTGCGCCTGCAGCAGCAGTACTTCTTCGTCGCGGCATCCATCAACGACTTCCTCGACCGCGTGCTCCCCGAGGGCTTCGACCTTGAGAAGCTTCCCGACCGCGTGATCTTCCAACTCAACGACACGCATCCGGTCATCGGCGTGCCCGAGCTCATGCGCGTGCTGGTCGACGAGCGCGGCATGGAGTGGGACGACGCGTGGGCGATCACGCAGAAGTGCTTCGCCTACACCTGCCACACGCTGCTGCCCGAAGCCCTCGAAGTCTGGTCGGTGGACCTGCTCGGCCGGCTGCTGCCGCGCCACCTCGAGATCATCTATCGCATAAACGACGACTTCCTCGATGAGGTGCGCGAGCGCTTCGGTGACGACATGATGCGCCTGCGCAACATGTCGATCATCGGCGAGCACCCGTACCGCTCGGTGCGGATGGCCTACCTTGCCACGGTCGCCGGCGCCAAGGTCAACGGCGTCGCCGAACTCCACTCGCAGCTGCTTCGCGACAAGGTGCTGCACGAGTTCGCCGAGATGTACCCCGACAAGTTCACGAACGTCACCAACGGTGTCACGCCACGCCGCTTCATCCGTCTCGCGAACCCGTCGCTTGCGAGCCTCATCACTGAGGCGCTCGGCGCGGGCTGGACCGTCGACCTCGAGCGGCTCCGGGGGCTAGAGGCGCTCGCCGAAGACGCCGAATTCCGGGAGCGGTTCGCCGCCGTCAAGGCAGCCAACAAGCGGCACCTCAGCGATGTGCTGGAGCGCCGTGACGGTGTCACGATCGATGACACCCACCTGCTGGATGTCATGGTCAAGCGCCTCCACGAGTACAAGCGCCAGACCCTGAAGGTGCTGCACATTGTCACCGAGTACGAGCGCATCGTCTCGGGCAAGGTCGCCGCTGCCGACATCCAGCCCCGTACCTTCATCTTCGGGGCCAAGGCTGCTCCGGGGTACGCGATGGCCAAGCGCATCATCCACCTCATCAACTCGGTCGCGTCGGTCGTGAACAACGATCCGCGGGTCGAGGGGCGCCTGAAGGTCGTCTTCCCGCCGAACTACAACGTGACCCTCGCCGAGAGCATCATCCCGGCCGCCGACCTGTCGGAGCAGATCTCGCTCGCCGGCAAGGAAGCATCCGGTACGGGGAATATGAAGCTCGCCTTGAACGGTGCGCTGACGATCGGCACCGACGACGGCGCGAACGTCGAGATCCGCCAGCTTGTCGGCGACGACAACTTCTTCCTGTTCGGCATGACCGAGCCCGAGGTCGAGGCGCTGTGGGCGAAGGGTTACAAGCCGGCCGACTTCTACCAGGCCGACCCGCAGCTGCGCGCCGCCATGGACCTCATTGCCTCGGGCGCGTTCTCGGGCGGTGACCGCACGGTCTTCGAGCCGATCGTGTCGAATCTGCTCTACGACGACCGGTTCATGGTGCTCGCCGACTACGCCTCATACATCGAGGCGCAGGCGCAGGTTGACCTGGCATATGCGGACCAGGATGCCTGGACCCGATCGGCGATCCTCAACATCGCCCGCTGCGGGTTCTTCTCATCCGACCGCTCGATGCGCGACTACCTCGACCGCATCTGGCACGCCCGCCCGCTGCTCTGACGAGTTCGCGGCTAACGTCGCGTCAGTCGTGCGGCCAGGCAGCCAGCGCGTCATCGATGAGTCGTGCGGCCCGACCGGACACCGGCTCGAGGAGTTCGACCACCGGAGTCCGGCTCTTCGCACCTCGAGGCGCCGAGAAGCGCCAGGTACCGACCACAACGCCGTCGACGAGGACTGCCGGGCGGAAGACGCCGTTCTTGCCGGGAACGAGAGCGTCGAACATCGCGTCGGAGGCCACGAGCGACCGGTCGGCATAACCGAGGATCCACTCGTCGAACGCGGGAACGAGCGTCACCGTTTCAGCAGACCCTTGCCAGTTCGAGTCGGCTGACGCGGATGCCGCGGCATCCAGATATGCGGGCTTCTCGCCGAGCTGTGCCAGCTCGATTCGGTCGACGGATGCGGCGGCAGCGCGCAGCCCCGTCTTGGGAAGCTTCGTCCACCAGGCCAGGTCGTCGAGGGTCACCGGCCCCCGCGCGGCGACATAGCCCGCGACGATACGGCTGAGTGCGGCATCCGTGTCGGTGTCACGCTGGGTCGCCGTGAGGGTGAGGTACTGCTCCGATCCGTCAGGAGCGAATGCGCCCCAGTGCGCCAGCCCGTTGATGCACAGGTGGACGAGCAGGTGGTACCCGCGCCCGCCGTCGGTCGAGATCCCGGCATCTTCCCACGTCGCGAGGATGTCGGCGCGGCGAAGCGGAGCGGTCTCGAGCGCCGCGACGGCGACCTCGTGCGCGCGGTCGATCGTGGCGTCGTCCAGCCCCAGTTGCTCCCGGCGCCGCGCCATCGACTGCAGCGTTCTCGTGCCGGTGAGGGCGAGGAGAGACGCCAGGTGCTCGGGAGTCGTCGCGAACAGTGTGCCGCGCATGGGCCAGGACCGCACCAACTCACCGCTGTCAAAAGCGGCGCGGACATCGTCGACGGTCGTTCCCGGGGCCGACCGCAGAGCGATCGCGCGCAGGACTGCCGGAAGATCCTGGCCTTGGAGCGCGACCGCTCGATCCACCACCTCCCGAGGGGAAAGGGTCGAGCCGCCGAGCAGCTGGGCCCGGTGGCGTACGCCCCGCGCCTGGGCGGGGGAGAGGGATACAGACATGTCGATCACCGTAGTACCCGCCACCCCCACGCAGCCGGGACGGCGGCGCTTCCGGTGGACTGCTGCCGCTCGGAGTGCCGGGCTTTGTCTCGGGTGGCCCGGGGTTTGAATGTCGGACCCCCCTCGTAGTGTCGGGGTATGGAAGAAGTCGGCATGAGTGGGTCGGGGCAGTGGCCTGCGGCTCAGGATGCTGACGTGTTCCTGTATGAGGGTGATGTGCGGGAGTGGGATGCCGAGGTGGCGGGGTGGGTTCCGCCGCGTCCGGACGCTGTCGCCCTGGTGATGGAGGCCGCCGACCTGGAGGCGGTGTTCGCTGCGCAACGGTTCGCGCGGGTCGATGATCTCCGCCTGGAGGCTCTCGATGATGTGTCCCGGTATGGGGGTGGGTCGCGGGAGCTGGTGATGCGTTCACTCCGCTTGGAGCTTGCGTCTGCTCTGCGGGTCACGGAGAACGCGGCGGGGATGATGCTCGCCCGCGCCGAGTCGCTCGTGCACTCGTACCCGGCCGTGTTGGAGTCGCTCTCGCGTGCGGGGGTGACGGTCCGTCACGCGGAGATCCTCGTCGATGACCTCGACGTGCTCCACCCCGATGTCGCCGCGGGCCTGGTGGGTCGGGCGTTGGGGTTGGCGGAGTCTCTGCCGGTGGGATCGTTTCGGCGGTCGCTACGCCGCCTGATTGACCGGGAAACCGCCCCCACGTTGACGGAACGTCACCAGGTCGCGGTGCGGGGGCGTCGGATCATGGTGGAGCCGGCGGGGGATTCGATGTCGTGGGTTCACGCGCTGGTCCCGTCGGTGGAAGCCCACGCGATTTACGGGCGGGTCACCCAGAAAGCTGTCGTGATCCGCGACCACGAGCGCGGTTCGACCCGGGGTGGGGAGCCGGGGGATGGGTCGGAACGGTCGTTGGATGAGATTCGGGCTGACGTGTTCTGCGACCTCCTCATCGACGGGACCGTTCCCCAGCACCCGAAGCAGGCTCGGGGCATCCAAGCGACCGTGGTCGTCACCGTCCCCGCCCTCGCGCTCCTGGGTGTTGAGGGGGTGACGGATCCGGCCGAGGTGGAAGGCGTCGGTCCGATCCCTATCGAACGGGCCCGTGAACTCGCCGGTGCCGCGGCGGGGTGGATGCGGGTGCTCACCCACCCCGAAACCGGTGCCGTTATCAGTGTCGGACGCACGAAGTATCGGCCACCACCGGAGCTGGCGAAGCTGGTGAAGTGGCGGGCTGACCGGTGTATGGGCCCGGGATGCGGGAAACCTGCCTCGCAGTGCCAGATCGACCATTCGGTTGCGTGGGCTGACGGTGGAGAAACCTCGGTGACGAACACGGCACCGTTCTGCCAGGGCCACCACACCGTGAAGCATCACGGCGGGTGGGTCATCACCCACCTCAATGACGGGTCCCTGGAATGGGTATCCCCACACGGGCGCCGGTACATCGTGAAGCCCGAGCGACACCTCCCCACCTTCTACCCCAACGCAGCCTGAACCTGGCCCGCTGGCCGCAGGTGTGTAATACCGGGGGGGCATGAGCGCGACGGAATCAGCACGCGGCAGCGACGTGACCCGCCAGATCCTGGTGATCGCGGCCTTCGTCTTCATGATCATCGGCGACGCCGTCGGCCTCGGAGCCTTCGGCGGCACGCCGATTCAGGATGCGCAGGGCGGGTCCTTCTCGCCGGACACGTCCTACCTCACGCCGGCTACCGAGGCCTTCGCCATCTGGACGCCGATTTATCTCGGCCTCGCGATCTACGTCATCTGGCAGGCGCTCCCGTCGCAGCGCGCCCGTGATCGTCAGCGCAGCCTTGGCTGGCTCATCGCCCTCCCGATGGTGCTCAACGGGCTCTGGCTCGTCACCGTGCAGTTCCTCTCGGTCTGGGCGACCGTGGTCTGCATCATCCTGCTCCTCGCAGCGCTCGTCATCACCT
This sequence comes from Microbacterium schleiferi, assembly GCF_020781975.1. Taxonomy (GTDB): domain Bacteria; phylum Actinomycetota; class Actinomycetes; order Actinomycetales; family Microbacteriaceae; genus Microbacterium. The sequence continues at coordinate 70,263 of NZ_JAJGNI010000007.1, forward strand.
ACCTTCGAGCGGTCCGCACCCGGGAGCCGGCCGATGGCTGGCTCGACGGCATCCTGATCGACGTCGTCACCGGCCTGCACCTCGGCTGGGTGGCCCTTGCTACCGTCGCGAACATCGCCGCGGCGCTCACGGCGACCGTCCCCGCCGACTGGGAGAGCGCGGCATCCGTCGTCGGAGTCATCGTGCTCATTGTCGTTGCCGCTGTCGCGCTCGGCATATCGGCGTCGGGCGGGTGGCGTATCGCTCCCGTCCTGTCGATCGCGTGGGGGCTCGGATGGCTCGCCGTCGCCCGTCTGCTCGGTGACCTCGTCGACGTCCCGATCGGGATCACGGCGATCATCGTCGCGGTGATCGTGATCATCGTCCCGGTTGTCGGCAGGCTCATGCGTGAGCGCACACTCGCCGACTGACACGCCGGAACCTCGTCGCCCCGTGCGCGAAACAGCGACCTGGCACACTGAACCACATGACTAGCGGCGTCGGGCGTGTATCGGTTCTGAGCATCGGCGAGGTGCGGCTGCGGCGGCACAACATCGTCGGCAATGGCACCCCCATGCTGTGGTGGACCTTCACGTCGCGGCGATGGACGGATCCGTTGCCGGTCAATGTCGTTCTCGTTGAACACGAACAGGGCTGGGTTCTCTGGGACACCGGGCAAGCGCCAGCGTCAGCCGACACGCCGCGCGAGTACTTTCCGGGCGGTTTCGTCGGCGCGGTCTACGCGCGGCAGGTTGATTCGACCCTGACACCCGGCCAGGGACTGGGTGAGCAGCTCGAGCTCGCCGGCGTGCCGATCGAGCGACTTACCCTCGCCGCAGTGTCCCACTTGCACTATGACCACGCAGGAAACGTCGGTGAGCTCGCCGCGGCCGGCATCCCGGTGCTCGTCAGCGAACAGGAGCATGCCGTGCTCACCGGCAAGTCCCCACACATGCACGGCGTCTTGGCCGAGCACTTGCTCGATGCGGCTGTTCAGTGGCGGCCCGTCACGTTCGCGCCGTCCGAGGATGCAGCGCTCGTCGACTTCGCCGGCGCGTACGACATCTTCGGCGACGGCGCACTGACGCTCCTGCCGACCCCGGGTCACACCGCCGGGTCGATGAGCCTGCTCGTCCGCCGCAGCAACGGACGAAACCCGCTCCTGCTCGTGGGCGATGCAACCTACGATCCGAGCCTCATCGAGAAGGCGGTCGTTCCGGACGTGGGCGACAGAAAGCAGCAACGCGAGACACTGCGGCAGTTCGCAGCTTTGCGCGAGCGGCTACCGGGCCTTCAGGTGATCGCCGGTCACGATCCCCGGGCGGCCGAACTCGTCGCCTGACAGCACGCGCACCGTCACCGAAGCATCGCGCGCAGCTCCGACTCCACGGATGCCGGACGCGACGGGTCGATCGTCGTGCCGTGCTCGTAGGCCTCCACGATCCGCGGATCCACGTAGCTGCTGCGAGCGATCGCCGGGGTGTTGCCGAGGACGAACGCGGCGTCTCGCATCGCCGCGGCGACCATGCGCGCCCGCCGCGACGGCGACTCCACCGGTCCCGCTTTCGCAAGGCTCAGCGCCGCAGCCGCGGTGCCGTGCAGGGTCCGGAAGTCCTTGGCGGTGAAGTCGCCGCCCGTGCGTCGGCGGATGTCGGCATTGATTTCCTCGGGGTGCAGCGGGTGCACCTCGCCGTCGCCGTCGCGCCAGGCCAGCAATCGTGCCCGCCCGCCGCGGCGTTTCAGGGCTCGCACCACCGCAGCGAGGTCGGGGTCGGTCAGCTCCGATTCCCATGGCTGACCGCTCTTGCCCGGAAACCGCAGCTCGACGCGCTCACCGTCGTGCACGCTCGCGTGGGCGCACAGCAGCGTGCACAGGCCATAGCTGCCGTGCACGTCCGCGTAGCGTTCTGACCCGACCCGCAGGCTCCCGGTGTCGAGCATCCGGAACGCCGTCGCCAGGACGCGGGAGCGCCCGAGCCCGTCGGATCGCAGATCGAGCGTCACCGTGCGCCGGGCCCCCGGTAGCGTCTCGGCGAGGTCCAGCATCCGTTCGAACTTGACTCGATCCTGACGCTCGCGCCACACCTGGTGATACAGATACTGGCGCCTGCCGGCGTCGTCGACGCCTGTTGCCTGGATGTGCCCGTGGGGATGCGGTGAGATCCAAACGTCGTTCCACGCGGGTGGAATCGCGAGGTCCGAGATCCGCTCGCGGGTGGCCTCGTCGGTGATCGCCGCACCCGATTCGTCGAGGTAGGCGAACCCCCGTCCGCGACGCACGCGCCGCAACCCGGGTTCTGTGGTGCGACTGCGACGGAGGCGGGGCATGCGTTCACGCTACGCCGCCGCGATGGGGGCGAGGGCGGTTCGGTGATTCTGACCGCGGCGCGGATGCTGTCAACCCCCTCAGCGACTCGTGTCGGCATCCGTATCGTCGCCGTCGACCGATCGCCGATCCGGCGACCGGCAGCACGGTGACCATGAAGGAGACCGTCATGACAAGCACGATGACCGCAGACATCGAGGTGGACGCACCGATCCGCGCCGTCTACGACCAGTGGACGCAGTTCGAGGAGTTCCCCGAGTTCATGGGATCAGTGAACTCCATCACCCAGACCACCGACGACCTCACACACTGGTCGGTCAGCATCGGCGGTGTCGAGCGCGAGTTCGACGCCGAGATCGTCGACCAGGTTCCCGACGACCACATCGAGTGGGCGAGCACGGGGGAGCGGGTTCACACCGGACGCGTCGCGTTCACACCTGTGAGCGATGACCGCACCCGCGTTGAATTGCGCATGGAGTGGGAGCCCGAGACCTTCATCGAGAAGGCGGGCGCCGGACTCAACCTCGATGAGGCAGCAGCACGCATGGACCTGGAGCGCTTCAAGTCGTTCATCGAAGACCGCGGCCGCGAGACCGGCGGCTGGCGCGGCGAAGTCCACAACTGACGACACCACCGAAGCTCCCCGCACGCCCAGTAGGGTGCGGGGAGCTTCGGTGTTTCACTCAGCGACCCCGACGAACCGCCGCACGGCGCGCGTTCACGATCCCGTACGCCAGCGTGCCGATGATCGCGAGCAGGAACACCGCTGACGCGATCACGTTGGCCTGCGGCGGGATGCCGCGCTGAGCCGCAACGTAGATGTAGACCGGGAAGGTCTGCACCGAGCCGGACGTGAAGTACGTGATGATGAAGTCGTCGAAGCTGAGGCTGAACGACAGCAGCGCCGCCGCGATGATGCCCGGCAGCAGCAGCGGGAACGTGATGCGCCAGAACACCTGGCGCGGCGAGCCGTAGAGGTCTCGTCCGGCCTCTTCGATCGAGGGGTCGAGCGAGAGGGCTCGGGCCCGCACCGTCACCACGACGAAGCTCAGGCAGAACATCGTGTGGGCCAGGATGATCGTGCCGAGGCCTTTCGCGACGCCCATCGTCAGGAACTGGGCGGCAAGACCGGCGCCGATGACGACCTCGGGGGTTGCCATGGGCAGGAACAGCAGCAGGCTGATCGAGCCGCGGGCCTTGAACTGGTAGCGCACCAGTGCCAGGGCGATCATCGTGCCGAGGGTCGTGGCGATGATCGTGGCGACAAAGCCGACGAGGATGCTGTTGCCGAACGCCACACACACTTCGGGCTGTTCGCAAACGGTGAGCCAGTTCTCGATCGTGAACCCGTTCCAGGTGATGTTGGTGCGGGTCGTCTCGTTGAACGAGAACAGGAACGTGTAAGCGATCGGGATGAGCAGCACCACGAACGCGGCGATGACGTAGATGCCGAGGATTCGGGACCGCACGGTCCATTGCGTTTTCACAGGAGGTCATCCGTTCCCGTGCGCCGCACGTAGCTGCCGACGATGATGAGGATGACGGCCATCAGCAGGATGCTGAGGGCTGCCGCCTGTGGGTAATTCACTGTGATGAGGAACTTCGACTGGATGACGTTTCCGATCATCGTCGTCGACGGGCTTCCGAGGAACGCCTGGCTGGCGTTCACATAGTCACCGGATGCCGGGATGAAAGTGAGCAGCGTCCCCGACACGACGCCCGGGAGGGAGAGCGGGAACGTGACCCGCCAGAACGTCTGCCCCGGCGTGGCGTACAGGTCGGAGCTCGCCTCGAGCAGGCGCGTATCGAGCCGGTCAAGCGAAGCGAACAGCGGCAGCGTCATGAACGGGATGAAGTTGTAGGTCAGACCGAAGACGACGGCGAATCCCGTGCCCGTGATGTGATCTTGCGGACCGAAGAGCCCGATCGTCTGCAGGAACCCGACGACGGGTCCCTCGTCGGCGAACAGCGCCTTCCACGCCAAGGTCCGCAGCAGGAACGAGATGAAGAACGGCGCGATCACCAGCACCAGCAGCAGGTTCCGGATGAGCGGCCTGTCGCGCAGGACCACACCGATGAAGTACGCGATCGGATAGCTGATCAGCAGCGCGAAGAGGGTGGCCAGCAGCGCGTACCAGAACGAGCGGAGGAACTGGGGCCAGTACTCCGCGATCACGTCGACGTAGTTCTGCCAGTTGAAGGCGTAGTAGAACGCGCCGTACTGCGACGTGTCGTTCACGCCGAACGAGGTCATCAGCAGCGACACGAACGGGACGACGAAAAACAGCGCGAGGTAGGCGAGCCCCGGCAGCAGCAGCGCGAACGCCACCCAGCTGGCGCGACGCTGCGGCGACGCCTTCTTCGTATCGGCGACAGCCAGCGCCGACATCGCCATGGCTAGGAGTCCTCGCTGTCGGCGATGGCCTCGGCTGCCCCAGCTTGGGCGTCGGCATCCAGCCCGAACGTGTGCTCGGGTCGCCACCGCACCCAGACTTCGCTTCCCACCGAGAAGACCGAGCCGAACACCATGTTCTGCTCGAACACCCCGACGGGTCCGATTCCCGGCATCTCGACGGTGTACTGCGTGCTCACACCGGTGAACGAGAGGTCGGTGATACGTCCCGGGCCAAGGACGTTGTCGTCAGTGGTCGGCGCCTCGGCGGCAAGCATCAGTTTCTCGGGCCGCACACCCACCGTGATCGGGCCGGATGACGCGACGGCGCGCTCGATCGGCATTCGGAGCGTGCCCCCAGCCGTGGTGCGCGCGACGAGGGTGCCACCTGCCGCTGATTCGACCGTCGCGGGGATCAGGTTCGACTGCCCGAGGAAGCTCGCGACGAACCCCGTGCGGGGGAGTTCGTACAGTTCCTGCGGCGGACCCATCTGCTCGATGCGACCGTGGTTCATGACGGCCACGGTGTCGGCCATTGTCATGGCCTCTTCCTGGTCGTGGGTCACGTGCAAGAACGTGATCCCAACCTCGTCCTGAATCGTCTTCAGTTCGGACTGCATCTGGCGACGCAGCTTCAGGTCGAGGGCTCCGAGGGGCTCATCCAACAGCAGCAGCGCGGGTCGGTTGACGACCGCCCGCGCCAGCGCGACACGCTGCTGCTGACCACCCGACAGCTGCGAGGGCTTGCGCCCCGCGACGTGGTCGAGCTCGACGAGCTTGAGGGCGTCCAGAGCGCGGTTGGAAGCATCCGTCACCTTGCGCCGACGCAGCCCGAACTCGACGTTCTCTTGCACCGTCATGTGGGGGAAGAGCGCGTAGCTCTGAAAGACCGTGTTCACCGGCCGCTTGTGCGGCGGCACGGATGTCACGTCTTTACCGCCGATCGAGATCGAACCTGCGGTGGGTCGCTCGAGGCCCGCGACGATGCGCAGAGTCGTAGTCTTGCCACACCCCGACGGGCCGAGGAGGGCGAAGAACGAACCCGCTGGAATCACCAGATCCAGATCGTGCAGAGCGGTGAAGCCCGGAAAGGTCTTGCGGATGCCGCGAAGCTCGAGGTCAGCGCCGGCCTCGGGTGTCGATGTGCTCATGCCCGGTCAGGCGCCGAGCCCGACGGCTTCGAACTCGGCGTTGTACTTCTCCTGCTCCTGGTTGCTGAGCGCCCGGAAGATGTACGCGTTCGCGAGCGTCGCCTCGTCGGGGAAGATGAGCTGGTTATCGACCATCTCGGGGTCGATGTCGGCCATCGCTTCCTGTGCTCCGACCACGGGGGTGATGTAGTTCACCCAGGCGGCGACCTCGGCGGCGACCTCGGGCTGGTAGTAGTAGTCGATCAACGTCTCGACGTTGGTCTTCTGCTGCGAACCGATCGGGATCATGAAGTTGTCGCTCCAGAGCGTCCCGCCCGAGTCGGGGAGGGCGAACCCGAACTTGTCGTAGCCGACCTCCGCGTTGATCGCGGTGATGTCGCCCGACCACACGATCGCGGCGAGTGTGTCTTCGTTGATGAGGTCGTCGGCGTAGGAGTTGCCCTTGATGTTGCGGATCTGGCCGTCCGAGACCTGCTGCGCGAAAACGTCGATCGCGTTCTGGAACTCGGTGTCGCCCCACGAGTCCGACGAGATGTCGACGCCCTGGCTGAGCATGATGAGGCCGATGGTGTCGCGCATCTCGCTGAGCACGCCGACGCGACCCTTCAGGTCGGGGTTCCACAGGTCTTCGACGGATGCCAGGCCGTTGGGGAGCTTCTCGGTGTTCCATGCGAGACCCGCAAAGCCTGACTGCCAGGGCACCGAGTTGGCGCGGCCGGGGTCGAAGCTCGGGTTCATCAGGCTCGGGTTGAGGTTCGCGTAGACGTTGGGCATCTTCGCCTTGTCGAAAGCCTGCGTGTAGCCGGACGCGATCCAGATGTTCGCCATCCAGTCGGTGAGGCAGACCGTATCGGCGCCGATGCCCTGGCCGAGCGCCAGCTGGTCGCGGACCTTCGCGAAGTAGGTGTTGTTGTCGTCGATCGCAACGTCGTAGTTGACGGTGATGCCGGTCTGGTCCTCGAACGCCTGCAGCGTCGGGTGGTTGCCGTCGTCATCCTCGTCGAGGTAGAACGACCAGTTCGCCCAGGTGAGGGTCTTCACGCTCGACGAGAGGTCCTCGGGGGCGGTCAGCGCTGAGCCGCCCGTGGAGTCCGAACCGCCGACGCGGCCGGTGCAGGCTGCGAGGAATCCCATGAGCGAGAGGGCACCGGCGCCGGCGAGCACGCCGCGACGGGAGATCTGCGCTGCGCGGGCCTGCGAAATCAGCGCTCGGATCATCGGATCGGAGGGGAGTGGACGGTCGGGCATAGTCGGTCACCTCAATCAGCTGAATGCGTGCTGTGCACGGATTGTCAGTGATCGTGTCACGACATCACCCGAGGCGGCAAGCGCAATCCGCAGTCCGAAACAAACTTGATACAGGAATCTGTCGTTTCAAGTAACGCGCGCGACGGTTTCACGTGCGAAAGCTGCGGATTCCGACGTGGCCGGAATCCGCAGCTTTCGAATCCGCTACAGCAGGCTTGCGGCGCGCGTGAGAACGTCGCGCAGGATCTGCTCGAGCTCGTCGAACTCTGAAGGTCCGATCGTGAGCGGCGGCGCGAGCTGGATGACGGGGTCGCCGCGGTCATCGGCGCGGCAGTACAGGCCAGCGTCATAGAGTGCGCCCGAGAGGAATCCGCGCAGGAGCCGCTCGGACTCGTCGTCGTTGAACGTCTCGCGCGTCGCCTTGTCTTTCACGAGCTCGATGCCGAAGAAGTAGCCGTCACCGCGCACGTCCCCGACGATCGGCAGGTCCAGCAGTTTCTCCAGCGACGCCCGGAACAGGGGTGAGTTCTCGCGGACGCGCTCGTTCAGGCCCTCCTCGTCGAAGATCGCGAGGTTCTCCAGCGCGACAGCTGCCGAGACCGGATGCCCGCCGAAGGTGTAACCGTGCAGGAACGAGGTGTGCCCGTGCCGGAACGGCTCGTAGATCCGGTCCGAGATCACGGTTGCGCCCAGCGGCGAGTAGCCGCTGGTGAGGCCCTTGGCCGAGGTGATGATGTCGGGCACGTAGTCGTACGCATTGCAGGCGAAGGTGTAGCCGATGCGGCCGTACGCGCAGATGACCTCATCCGAGACCAGCAGCACGTCGTGGCGGTCGCAGATCTCGCGGACGCGCTGGAAGTAGCCGGGGGGAGGGGGGAAGCATCCGCCCGAGTTCTGCACCGGCTCGAGGAAGACGGCGGCAACCGTCTCGGGGCCTTCGAACAGGATCATCTCTTCGATGCGGTCAGCAGCCCAACGCCCGAAAGCCTCGAGGCGGTCGCCCTCGCCGTCCCAGACGAACCCGGCCTCTTCGGCGCGGTACGCGTTGGTATTCGGTACCCGGAAGGCTCCGGGCACGAGCGGTTCGAACGGTGCTTTCATGACCGGGATGCCGGTGATCGCCAGGGCCCCCTGCGGGGTGCCGTGGTAGGCGATCGAGCGCGAGATGACCTTGTGCTTGAGGGGCTGGCCCTGCAGCTTCCAGAACTGCTTAGCCAGCTTGAAGGCGGTCTCGACCGCTTCGCCGCCACCGGTCGTGAAGAACACGCGGTTCAGGTCGCCGGGTGCCTCGTCGGCCAGTCGGTCGGCCAACTCGATCGCCGACGGGTGCGCGTACGACCACAGCGGGAAGAACGCGAGCTCTTCGGCCTGCTTCGCAGCAGCCTGAGCGAGCCGCTTGCGGCCGTGGCCCGCGTTGACGACGAACAGGCCGGAGAGGCCGTCGAAGTAGCGCTTGCCGCGGTCATCCCAGATGTGGTGGCCTTCGCCGCGCACGATGACGGGCACCCCGGAGGTGTCCAGTACCGACTGGCGGGTGAAGTGCATCCACAGGTGGTCTTGGGCCTTCTTCTGCAGATCGGCGGGGGAGTTCATGACGGGTCCTTTCGGGGCGCGGTAGCGGCGGCGCGGGGTGCGATCACTGCGTGCCCCAGTCGTAGAGCTGTTTCACGAGGCGGAGGTAGACAAAAGACTCGGTGGCGACGACGCCGTCGATGGCGCGGACGCGCTTGTTGAGCAGATCGATGAGCTCGTCATCCGAAGCACACACGACCTCGGCGAGCACATCGAAGCTGCCGGCGGTGAGCACCACGTAGGTGACTTCGGGGAGGGCCGAGACCTCGGCGGCGATGCGCGTCGAATCTCCCGAGGTCCGGATGCCGACCATCGCCTGTCGCGCGAAGCCGAGTTGCAGGGGGTCGGTGACCGCGACGATCTGCATGACTCCCGCGTCGACGAGGCGCTGCACGCGATTGCGTACCGCAGTCTCTGAGAGCCCCACGGCTTTGCCGATGTCGGCGTACGAGCGCCGGCCGTCGGCTTGCAGGTGCTCGATGATGGCGCGCGAGATGTCGTCGAGCTGCTGGACCCGGGGAGTGCGATCTGCCACGCGACGATCATCGCAGAGGAGCTGTCAGAAGACAACCGAAAGCGTCGATCATTGCAGCGATATATGCGGAATCCGCAGATGCGACGCGTCTTCGCGGAGGAAATCAGAACCGTGTGGTTCGCAGGTGGGCCTCCTCCTGGCGAGAGGGCGACGTGCGACCATGGGGGGATGAGCCTGCCCGAACACGCGCCAGCCTCCAAGCGGGCGATCTGGGAGGCTGCGCAGCGTCTATTCGCCGAGAACGGCTACGCGCGGACCTCGGTGCGCGAGATCGCAAGCGAGGCATCCGTTGACCCGGCACTGGTCATCCGCCACTTCGGCTCGAAAGAACAGCTCTTCATGGAGACCATGGAGGTGCAGGTCGCGGCTACTGCCTTCGAGGGTCCGCTCGAGACCCTCGGTGAGCGGTTCATCGCGTTCATCCTCGACGACGACGCCGACATTCGCGGCATTTATCTGGCGCTCCTGCGAGCCAGCGATTCCGGCGGCATCTGGACCCACCTGCGAGCCGCGCACGAGGAGGGATTCGTGCGGCCGTTCCGCGCACGGATCGCAGCGTCGCCTGCTCATGCGGCGGATGCCGACACGCGTGCGCGGATGGCTGCCGCCGTGGTCGGCGGCCTGCTCTACAGCCTGTGGGTGGTGCGCGATGAGGGTCTCGCGCATCTGGAGCGCGAGACCCTCATCGGCCGCTACGGAGCGCTGCTACAGGCAGCGATCACCGGCTGAGCTAGATCGCCGACCAGCCGCCGTCAGACGGCAGGATGACGCCCGAGACGTTTGTCGCGTCATCGCTCAGCAGCCACGTGATGGATGCCGCGAGCTGAGCTGCCTCGGCGATCGGCGGCAGGATCGTCATCGCGAGCCCGACGCGCTCCTGGCCGAGTTCGGAGGCGAACGACGCCTCGATTCCGGTAGCGACCGGCCCCGGAGCGACCGCGTTCACGCGAATATTCTTTGCCGCGTACATGAACGACGTGCTTTTGGTGAGGCCTACGACGGCGTGCTTCGAGGTCGTGTAGGCAAGGCCCGCAGCTGAGCCGCGAAGCCCCGCCTCGGACGCCACGTTCACGATCGATCCGCCGCCGGCCTCGAGCATGAGGGGGAGGACCGCGCGAGTGAGTCGGAAGGTCCCCTCGACGTTGACAGCCATGACGCGCGACCAGACGGCGTCGCTCACTTCGTGCAGCGGCGTCATGTCATCCATGATTCCCGCGACGTTCGCAAGCCCGTCGACGCGTCCGTCGGCTGCCGCGACGATCTTCGCGATCGAGTCCTCCGAGGTGATGTCGCCGGCAACCGCGACAGCGCCGGGCATCTCGGCGACCGCCGCATCGAGGCGCTCCTGCGAAATGTCGACAGCGACGACCTTCCCGCCTTCGGCTGCAACGCGGGCAGCCACCGCGCGTCCGATTCCCGAACCGGCGCCGGTCACGATGACCGTCTTGCCATCGAATCGGCCGGGCGTGATGCGCTCGACCCACGGGGCCGCCATCGGGGGAGCGGGAGGCTCGTCCTCGTCATCCTCGCCATCGTCGTCAGCTGCAGGCGCAGCGGCCAATGCGCTCGGGTCGTTGGCGCGACGAACCATATCGTCGATCAGCTCTTGCGACATCTGCCCGCCGCTCATGGCGGCGACTCGCTCGAGCGAGAAGAGCTTGACGGGGGCCAGGGCCGACTCTTTCTGGCCGCCCTGGGCGAGCAGGTCGCGCAGGATCGGGCCGCCGACCGGATGCTTCAACCACGCGCCGATCGATGATTTTGCGGTGAGTGCCTTGTCTTTGGCCATGTCTCCTCCTTGAGTCAGTCGCGGTTTCGGGACCGCGTGATCCCAGTCTAGAGAACGAGTCAACAAAGTTGACAGAGTCTGCTGGATGAACCTTCAGATTGAAGGATGGTTCGGAGGCAAGGTAGGTTAGGCGAGGCTTACCAATTCGAGAGTGAGCCCTTCCACAGCAGCCCACGAAAGGAGCGCCCGTGCGCGCCTCCCGTCTCATCGCCCTCGGCATCGCCGTGGCCCTGACCGGTTCCCTTGCCGCGTGTTCGTCCTCGACGGATGCCGGGACCACCGACACCGAATCGACCGAAACCGGTGCCTTCCCTGTCACGATCGAGCACGCCTACGGCGAGACCGTCATCGAGCAGAAGCCCGAGCGGGTCGCGACAGTCGCCTGGTCAAACCACGAGGTACCCCTGGCGCTGGGCGTCGTTCCGGTCGGCATGAGCAAGGCGACCTGGGGTGACGACGACGGCGACGGTGTGCTGCCCTGGGTCGAAGACAAGCTCGAGGAACTCGGCGCCGAAACCCCCGTTCTGTTCGATGAGACCGACGGAATCGACTTCGAGGCCGTGGCAGACACGCAGCCTGACGTCATCCTTGCCGCGTACTCGGGGCTCACACAGGAGGACTACGACACCCTGTCGAAGATCGCGCCCGTCGTCGCTTATCCCGAGGTCGCCTGGGGTACCTCGTACGAAGACATGATCCGCATGAACTCCGCGGCGCTCGGTCTCTCGGCCGAGGGCAATGAGCTGATCGACGAACTGCACGAGACGGTCTCTACCTCGCTCGAGAACTACCCCGAGCTCGACGGCGCTCGCATCCTCTTCAGCTACATCGACCCGTCTGACTTCAGCCAGATCGGCTTCTACACGAGCCACGACACGCGCCCCGGCTTCCTCGAGAGCATCGGGTTCCCCGTTCCCGAGATCGTTGCCGAAGAGTCGGCGAATACCGAGGAGTTCTACACCTCGGTCAGCGCCGAAGAGGCAGACCGCTTCGCGGACGTCGATGTGTTCGTCACCTACGGCGACCCCGGCAGCGACATCGTCGAGCAGCTGCAGGCTGATCCGCTGCTCTCGCAGATCCCGGCGATCGCGAACGGTTCGATCGTCGTGCTCGAGAACAGCACGCCGCTGGCGGCATCCGCGAACCCGTCGCCGCTGTCGATCGGCTGGGGCGTTGACGACTACTTCGCTCTGCTCGCCTCCGGAGTCTCTGCACAGCAGTGACCACCCTCCACGCGCCCGCACCGGTACCGGCCGTCGCCTCGCTGCGACGATCGGTATCGGTGCGCGTCGCGTGGCTGATCGCGAGCATCGCCCTCCTCGTGGTGCTCGCCGTGGCATCCGTCGCCTTCGGGGTCGCCGACGTGAGTCCCGCCGATCTCGTTGCGGGCCTTTCCGGCAACGCCTCCTCGATCGAGTCAGCAGCGGTCATCAAACGGATGCCGCGCACCGTGCTCGCGATCCTCGTCGGCGCCTCCCTCGCCCTCGCGGGCGCGAGCATGCAGGCAGTCACACGCAATCCACTGGCCGACCCCGGCATCTTCGGGGTCATGAGCGGTGCGGCACTGGCCGTCGTCGCCGGGCTCGCGTTCTTCGGCATCGTCGACCCGTACGGCCAGATGGGCCTCGCGATCCTGGGCGCTGCCGCAGCGGCGATCTTCGTCTACGCCGTGGGCTCGCTCGGGCGCGGGGGAGCGACACCGCTCAAGCTCGCGCTGGCAGGCGCCGCGACCGCGGCTGCCCTCGCCTCACTCGTGAGCGCCATCTTGCTGCCGCGCATCGATGTGATGTCGACCTTCCGGTTCTGGCAGATCGGCGGCGTCGGCGGCGCCGAATGGGACCGCATCGCCGTGGTCGCGCCCGCGCTGCTGATCGGTGCCCTGATCGTGTTCGCGACAGCGCGCGGCCTGAACTCGCTCGCGCTCGGCGACGACCTGGCAGCGGGACTCGGCGAGCACGTGTCGCGCACGCGGCTGATCTCGTCGGCAGGTGCCGTCATCCTGTGTGGCGCAGCAACCGCGATCGCCGGCCCGATCGCGTTCGTCGGTCTCGTCATCCCGCACCTCGTGCGGCTGCTGGTCGGACCCGACCACCGTTGGCTGCTGCCGCTGTCGGCGATCGGCGGCGCCGTGCTGCTGCTTGCCGCCGACATCGTCGGGCGCCTGGTCGCCAAGCCCGAAGAGATCGAAGTGGGCATCGTGACCGCCCTCATCGGAGCACCGGTGTTCATTTGGATCGTCCGCCGTCAGAAGGTGCGCGAGCTATGACCGCCACCCTTATCCCCACGGCTACCCCCGCCGCGGTCTCGACGACCGCCGCCGCGATCGCTCGCGGTCGCCGCATCCGCCGCCGCCGTTGGACCGTGATCACCGCGATCCTCGCCGTGATCGTCCTGGCCGTCGTCGCCATCAGCACGATGGTCGGGCACACCTTCTATACGCCGGTCGACGTCGTGCGCGTCATCCTCGGCGAAACCGTGCCCGGAGCATCCTTCACCGTCGGTGAGCTGCGCCTGCCGCGCGCGCTGCTCGCCCTGTTGTCAGGCTTCGCGTTCGGGATGGCGGGGGTGACGTTCCAGACGATGCTGCGAAACCCGCTCGCCTCGCCGGATGTCATCGGCATCAGCGCCGGCGCGAGTCTTGCCGCGGTGACCGGCATCATCGTCTTCTCGCTGAGCGACATCGCTGTCTCGGTCGTCGCCCTCATCGGCGCTGTGGTCACCGCCGGCGCGATCTACCTGCTGGCAAACCGCGGCGGGTTCGCCGGCGCCCGGCTCATCCTCATCGGCATCGGTGTTGCCGCGATGATCCAGAGCCTCATCGCATATCTGCTCTCGGGCGCCGCCGAATGGGACCTGCAGGCCGCGATGCAGTGGCTCTCGGGGAGCCTGAACAACGCATCCTGGGAACGGCTCGTGCCGCTCGTCATCGTGATGCTGCTCGTCGTGCCGGTCATGCTCGCCCGCAGCGGTGATCTCGACATTTTGCGCCTCGGCGATGACTCTGCCGCGGCCCTCGGCCTGCGCGTCTCGCCCACCCGCGTTTTGTTCATTCTCGGTGCCGTCATCCTGCTTGCCTTCGCCACCGCCGCGACCGGCCCTATCGCCTTCGTCGCCTTCATGGCTGGGCCGATCGCTGCGCGGCTGCTGGGCCCCGGACCCTCGCTCCTGCTGCCGGCGGGCCTTGTCGGGGCGCTCCTGGTGCTCGTTGCCGACCTCGTCGGCCAGTGGGCTTTCGAATCGCGCTACCCGGTCGGGGTCATCACCGGCATCCTCGGCGCGCCCTACCTCGTCTATCTCTTGGTGCGCACGCACCGGTCGGGAGGATCCCTGTGAACCCGCCTCTTGGAACCACGCTCCTGGCGCCGGATGCTGCCCCTGCGGCCTCCGCGTCGCTCGATCCGGCATCGGTGCCGGGCTCGGTCGGCCACAGGCTCGCCGCCGAGGGCCTCGCGCTCGCGTACGGCGACCGCGCGGTCGTCAGTGACCTCGACCTGCAGATTCGCACCGGCGCGATCACGACGATCGTCGGGGCCAACGGATGCGGAAAGTCGACGCTTCTGCGCGCGTTCGCCCGTCTGCTCCCGCCGCAGGCCGGGCGGGTCGTGCTCGATGGCCGCGAAATCCACCGCACCCCGACGAAGCAGATCGCGTGCGAGATCGGCCTGCTGCCGCAGAACCCCATCGCGCCCGAGGGCATTGCGGTTGCCGACCTCGTGGGCCGGGGGCGGCATCCGCACCAGCGAATGCTCGCCCGCTGGAGCGCCAAGGACTATCAGGTCGTCGCGGAGTCGCTCGAGGCCACCGACATCGCAGACCTTGCCGACCGCTCGGTCGATGAGCTCTCGGGTGGGCAGCGTCAACGCGTATGGATTGCCATGGCACTCGCGCAAGAGACCGGCATCCTGCTGCTGGATGAACCGACGACCTTCCTCGACGTCGCCCACCAGATCGAGGTGCTCGATCTGCTCACCGATCTGAACCGCAGCCGGGGCACGACGATCGTCATGGTGCTGCATGACCTGAACCTTGCGGCGCGGTATGCCGATGAGCTCGTGGCGATGAAGGATGGCCAGGTCCACGCCTGCGGCGCGCCCGACGCGGTCGTCACCGAAGACCTTGTTCGCGACGTGTTCGGGATGGACAGCCGCGTCATCCCCGATCCCGTCTCAGGTTCGCCCGTCGTTCTGCCCATGGGGAGGCACCATGTCCGTCGTTGAATCCACCGTCGTCGAGGCGTCGCCGTTCGTGGTGGCGCGCGCCGCTGTTCGCTCGGTCGAGCTGCTCTCGCCGAGCTTCGCGCGCATCACGTTCGGCGGCGCGGACCTCGATGAGTTCGGTGACCCCGAGCGCATCCTCGACCAGCGCATCAAGCTGATCTTCCCGCCGAGTTCGGGCCGGCTTCCCGACCTCGAGCACCCGGATGGCGACTGGTGGGCGGCGTTCCTCGCCGTTCCCGAGGAGGAGCGCGGCTCGATGCGCACCTACTCGATTCGGGAGCTGCGCGTTGAGGAGGGCGGCACCGCTGTCGTGATCGACTTCGTGCTGCACCTCGAGCCCGGGTTCACCGGTCCTGCGTCGGCCTGGGCGAGTCAGACATCCGTCGGCGATGAGCTGCTGATCATCGGACCGCGCCGGGGCCGCCCGAACGGCGGCGGCATCGAGTACGCGCCCGGCGAAGCGCGCGAGATTCTGCTCGCGGGCGACGAGACCGCGGCACCGGCGATTGCCCGCATCCTCGAAGACATCGACCGCGACGCTGCCGGCCTCGCTGTGATCGAGGTGCCCCACGCCGAGGACGCGCTCGCGATCGACGCGCCCGAGGGTGTCGAGGTGCGCTGGGTCGCGCGGGAGGGCGCGGCGAACGGGTCGCGGCTCATCCCAACCGTGCTCGGTCACCTGGGCGCGACGGCGACCGTGACGGTGACGGATGACGGGACCGAGGAACTCCTGTGGGAAACCCCCGTCTTCTCGGGCTCGGGTGAGGAACTGGATGACGCGGTCGAGGCGATCGATCGCTACTTCTGGATCGCGGGGGAGAGCTCGGTCGTCACGACCCTGCGCCGGCACCTCGTGAAGGATCTCGGCATCCATCGCTCGCAGGTCGCGTTCATGGGCTACTGGCGCCGCGGCGTCGCCATGCGCGGCTGAGTCGGGAGTCTATATACTCCTCTATACAAACACGGAGGAGGGGTTCATGGCCGTCACGTCAATCGATATCGACCCGGACGAGCTGCGTCAGGCGAAGGAGCTTGCTGGCACGACCTCTAATCGCGAAACGGTAGACCTCGCGCTGCGCACTCTTATCGCCGTTCGTCGTCAGCCTGCCGCTGTCGAGCGAATCATTGCCCGCAATTTCGAACCCGACCAAATCGATGCTCCGACGATCCCGGCGGCGGCGGCGACTGCTGGCCAGTGACGACGTACCTCGTCGACAACAGCATCTGGCAGAAGGCCTCAAAGAGTGAGGTGATCGCGGCCAGGCTCCGGGAGCTCTCGCCCGCGCACCTGCTCATTACCTGCCCGCCTCAGGTTCTCGAGTACTGCCATTCGGCACGGACTCCGCAGGAGCACCAGGAACTCCGCGCGGACATGGCGCAACTCTTGCCCGCGTGGGAGCATCCCGACGAGCGTCAGGCGCTCGACATTCAGCAGGCGCTCTGGGATTCGGGGTTCGTGCGCGCGGCTGCGGCGTTGGATTGCCTCATCGCGGCCTACGCGGTCGTCAATGACGCCGTCGTTCTGAACTCCGACCGCGACTTCGGTTACATCGCGGTCGCGACCCGGGGTGCGGTCAGGCAGGAGTACGTGGAGGCCTAAACCGCTGCCGTCCAACACCGGTGGGGGCAGATCCGGTCCTGATCAGGCGGGGAGTGCGGCTTCGATCGCCTCGATGACCTCGGGGGCGTCGGGCAGGGTGCGGGGGCTGAAGCGCCAGACGCGACCGTCGGGGCTGATGACGAACTTCTCGAAGTTCCAGCTGATCTTGCCGGCCTTGCCGTCGGCGCCCGGAACCGTGGTGAGTTGCTGGTAGATCGGATGCGCGTTCTTGCCGTTGAGCTTGACCTTCTCGGTCATCGGGAACGTCACGCCCCAGGTCGCGGAGCAGTACTCGGCGATCCTTTCTTCCGAGCTCAGCTCCTGCAGGAACTGGTTGCTGGGGAACCCGATGACCGTGAACCCGCGCTCACCATAGGTCTTCTGCAGCTCCTCGAGCTGTTCGTACTGCGGAGCGAGCCCACAGCGCGACGCGACGTTCACGACGAGCGCGGCCTTGCCGCCCGTGAGCGCGCCGAAGGTGGTCTGCTCGCCGCGAAGGGTGGTGACGGGGATGTCAGAGAGGTCCATGGGTGGGGTCCTTTCGGGAGGGGTTAGGCGGAGCGAAGCGAGGGGCGGTCAGCGCTGGTGAGGTTCTCTCGCAGATCATGAAGCGAGCTGATGAGGCTGTGCGCAGCATCCGGGGCCATCTTCATCGCGTCGGCGACGCACCCCGCGACGCGGTGGAGGGACGCTTGCAGGTCGGCGGATGCCTCGGTCGCGGTCACCATCACGGTGCGCCGATCGCCGGCCGGGCGGGAACGGATGACGAGCCCCGCGGCTTCGAGACGGTTGACGAGTCCGGTGATGGTGCTGGCGTCGAGGTGGAGTTCGTCGGCGATGCGCCCCGGGCTGGTCGATTCGTCACGCCACAGGATGCCGAGCACGAGCAGTTGCTGATACGTCACACCCCACGGCGCGAGCAGGTCGCGGTAGAGCTGCACGGTTGCCTGCGCGGCGGAGTAGACCGCGAAGCACACGGAATCCTCGAGGGTCACGCTGGGTCGGGTCACACGAGAAGCTTTGCATGCAAGTTATTTGGATGCAAGGTTGTTGCGATGGCTCATAGCTCTCTCGTATCTGCGCGCAACGTACGGCCGGCTTGCGTGCCGCGAATCAGTAGTGGTCTCGCGCCTGCAGTATGACGATGTGGTCATCGGTCACGTAGTAGACGAGTCGGTTCTTCTCGTCGATGCGACGAGACCAGGCGCCTGAAAGAACGTGACGGAGCGGTTCGGGCTTTCCGATGCCGTCGAACGGATCGCGCACGACATCCGCGATCAGCAGGTTGATCCGCTTCAGCGTCTTGCGGTCCTGCGTCTGCCAATAGACGTAGTCCTCCCACCCGTTCGGGTCGAAGGTGAGCGATCGCGTCACGCGTCGAGGAGGTCGTGTTGCTCAAACTCTCCGCGACGTGCGCGCTCGACGGCCTCGAGCAGTCGCTCCGCGTTCGCCGGGTTGCGCAGGAGGTAGGCAGTCTCGGTGAGTGCGTCGAAGTCGTCCTTGGACATAATCACGGCGTTGCCGCGGCGGGAGACGACCTCAACGGTCGTGTGGTCCTCGTTGACCTGCTGAATGAGCCCGAACAGGCTCTTTCGCGCTTCGCTCGCGGTGATGGCGGCCATGGCTGCGACCCTTCGGCTGAGTAGTACGTAAAACGGTACCACTCTGGTGTTCGGTCGGGACCGCATTCATGTCTCCGTAAAGAGTGACGCTGTCAAGGCATCTCGAAGTCTGGACGCACCTCGGCGAGCTCGTCGAGTTGCTCCTGCATGCGCGCGTGGAGCAGTCGCCCGTGCTCGATCCACCCCTCTGGCACCGGCTCGGTCTCGTCCCGGGCCTGCCAAACGGCGTTCCACTGGTGGAGATCGGCGGCCAGCTCACGACTGAGGGGCAGATCCCGGGCGGCGAGCGCGTACCGCTCGCTGAAGGACTCCCATAGCGGCCACTCGCGACCCCAATCCGGAAAGAGTCGAATCACGCGCCGCCCGTCTGGGAGGGTGAGCGGAAGTTTCTTTTGGCTCCGCCGCGAGAGGAGCCGGTCTTGCATTTCCGCGCGCATTCGCCACTCACGCGGTGACGTCGGCGGCGAGTTGTAGTCGCCTCCGACCAACCAGATTAGGCCGCGTCCGTGGGTGGAGTCGTCGACGACCAGCGCGACCGACCACAGACGGTCATCTCCGGCGAGCGTCGTCGCGGACGATTCAACGTCTCTGAGCGTCGCGTCGACAAGATCGACCGTGGTCACCGCTGAGCCGGGGCCTTCGAAGACGTAGATCCGGTAGCGCGGCTCGTTCGATTCCCACGATGAGTCTCGTTCGTCGACTTGGATCGCGCGCATGCCACCACGATAGGACGGGGCCCGCTGGTATGAGCCCTCTCGGACGTCCCGATTATGTGGTCGATAACCTGATCCGCGCATCAACGAATCATCCGCACTCAAGTTCGTGGGGCCTGCCCGATCGTTGCGGTCAGACATCCCCAATCGCGTAGCGGTGCATCGTCACGCCACCGGCGTAGGTCGCCTGCTCGAGCAGCTCGAGCCGCACCGGTGAGGTCATCTCATCGAACAGCGGCCGTCCCGACCCGAGGATGACCGGATGCGTAAACAGCAGCACCTCATCAAGCAGCCCCGCCGCGAGGAGCTGCGTCGCGACATCCGCCCCGCCGACCCCGATGTCTCCGCTCGAACTGGCACGTAGCTCACCGAGCCGCTTGATCGCGTCATCCCCGCCGAACACCGTCGTGTTGTACGGCGCCTCGGGCCAGAAGCTCTCCATCGTCTCGAAGACCTTGCGGCCCTGCACCATCATCGTGAGCGCCTCGGCGCGCGCATTGAACTCCTCGTGCAGCTCGTCGCCGATGCTCATCCAGTCGCCGCCGCCCTGCTCGTCGTGCGCGTGCTCGATGAACAGGTCGAGCGAGACGTTCATCCAATACACGAAGCGTGCGGCCATGGGTCCTCCTCGTCGACGCGGTGCGCACAGTTCACCACGCCGGGCGGTGTCGGTGCGAGGGGGTAGTTTTCGAGGATGGTCGCCCACAACGACAAGCCCGTCCTTCATGTCGACACCGTCGAAGACTGGGAGCAGTGGCTGGATGCCGATCCGAGCCCCGACGGCGTGCGGCTGCGCCTGCGCAAGACATCCACGCGCAAGCCGGGGATCACCTACGCCGAGGCGCTCGACGTCGCACTGTGCTTCGGGTGGATCGACGGACAGAAGCAGTCACTGGATGCCGACTACTTCCTGCAGGCCTTCACGCCGCGCCGGCCCCGCAGCCTCTGGTCGAAGGTAAACATCGCGCACGTCAACCGTCTGATCGAGGAAGGACGGATGCGGCCCGCCGGCCAGCTCGAGATCGACCGCGCGAAGGCCGATGGTCGGTGGGATGCCGCCTACCGCCAGAGCGATGGCGACATCCCTGCCGAGCTGCAGGCGGCGCTGGATGCCGACCCGAAGATCGCCGCCGCGTTCGCAGCCCAATCCGCGCAGAACCGCTTCGCGATGACGTTCCGCGTCGGCAACCTCAAGCGACCCGAATCCCGTGCAGCCCGCGTCGCCGAGTACGTCCGGATGCTCGAACAGGGGGAGACGCTCCACTGAGTCGGGAATTCTGGACTCACACCGGGATTTCCGTCACGAAGCTGCGTTTTTCGTATTACGATGCGGCCATGAGTAGCGGCGAGACCATCAACGGCACACCCGTCACCGAGGAGCAGATCGCAGCTTGGGCGGCGGAGGCCGACGCGGGTTACGACGTGGACGCGCTCAAGCGCCGGGGTCGCGGACGTCCCGGTCGCGGATCGGAACCCGCGCAGGTGGTTGCTCTCCGGCTAACTGCCGATGAGCTCGCCGCGCTCGACGCTCGCGCCGCCCGCGAGAACAAGTCGCGATCGGAACTGATCCGCGAAGCGATCGCCGCATACGCCGCGTGAAGATCCACGACGCTGCGCTCAGGCACGGGATCGCGCCCGAAGATATTCGACAGGCCGCTTCCTGGTCGCTGTGGATCGAGGACCTCGACGACGACTCTCCTGCTCGCCAACTAAGGCTGGGATTCGACACGCAGGGGAGGCTGCTCGAGACCGTCGTCCTCGTCTTCGACAGCGGTAATGAGCTCGTCATCCATGCGATGAAGGCTCGACCCCAGATGCTTGACCTGCTGCCTTGACCTCAGTGCTCTCCGTCGTGGGCGTTGTTGAAGGCATCCCGGATCGGGAAGGTGTCGTAGACGATGTGCAGGCGCTCGATCAGGCCGTGCTCGTCGAGTTCTGCGACGTCGACCACGGTGAAGGGTGCGGGTTCGCCGGTCGAGAGTGTCCAGTCGAAGTCGAACCAGAAGCTCACGACCGTGCGGACCTCGGTCGATCCGATCATCGTGGCGCGCAGCGTCAGCCGCGAGCTAGCCGTGTCGGCGAACAGGGCCGGGTAGAACTCAGCCGCGGGCATCGTGCCATACAGGGGAGACTCGACGATCCCGTCGGGCGCGAAGAGCGCGATCACCCGCTTGGCATCGCCGATCTCGAGGCTCGCCAGGTACTCGTGGACCAATCGGTCGACATCCATCCGCGTCCCTCCTTCGGCGTGGCCATGGCTCGACACTAGCGATCCGCGAGGCCGCCGCGTCCAACCGCCTCCACGGGGACCATGGTCCCTATATGTGGTCTGACCACAGTGCCACGATGGTGTCAGGACGAAGGCGTGGACACCGGGTCCACACCAGGTAGGAGGATCCGATGTCCACCGCAATCGATGCACTCGTGGCACGAGCACAAGATGCTCTGGCCGAGTACGCGTCGTTCACGCAGGAGCAGATCGACCACATCGTGCGCAAGGCATCGGTCGCCGCTCTCCACCACCACGGCGAACTCGCCGTCCTGGCCGTCGAAGAGACCGGCCGTGGACTGTTCGAAGACAAGGCCGTGAAGAACATGTTCGCGTGCGAGCACGTCACGCACTCGATCATCAAGCAGCGCACGGTCGGCGTCATCAGCCACGACGAGATCACCGGCATCACCGAGATTGCCGACCCCGTCGGCGTCGTCGCGGGCATCACCCCGGTGACCAACCCCACCTCCACCGCGATCTTCAAGTCCCTCATCGCGCTGAAGACCCGCAACCCCATCGTCTTCGCCTTCCACCCGTCAGCTCAGAACTGTTCGGTCGCTGCGGCGAAGATCGTTCGGGATGCCGCAGTCGCGGCCGGTGCGCCGAAGAACTGCATCCAGTGGATCGCCGAGCCCTCACTCGAGGCATCCGGCGAGCTCATGAACCACCCCGGAGTCGCGCTGATCCTCGCGACCGGTGGCAACGCGATGGTTCGTGCCGCGTACTCCTGCGGCAAGCCCGCTCTGGGCGTCGGCGCCGGAAACGTCCCCGCCTTCATCGAGCGCTCCGCCAAGGTCGGCCGCGCCGTCAACGACGTCGTGCTTTCCAAGGCGTTCGACAACGGCATGGTGTGCGCGTCCGAGCAGGCCGTCATCCTCGACGAGCCGATCGCGACCGAGGCGATGGCTGAGTTCACGCGCCTTCACGCCTACGTCGTGAACGCTGACGAGAAGCGCAAGCTCGAAGAGTTCATCTTCGGCGTCCACGCCAACGCCAAGAACTGCGGCGAGGCCAAGCTCAACGCGAAGGTCGTCGGACAGTCCCCGGTGTGGATCGCCGAACAGGCCGGCTTCACGGTGCCCGAAGACACCTCGGTGCTCCTCGCCGAGTGCGCCGTCGTCGGTCCGCAGGAGCCGCTCACCCGCGAAAAGCTGGCCCCGGTGCTCGCCGTGCTGCGCGCCAAGAACGCCGAAGAAGGCATCTCGCTCTCTGAGCAGATGGTCAACTTCGATGGCCTCGGCCACTCCGGTGCGATCCACAGCAATGACCAGAGCGTCATCGACGAGTTCGCCAAGCGCGTCCGCGCCGTCCGCATCATCGAGAACGCCCCCTCGGCCCTCGGTGGCATCGGCGACATCTACAACGCGTTCATGCCGTCTCTGACCCTCGGTTGCGGTTCTTACGGACGCAACTCCGTCTCCAACAACGTCTCGGCGGTGAACCTCGTGAACGTCAAGCGTGTCGGTCGTCGCAACAACAACCTGCAGTGGTTCAAGGTTCCGGCAAAGACCTACTTCGAGCCGAACGCGATCCGCTACCTCATCGACATGAAAAACGTCGAGCGGGTCACGATCGTCACCGACCCGACGATGACCAACCTCGGTTTCGTCGACAAGGTCATCGATGTGCTCAACCGCCGCCGTAACCGCGTGCACCTGCAGATCATCGACCGCGTCCAGCCTGAGCCGAAGCTCTCGAGCGTCGTCGCGGGAGCTGCCGAGATGCGGGAGTTCAACCCCGACACGATCATCGCGCTCGGTGGCGGTTCCCCGATGGATGCCGCCAAGGTCATGTGGTTGCTCTACGAGAACCCCGACGTGCAGTTCTCCGACATGCGCGAGAAGTTCTTCGATGTTCGCAAGCGCGCGTTCAAGTTCCCCGACCTCGGCAAGAAGGCTCAGCTCGTCTGCGTCCCGACCACCTCGGGCACGGGTTCTGAGATGACGCCGTTCGCGGTCATCACGGATGACGAGACGGGAATGAAGTACCCGCTCGCCGACTACGCGCTGACCCCGTCGGTGGCGATCATCGACCCGGTCCTGACCTCGGCTCTGCCGGCCAAGGTCGTGGCGGATGCCGGATTCGACGCCCTCACGCACGCGACGGAGGCTTACGTCTCGGTGTACGCGAACGACTACACCGACGGCCTGGCCCTGCACGCCATCAAGCTGATCTTCGAGAACATCGAACGTAGCGCGAAGGCTCGCCCCGGCAGCACGGACCCCGCCGACATCCAGGCACGCGAGAAGATGCACAACGCGGCATCCATCGCGGGTATGGCCTTCGGCAACGCGTTCCTCGGGATCGTGCACGCGATGGCTCACGTCACCGGATCGAAGTTCCACCTGATCCACGGACGCACCAACGCGATCTACCTGCCTCACGTCATCCGTTACAACGGACGCATCCCCACGAAGCTGACCAGCTGGCCCAAGTACGAGCGCTACATCGCTCCCGAACGGTTCCAGCAGATCGCACAGCACCTGGGCCTGAAGGCCGCGACCCCCGAAGAGGGTGTCGAGTCCTACGCCCGGGCCGTGGAGAAGCTGCGTGACCTCGTCGGCATCGAGCGTTCCTTCCAGGCGCAGGGTGTCGCAGAGGAGGCCTTCATCGGCCGCCTCGACGAGCTCGCGATGGCTGCCTACGAAGACCAGTGCGCTCCGGCCAACCCCCGGATGCCGATGCTTGCCGACATGAAAACCCTCATGGAGGCGGCGTACTACGGAACCTCGTTCGACGAGGTCCGTGCCCACCGCGGTGAGGTTGCGGTTGCGGGAGAAACCCCGGCAGAGGCCCCCGCATCCCCGCTCGCCAAGCGCGGCGCGTAGTACGAAATCACTGAAGCCCCGCCGGGTCGCGTTTCCCGGCGGGGCTTCGGCGTGCCCTGATGCCGGGCGGCAGCAACCTCAGCTCGACGGCTCGGGTGCGGCGATCTGGGCGGCACCGCCGCCGATCACCTCGCCCGCGGCATCCATCGCCCGCACCCCGACGTACGCCCCGAGCGTCGCACCCGCGGGGATCGGGATCTCGGTCTCGAACCTCTCCCGCGGCGCGCGTGCGATCTCGACAGCGGATGCCTCATCCGGCCCCGTCACGAGGAGCCACGATGCGACCTCGGTGGCGCCGTTCCACGAGGCGAACAGGCTCGCCGAGGGGCCGTCTTCGACCAGCTGCGCATCCGGGGGAGTGGCGGGGATCGCCGACCACGGCAGTACGTACGCCCGGTAGCTCGTCCCGGCAGTGAAGGTCGCCTCGTACAGCAGGGTTCCGTCGCGATCGAACTCCGAGTAGAACGGCCGCGAGCCCCACCCAACGACGACGTTCCCTCCGGCAAGCTCCTGCAGGTTGCCCTGTGTCGCCGACAGCCGATCCTGCTCGGGCGTGTACTGCGCCACGAGCGAAGCTGTCATGGCATCCTCGTCGACGGCCAGGCGCAGCCCGCGCGACCAGCCGGCGTCATCCTCGGACTGATTGTCGAACAGGGTGATCGTGCCATCGGCGCGGCGGTGAGCGTCGTGTTGCCACGCGAACTCGGCATCGCCGTCGATCTCGAAGTCGCTGCTGTGCCCACCCAAGCGCCAGTCCACGGACGCGCTCTCGCGATCGAGCCGGTAGACCGTGCTCGTGTTGCGCGCCGAAACCAGGAACCCGTCGTCGCCGTCCAGCGATACGGCATTCAGGTGGATGTAGTCGTACGGCTCTGCGCGGGTGCCGCCGTCCTCGTCGAGAACATGCCTCGACTCCGTCACCGGGACTTCATCCAGCGATGCCCATTCGAACAGCACCTCGCCGGTGGCGATATCCACCTCCTGCACGTGACCCTCCAGGACGTAGCCGTTGCGTGGGCCCCCGACCTCGGTCAAGTCTGCGGGAGCTGTCACGTACGCGAGAAGCAGCATCGTGCCGTCATCGGTGATCGTCGTCTCGTGCATGTCGGCGTTGCCCGCACCGATCGGTTCCCCGGTCGACACACGCGCGATCTCGGTGTACGTGTCATCCAGGATGATGACCTCGCCGCGCCCATGGAATCCTGACTGGCCCACCCAATAGGTCAGCACCGGCTCACCCTGGTACTCCTGCACACGCAGATCGAACGCCGAGTCATCGCCCGTGTTCGCGACCCATACCGGGTCGCCGTCGCCATCCACGATCGCGGCGCCCTGCATTGCCGACCCCTGGTCGAGATCTTTGGGGCCGAGGAACGCATACATGCCGTCGCGGTCCAGCGTCGCGCCGCGCTCGGAGGTGGTCACGGTCACGATCGGGGGCGTCAGATCAGGCCGGCTCACGAACGACCACGGCTCAGCCGTGACCTCTTCGCTCGGCTCCTGCGTGCTCGTTTGCGCCGCACAGCCCCCGAGCGCGAGCGCTCCCGCGACGCCGACAACAGCGAGGGTTCTGCGACTCACCATTGGGGGAGTGTGCCACGGAACATCGCCCTGGCGGCCCCCGCTGAGGAGATTCTCACACAAGCACCGCCTGTCGTGTCAGAGCAGATTGACGGTGCCGATGACGATCAGCAGGGCTCCGATCAGCACGACCGAGAGACTCAGCACGAGGGAGGAATTCGCCACGAGCCAGTCGCTGAAACGCTCGAGCCGGGGCCGAATCGAATGGCTGCCGAAGACATACGCCAAGACCAGGGCCGCGACCGTCGAGACCGCGACCGCCGTGAAGATCAGCACCGTGAGGCTGCTGCCGACGATGCTGAGGGAGGCCGAACCGATCGCCAGTCCCGCCGCCAACGCGATCGCAAGGTTCTTGGGCCTCACGTTCATCGCAAGTCCGAACGCGAAGGCCCGGCGCGGCCCGACATTGTCGAGCGCCTTCGTCCACGATGGCGCGCTGGCAGGTTCCGGGCGCCGGCGATCGGCCGCCGTGCGCCAGACCCCTCCCACTACGAGAAGCACGCCGATAGCGATCTCGACCACGTGCGCCCAGGACGGCATCCGTTCTGTCGTCGATGGAGGAATGAGGCGAGCCCCGAGCGAGAACAGCGTCACGAGCACGAGCACCCCGCCCGACCACCCCGCGAGGTAGCCGACGCTCGCCGGGATGGGGTTCGGCGAGAGCAGAAGCAGCACGACCGCGAGGATCGGGAACACGCTCAGCGCCGCCGCAACCCCCAGCGGCACGACGTACCACAGCACCGAATCCACCCCTCGACTCTAGAGCCGCGGGTGGGGTGCTCGCGGTGTCAGGGGACGATGAGCACCGGCGCGTTGAGGTTCATGAGCACGTCATGCACCACCGTCGAGATGTTCGGGGGCTCCTCGCTCTGGCCGCGCCCGATCACCAGCATCGCGGCATCGATGGACGCTGTCAGCAGCGCCGGGGCGACGTTGTCGGCGACGACCAGGGAACTCAGGTCGAGGTGAGGGATGTCGATGAGAGCGTGTGCGCTGGCGCGTGCGACGACATCCCGAGCAGCCGACGCGCGGTACTCACCGTTGCTCGACGATTCCTCGTGCGGAACCGGAGGCCGGGCGTGGATGAGGACCAGCTGCTGATCCGTGCGCGCCGCTTCGCGAGCTGCCTGCATCAGCGCGGCATCCGAGGCCTGCGATCCGCTGACCCCGACCACGACACCGTGCCGGCCCTCAAGCGGCAGGTTCGGCACGACCAGGACCGCCGACCGGGCGGCAGCGACGACATAAACGGATGCTGCGCCGAACGCGCGCCCACGCAAGAAGCCGGTGCGGTGCGAACCCACAACGAGAAGGTCGTGCGGGCGGGCAGCGCCCGACAGCACACTGGGCGCGCGACCGTGGACGAGTTCGGTCTGCACGTGGGCGACGCCCGCATCCACCGCGCGGCGCCGGGAAGCGTCAAGCACGTGGATGCCGCGCCGTTGCGCATCAGCCATATAGTCGGCGCCGGCAACGCCCCACGTGTCGTCGACAACGTGCACGAGCAGGAGCTCGGTGGCGTGATCGGCCGCGTACGCGATGGCCCATGCCAGCGCGCCGGTGCTCGGACCTGACCCGTCTACGCCCACGACGAGGCGATCGTAGGGCGATACCCGCCAGATCGTGTCGCCGGCCGGGGCGCTCAACGAGCCGCCCTCGGACAGGCCCACGTGCGAGTCGTGCAGTGTGTTTCGCATCCGTCTGCCCCTCCTGTCTGTTCCAGCATCCGGCCCGCCAAGTTCCCCGCACAGGGTCGAAGGTCCCGCGATAGGATCCTGGCGAGAGAGCCGAGGGACGAGAACGGGGTAACCGGGTGGCTGATATCGAGGCACGGCTGCGCAGTCTCCTGACGGCGAACGCCGCTGTCGTGAGCCAGCTGGAGCTCTCGGCGGTGCTGCGCCGCATTGTCGAATCGGCAGTTGAGCTCGTCGGCGCGAAGTACGGTGCCCTCGGTGTGATCGGACCCGACGGGATGCTCGAGGAATTCATCCACGTCGGGTTGAGTGCCGAGACCGTCGAAGCGATCGGCCCGCCCCCGCGTGGCCGCGGCGTGCTCGGAGCCCTCATCCATGATCCTCGCCCGATCCGGCTGGAGCACATCGGTCACGACCCGCGCTCGGTCGGCTTTCCGCGCAACCACCCGAGAATGGACAGCTTCGTCGGGGTTCCCATCCGCATCCGCGGTGAGGTGTTCGGCAACCTCTACCTCACTGAGCACCCCGACGGCGCCTTCAGCGAAGAGGACACCGAGCTGCTCGAGACCCTCGCTGCCACCGCGGGCATCGCCATCGACAACGCGCGCCTGTACGAAGACTCGGTGCGCCGCGAACGGTGGGCCGCAGCCGCGGCCGAGATGAGCGCAGCCATGTTCTCGGACGAGACCGGCAGGCCGCTGCAGCTTCTGGCCGACAAGGTCCTCCAGCTCACGGATGCCGCCACCGTCGTGGTGATCTCATCGATCAGCGACACCATGATGTGCGTCGAGGTAGCGCGCGGCGAGCACGCCGACGAACTCACCGGCTCCGTTCATGCGCAAGCTGGCACCCTCTCCGGCCGTGTCTTCGACAGTTGGCAGCCGCTGCAGGCCAGCGGCGACACCGTCGAACTCGGGGACGAACTCGTCGCGTGGGGTCCGACGGTGGTCGTGCCGATGCTCGGTGCAGACGGCGCCCCCATGGTCCTCACTGTGGGACGGCCCGTCGGTGCCCCCCGGTTCACCGACAAGGATGTCGACCTCGCCGCGGACCTCGCAGCGCAAGCCACGATCGCCCTCGAGCTCGCGCGAGGCAGGTCCGACCGGCAGGCGCTCGCGCTCATGGACGAGCGCGGCCGCATCGCCCGCGACCTGCACGATCACGTCATCCAGCGCCTGTTCGGCGCCGGGCTCTCGCTGCAGGCCGTCGCAGGCAGGGTCGGCGACGCGTCAGCGCGAACCGAGTTGCTCGAACAGGTCGATGCGTTGGATGCTGCGATCACCGAGATCCGCACCGTCATTTTCGCCCTCCGCCAACCCCGCGCCTCATCCGGATCGGTCAGGCACCGCATCGTGGATGTCATCAGCGAGGTAGCCCCCTCGTTCTCCGAGTCACCGCGACTCGTCTTCCAGGGACCGCTGGATCTGCGCACGCCCCCGGATGTTGCTGAAGACGTCGTAGCGGTAGTTCGCGAAGGTGTCAGCAACGTTGCCCGCCACGCTCAGGCGACGGAGACCTCGGTGCGAGTCGGCATCGCCGACGAGATGCTCGTCGTCGAAATCCTCGATGACGGAGTCGGCGTGCCAGAGTCGACGACGCGCCGCAGCGGGGTCGGTAATCTTGAGGATCGCGCCGCGCGCTGGAACGGGGAGTTCGCCCTCACCGGACGCGCCGGCGGCGGCACCCGCCTGCGGTGGGCGGTGCCCTTGGCCCAGGGAGAGACCACATGATCCGTGTCTTCGTGCTCGATGACCACGAAATCGTCCGTCGCGGGGTGGTCGACCTGATCGACGCCGAGCGCGACATGGAAGTGATCGGCGAGGCATCCACAGCCCGGCAGGCACTCGGCCGGATCGCGGCCACCATGCCCGATGTCGCGGTCCTCGACATGCGGCTTCCCGACGGCAGCGGCATCGATGTCTGCCGCGAGATCCGCTCCCAGTACCCGAGCGTCACATGCCTCATCCTCACCGCGTACGACGATGACGAAGCCGCCTACTCGGCGGTGCTGGCAGGCGCTGCCGGCTACGTCCTGAAAGACATCAAGGCCAATGGACTGCTTGACGGCATCCGTGCTGTCGCAGCCGGCAAGAACCTGCTCTCGTCGGCTGCCGCGACGCGGGTGCGCGAGCAGGCACGCGAGACTCGCTCGAGCACGCCCGGTGTCGACCTGACCGAGCGCGAGCGTCAGGTGCTCGAACTCATCGCCGAGGGTCTCACCAACCGCCAGATCGGGGAGCGCCTCGACCTCATGGAAAAGACGGTCAAGAACTACGTGACTGGGCTGCTGCGAAAGCTCGGCATGGAGCGGCGCACTCAGGCAGCCGTCTACGCCACCTCGCTTCGCTCGCAATAGCCGCGCGTCGCGATCCGCGCGTCGCGAGCCGAAAACAGTGAGGCCGTCGCGGCGCCCGGTGACGAGTCGGGCGCCGCGACGGCATGCGTGGGGGAGGCTCGCAGATCGACGGCGGGCCCGCTGCACCAGGTTTGGGTGATCCGCCGGATACCTCTCCCCACGTGCGTCGCCGAACATCGTCCAGCGACGAAACCTGTCATCCTCGGTGGGGCTTCGGACGACTTTTGTGGT
This sequence comes from Microbacterium schleiferi, assembly GCF_020781975.1. Taxonomy (GTDB): domain Bacteria; phylum Actinomycetota; class Actinomycetes; order Actinomycetales; family Microbacteriaceae; genus Microbacterium. Next base: position 100,369 of record NZ_JAJGNI010000007.1, read on the forward strand.
CTGACATCAGAGTGCCGCACCGAACACCTCAGTCCATAGGGTCTTTGGTCCCGCTCCCATAGGCCGTGTCAGATTCCCGCGACGGATGCCGAGACACCTCTGGGCCGCCCCCTTCATTCGGTCCGGTCGCTGTGCGAGTCGTCGGTTTCCGATTGATGGGTGCATTGCCGAGCGTAGTCGACGGGTGCGAGGTAGCCGAGCGATGAATGCCGGCGGTCGTGGTTGTATTCGGTCTTCCAGCCGCCGATCACGACCTGGGCGTGGAGCAGCGAGTAGAAGCTGTTGATGTTCAGGCACTCGTCGCGGAGCCTGCTCTCGGCATCCTCGCCTTCACTTCGGCGAGGTCACCCGTGGCCAGGCCTCTCGCCCTCGCTGCGCCACCGGCGACATCCTCCGCTTCGCGAGGTCACCATGGACGAGCCCCTCGCTGGGCGACGCGTGCGTCCCGTCATGGCCTGAGACCTTACATCACCGACGGGGCCCTGCCGAGAGACGATCCTCACGGCAGGGCCCCGTCACGGTGCTTGGGCGCGAGCGGCCGGGTGCGCCTCGGGGGTCAGGCGTCGTCCCGCCCGGCGGCGCGGTGGACGAACTCGATGAGGGAGTTCTCCATCTCGGCGCGGGTCTCGGGCTCGTTGTGAACCTCGTGGCGGACGTCGGGGTAGATGTGGAGTTCGACGTCGTGGCCCTTCTCCTCCAGGCGCCGGGCGACCTCGCGCGCACCCTCGCCGTAGTTGGTCACCGGGTCCTCCGCGCCCGCGAAGATCGCGACGGGAACCTGCGGAAGGCGGTCGAAGAAGTCGTCGCCGTTGGCCTGGTCGTACACGTCGACGAAGCCCTGCAGGAACCGGTTGCTCAAGGGGGCGCCGAAGTTGTTGAAGGGGTCGCGGCCGTGATCACGGACGACGTCCGCGTTGCGCGCCACCCAGTCCGTCGGGCCGAAGTCCGGGCCGAGGCGGTCGTAGAAGCCGTCGAACAGCTGGCCCACCAACGCATCCGCAGCGGGGGCGGAACCGTCGGCCGCCACGGCAGCCTTCAGGGCCTCGCGATCCAGCGTCGACTCGACACCGCGCATGCCCACGGCGATACCGCCCAGCGCGAGCCCGTCGACCTCGACACCCGGCTGCAGCACCAGCGCCCGCGCGATCATCGACCCCAGGCTGTGGCCGAACACCACGTACGGCAGGTCGGGGAACAGCTCCTTGGCCTTCCGGTACAGCGTCACCTCGTCCTGCACGATGACCGTCGCCGACTCGTCACCGGCGTCACCCCACGTCCCCGACTGCATCGCCGTCCGACCGTGACCCGCGTGATCGTCCGCGACCACGACGAACCCCGCATCCACCAGCGCGGCCGTCATGTGCAGGTACCGGCGGGAGTGCTCGCCGAGACCGTGGATGAGCTGGACCACCGCCACCGGCGTGACCGCCGGTTCGTACACCCAGGCCTGGATGGTGTCGGTGCCGTTGTGCGACGTGAACTCGAGTTCGCGCAGAGCCATGCTGACCTCCTCGTCATGCCCTCGGGCGGGGAGCTCGACGGTATGACCCTACCGTACCTGCCGACAACGGGATGTCCGGCCCCCGACCTCCGTCGCCTACTCGCGGAACTCCCTGTCGCGGGCGCTGAGAGCGGCAGGTACGCGCCCAGCCCGTCCCGAGAGCCGCGTGACCGGGTCCGGACCCGGCGGCCCGGCAGGGTCACCCCCGGTGGGGGGCCGCGTCCCGCCCGGATCATGTCTGCCGGCCCGCCCCGTGGCACTTCGGACGCTCTGTGCCGGCGCCGGGCGTGCCCGTCCACGCCCGGACGGCCCGCAGAACGTGGACCAGGCCTCGGCATCGCGGCTACGGAAGGTGAGGCCGGGGTCGATCAGACAGGCGACACGGGACATCACATGGAGAAACGGCGTCCCCGCTCCGGTGCTGCGTGTACCCGACGACGGCCCCCCGGCCGACGAGCCCGGCGCCGACGACCTCGGTCCCGGCGATCACGCCGCGGCCCACGTCGCCCGCGACTACGGTGCCCGCGCCGACGACGCGCCCCACGACCACGCCCACCACGCGCCCGACGACCCGTCCGAGCGTCCCCGCAGTGAAGGCGGTGCAGCGCACCTTCCAGGTGGACCGGTACATGCCCAAGACCGCGGCTCAGGCCCGGGTCGTGGCGCGCCTCGACGACGACGGCGTGCTGCGTTACCGCGAGGACCGCGCCCTCTGGGGCGCGAACAACTGGCAGTTCGTGACGGTGCGGGTGCCCGCCGACGCGAGCAAGGCGCAGGTCATGGCCGTGATCAACGCCAAGACGTCCTCGCGTGTGGGTGACGTGCACACCGGTTCGCGCCTGCGTTCCATCACGCGTGGTCGCTCGGTGACGATCGCGTGGGAGCTCGGCAAGGGCGCCCGCCCCACCTCCGCCTGGGGTGCGAACAAGTCCGTCAACCAGATGCTCTTCGCCCGCTCCTGAGCGACCACAGGTGGGCGTGGCCATCACCACCACGCCCACCTGTGGCGGGCCTGCATCGCCGAGCCCGGCCGAGCGACGCGTCACGCTTGCGAGGGTGGCGCCGTCGCCGCATGTCGGCTCCGCCCCTCGGGGGGGGGTGCCCCTATGTTCTTTGTCAAGCACGACGGGGTGGCTGCTGGGAACGTCGTGTGCGTCTCGTCGGGCTTGTAACGCTGGCGGCTAGGCTTCGGACATGAGGAGCGCGAAGCAATCCACGGTCCCGACTTGGCTGAGGGTCCTCGTGTGGTCAATCGCGATCGCGCTGGCGATCGTGGGGATTGTGTTGGCGGTGGTGTCGAGCAGTTTCTGGCCTCTGATCGCGTTCGCCGGTCTGGCCGTGCCGATGATGCCGATCGGGTCGATGAGGTCGTCGCGGCGGGCGGCTGCCGACCCGCGCTGAACTCTGGCTCCGTCCGGACGAAGCTCACGCGGCGATCGCGGTGGTGTGTGGCTGGTAGAGGGTGCCGTCGCGGAGCATGGCGTAGAGGACGTCCGATCGGCGTCTGGCGAGGGCGATGAGTGCTTGGTTGTGGCGTTTGCCTTGCGCGATCTTCCGGTCGTAGTAGGCGCGCGACTCGGGGTCGCGGAGCGCGGCGAACGCGGAGAGGAACATGGCCCGTTTCAGGATTTTGTTCCCGCGGCGGGACGGATGCTCACCCCGGATGGAGGCCCCGGATCTGCGGGTGACGGGTGCGAGGCCGGCGTAGGCGGCGAGGTGCCCGGCGGTCGGGAAGGTTCTGGTGGTGACTTCGGTGAGGAGCCGGGCTGCGGTCCTGACGCCGACTCCGGGCATGCTCGTCAGGACCGGCTGAAGAGGGTGCTGCTCGACGATCTTCTCGACCTCACCAGCGATCTCGTCCCGTTGCCTGCGCAGCGCGGCGAGCTGCTCCGCCAGCCGCGGGAGGACGAGCGCTGCCGCGTCGGTGCCGGTGACCACGACAGTCTGCTCACCGAGGGCGGTCACAATCTCGCCCGCCCAGACGCGACCCTTCCTCGGCGCGTTCTTGAGCAGCCGGTTCCCGAGCCTTTTCTCACCCGCTGATCGCATCGCCGCAGGGGACGGGTAGTGCTGCAGCAGGTCGAGCATCGCGGGATGGTCCAGCCGTGGCCCGATCACGCGTTCCAGCGCGGGGTGGATCTGGGTGAGAAGCCCGCGGATGCGGTTGCTGACTTGGGTGATCTGTCCGGCGAGGTCGTCGTCGAACCCGCAGAGCATCGACAGTTCCGCGACCTGCTCGTCCGCGACCTGGATCGAGCGGAGCGTGTGCGGCATCGTCCGTGCGGTCTCGGCGATGATCGCGGCGTCCCGCGCGTCGGTCTTCGCCTCGCCCGGGTGCAGATCGGCGATGCGCCGCATCGCCAGCCCGGGAAGGTAGCCGACCAGAGCCCCGAAAGCCTGCGCGACGGCGACCGGCAGCGCGCCGATCGTCGCCGGCTGATCCACGACCAGCAGCACGGTCCCGTGCGTCGCGAGCTGGTCGAGCACTGCCCGCAGTCGACGCTCGTCGTTCGGCAACGGCTTGTCGAACAGCCGCTCGCCGGCCCGATCGAGGGCGACGGCGTGGTGTTCGCCCTTGCCGACATCGAGCCCGACGAACACGCCGACCTCGTCGTATCTGTCGATACTGGTGACCACGTTGCCTCCGTTCGCTCCCGACGGCGTCCGCAGGCGGTGCGTCTCGGCATCCACGTTACGAACGGCCTCGAGCGTGCTCGGGCCTGGCCCCTATCAGCGATCACACACCGCCAACCAGGCCCGGTGACAACACCCCCCGGATCATCAAGGACAGGGGGCAGCAATCATGCCGGGCCCAGCAGGCCGTCACCGCCCAGCATCCTCCGCCAGACGGTCATGAAGAAAGTAACGGGGGAGTCCGGGACCGGCGCCCTCATGGGTCGAATCACTCGGCCCGGCCATCGAATTCGGCGGCAGCCTCTCGGTGATCCTGGGACCCGCGCGGTGTTGCGGGGCGGCCTGGCACCTCTTCTCCGCGTCGTGCAGCAGCGTCCCTTCGCGTGAGAACACTGTGAACGTTCCCCCGAGATGCCGGGGGAGGCTGGGCCGCCCCCTTCATTCGGTCCGGTCGCTGTGCGAGTCGTCGGTTTCCGATTGATGGGTGCATTGCCGAGCGTAGTCGACGGGTGCGAGGTAGCCGAGCGATGAATGCCGGCGGTCGTGGTTGTATTCGGTCTTCCAGCCGCCGATCACGACCTGGGCGTGGAGCAGCGAGTAGAAGCTGTTGATGTTCAGGCACTCGTCGCGGAGCCTGCTGTTGAACGACTCGACGTACCCGTTGTGCCAGGGCGAGCCGGGCGGGATGTAGAACAGGCCGGTGCGGGTGCCGGCCCAGTCGGCCATCGCGTCGCTGATGAACTCCGGGCCGTTGTCTGATCTGAGCACCGCGGGCGCGCCGCGGACGGCGACGAGGTCCTCGAGGTGGGCGGTGAGCCGGTCCGCGGTGATCGACCGCTCGACAAGCCCTCCGATGCACTCACGGGTGTGCTCGTCGACGATGGAGCAGATCTTGATCGGACGGCCCTGCTCGTCCGCGTCGAACTGGAAGTCCACCGCCCACACGAGGTTCGGTGCGACCGCTGCCGGGGCGTCGACGGTCGAAGACCCAACGCGTTTGCGGCGACGCCGCTGCGGGACGCGCAGCCCTTCCTCGCGCCAGAGCCGCTGGATCTTCTTGTGGTTCACGACCCACCCCTCGCCGCGAGCGTCGTGGTAGGCCCTGCGGTATCCCCACCGCGGATGCTTCTTCGCATACGCCCGCAGCCAGTCCCGCAACGCCAGGTCCGGGTCGGCTGTCGTCTCACCCTGGAGCGGGCGACGGTATGCGGACCTGCTCAGTCCGGCCAGACGGCACGCCATTCGTTCGCTCACCCGCAGCTTGCGCTTGAGGTGGTCGACGGCGGCGCGGCGCCTGCCCGGGCCTAGAAGTTTCCCTCAGCCAGCTGCTTGAGCGCGGCCTTCTCCAGCTCCGCTTCCGCGAGCAGACGCTTCAGGGTCGCGTTCTGCTTCTCCAGCTCCTTCAGGCGCTTTGCGTCGTCGGCCTTGAGGCCGCCGAACTGGTTCCGCCACCGGTAGTACGTCTGCTCGGACACTCCGAGCTCTCGACACACCCCGGCGATGTCGCTACCGCCCGCGAGCATCCTGTCGGCCTGCCCGAGCTTACGGACGACCTGCTCCGAGGTGTGACGCTTCCTGCTGTTCGTCATGATCTGACCAGTCTCACTGCCCGGACCCCCGGGCAACAGGACGACTCACACAACCACCGGACCTACCAAACGGGGTCAGCCCACCTCAGGCGCGAGCCGCGATGGATGCCGCATCCGTGCCCAGCGGCAGGACGCCGGAGAGGTGACCATCGCCGCCCAACCGTGATCCGATGAAGGCGTCGGCTACCGACGGGGGCGCTGCGCGCACCAGCAGCGATCCCTGCACAGCGAGTGCGAGCGCCGTGACCAGCTCTCGGGCGCGGGCGTCGCGGGCGTCGTCGCGACTGAGCTCGCCGATGAGTTCGCGGGTTCTTCGCACATGCGCGTCCAGGCGCCTGTCCGCCCCCGCTGACCGCGCGAGCTCGGCGTCAAAGGCCTCGAAGCTCTGCGGGTCGCGCGAGAGCGCTCGCAGCACATCCAGCGCGATGACGTTGCCCGACCCCTCCCAGATCGCCATGACGGGCTGTTCGCGATACCGCATCCCGAGGGGGAACGCCTCGGTGTACCCGTTGCCGCCCAGGCACTCCATCGCCTCATAGGCGTGCCCGGGACCCCGCTTGCAGATCCAGTACTTCGCCACCGCGGTGGCCAGGCGGCGGAAGGCCACCTCCTCGGCCGTCGCGTCCTCGTCGTAGGCACGGGCCAGCCGTAGGGAGGTCGCGGTGGCAGCCTCGGTTTCGAGCTGCAGATCCGCGATCACCTGCGTCATGAGCGGCTGGTCGATCAGGCGTGCTCCGAACGCGGCGCGGTGTCGAACGTGCCAGGCGGCTTCGGCGGTTGCCTGCCGCATCCCGGCAGTCGACCCCAGCACCGAGTCCAGTCGCGTGCGCGTCACCATCTCGATGATCGTGCGCACGCCGCGGCCTTCCTCGCCGACCAGGTGTGCGCGGGCGCCCTCGTACTCGACCTCGCTCGAGGCGTTGGCGCGGTTGCCCACCTTGTCTTTCAGGCGACGGATGCGGATCTCGTTGTGCGAGCCGTCGGGCAGCAGCCGGGGGAGAAGGAAGCACGACAGGCCTCCGGGCGCCTGCGCGAGCACGAGGAAGGCGTCAGACATCGGGGCGGAACAGAACCACTTGTGCCCGGTGAGTTCGTACTCGTCACCGCCGATCGGCCTGGCGACCGTCGTTCCCGCGCGCACGTCGGAGCCGCCCTGCTTCTCGGTCATCGCCATCCCGAAAAGGGCGCTGCGCTTTCCCGGCGCGAGATCCGGTTCGTAGTCGTTGCTCAGCAGCCGCGGCATCCACTCCCGGGCGAGCTCGTCGTGCTGGGCGATCACCGGAACCGCCGCGTGGGTCATCGAGACGGGACACGCGTGGCCGGGTTCTACCTGCGCATAGAGCATGAACGCGGTGGCGCGCACGACGGATGCCCCGGGCCCGGGCTCTCGGAACGCCCCGGTGTGGGCGCCGTCGGCCAATGCCGCGCCGATGATGCGGTGGTAGGCCGGGTCGTACTCGACCTCATCGAGCTGGCGGCCACAGCGGTCGTGCGTATGCAGCACCGGCTCGACCCGGTTGGCGCGCACCGCATCGCGTTGGAAGGCGGAAGAGCCGACGCGATGCCCGATGTGGTGCAGCCGCGCCGCGGCACCTGGCCCGCTGTAGGTCTCGACGCCCTCGCGCAGGGCGATGTTCGCCTCGTACTCATCCAGCCCCGTGCGTGCGGGCGCCTGGTTCGCGACCTCGTGTGTTTTCATCCGACTCCCTCGTCCGTGGCTCCACGGTAAGCCCGCACGTGCCACGGGCGGTTCCCGGATGCGGCGCTCCCGGCATCCGCGAACCGCGCCGATAGGGTGAGGGGGTGACATCGGCGCTGCGCATCTCGGTCGTCATCCCGTGTCGCAACGACGCCGAGTTCCTGCGCAAATGCCTGCTCGCCCTGCAGAAGCAAGAGCGTCCCGCTGACCGCATCATCGTGGTCGACAACGGCAGCACCGACGAGTCGGCGGCAGTCGCGCGCGAGGCCGGTGTCGAGCTGATCGACGAGCCGCTCGTGGGGATCTGGCCCGCCGCCGCACGCGGATACGACGCTGCGCTACCCACCAGCGACATCATTGCAAGACTGGATGCCGATTCCCGGCCCCATCCGGATTGGCTGGCGCGCATTGAGTCAGCCTTCAACAGCGACGCCGCGCTCGGGGTGCTCACCGGCGGCGCCGAGTTCTACGGCGCCGGCAGAGTCATCAGCTATCTCGGCGAGCACTGGTACATCGGTGGGGGGAGGGTCTGGGTGAACCTGTGGCTCGGCATCCCGCTGGTGTTCGGGTCGAACTTCGCGATGCGTGCTGCCATCTGGGAGCGGGCCCGCACGGTGGTGCACCGCGAGAACCCCCGCATCCACGACGACCTCGACCTCACCATCCACCTGCGCGAGAGCGACGGGGTGCGCTGGGATCGGTCGCTCACAATGCCGGTCTCGGCACGCCCCCTGACCTCGGTCCGAGGTCTCGCGCGCAGGGTCGGGCGGGTCGTTCCGACCTTCGCCGCCAGCTGGCCCGCGGGTGCTCCCTGGCGGCGCCGGCACGACAGCTATCCACAGGAAGGCCAGGATGGCGAGGACCGAGGGGTTGCCGTCACCTAGGCTCAGTCGCCATGCCGACGATCTCGACCGCCCTCACGGTCGTAGCCTTCGTCACGTTCGCGGTCATCGGAGCGATCCTCGCAATCATCGACATCCGCACTCACCGCCTTCCCAACCGCCTCGTCGCGACGGTCGGCGTCACGGGTGTCGTGCTCCTGGTTGCGGCAGCACTGACCGGCAGTCGAATGGATGCGCTGATCCGGGCTCTGCTGGCGGCGCTGGTTCTTTTCGTCGCGTACCTCGTGCTGCGGATGCTGTCGGCCGGCGGTGTCGGCGGCGGCGACGTCAAGCTCGCAGCGGTCATCGGACTGCACCTCGGGTGGCTGGGATGGGGGAGCGTGCTCGTGGGGACACTGGCCGGATTCGTGCTCGGCGGTGTCTTCGCCGCCGGGATGCTGCTCGTTCGCCGCGCCGACCGCCGCAGCGCGATCCCGTTCGGTCCATGGATGCTGGCCGGCGCATGGGTCGCGATCGTGCTGACCGTGTCAAGGCCCTGAGCGTCTCGGCCCCCCGCAGAGCTTCCCGGTTAGCCTGGAACCATGCCGGCCGCCCTGAAGACCTTCGTTGCCGTCGTGATCAGATGGGCGCTCTCGCTGCGCATCGTTCGCGCGTTGCTGCTCTACACCGAGAAGCGCGGACCGGTCCTTGCCGACAGCGTCACCTACCGTGCGCTGTTCTCGGTCTTTGCGGCGGTCCTGCTCGGGTTCTCGGCCGCAGCACTCTGGCTCGCGGGCAACCCCGAAGCGTGGAACGCGCTCGTCAGTGCCGTGAACTCCGTGATTCCCGGGCTGATCGGGGGCGAGAACGCGGTCATCCGGGAAGAAGACCTGCGATCGGGCCTTGATCAGTTCCAGTCGGGTCTGTCGATCGCGGCGATCGCTGCGGTCATCGGACTTCTGTTCGCTGCCATCGGTGCCGTCGGAACGCTTCGCTCAGCGCTCCACCTGATCGGTGGCACCGTCATGGACGACGGGTTCTTCCTGTGGGTGATCCTCCGAAACTTCGCGATGGCCGTCGGAGTCGCGATAGCGATCGTCGCGACCGCCGCCATCACCTACTTCGGAACCGCCGGTGTCTCTCTCGCCCTGGACTGGATAGGCATCGACGGCGACACGGTGATCGCGGAGGTGCTGACCCGCACGGTCGGTATCGTCACGGTATTCGTGCTGGATGCCGCGCTCATCGCGGCGATCTTCCTGGTGCTCGGCGGGATCCGTCCTCCCGCGCGGGCGCTGTGGGGCGGCGCGCTCCTGGGCGCAGTGGGCTTGACGGTGCTGCAGCAGTTGTCGGGACTGTTCGTGCGGGGCGCCGAGGCCAACCCGCTCCTCGGTACTTTCGCCACCCTCATCGCGTTGCTGCTGTGGATCAACTTCTCGGCGCAGGTCATCCTCATCTCCTGCACCTACATCGTGGTCGCCTCCGAGGAGGCGCACGGTGTGGTCTCCTCGGCCCCTCCGATGACCTTCGCCCAGCGCCGACTGCGCCGGGCACAGGCATCCGCGCGCGATGCGACAGCCGAGCTCCTTGAAGCACGCGCCGCCGCGATCGCCGAAGGGGACGAGATCGGGGCTTATGCTCGGGGGATGGCCATTGCACGACTCCACGGAGGCCCGCTCGACGGGCAAGTCCTGCCCCTGGAAGCCCCGGATGCAGACACGATGATCGTTCCCTACGGCGAAGGCCAGGTCATCTACGAACGACGTGGTGCCCTCGAGCACACGGGCGATCACGACGGACCGACCGAGGGTGAGTTCTACTTCGTCGAGTCCACCGACGAGATCGCCCCGTCCGACGACTGAGCCGACCACGCCATCGATGGAGCCCTCGCAGTCCCTCGAGGTTGAAATCACCTTCGACGTGGACCCAGAAACCGAGGTCCCCGATTGGACCCAGGTTCCACTGGTCGTCACTGTCGCCGAGCCGGAAGTGCGTGAACTCGACGCCGTCTACTACGACACCGCAGAGTACGTCCTCGGCAGAGCCGGCTACGCGCTTCGGCGCCGAGAAGGTGGGCCCGATGCGGGCTGGCATCTGAAAGGGCCCCGCCAGGGCTCCGGCCGGATGGAGACCGGCTGGCCGCTCGACATCGGTGGCGACACGGCATCCGTGACCGGCGTCCCGCCCGAGATCGCCGCGCATATCGGGGATCTGACGACGGACCCGCTGGTCGTGATCGCCCGCATCCGCAACACGCGCACCGCGTACGCGCTCCGGGATGCCGAGGGCGGCATCCTCGCCGAGATGGTCGATGACCGCGTGCGCACGCGCGACGAGCAGCGGGGGATGGAGCAGGCGTGGCGCGAGTGGGAGATCGAACTCGGGCCGGCAGCTCCAGAGGATGCGGATGCCTGTGCCGCGTTCTTCGACGCGGTGACCGTCGCCGCATACGCCAAGGGCGCGCGCGAGGCCTCGAGTGACTCGAAGCTCGCACGCGCCCTGGGCGTGTGAGGCCTGACCCGCTGGTCAGATGTTGATCATGTGGCCGGCAAGGCCGTGGAAGGCCTCCTGCACGGCTTCCGACAGCGTCGGGTGGGTGTGGACGTTGCGCGCCGCCTCGAGGGCGGTGAGGTCCCACTTCTGAGCCAGGGTGAGCTCGGGCAGTAGCTCCGAGACGTCCGGGCCGATCATGTGGGCACCGAGCAGTTCGAGGTGCTCGCCGTCGGCGATGACCTTCACGAAACCGACGGCTTCGCCCAGGCCGTTCGCCTTGCCGTTGGCGCTGAAGGGGAACTTCGCGACCTTGACGTCGTAGCCGGCATCCCGGGCCTGCGCCTCGGTCAGGCCGAAGCTGGCGACCTGCGGCGAGCAGAACGTCGCACGCGGCATCATGCGGTAGTCGCCGAGCGTCATGGTCTCGGCCTTGCCGATCGTCTCGGCGGCGACAACGCCCTGCGCCTCGGCGACGTGGGCAAGCTGCAGCTTGGCGGTCACGTCACCGATCGCGTAGATGTGCGGCACGTTCGTGCGCATGTGGTCATCGATGTCGATGGCGCCGCGGTCGGTGAGCTTCACACCGGTCTTGTCGAGCCCGAAGCCCTCGACGCGCGGCGCGAACCCGATCGACATGAGCACCTTGTCGGCGTCGATCGAGCCCTGGGCGCCGTCGTTGTTGCCGGTGTAGGCAACCGTGACGCGGTCGCCGTGGTCGGTGACGCTCTCAACCTTGGTCGAGGTAAGGATCTCGATGCCGTACTTCTTGTACTGGCGCGCGATCTCTTTCGAAACCTCGGCGTCCTCGTTGGGAAGTGCACGGTCGAGGAACTCGATGATCGTGACCTTCACGCCGTAGTTCGACAGCACGTACGCGAACTCCATGCCGATGGCTCCGGCGCCGACGATCACGATGGACTTCGGCAGCTCACGGGTGAGGATCTGCTCTTCGTACGTGACGACGTTCTCGCTCAGGCTCACGCCGGGGAGCAGACGCACCGTCGAACCAGTCGCGATGATCGCGTTGTCGAAGGTGACGGTCTCGGTGCCACCCTCAGCGGTCTTGACCTCGATCGTGTGGTCGTCGACGAACGAGCCACGGCCGTCGTACTCCGTGATCTTGTTCTTCTTCATCAGGTAGTGGATGCCCTTGACGTGGCCGGCCGCCACCTCACGGCTGCGGTCCCAGGCGACACCGAAGTCGAAGTGCACATCGCCCGAAATGCCGAACAGATCGGCCTTCGCGTGGAACGTGTGAGCGAGGTCGGCGTTGCGCAGCAGCGCCTTCGAGGGGATGCATCCCACGTTCAGGCACACCCCACCCCAGTACTTCTCTTCGATGACCGCTGTAGACAGGCCCAGCTGAGCGCTGCGAACGGCCGCGACATAGCCGCCGGGGCCGGCACCAAGGATGACGACGTCGTAGTGAGGCATGGTCCCAGCCTATCCCTCGGAGACAATCCGCCGGCGCCAGCAGCCGGGTTGAGAACAGCGACGACCCACTCGACATCCGCCTGCCAAATCCGACTATCCTGGGGAGCCTGAGGAGGCCTCCCGTGGAACACAATGCGCCCGCTGAACCCGACGAAATCCGTCGCGCCTCCGGCGACCCCGGAGCCGCTGCTCCCGGTGGTCGAGGCACGGATACGACGGCTTCATTCGGACACGATTCCGACTTGTCATTCGTGCCATTCGGCGCCGAACTGACCGAGGTCGAGCTCGAGGCGATCGAGGCGTTGCCGTCGGGGTCGGCACTCATGATCGTCCGGTCGGGCCCCACCGCGGGCGCCCGCTACCTATTGGATGCCGACGTGACGACGGTCGGCCGCCACCCCGAGGCAGACATCTTCTTCGATGATGTGACGGTCTCTCGCCGTCACGCCGAGATCACCCGCTCCGGTACGACGTTCGAGCTGGTCGATCAGCGCTCGCTCAACGGCACGTACGTGAACGGCGAGCGCGTGGACCGGGCCGTCCTGACGAACGGCTCAGAGGCGCGCGTCGGCAAGTTCCGGTTGAACTTCTTCGTCTCGCCGGCTGACCTCGAGCCCGCGGCGGACCAGTGATGGCGGGCGTTCCCGCCCGTGATCGCGCCTCGTCTGCGGGGCTTCTGAGCATCGGCCAAGTCCTCGCGCGGCTCTCTCCCGAGTTTCCCGGGCTCAGTTCGAGCAAACTGCGCTTCCTCGAAGTACAGGGCATCGTCACTCCGACCAGGACCGAGTCGGGATACCGCAAGTTCGCACCCGCGGATGTCGAGCGGCTACGGCTTGCGCTCACGCTGCAGCGCGATCACTATCTGCCCCTCCATGTCATCCGGGGGTACCTCGATGATGTGGATGCCGGGCGCGACCCGGTCACCCCGATCCCCGCGCCGCCGACCTCGATCGTCGCGGCGCCGCGGCGCTATCGGCGTGACGAGTTGCTCGCTGCTGCCGGGGCTGCACCGCAGCTGCTCAACGACGCGATCAGCACCGGGGTGATCGCCGCCGCCGAAAGCTACACGGAGCAGACCGTGGCGCTGCTGCGGTGCCTGGTGGCCCTCGATCGCCACGGTATCGAGCCCCGTCACATCAGGACGCTGCGTCAGAGTGCCGAGCGTGACGCCGCCCTCGTCGAATCCGCCGTCGCGCCGCTGTCCCGCCGCACCGATGCAACATCCCGAGGCAGAGCCGAGGAACTCGCGCCCGAATTGGCGCGTCGCCTGGAGGAAGTGCGCTCGATCTTCTTGCGCTCGGCCCTCGAACGATTCCTCTCATAGTGCGACACGCCGAGACGCAACGGCCGGATGTCGTTGCCCGAGCCTCTCGGCTGATCTAGCGTTGACATGTCCGATCGAACTGGGGAGGTTGCCATGACGGCACGCGAGGCGGAGTCGACGCCCAGCCTGACGGCAGACCTCTTGTTCACCGACGGCCTTCCGGCCCTCGACGACGAGGTCGGCTACCGCGGAGCAGTCGCTGCGCGAGCTGCCGGCATCACGTATCGTCAGTTGGACTACTGGGCTCGCACCGAACTCGTCGAGCCGACCGTGCGCGGGGCCTCAGGCTCCGGGTCGCAGCGTCTCTACGGTTTCCGCGACATCCTCGTGCTCAAGCTCGTGAAGCGGCTGCTCGACACGGGCATCTCACTCCAGCAGATCCGCACCGCCGTCGAGCAGCTGCGTGCCGCCGGCATCCGTGATCTTGCCGGCACCACCCTCATGAGCGATGGCGCCTCGGTCTACCTGTGCACCTCGAACGATGAGGTCATCGACCTCGTCAGCCGCGGGCAGGGCGTGTTCGGCATCGCGGTCGGCAAGGTGTGGCGTGAGGTCGAGTCGACGCTCGTCGAGTTCGACCCGCAGGCACCGGATGCCGTCGACGAACTCGCCGCGCGGCGCGCCGCGCGCTCAGCCTGAGCCGCACAACGCCGGCTCCCCGACCTCTGCATCCGCTCTGCGATCCGCGAGACTGCAGTCTGCCCGCGAGGCTGCGCGTTTCTGACGCACTCTGGCGGGCACGGTGCAGTCTCGGCGAGGGTGGGTTCCGCGGGCGCGGGACGGCGCCTCATCAGGGCGGCGGCGTGATCAGGATGCCGCGGCGTCGGGGGAGGGGATACGCCCCGTGCGCATAACGCGGTCCAGGATCGCATCGAAGTCTGCTGCCAGCTCCTGAGCCGAGTCGCCGGGCCAAATGTGGAGCGGCTTTGCCGCACCCTGAGCCTGCTGCAGCGATGTGCGCTCGGGCAGCTGAGGCGAGAGCACCAGCGGGCCGAACATCTCGCGCAGTTCCTTGATGCGGAACTGGTGCTCGATCGACTGGGGGCGCACCCGGTTGACCACGATGCCCAGCGGTTGAAGACGGGGGGAGAGGCCGCGACGGATCTCTTCGATCGCACGCAGGGCCCGGTCAGCTGCCGCAACCGAGAACAGGCCCGGCTCGGTGATGACGATCACGCGGTCGCTCGCTGCCCACGCCGTTCGCGTCAGTGCGTTGAGGGAGGGAGCACAGTCGATGAGGACCAGGTCGTAGTCGGCCTCGATGGTCGCCAGTGCCTCCTCGAGCTTCCACACGTCGCGGACGCTCGGATGCGGGCCATCGAAGTTGATCGCCGAGGGCGACCCGATCATGACGTCGATCGTGCCGGGGTGGACCTTCGCCCAGCCGCTGGCGGTGATCGCCTGGCGCACGACCTTCTCTTTCGGGTTGGCCAGGACGTCGGCGACGTTGAGCTTGCCGGCCACCTGGATGTCCATGCCGGTGGAGACATCCGACTGAGGGTCGAGATCGACCACGAGGGTGCGGACACCTCGGGCGAAGGCGGCGGAGGCAAGCCCCAGCGTGACAGTGGTCTTGCCGACACCACCCTTGAGCGAGCTCACCGACAGTACGTGCACGAGGCTCTACGTTACCGTCCCCTAGGCTGGGTGCACACTCAGGCAGGCCCCGTCACCAACAGCGAGGTGTGATGTTCCGCAAGATCCTGGTAGCAAACCGCGGCGAGATTGCGATCCGAGCCTTCCGAGCGGCCTTCGAACTCGGGGCCCGCACCGTGGCTGTCTATCCCTACGAGGATCGCTACTCGTTGCACCGGCTGAAGGCCGACGAGGCCTACCAGATCGGCGAGCCGGGGCATCCGGTGCGCGCCTACCTGGATGTCGACGAGATCATCCGCGTCGCCCGAGAGAGCGGCGCCGACGCCATCTACCCGGGCTACGGCTTCCTCTCCGAGAACCCGGAACTGGCCGAGAAAGCTGCAGCAGCCGGCATCACCTTCATCGGGCCCCCCGCCGCGGTCCTCGAGATGGCTGGCAACAAGGTCACGGCCAAGCAGCACGCCGTGGGTGCCGGGGTGCCGGTGCTGCGGTCGACGGATGCTTCGGACGATGTCGACGCGCTCGTGGCGCAGTCTGCCGAGATCGGCTTCCCCATCTTCGTCAAGGCGGTCGCCGGCGGTGGCGGGCGCGGCATGCGCCGGGTCGAGACCGCGGATGAGCTGCCGCCGGCTCTTGCCGAGGCGATGCGCGAGGCGGGCAGCGCGTTCGGTGACCCGCGAGTGTTCCTCGAGCAGGCAGTGCAGCGCCCGCGGCACGTCGAGGTGCAGATCCTCGCCGACAGCGCCGGCCACACCGTTCACCTGTTCGAGCGTGACTGCTCGGTGCAGCGTCGCCACCAGAAGGTGATCGAGATCGCGCCGGCGCCGAACCTCGACCCGACGGTTCGCGATGACCTGCACCGCTACGCCGTGGCATTTGCCGAGTCGATCGGCTACGAGAACGCGGGCACCGTCGAATTCCTCCTCGAAACCGCGGGCCCCCGCACCGGCGAGGTCGTGTTCATCGAGATGAACCCCCGCATCCAGGTCGAGCACACCGTCACCGAAGAGGTCACGGATGTCGACCTCGTCCAGTCGCAGATGCTGATCGCCGCGGGTGCGAGCCTCGAGGAGCTGGGACTTCAGCAGGAGAACATCCGACTTCGAGGTGCCGCACTGCAGTGCCGCATCACGACCGAAGATCCCACTCAGGGGTTCCGTCCCGACACCGGCAAGATCACGACCTACCGGTCGCCGGGCGGTGCCGGCATCCGGCTCGATGGGGGCACGACCGCGGCAGGATCCCAGATCAGCCCGCACTTCGACTCGATGCTCGCAAAACTCACCTGCCGCGGGCGCGACTTCGGCGCCGCCGTGCTGCGGGCCAGGCGTGCGCTTGCCGAGTTCCGCATCCGCGGGGTCTCGACCAACATCCCATTCCTGCAGGCTGTGCTCGAAGACCCGGCTTTCCTCGTCGGCGACCTGTCGACGGCGTTCATCGACGAGCGGCCCGAGCTGCTGCGCGGGCGGGAGTCCAAGGACCGCGGCTCGAAGATGCTGAACTGGTTGGTCGACGTCACCGTCAACCGCCCCAACGGCGACAACCCGCTGACGGTCACCCCCGCTCTCAAGCTTCCCGCCGCCGATCTGACCCAGGAGCCGCCCGCGGGCTCGCGCCAGCGTCTGCTCCAGCTTGGCCCGGAAGGATTCGCCCGCGCGCTGCGCGAACAGACTCCGCTCGCCGTCACCGAGACGACCTTCCGCGATGCGCACCAGTCGTTGCTTGCCACGCGCGTGCGCACGAAGGATCTGGTCGCTGTAGCGCCCTACGTCGCTCGGCTCACGCCCGAGCTGCTCTCGGTCGAGGCGTGGGGCGGGGCCACCTACGACGTGGCGCTGCGCTTCCTCGGTGAAGACCCGTGGGAGCGGCTGGACCGCCTTCGGGAGGCCCTGCCGAACGTCGCGATCCAGATGCTGCTGCGCGGGCGCAACACGGTGGGATACACGCCGTACCCGACGGAGGTCACCGACGCGTTCGTCGCCGAGGCCGCAGCCAGTGGCGTCGACATCTTCCGCATCTTCGACGCGCTCAACGACGTCTCCCAGATGCGTCCCGCGATCGACAGCGTGCTGGCCACCGGCACCGCCGTCGCGGAGGTCGCCATGTGCTACACCGGCGACCTGCTCAGCCCCGGCGAGGACCTCTACACCCTCGACTACTACCTGCGGCTTGCCGATCAGATCGTCGCCTCCGGCGCGCACATCCTCGCGATCAAAGACATGGCAGGGCTGTTGCGGCCCGCGGCGGCATCCCGGCTCGTCGCGGCGCTGCGCGACCGCTTCGACCTGCCCGTGCACGTCCACACCCACGACACCGCCGGTGGGCAGCTGGCGACGCTGCTGGCGGCATCCGCGGCCGGTGCCGACGCCGTCGATGTCGCTGCCGCACCGATGGCCGGCACCACGAGCCAGCCCTCGCTCTCCGCGCTCGTGGCGGCCCTTGCCAACACCGACCGGGACACCGGAATCGACCTGGAGGCGGCATCCGACCTGGAACCGTACTGGGAGGCGGTGCGTCACCTGTACCGCCCCTTCGAGTCCGGTCTTCCCGGCCCCACCGGCCGGATCTACCGGCATGAGATCCCGGGCGGCCAGCTGTCGAACCTTCGCCAGCAGGCGATCGCCCTGGGACTTGCCGAGGACTTCGAGCTCATCGAGGACCTGTATGCGGCGGCCAACGACATCCTCGGGCGCGTCCCCAAGGTCACCCCGTCCTCGAAGGTCGTGGGAGACCTGGCGCTGCACCTGGCTGCGGTGAAGGCCGACCCCGCCGACTTCGCGGCAAACCCCGAGCGCTACGACATCCCGGACTCGGTAGTCGGCTTCATGGCCGGCGAACTCGGCGATCTGCCCGGTGGCTGGCCCGAACCCTTCCGCTCGAAGGTCCTGCAGGGGCGCGAGCATCACGTCGGCTCGGCACCGTTGCAGGCAGAGGATGCCGAGAAGCTCGCCGGGTCGTCCGTCGAGCGTCGCGCGACCCTCAACCGGCTGCTGTTCCCGGCGCCGACCAAAGAGTTCGAGCGTGTCCGGGACACGTTCGGCGATGTCAGCGTGCTCGACACCGTCGACTATCTCTATGGACTCGAACACGGCGCCGAACACGTCGTCGAGATCGAGCGCGGTGTACAGCTGTTCGTCGGGCTCGAAGCGATCGGCGAGGCCGATGAGAAGGGCATGCGGACCGTCATGACCACGCTCAACGGTCAGCTGCGCCCCGTCTTCGTGAGAGACCGCAGCATCTCTGTCGAGGTGCGCCAGGCCGAGAAGGCCGACACCTCGAAGCCCGGCCAGGTGGCTGCACCGTTCGCGGGCGTCGTCACACTGAAGACCGCCGAAGGCGATCGGGTTTCCGCGGGTCAGCCGGTTGCCTCGATCGAGGCGATGAAGATGGAAGCCGCCATCACGTCGCCGGTCGACGGTGTCGTCGAACGGCTCGTGATCGGGTCCCCGCAGCAGGTCGACGCCGGAGATCTTTTGCTCGTCGTGCGACCCGCCGGATAGCCTGAGGGGCGGCGCATCGCGCCACAACGACGGCAGGGAGAGCACGTGGCAGATCGATCGGACCCGGAACGAGCGGAGACCGAAGAGCACGGCATCCTCGACGAGGAGCGCGTGGACACCTCTGGGATCTTCCTCGGCGGGTCGACGGCGCAGGTCGACGTGACCCTTCCGGTGCCCGCCGATGACGACGACTCGATCGACGAGGACTTCGACGAAACTTCCGGTCCGGCGCACATCGCGGCCGACTACGGCATGCCCCTGCACACCGACACGGCAGAAGCCGAGATCATCGATGACGTCGACGAGACCCCGGTGGACGCAGAGCACGCGACCCACGTCTACGACACGCACGCAAACGACACGCACGCATACGACACGCATGCAAACGACACCGACACCCACGACGCTGACATCGAGGATGCCGTGGAAGAGGCCCGGGAGGATGCCGTGGCAGACCGCGAAGACGAGCCCACAGCGCCCGCCGAGCGCGTCGCTGTTCCCGTGGCGCAGCCGGTCCGTGCCGTCGAGCCCTCACCGGTGGCCTTCGATGTGACGCTCGCCTCGAAGCGACTGGGTGAGCTCGAGGTCAGCCGGGAGGGTGCCGACGTGCTCACCGCCGACCGCCTGCTCGATCCGCATCACGTCGCGAAGGTGGAGCCCGAGGGTTTCTGGCAAAGTGCGCTGTACCGGGCATCCGGCACTCTGATCAACCTCGGCGACAGCAAGAAGGCGCGTGAGCGCAAGGAGCTGAGCCGGCGCATTGCGGCGCCGCTTCCCGGGGGAGCACGCTTCGTGCCGGTTCTCAGCCGCAAGGGCGGTGTCGGCAAGACCACCGTCACGACGCTGCTCGGGATGGCGCTGGCCGACGCCCGCGATGACCGCGTCGTCGCTGTCGATGCGAACCCCGACCGTGGCACGCTCGCCGAGCGGATCGCCCGCACCAGCGGCAAGACGATCCGCGATCTCGTGCGGATCAAAGACGAGGTCGTCGGCTACAACGACCTCTCGACGATCGTCGCCCGCGACGAGACGCGACTTGATGTGCTCGCCTCGGATGCCGACCCGCGTGTCTCCGAGGCCTTCGGCGATGATGACTACCGCGCCGCTGCCGAGGTCGCGGCGCACTACTACTCGGTGGTCCTCACCGACACGGGAACCGGCATCGTGCACTCCGTGATGTCGGCAACCCTGGAACGTGCCGACTCACTGGTCGTGGTCGCAGGCCTCAGCATCGACGAAGCACGCCTGGCATCCGAGACCTTGACGTGGCTCGAGACCAACGGATACGGCGATCGGGTTCGAAACGCCGTCGTCGTTCTCAACACGACGCGTCCTGGCTCACCGTTGGTTCGCGCAGACGAGGTCGAGGCTCACTTCCGCACGCGCGTCCGCTCGGTCATTCGGATGCCGTACGACTCCCACATCGCCTCGGGTGCGGCGATCGGCTTCCACGAGATCCACCCCGCGACCCGGGAAGCTGCCCGCCAGCTGGCAGCAGCGGTCGTCGAGTCGCTGCGCGTTCCGGCGACGGTCTGAGGCTCGAATGGCAGTTCGTCCCATCCGTGTGTTCGGTGACCCTGTCCTGAAGTCCCCGAGCGCTCCGATCGAGCAGATCGACGAGGGCACGAAGGCCCTGGTCGCCGACCTGCTCGACACCGTCGCCCTGCCGGGGCGCGCGGGAGTGGCAGCCCCCCAGATCGGGGTCGGCGTTCGCGCGTTCAGCTACAACGTGGACGGCGAGATCGGGTATGTCCTCAACCCCGTGCTCGTCTCGGTGTCGGGGGAGCCCGAGCTCGTGGGTGAAGGATGCCTGTCGGTGCCGGGCCTGTGGCATGACACCCTGCGCTATCCCCACGCTGTTGTGCACGGCATCGATCTCGACGGCAACCCCGTCGTGCTTGAGGGGGAAGGGCTCATGGCGCAGGCGCTTCAGCACGAGACCGATCACCTCGACGGGACTCTTTACCTGGACCGGCTGGACCCCGCGCGTCGCAAGCAAGCGATGCGCGAGGTCCGCGAGTCCGACTGGTTCTGATCCGGTCAGGCGGCGTCGGTTACGACAGCGACAGGTTCGACGTCGAGACCGGTACCGAGTAGAGCTCTTCGATCTGGTCGCTGAAGTCGGCCATGATCACGTTGCGCTTGATGCTCATCTTGGGCGTCAGATGACCGCTGGCCTCGGTCCATTCCGTGGGCAGGATGACGAACTTGCGGATCGACTCGGCACGTGAGACGAAGGCGTTGGCCTGGTCGATCGCCTTCTGCACCTCGGCGCGGACCGCGTCGTTGGTCGCGGCATCCTCGAGAGACATGTCGCCGGGCAGACCGTTGTTGGCCAGCCAGGTCGGCAGCATCTCAGGATCGAGGGTGACCAGGGCCGAGATGAAGGGCTTCTGATCGCCCACGACGACGACCTGCCCGACGATCGGATTCGCCCGAATCGGGTCTTCGAGCGCGGCGGGTGCGACGTTCTTTCCGCCTGCCGTGACGATGATCTCTTTCTTGCGGCCGGTGATGCGCAGGAAGCCGTCCTTGTCGAACGCTCCGATGTCACCGGTCTTGAACCACTCGCCATCGAATGCGGCGGCCGTGGCCTCGGGGTTGCGCCAGTACTCCTGGAAGACGTCGACGCCGCGCACCTCGATCTCACCGTCGTCCGCGATTCGCACGCCCACGCCGGGGAGCACCGGACCGACAGTTCCGATCCGGGACTTTCCGGGCAGGTTCACCGTCGCGGGGGCGGTGGTCTCAGTCAAGCCGTACCCCTCGAGGATGTCGACGCCGAGGCTGTGGAAGAAGTGGCCCAGGCGCTCGCCCAACGGTGCGGAACCCGACACGGCGTATTCGACGCGGCCGCCCATTGCCTCGCGGAGCTTGGAGTAGACGAGTCGATCGAACAGGCGGAACTTCAGGCCCATCATGAACGGGACCTTGCGCCCTTCCTGCACGTACTTCGAGTGCTCGATCGCGGTGTGCGCTGCGGCGCGGAAGATCTTGCCCTTGCCGCCGGCTTCTGCCTTCTGCTCGGCGGAGTTGTAGACCTTCTCGAACACGCGCGGCACTGCCAGAAGGTAACTGGGCTTGAAGGAGCCGAGCGCCGGAAGCAGCTGCTTCGTGTCGGGCTGGTGGCCGGTCTTGACGCCCGCGTGGACGTTGAGGATCGAGATGAATCGGGCGAAGACGTGTGCTGTCGTGATGAACAACAGCGTCGACGCGCCGGGCTTGGCGACGACCTCCTTCAGCGCCTCCGCCGAGTTGCGAGAGAGCTCGACGAAGTTGCTGTGCGTCAGCACGCAGCCCTTCGGGCGCCCGGTCGAACCGGAGGTGTAGATCAGCGTCGCGATATCGGCACCCACGGCAATCGAACGGCGGCGCTCGATCTCTTCGTCAGTGACTGACTTTCCCTGCTCGACGAGTGCGTCGAGGTCGCCCTTGTGCATCGCCCACGTGGAACGGACGTTGGGCAGTTCGGCGAGTGCCTCCTGCAACCGGGCCTCGTGATCGGCCGACTCGCAGATGCAGGCGACGGCGCCCGAATCCGAGAGGTTCCAGGCGATCTGGGTGGGGGAGCTGGTCTCGTAGATCGGGACCATGACGGCTCCCGCGAAGAAGATCGCGAAGTCGACCAGTGTCCACTCGTAGGTCGTGCGCGCGATGAAGCCGACCTTGTCGCCGGGCTCGATGCCACCGGCAACCAGACCCTTCGCGAGCGCGACCACCTGGTTCAGGAAATCGGATGCGGTGATATCACGCCATCCGCTGCCGTCGGGAACGGCGAACAGCGCCAACTGTGGCGTCTTCTTCACCCGTTCCACGAGTAGATCGGTCATGTTGGCCTGCGGGTCGGGGGCCACGACCGCGGGGGTATCGAACTGAACCACGGCAACTCCTTCGGTACCGGTGAAAAGCGGATCGGTTGACCGCCAATGCTACCGGATGAGACTCGATCTCAGGTGAAGTGACACCACGTTCCACCCGGATACTGCTTGTTCTTGCCGGGTTCGCCCGTGGTCTCAGCACGAGAGTACGGCGTGACTAGACTTCAGAGGCGTCGGCGACGGGGAAAGGAGCGTGCGAGCGGTGTTCTACTGGCTCATGAAGTACGTGGTCATCGGCCCCATCGTCAAGGCGATCTTCCGCCCCTGGATCGTTGGTCGCCGCAACATCCCCAAGACCGGCGCTGCGATCCTCGCGAGCAACCACCTGTCGTTCGCGGACTCGATCTTCCTTCCCCTGATGATCGACCGGCCCGTGACGTTCCTCGCCAAGAGCGACTACTTCACCGGCAAGGGGATTCGGGGGTGGGCGACGCGCGTGTTCTTCAAGGCCACCGGGCAGCTTCCCATCGACCGTTCCGGCGGCAAGGCCTCCGAGGCATCCCTCAACACCGGGCTCCAGGTCCTGGGTCGCGGCGACCTCTTGGGCATCTACCCGGAGGGCACACGCAGTCCCGACGGGCAGCTCTACCGCGGGCGCACCGGCATCGCCCGGATGGCCCTGGAAGCCCGCGTCCCCGTCGTGCCGTGCGTCATGGTCGACACCGACACCATGATGCCGATCGGCCAGCGGGTTCCGAACGTCGTGCGCGTCGGCGTCGTCATCGGCGAACCCCTCGATTTCTCCCGCTTCCACGGGATGGAGGGGGACCGCTACATCCTCCGCTCCATCACCGACGAGATCATGGTCGCGTTGCAGCGGCTGGGGGAACAGAAGTACGACGACGTGTACGCGTCGACGGTCAAGAACCGGGCCGCCCCGCCGCGCTCTGAGGCAGTTCCCGCCCCGATAGACTGAGCGGATGCTCCTCAAGACCGACCCGCTCGACCACTGGCGCACGCTCCCGATCAAGCAGCAGCCGTCGTGGTATGCGCCGGAGGCCGCCGCCGAGGTATCGGCTGAGCTCGCGACACTCCCGCCGCTCGTCTTCGCCGGCGAGGTCGACATCCTTCGCGAGAAGCTCGGGCGCGCCGCCGCCGGGCAGGCGTTCCTGCTGCAGGGCGGAGACTGCGCCGAGACCTTCGCGGGTGCGACTGCCGAGCAGATCCGCAACCGCATCAAGACCGTGCTGCAGATGGCAGTCGTCTTGACCTACGGCGCCTCGATGCCTGTCGTCAAGATGGGACGCATGGCCGGGCAGTTCGCCAAGCCCCGCTCGTCGGACACCGAAACCCGCGGAGACGTCACCCTTCCCGCGTACCGCGGCGACATCGTCAACGGCTACGACTTCACCGAAGCTTCGCGGCGAGCGGACCCGGCACGGATGCTGAAGGCGTACCACACTGCAGCATCGACGCTGAACCTCATCCGTGCGTTCACGCAGGGTGGGTTCGCCGACCTGCGTGAGGTGCACAGCTGGAACAAGGGCTTCGCGCAGAACCCCGCGAACCAGCGCTACGAGCGCCTGGCGACCGAGATCGACCGCGCCATCAAGTTCATGGAAGCCGCGGGCGCCGACTTCGACGAACTGCGACGCGTCGAGTTCTACACCGGGCACGAGGGCCTGCTCATGGACTACGAGCGCCCGATGACCCGGATCGACTCCCGCACCGGAACGCCGTACAACACGTCGAGCCACTTCCTGTGGATCGGGGAGCGCACCCGCGAACTCGACGGTGC
This sequence comes from Microbacterium schleiferi, assembly GCF_020781975.1. Taxonomy (GTDB): domain Bacteria; phylum Actinomycetota; class Actinomycetes; order Actinomycetales; family Microbacteriaceae; genus Microbacterium. The sequence goes on from NZ_JAJGNI010000007.1 coordinate 124,576, forward strand.
GCACGTCGACTACTTCTCGCGCATCCGCAACCCCATTGGGGTCAAGCTCGGCCCGACCACGACTCCCGAGACCGCGCTGGCCCTCATCGACAAGTTGGATCCGGAGCGCGAGCCGGGCCGTCTGACCTTCATCACCCGCATGGGTGCCGGCAAGATCCGCGACGCGCTGCCTCCGCTGCTCGAAGCCATCAAGGACTCGGGCGCGACCCCGCTGTGGGTCACCGACCCTATGCATGGCAACGGCATCACGTCGCAGACGGGCTACAAGACCCGTCGCTTCGACGATGTGGTCGACGAGGTGCGCGGGTTCTTCGAAGCCCACCGGGCCGTCGGTACGCACCCGGGCGGCATCCACGTCGAACTGACTGGAGATGACGTCACCGAGTGCCTCGGTGGATCCGAGATGATCGACGAAGCGGGTCTGGCAACGCGCTACGAGTCGCTGTGCGACCCGCGACTGAACCACATGCAGTCGCTGGAGCTCGCCTTCCTCGTCGCCGAGGAGCTCGAGAAGCGCTGAGCGCCGGGCGGGTCAGTCGTTCCCGCCGCCATTGCCCCCGCCGTTACCGCCACCGATCCCGATATCGGTGATGGTGATGACGGTGCCGGGCACGTGGAAGGTTCCCGCCTTCGGGTCGATCTCATTGACGCGGAACACGTCCCAGAGGCTGCCCTCCGGCAGCGCCGTCTCGGCCTGGAACCCGGCATCCTCGAGCACGGTGACCGCGTCGCGCACCGACAGACCGATGACCGCGGGCACCTCTACCGGCTGAACACCCTTGGACACGACAAGGGTCACCGTGTCACCCGGGCGCCATTGTCCGCCATCCTCGCGCTCGGCGATGCCGATGACCTCACCGGCGGCGACGTCGTTGTCGTACTGCGCTATGTTCTCGCCCGACACACTCAGACCCGCGGATTCGAGCGTTTGGGTAGCGGCTTCCACCGACATACCCCGGACGTCGGGCACGGGACCGAGCGAGACAGTCAGCGTGACGGTATCGCCCTCGAACGCCGTGCACCCGTCCGTGCAGTTCACCGGATCGCTCTGCAGGCGCGGCGTGAGAGAGACCGCGACGACGGTGCCGGCTGGGGCATCGGAGAAGAGCTCGGCGTCGGGTTCCGTGACGATGAGCTGATAACCGGTGAGTGTCGCGCGCGCATCGGCCGCTGACTGCCCTGCCACCGAGGGGATGTCGTGCTGAGCCGGGCCCAGCGACACGAAGATCCGAACCGTCGACTCCTTGTCGACGCGGTCGCCCGCCGGGGGATCGGTACGGATGACAACACCCTGTTCGACCTCGAGGCTGTTCTCACCCGCCTGCTCCGGAACGAGGTTCTGGGCCTCGACGGCCGCAGCTGCGCCCTCGTAGTCCAGTCCCGCGACGGCGGGGACGGAGACCTGCGAACCGGGGCCGGACCCGAACCACCACCCGGCCCCGGCGGCGAGGGCCGCCAGGAGGATCACGACGGTGACGATCCAGGCGGTGCGCGCGCCCTGGCGGTTCGCCGAGCGCCGCAGACGTGCCGCGTTGTCGACCTCGGAATGCACGGCAGTCGCGCCGGTGGTGGCGGGAAGAACCTTGGTCAGCTCGCTCGGATCCTCGCGGTCGATCATCCCGGAGGTCGCCGCCGTGACGACCTGCGGTGAGATGCCGAGGTTTCGCTCGATCTCCCGAATCCGCTGCAACATTTCCATCGCGTCGGCTGGTCGATCGTCGGGCTTCTTCTCGGTCGACCACAGCACGAGCTCATCAAGCTGCTCGGGAACCCCCGGGTTCTTGACGCTCGGGCGGGGGACCGAGTCGGTCGCGTGCTGGAACGCAATCTGCATCGGCTGTTCACCGCGATAGGGCTGCTCACCGGTCAGCATTTCGTAGAGCATGATCCCGAGGCTGTAGATGTCGCTGCGGGCATCCGCGGTGCCCCGGGTGACCAACTCGGGGGCAAGGTAGGCGATCGTCCCCATCAGCTGTGCGCCGGTCGCCGTGTTCGCGCTCGTTGCCCGCGCGAGGCCGAAGTCCCCGATCTTGATGCGGCCGTCCTCTGCCAGCAGGACGTTCTCAGGCTTGACGTCGCGATGGATGATGCCGGCCCGGTGCGCCGCGGCAAGGCCCGAGAGGACGGCATCCATGATCGAGATCGTCTGCGGCACTGTCAGTCGCTTCTCTTCGCGAAGTAGTTCGCGCAGCGTGATGCCGGGGAGGTACTCCATCACGAGATACGCGATCTCGCCGTCGCTGCCCTGATCGAAGACGTTCACAACGTGGGGGTCTGCGAGCCGTGCTGCCGCACGGGCTTCCTGGATGAACCGGCTCTGGAAGACCGTGTCATCGCTCAAGTGACCGTGCATGACCTTCAGCGCTACACGGCGCTCAAGGCGCAGGTCCGTCGCAACGTAGACGGTGGCCATGCCGCCCCGAGCGATCCGGGCGCGCACCCGGTATCGGCCGTCGACGAGACGGCCGATCAACGGATCGGTTTGCGCGCTGGTGCTCACGCACCGAGTCTACGGAGCAGGAGCGGCCCCGCCTGGGAGCGGCTCACAGAAGCGGATGAGCAGTATCGCGCGTCGATTGGTCGCAGCGCGGTCGCGACGCTGCCCGTGGTGAGATCATGGCTGTCGTGACCAACCCATCTCCTGCAACCGAAACCGCTTGGCTCACGATGCCCGAACTCGTCGAGGTTCTCGGCGAACCGCTGGGCCGCGTGCGTCGACTTCTGGACGAGTCACAGCTGATCGGCTCCAAGCGCCACGGCGCCTTCGCGGTGCCCGCCGTCTTCATCGTGGACGGTCACCCGTTGCCGTCGTTGCGGGGCACGATCATTGTGCTTCACGACGCCGGGTTCACCGACGACGAAGCGATCGACTGGATGCTCGCGCCCGATGACACGATCGGCGTGGCGCCCATCGAGGCGCTCCGAGCGGGACGTAAGAGCGAGGTCCGGCGGGTGGCCCAGACGCTCGCCTAAGGAAGTAGATGCTCGCCCGGGAGTCAGGCGGGCGGCGCGCTCAGGTTGTGCGCACGGTGGCTGCGCGAGCAAGCTCCCGCAGTTCGCTCACGGATCGGTTGCCGAGCGGCGCGCCCGACAGCGCCCGCTCGGCGGTACGGGTGTAGTCGAGAATGAGGTCTTCGACCCGCTCCAGCGCGCCGGTGTCACGGATCGTCTGCTGCATCGCCGCGATCTGGTCGGGTTCGAGAGATGGATCGCCGAGCATCTCGTCGAACAGCCGGCGCGATCCCGTGGGGAGCGCCTCCCGCGCGTACGCGACGAGAACCGTGCGCTTGCCTTCGCGCAGATCGTCGCCCGACGGCTTGCCGGTCGCTTCGGCGTCCCCGAAGACACCCAGCACGTCATCGCGCAACTGGAAGGCCATACCGACCGGGTGCCCGAACGCGACCAGAGCCCCCTGCTGTGCGGCGTCCGCTCCCGCGATCGCCGCGCCGATGACGAGCGGCTGCTGGATGCTGTATCTCGCTGACTTCAGGGATGCGATCCGCAGCGCGCGCTCAGCGTGGCGGTCGTCAGCCTCTGTCACATAGGCCGATTCCTCGGCGACATCGAGGAACTGCCCGATCGTCACCTCGCTGCGCATCAGCGCGAACTCCCGGCGACCGGCAGCGGCGTGCGCCGGAGTGGCCACGGCGAGGCCCTCTTCGAGGAGATCATCGCTCCACGCGACCAGAAGATCGCCGAGGAGGAGGGCCCCCGAACGGCCGAAGCGTGCGGGGTCGCCGACCCAGCCGCGGGCGCGGTGGGCGGCTTCGAGGGCGCGATGAGCGGAGGGACGGCCGCGCCGCGTGTCGGAGTTGTCGACGATGTCGTCGTGCACGAGGGCGGCGGCGTGGAAGACCTCCAGTGCAGCCGCTACCGCGAGCACGTCCTCGGTCGGCGCTACAGCTTCGCTGGAGTGCTCGCGAACAGCGCGCCACCCGGCAAAGCAGAAGCGGGCGCGCAGCCGCTTTCCGCCGCGAACGGACTCGGCGGCGGCGCCGTGGAGGAGGATCGCCTCATCGCCGAAGAGCTCGACCTCGGCCTCCCGTGCTGCCAAGAAGTCCTCGACTCGCTGAGAAACTGCCGCGACCGGATCACTACCTACTGACACGGGCCTAGCCTAGTAATCGACGGCGCGCGTAGAATCGTGCCACCGATCCAGCCCGAGGGGGATCTCATGCCACTCTCCGAACAGGAGCAGCGTCTGCTCGACGAGATGGAGCGCCATCTCATGCGCAATGACGCCGATGTCGTTTCGGCGTCCAGCGGTGGTGGTCTCTCGTATCGCAATGTCGTGTACGGCACGATCCTCGTGCTCGCGGGCATCGGTGCCCTCATCGTCGGTGTTGCAATGCAGCTGATCATCGTGGGTGTTCTCGGGTTCCTCGCGATGATCGCCGGAGTGATCGTCGCCGTTACGCCAGCCAAGCGCACAAGCGCAGAACCCCCGCGCGCTGATCAGCGTCAAGCGACGGCCCGCACGAACGCTAGCTTCATGGACCGTATGAACGAGCGCTGGGACCGCCGCCAGGAAGGTCGTTGACCGATCGAGGCTGAGCCCTCCACTGCGCTCCACCGCTTGACTCCACACCGCTCCACCGCCCTCTGACGGGCCACCGAACGCCGACCTCCGGGTCGGCGTTTCGTCGTTAACCGCCGGGTTCGGCATCCGGTCGACAGCGCCTTCCGGTGTCAGCTTTCGCTTCCTTTGGCGCGCCTGGACGCGCCGGGGGAGCACTATGACGTGAATGTGGTGACAAAGTGGAGGGAAGTGGAGTAAAGTGGCGAGCAACCTGGAGGGGCCGGACGAAGGGGGGTGACGCGGGATGCTGCTGGGGACTCACACTCCGAAGCTGGACGACAAAGGACGCGTCATCTTGCCGTCCAAGTTCCGTGACGATCTCGGCGCCGGCATCGTCGTTACGCGCGGGCAGGAGCGATGCCTCTACGTCTTCTCGGCTGAGGAGTTCGAGCGAGTCCACGACCGCATCCGCGAGGCGCCGCTGACCAACAAGCAGGCACGTGACTTTCTGCGCATGTTCCTCTCGGGCGCCAGCGCTGAGACTCCCGACAGCCAGAACCGCATCACCATCCCGCCGCCACTGCGCGCCTACGCCGGGCTCGAGCGCGAGCTCGTCGTCACGGGTGTGGGCGCTCACGCCGAGATCTGGGATGCGCGGGCCTGGAACGACTACCTCGAAGGAAACGAAGCCACCTACTCAGAGATGGAGCAGGAGGTGATCCCTGGCCTGTTCTGACCCTCGGTTGTGATGCCCATCTGCGGGGCCCTGACGCACTTCCCCGGCGCCAGGTCTTCAGCGGGTGGGGATCAGAGCCCAGTGGTCCGGCCCGACATCATGGACCTGCGCGACATCCATACCCCCGTCCTCCTCGAGCGCTGCATCGAGTTGCTGACTCCCGCGCTCGGCGGCGAGAACCCCGTCGTGGTGGATGCGACGCTCGGAATGGGCGGGCACACCGAGGCGCTGCTGGAGCGGTTTCCCGCGCTGACGGTGATCGGGCTCGACCGCGACACCGACGCCCTGCGCGTCGCCTCCGAGCGTCTCGCCCGGTTCGGTGACCGCCTGATCCCGGTGCACACCGTCTACGACGGCATCGCCGGGGCGATCGAACGCTCCGGATTCACGCGCGTGGACGGCATCCTGTTCGATCTCGGTGTCTCGTCGCTGCAGCTGGATGTCGCGGACCGCGGTTTCGCCTACGCCCAGGATGCGCCGCTGGACATGCGGATGGACCAGTCCGGGGGAGTGACAGCCGCGACCGTCCTCGCGACGTACGGCGAGGGAGACCTGCGCCGGATCTTCGAGCGATACGGCGAAGAGAAGCTCGCCGGACGGTACGCCCGAGCCATCATCCAGGCGCGAACCGAACAGCCCATCGAGCGGTCTGCTCAGCTCGTCGACATCCTGCAGGCCGCGACTCCCGCTGCCCTCAAGAACGCCGGTCATCCCGCCAAGCGGGTGTTTCAAGCCCTGCGCATCGAGGTGAATGCGGAGCTTGCGGCCCTCGAGACGGCACTTCCCGCCGCGCTTGACGCGTTGACAGTCGGTGGCCGCCTCGTCGTCATGTCTTATCAGTCCCTCGAGGACCGCCTCGTCAAGCGCGTCCTCGCCCAGGCGGTCCGCTCGACAGCCCCCGCGGGCCTACCCGTGGAACTCCCCGAGCACGCCCCGCAGTTCCGTCTCATCGTCAAGGGCGCCGAAATGGCCTCCGACGACGAGAAGCTACGCAATCCCCGTGCCACGCCCGTGCGGCTGCGCGCGGCCGAACGAGTGAAGGATGCCGCATGAGCGCGGATCTGCTGGCAGCCCTTGATGAGTTCGCCCCGAGTGCTCGCCCGGTCGAGACACAAGCCCCGCGGCTGCGTCCGGTGGAGCAGACCGCAGCGCGGCGCCGTCCCCGCCTCGCCTACGGGATCGTCGCGGTCCTCGGAGCCGCGGCGATCGTCGCGGCCCAGATGGTGGTGTCGATCCTCACGACGCAAGACACGTACGCGATCTCGGCCCTCACCTCGCAGCAGCGACAGCTCACCTGGGACCGGCAGATCCTCTACGACGAGGTTGCAGGTCTCAGCTCGCCGCAGTACCTCGCGGCAAACGCGTCGGCCCTCGGTATGGTCATCAGCGAAGCGCCTACCTTCCTCCGTCTCTCGGACGGAGCGCTGGTGGGAGCCTCGCAGGCCGCAGGGTGGCAGTCATCGATCGACGCCGTCGGAAGGGGAGCAGTGGCAAACGCCCTCATCACCCAGACGCCACTGGTCACCGACCCCGCCGCGACCATCGAAGGAACTCCCGTCGAGGTCACGGACGAGACCGGTCAATCGGTTATCCCGCCCGCGCTCACCGACGGCCTGCCGACCCCCACGACACGATGACCGGACGCAGCACACGAAGCCCACGGCGCCGCACCGTCGTCGCCATGTTCGTTGTTCTGGCAGTCATCGGTGCTTTCGTCATCCGTCTTGTCGACATCCAGGTCGTCAATGCCAAGGAGCACATCGAGCAGTCCCTGGAACTGGGGCTGTCGAGCTCGCAGGAGACATACGGAACCCGCGGTGCGATCGTCGACGAGAACGGCGCGACCCTTGCCGGCAGCATCGTGCTCTACGACGCGCAGCTCGATCCGAAACTCGTCGGCCCGATCGACCGTGAGATCGACGGCGAGGACGTCAAGGTTCCGTGGGAGACGATCTCAGCTGAGATCGGCGCCGTCACGGGTCAGAGCGCCGAAGAGATTCAGGCGATCGTCGCTGCCGCCCTCGCGGAGAACCCCGACAGTCGATACGCGATGCTCACGCGGGGCCTCACGACGGCGCAGTACCGGGAACTCGCGGATATGAAGATCCCGTACCTCGCGATGTTCCCGCACCCGGCGCGCACGTACCCCGACGGCGCGGTCGGCGGTAACCTCGTCGGCTTTGTGGGGTCCGATGGCACGGCGCTCGCTGGGCTGGAGTCCTCCCAGAACGGATGCCTCGCCTCGACCGACGGCGAGATTCGGTATCAGCGCGGCGGTGACGGCGTCATCATCCCCGGGACGATGACCGAGATACCCGCCATCGACGGGGGGACGCTGCAACTGACGATCAACCGTGACCTGCAGTGGTATCTGCAGCAACTGATCGCCGAGCAGACGCAGAACACCGGGGCGCTGAACGGCTCGATCTTCGTCGTCGAGGTCAAGACCGGTGCGATCCGTGCGGCAGCCGAGTACCCGACCGTCGACCCCAACGCTCCGACAGTCGTTGACGAGTCCGATCGCGCAAGCCGGATCTTCCGCAACACCTTCGAGCCGGGCTCGACGTTCAAGGCGCTCTCGGCAGCGATGCTCGTCGACTCAGGTACCGCGAACCCCTTCTCGGTGGTCCGCGTGCCCTTCCGCCAGACCTTCGACAACGGTGCGAGCGTTCGTGACGATCTTCCCCACCCGGACTACGACTACACGCTCAACGGTGTGCTCGTGAACTCGTCGAACGTCGGTATCTCCACGTTCGCCGGGATGATGAGCGACCAGGCTCGCTACGACTACCTCACGAGATTCGGGATCGGGCAGGGCACTGACGTCGACTTCCTTGGAGAAGCGAACGGCCTCGTTCGCGACCCCGGCCAGTGGGACAACCAGACGAAGTACAACACCTCCTACGGCCAGGGTTTGACGACCACGGTTCCGGAGCTGGCGAACGCCTACCAGGCGATCGCAAACGGCGGCCTGAAGCTGCCGCTTCGGCTGGTGGAGTCGTGCACTGCTGCTGATGGCACCGTGACCACCCCCGAGAACGGCGAGCCCACGCAGGTGATCAGTCCCGAGGCCGCCCGCCAGGTGACCGACATGCTCGAGAACGTCGCCACGAAGGGGTCGGTCTCTGAGAAGGTCGGCATCGCCGGATACCGGATCGCGCTCAAGACCGGAACCGCTGAGAAGGTCGATCCGGGCGCGGGGACGTACAAGGTCGGTTCGTACTTCACGACGATCGCGGGCTTCGCCCCCGCCGACGATCCCCAGTACGTCGTCGTGGTGACACTCGATGAGCCGACCACGATAAAGTCGTCTAGTGCCAACGCTCCGGCGTTCCGCGAGGCGATGACCCAGGTGCTCAAGACCTACCGAATCATGCCTTCGAACTCCGCCTCACCCGATCTCCCGACATTCGGCTGATCTCGACGGCACGCCTCCTGCGCATGATCAGTCTGACTCTGTCCCGAATCGCCGATGTCCTCGGCGGAACCCTCGTCCTCCGCGGCGCCGACTCCGCTGACACGGTGGTTTCGGGCACCGTCGACACCGACTCTCGACTGATCGGCCCCGGCGACATCTTCGTCGCCAAACCGGGCGAGCACGCTGACGGCCACGACTTCGTTGCCGCCGCGATCGAGCGGGGTGCGGTGCTCGCCATCGTCGAGCGACCGCTGGATGCCGCCATCACCCAGATCGTGGTGCCGGGGGCTGTGCATGCCCTGGCAGACCTCGCCCGCTTCGTTGTGGGCGAGGTGCGGGCACGCGGTGCCCTTCGGATCGTCGGGATCACCGGCTCGAACGGCAAGACGACGACGAAGAACATGATGGCGCGCATCCTCGAGGCCGAGGATGAGACCGTAGCGCCGCAGGCATCCTTCAACAACGAAGTCGGTGCGCCGCTGACGATGCTCCGGATCACCGAACGAACCCGCTATCTCGTCAGCGAGTTCGGCGCCAGTGCACCGGGAGAGATCGCGCGTCTTGCCGGTCTCGTCCACCCCGACATCGGGGTCGTCCTCATGGTCGGGATGGCGCACGCCGGCGGGTTCGGCGGCATCGAGTCGACCTTCGTCGAGAAGTCGCAGCTGATCCACGCCGTCCGGCCCGGGGGCGTGGCAGTGCTGAACGCGGATGACCCGCGCGTGGCAGCGATGGCCGGTATCGCCACCGAACGCGGCGCGACAGTCCGTTGGTTCGGGCGAGGCTCGGCAGCGGATGTGCGGGCCGAGGACGTGGAGGTCACGCCCGAGGGAACGCGATTCCGTGCCGTCATCGACGGCGACGAGTTTCCGGTCGTTCTGCGCGTGCTCGGCGAGCACCACGTCATGAATGCGCTGGCCGCGATTGCTGCGGCGACAAGTCTCGGCATCCGTCCCGAAGCCTGCATCGAGCGGCTCCAGGCGATGGAGTTGGCAGAGCGGTGGCGGATGCAGCCGATGGGCTCGGAGCGCGTGCGCATCATCAACGATGCTTACAACGCGAGTCCGGACTCCATGGCCGCAGCGCTTCGCACTCTCGCGCAGATCACTGCGCCCGATCAGCGCACTGTCGCCGTTCTCGGCGCGATGAGCGAACTCGGCGAGTACGCGGGGGAGGAGCATGACCGCGTCGGTCTTCTCGCGGTGCGGCTGCGCATCCAACGGATCGTCGTCATCGGCTCTGCTGCGCGCCGGCTTTACCTCTCGGCGATCAGCGAGGGGTCGTGGGATGGCGAGGCAGTCTTCTTCGAGACAGCTGACGAAGCGTACGACTACCTGATGTCCGAGCTGCGTGAGGGTGATCGGGTGCTCGTGAAATCGTCCAACTCCGCGGGCCTCCGGCACCTCGGCGACCGTCTGGGAGAATCCTTCTCGTGAGATCCCTCCTGATGGCGTCGGCGATCGCCCTGTCGTTCTCGCTCTTTCTCACACCCGTCTTCCTGCGCTTGTTCCGCCGGTGGGGATGGGGCCAGGTCATCCGTACCCCCGACGCGGGAAACAACCCTCAGCACGAACTCAAGCGCGGTACACCCACGATGGGTGGCGTCATCTTCGTCGGGGGGACGACGATCGCGTACCTGATCGGAACCTACGCCGGCGGCAACCCGCCCACGATCTCGGGTTTCCTCGTGCTCTGGATGATGGTGGGCTTCGCGCTCGTCGGCTTCATCGACGACTACATGAAGCTGCGCAGCCAGCGAAGCCTCGGTCTGTCGGGTTGGCGCAAGATCGTCGGTCAGGTGATCGTCATCGTGCCGTGGGCGCTCGTCGCACTTCAGTTCCCGGATGCCCAGGGCCAGACCCCCGCGACGGCCTACGTTTCGGTCTTCCGCGACATCTCGGTGCTGAACTTCCTGGCGTTGCCGGTTGCGATCGGCATCCTGCTCTACATCGCCTGGATCAGTTTCATCGGCGTCGCCTGGTCCAACAGCACGAACGTCACCGACGGCCTCGACGGCCTGGCCACCGGTGTGGGTGTGTTCACGATCGGGGCGATGAGCCTGACGACGTTCTGGCAGTTCCAGCAGCGCTGCGACGGCGCAGACCTCGTGGCCGCCTACCAGCAGGCCTGCTACCAGACGAGGGACCCGCTCGACCTGACGATCATCGCGGCGACCTTCGCTGCCTCTCTGGTCGGGTTCCTATGGTGGAATGCGCCGAAGGCTCAGGTGTTCATGGGGGATGTCGGGTCGATGGCGATCGGTGGCGTGATCGCCGCGGTCTCGATCCTCTCTCACACCGAGATCCTCACGGTCCTCACCGCCGGGGCGTTCATCATCGGATCGGGTTCGGTCATCCTGCAGCGGATCTATTTCAAGCTCACCCGCGGCAAACGTCTGTTCCTCATGAGCCCCTTCCACCACCATCTCGAGATGCGCGGGTGGTCGGAGACCAACATCGTCATCAGGATGTGGATCATCGCCGCGGGACTGGCAGTCACCGGCGTCGGCTTCTTCTACGTTGAATGGCTCGCGCGCACATGACCGGTGAATCCTCCCGGCTGGATGGACTGACCAGCTGGCACGCCGACTGGCGCGGCCTGCGGGTTGCCGTCTTCGGCCTCTCGGTGACCGGCTTCTCGGTGGCCGACACGCTGGCAGAACTCGGCGCGGAGGTTCTCGTTCTCGCCGAATCCGCCGACCCGGCCTATGAGCGCCTGCTACCCGTCATCGGGGTGCGGTCATCGATGGGGTCGCTCAGCACGCCGCCCGCCGAGCTCGTGGACTTCGCTCCCGAGGTCGTGATCGCCTCGCCCGGCTTCAGCCCGACGCACCCGCTCGTGCGCTGGACGCTCGAAAGCGGCATCCCGCTGTGGGGAGACATCGAGCTCGCGTGGCGCGTGCGCGACAAGGTAGTCCGCCCCGGCGGCGCTCCCGCCGACTGGGTGCTGATCACCGGCACCAACGGAAAGACGACAACCACGGGCCTTGCCGCCACGATGATGGTGGCAGGGGGTCTCCGGGCAGTCCCGTGCGGAAACATCGGCACGCCGATCCTGGATGCCGTCCGTGATCCGTCGGGCTTCGACGTCCTCGTCGTGGAACTGTCCAGCCACCAGCTCTGGTACCTCAGCCTGCAGTCCTCGCCGGAACCGGTTTCGCCGCACGCTGCGGTCTGTCTGAACCTCGCCGACGACCACCTCGAATGGCATGGATCCTTCGAGGCGTATCGCGACGCGAAGGCGCAGGTGTACAACCACACCCGCGTCGCCTGCGTCTACAACAAGGCCGACCTCGCGACGCGCGAGATGGTCGAAGAAGCCGATGTCATCGAGGGAGCGCGAGCGATCGGGTTCGACCTCGGCGTTCCCGGTCCGAGCGACCTCGGCGTGGTCGACGGCATCGTCGTGGACCGCGCGTTCCTTGTCGAGCGGCGCACCAGCGCTCTCGAACTCACGACGATCGACGAGCTTCGAGAGCTCGGCCTCGCGGCCCCACACGTCGTTGCCAACATCCTTGCTGCCAGTGCGCTGGCCCGTTCGCTCGACGTACCGCCCGAGGCCATAGCCACTGCACTGCGCGAGTTCCGGCTGGACCCCCACCGGATGGAGATCGTTGCGACAGTCGCCGGTGTCACGTGGGTGGATGACTCGAAGGCGACCAACCCGCACGCTGCGGCATCCTCGCTTGCCGCCTACCCCGGATCGATCTGGATCGTGGGGGGACTGCTCAAGGGCGTCGACATCACCACGCTCGTCTCGACGCGGGGGCGTCTGGCAAAGGCAGCGATCGTGATCGGTGACCAGCGCGATGCCGTTCGGGCGGCGTTCGAGCGACACGCGCCCGACGTTCCGCTGCACGAGGTCATTGCCGATGAGACTGGGGACGTCATGGCGCAGGTCGTAGACCTGGCGATCGGACTCGTGGCCGAGGGGGATGTCGTCCTCCTCGCACCGGCCGCGGCATCCTTCGACCAGTTCGCCTCCTACGCGGATCGCGGTGAGAAGTTCGCTGCGGCGGTCAGGCAGCGAGTGGGAAGGGGCGAACATGGCGACACCGACGCCGATCCGTCCGCTCCCGCAGGAGCCTGACGAGCCGACGCCCAAGCGCGGGCTTGCTGCCCGCGTCTCTCTCGGATCGCTGTTCCGCCCGGTTGCCGGTGAGTTTCTGCTCATCTCATCCACGGCAGTCCTGCTGACGATCTTCGGTCTCGTGATGGTTCTCTCGGCCACCAGCGCAACGGCGACCGCGGCGGGTCAGGCTCCGTACGATGCGGTCATCAAGCAGGCAGTGTTCGCCGCGATCGGCCTGCCGCTCATGTTCATCGCGAGCCGACTGCCAGTGAGCTTCTGGAAGCGGATCGCGTGGCCCGCGCTGATCGTCACCACCGCCTTCCAGCTCCTCGTGTTCACGCCCCTCGGCGTCGAGGATGGCGGAAACCGAAACTGGATCCTCATCGCTGGCATTCAGGCTCAGCCCTCGGAGTTTCTGAAACTCGCGCTGGCCCTCTGGCTCGGTTTCATCCTGTACCGAAAGCGCACGCTGCTCGGCGACTGGCGGCACGTCTTCATCCCGGTGGTGCCGGTGGCCGCCGCCGTGATCGCGACGGTTCTGGCCGGGCACGATCTCGGAACGGCGATGGTGCTGTTCCTGCTCGCCCTCGGCGCCCTTTTCTTCTCCGGTGTGAAGCTGCGGGTGTTCGTCATCCCGCTGTTGCTGGCGATCGTGGCAGTCGCGGCGCTGGCGGTCACGAGCCCGAACCGCATGGAGCGCATCCTCAGCGTCTTCAACACCGACTGCACCGCCGATTACCTCAGCACCTGCTACCAGCCGCTGCACGGTATCTGGGGACTGGCCGGCGGCGGCATTTTCGGCCTCGGACTTGGGAACTCGAAAGAGAAGTACGAGTGGCTGCCCGCGGCATCCAGCGACTACATCTTCGCCATCGTCGGTGAAGAGCTCGGCCTCATCGGCGCGATCGTCGTGCTCGGGCTGTTCGCGATCTACGCGATCGGCGCTTTCCACATCATCCGCAAGACCGACGACACCTTCGTGCGGATCGTTGCCGGCGCGATCACCGTATGGATCGTCGGTCAGGCGCTCATCAACATCGGCGTCGTGCTGCGGCTGTTCCCGCCGCTCGGTGTCCCCTTACCGTTCATGTCTCAGGGTGGCACGTCGCTGGTGTCGGTGCTCGTTGCGACCGGGGTTCTGCTGGCGTTCGCCCGGACGATTCCGGTGACCGCGAGGCCGGCGCCCCGGTCGGCCGCTCGCCGCTGAGGTCGCCGCCCGCAGCTATTCGGCGGGGCGAGATAGGGTCGGACGGTGACGACCTACTTGCTGGCCGGCGGCGGGACCGCCGGGCATGTGAACCCCCTGTTGGCCGTTGCTGATGGGCTGCGCGCTCGGGGCACGGGTGCCGATGTGCGCGTCCTCGGGACCGCGGAGGGGCTGGAGTCGCGGCTGGTACCGCAGCGGGGCTACGAGCTTCTTGTCGTCGACAAGGTGCCGTTTCCACGGCGACCCGATCGTGCTGCCGCAGCGTTTCCGAGCCGGTTCCGCCGCGCGGTGGCCCAGGTGCGGGCACACATTGCGACACACGAGGTGGATGTCGTCGTCGGGTTCGGTGGCTACGCGTCGGCCCCCGCGTACGTTGCAGCCCGGCGCGCCGGCATCCCGTTCGTCGTCCACGAGGCCAACGCCCGGCCGGGACTTGCCAACCGCCTCGGTGCCCGCCGAGCCGCTGGTGTCGGTGTCGCTTTCGAGGGCACGCCGCTTCCCCGGGCCCGGTTGGTCGGGATGCCCCTGCGCCGCGAGATCGAGGACCTTGATCGTGCGGCGCGTCGCGCCGAGGCTGCTGCTCACTTCGACCTGAGTCCGGAAGCGCCGACCCTGTTGGTCTTCGGCGGGTCGCTGGGAGCGCTGCGGCTGAACACCGCGATCGCAGGCTCGTGGCGCGACGTGCTGGATGCCGGGTGGCAGCTGCTCCACGTCACCGGTGATCGCTCCGATCTCGAGGACCCGGGGGAGCCGGGATACGCCCTCCGTCGCTACGTCGACCGCATGGACCTTGCTTTCGCGGCGTGCGACTTCATCGTCTCGAGGTCGGGGGCTGCCACGGTGAGCGAGATCAGCGCGCTCGGAATCCCCGCCGTCTACGTGCCCTATGCCGTGGGCAACGGGGAGCAGGCGCTGAACGCTGCCTCCGCAGTGGCGCATGGTGCTGCGATCCTGATTCCCGATGCGGATTTCACCCCGGGGACGGTCCGGGACCGCATCCTGCCCCTGCTGACGGATGCCGACGAGCGGGCGGGTATGGCCGAGAAGGCCGCGGAGATCGGCATCCGCACCGGCACCGAGAATCTCATCGCGATGATCGACGAGGCCCTCGCCTAACCGTCGGCGCGCACGGTTGCCACCTCAGGAGGGGAGTTCGTCGGTTTCGGTGGTCTTCAGCGCTGCGATCACGGCCGCGATGGCCTGATCGGTGTCGACGCGCAGGCCACGGACCTGCTCGGCGAAGGCTGCGGCAGCTCGCTGAATCTGGCCGAGCGCGGCGTTCTCGTCGACGGACACGAACGTGCCGTAACGGCCGCGCGTTTCAATGAGGCCCGTGGTCTCGAGCTCCCGGTAGGCCCGAGCCACCGTGCCCGGCGCAAGTCCCAGATCCCCGGCGAGTCGGCGCACCGTGGGAAGCCGAGAGCCTGGCGGCAGCTCACCGCTCGCTATCGCCGCAACGTACTGCGCGCGCAGCTGCTCGAACGGAGGTGTGGGCGAGGCGGGGTCGATGACGATCATGCGCCTTCTCCCCGGGCAAGCTCGACCGACGTGCTCGCGAATCGCCGACTTTGCGGGCGCAACGCGGCCGGATATCGTGACGCGGCCATCTTCCCGAGCCGCAGCGAGTACGTCACCTGCGCTGCGGCGATCAACACCGGAGTCCATGGGCTCATCAGCGTCGACAACTCCGGGCGTGTGGCGGCAATCGGGGTCAGGGTGAGCGTTCCCGCAGCGATTCCCAGCGGTAGTGCTGCGGCCATTGTTGCGGCGCTGCGCAGTGACCACAGCGCGTCCGCGCGGAACAGGTCGTCCCACGCCAGCTGGAGGTCATCGCTGGCGACCTGCGGCTGGGATAGCACGATCCGCTCCATCACGCGCATCACGACGAAAACGATGATCGCGAAGACAAGAAGCCCGGCGCACCACAGCACGGTTTCGGTCGCGATGCGGCTGGGCTGCACCAAACGCCACGCGAGGACAGCGGCCACGCCCACAGACGCAGTTCCGAGGGCTATGGGGGCCAGAACACGCCGCCAGGGCTGACGCAGGTAGTTCTCGCCGGTTCCGAACGGTAGCTTCACGACTCGCTCGTATCGCGCGGCTTGTTGCGCGCTCAGGTCGTGCCGTCGGCTTCTGATCAGGTAGATGATCGGCACCAGGGCGAGCGCGCACAAGATCACGGCGGTGAACCAGACCATGCCGAACTCGAAAGACATGTCTCTTTTGTATCAATATTGTCGCAATGTGTCGATACAGTTCCATGAGGTTCAAGCCAGCTCGACCTGCATGTGCTGCGGCACCGGTGCGCTCACCCGCAGGCATACCAACACGATCGCGACGATCGGCGTCAGGATGCCGAGAACAGCCGCAAGGATCTGCCCCATGATCGGCAACGCCACCGCGACGATGAGGCTGACCGCCAGGGCGAGGGATCGGTTTCGCCACGAGGCGGCCCACACGAGCCAGACGATCGCGGCAGCCGGAAGAAGCCAGACGACGGCGCCTATCGGGCGAGGGTTGCCAGACGGGAGTATGGTTCCCCATCCGGTCACGACGAGCACAAGCGTGAGCGCACCCAGGGTTGTGGCCCCCCACACTGCTCTTTGCTGCGTCGCGGTCCGCCGCGGCGCGCGGAGGGCGAGCGCGAGGATCACCAGGATGCCGCATCCGGCTGACGCGCGCATGCCGACGAGCATCGCTTCGGTGCCGTCGAGGCTCGTGTACAGAGACCCTGTCACCGCGAAGGTGATCGACAGCAGCGACGTAATGATGGCGGCAACGGCAAGCGCACGCGCAGCGCGTCGCCGTCCGACCCGGCCCGCATGCGAGTCGACAGCAGAGGCTGTCGCACTGCTGCGCTCCCGGTGCCCGGGCCAGACGAGGGCGACGATCACGACCGCCGCGGCAGAGACGAGGAATGTCGTGATCGGTGACATGAGCATGATGGCCGCGAGGGGAAGCGACAGCGCGGCGCCGATGATGCTCGTCCCGACGATCAGGACCCGCATCCCGCGGCGACGCGCGAGCCGGTCGCTGACCGCCACGACCACTGCACATGCGGCTGCTGTCGATCCGAGTGCGATGAAGGCGGGGAACAGGGCCGAGAAGAGGGAGCGAGGGTCGCCGGCGTCCGCCTCATCGAACCCGACGCTCCAGGACGTGAAGGCGAGCGCGGCGCCCGTTGTCGCGATCATGGAAATGCCGAGCGCGACCAGCGTGCGGATCGGATCGAGATGAAGACGATGCCGGGCACTGGCGAGGGCTACCGTCCACCACAGAGCCGGGACCAGCCCGACCTGAGTCACGAGAATCGTCGTGAACAGCCAGGGGGCAGCGTAGGTGAGCCCGAGCTGGCCAGCTGCCGCAACGAGAGCTGACACGGCCAGCGCAGCAACGCCGGCCACGCGCGCGGTGGTGGCGTCGAGGCGGGTGCCCAGGCGCGCCAGCGCTGCTGCCATTCGTTCACCGCGCGATGGCGCGCTCAGCCCGCCCGCTTCGGCGGCATCCATAGCTGTGCCCACGAATACCGCGGCATTCGCGTCGCGCCACCAGCGCGGGTACCAGCGGACGAGGCGCTCGAAGCGGTCTCGGTCGAGACTCATGCCAGCGCGCTCCGCGGATGAGCGGGGCGCGGTCTCGCACCGCCGCCCGCTGCGGTGCCCAGCGCCCGGCGGGCGGCGGCGACCCGCTGCTCGAGCTCGGCGGTTTCGCTCTCGAGCTGCGCAACGCCCTGGGATGTCAGGCGAAAGTAGCGGCGCGCGCGCCCATCCACGATCTGTTCGCCCGACTCCTCGACAGCGCCGCTCGCGGTCAGGCGATCGAGCGTCGCATAGAGGGTCGCGGTCTTGAGGGACGCCGCGCCGCCGGATGCCTCGAACACGCTCCGGAGGATGCCGTAGCCGTGCTGCGGTCCGTTCGCGAGCGCCGTCAGAATCCAGAAGGTCGTGTCAGGTCGCGCGGTAGCCATGACCCCGAGCATATTCCCGATCATGGAATATCGATACGGTGAGCCTGCGATAGGCCGCGTGCCGAAGGAGTTCCTCAGCGACGCCGACCTAGGATTGTCGGGTCATGATCAGACCCGACCTCAGCCTCCCGATCCCCGAGACCATCGAGGCAGCGCACTTCATCGGTATCGGCGGCTCGGGGATGTCGGGCCTGGCGGGCATGTTCCTGGATCGCGGCATCCGCGTCTCGGGATCCGACCGCGCCGACAGTGCGGCACTCCAGGCCCTCGCTGCCCGAGGAGCGCGTGTCCACGTCGGGCACGACGCCGCGCATTTGCAGGATGCCGACACTGTCATCCACACCGGGGCGATCTGGCCCGAGAACCCTGAGTTCGTCACGGCGAAGGAACGGGGACTGCCCGTCATCCATCGCTCTCAAGCGCTCTACTGGCTGATCGGCCGCCGCCCGCTGGTCTCGGTTGCGGGAGCGCACGGCAAGACGACCTCGACGGGGATGATCGTCACGGCGCTGCGTGCGCTCGGTGCCGACCCGAGTTTCGTCAACGGGGGAGTCATTGCCGATCTCGGTGTCTCCAGCGGCACCGGTGCTGACGATCTGTTCGTCATCGAAGCAGACGAGTCCGACGGCACGTTCCTTCTCTACGACACGGCTGTCGCGCTGATCACGAACATCGACCCCGACCACCTGGACCACTGGGGCAGCCGGGAAGCCTTCGATGCCGCGTTCGCGAGCTTTGCGAACGAGGCGCGCGAGGCCGTCGTCCTGTCGTCGGACGACGAGGGCGCGCGTCGGATCCTTCCTCACCTCACCCACCCGCGCGTCATGACCTTCGGAAAGGCGGAAGATGCCGATGTGCGCGTGCACGGCATCCGCACCGACGGACCTGTGTCGTTCGAGCTCACCCACGCGGGGCAAACGGTCTCGGCCGCGCTGGCGATTCCCGGAGAGCACAACGCGGTCAACGCGGCCGGGGCCGTGGCTGTGCTCCTGACCCTGGGGCATGCCTTTTCCGATGCCGTGAAGGCCGTCGAGGCGTTCGCCGGAACGGTGCGTCGCTTCGAACTCCACGGGATCGTGCGCGGCGTCAGCGTCTACGACGACTACGCACATCATCCGACGGAGGTCGCCGCAGCCCTGGCCGCGGCCCGCACCGTCGTCGGCGATGGACGCATCATCGCGCTGCACCAGCCGCACACCTACTCCCGGACGCAACACATGGCCGCGGAATTCGCCGAGGTGCTCGAGAGTCACGCTGACCACACCGTCGTGCTCGATGTGTACGGCGCGCGCGAGGACCCGATCCCGGGGGTCACCGGCGAACTCGTATCGAGCAGGTTCACGGATGCCGAACGCGTCCACTTCGAGCCGGACTGGGCGGCCGCAGCTGCCTACACGGCATCGATCGCGCGGGACGGGGACTACATCATCACTCTCGGCTGTGGAAACGTCTACCTCATCATTCCCGACGTGCTCGCCGCGCTCGGCCAGCAGGGCGCACCGGCGGAGTAGCGGTGCGCCGGCCGACTCCGCTCCCGCCCTCCGGGGCCCCGTCGGGCGCTGACGACGAATCCTCGTTGCGCACCCCATCCGGCGGAGACGGCAGACGGGGCGTCTCACCCGAGCAACGCGGAGCTGCCCCCACGGACCGGTGGGCTGAATCGGCATCGGTTCCCGTCGAGAGCGCCCCGACGGAGCCGATCGACCTCACCGGAATCACCGCTCCCGCACCGGTCTGGCCCCTCCCGACCGATGCCGGCACCGGCTCGAGCGCTCGGGATGCCGCCTCCGTCCTTCCCGGCGTTCCGACCTGGGCGCTCGGCGCAGACGAGGCCGGAGCAACCGAGCCGCTCGCGGAAGATGCAGCTGCGCCCGGCTCTGACGGTTCGTCGCCGGTGGGTATGCGCGAGGTGTGGCGCGCTGCGCGTGCGCGGCGGCGCGCGCTCAAGTCCGAGGTGCGGCGGTTCACCGTCAGGGCCCGTCGCCGTCGCGCGGTCTGGCTCGGGTCCATCGCGGCAGTCGTGCTCGTAGCGCTCGGCAGCGTCGGGGCGGCGTACAGCCCGCTGTTCGCTGTCGAGACGATCACGGTAGCGGGCGCTGAGCAGCTGGACACCGCAGCGGTATCCGACGCGTTGTCGTCACAGCTGGGCACGCCACTGCCACTTGTGGACGAGAGCGCCATCAAAGCGGCGCTGGTCGCGTTCCCGCTCGTCGAGTCGTACACCGTCGAGGCCCGGCCTCCGCATGATCTGATCGTGCGCGTCGTCGAACGCACCCCGATCGGGGTCATCGCCTCACCGGCCGGGTTCACCCTCGTGGATGCCGCCGGCGTCGCGCTCTCGACGACACAGACCCCGGCTCCCGGCAGACCCGTGCTGGAGATCACCGGTGGAACGGCATCCGAAGCATTCGAGGCGGTCGGGCACGTGCTGCGGTCGCTTCCCGACACGATCATGTCGCAGGTGACCGCGGCGTCGGCGACGACCCCCAACGACGTGACCCTCACCCTCGGTGGAACCGGCACCAAGATCGTCTGGGGCAACGCTGACGAGTCCTCGAACAAGTCGGTGGCGCTGGCTGCGGCGATGCAATCGCGCCCGCCGGACACGGTCTCGCGTTACGACGTCTCGTCGCCGTCAGCCGTCGTCATCCAGTGATCCGCTGAGCCCACCGGGCCGAGCGGGTGCACGAAAGAACGGGATGTGCGACACGCCCCCGAAAGCGCGCGGAATCGGGGGAGTCGACGCTTAGCTTCGTGTCTAGGAAATACATACCCGGCAATACTTTATACCTCCAGTTGAGGTTGAAGGTTGCAGGACACGAGCACAGGAGTCGGCATGAGCCAGAACCAGAACTACCTTGCAGTCATCAAGGTGGTCGGCGTCGGCGGCGGAGGCGTCAACGCCGTCAACCGGATGATCGAGCTCGGCCTGCGCGGGGTCGAGTTCATCGCCGTCAACACCGACGCCCAGGCATTGCTGATGAGCGACGCCGACGTCAAGCTCGACGTCGGGCGCGAACTCACCCGAGGGCTGGGTGCCGGCGCCGACCCCGAGGTGGGTCGCCGCGCCGCAGAGGACCACACCGAAGAGATCGAAGAGGCGCTCCGCGGCGCCGACATGGTGTTCGTCACCGCCGGTGAGGGTGGCGGCACCGGTACGGGCGGTGCGCCCGTCGTCGCAAAGATCGCGAAGTCGATCGGCGCGCTCACGATCGGTGTGGTGACCAAGCCGTTCTCGTTCGAAGGTCGCCGCCGCCAGAGCCAGGCCGAGTCGGGAGTGGCGCGCCTGAAAGAAGAGGTCGACACCCTCATCGTGGTGCCCAACGACCGGCTGCTGGAGATCAGCGACCGCGGGATCTCGATGATCGAGGCTTTCGCCACCGCGGACCAGGTGCTGCTGGCCGGTGTCCAGGGCATCACCGACCTCATCACGACGCCCGGACTCATCAACCTCGACTTCGCCGACGTGAAATCCGTCATGCAGGGGGCGGGCTCAGCGCTCATGGGAATCGGCTCGGCACGCGGCGCGGACCGGGCGATCAAGGCTGCAGAGCTTGCTGTCGAGTCGCCGCTGCTGGAGGCATCCATCGAGGGTGCGCACGGCGTGCTGCTGTCGATTCAGGGTGGCTCCAACCTCGGCATCTTCGAGATCAACGACGCCGCCCAGCTGGTGAAGGAAGCCGCCCACCCCGAGGCGAACATCATCTTCGGTACCGTCATCGACGACACGCTCGGTGACGAGGTGCGCGTCACGGTGATCGCCGCCGGGTTCGACGGTGGCGAGCCGCAAGCGCGTCCGGATGCCACCCCGGTGGTCCGTCGCGAGCCCGTCGAGCAGCGTGCAGCCGCAGACTCCGAAGACGAGCCGCAGCGTCCTGAGCAACTGGCTCCGGTGCCCTCGATCTCGGATGCAGCCTTCGATTCGGCGTTCGGGGACGACGACCTCGACATCCCCGACTTCCTGAAGTGACCGCATCCGCGCCGGCGAGGGTGCGCGGCTCGAGGCTGCAGTTGTGACTGAGTCGGACGCGCAGCTCGCGGATCGTCTGGCGTCGATCGACGATCGTATCGCTGCTGCTGCGCGGCAAGCGGGGCGTTCGCCTGAAGACATCACTCGTATCGTCGTGACGAAGTTCCATCCGGCGTCGCTGGTCGAGGAGCTTTATGGCCTCGGCGTGCGCGACGTCGGCGAGAACCGGGTTCAGGAAGTACTCGAGAAGGTCGTCGGGGTCGGGGATCTGTCCGACCTGCGGTGGCATTTCGTCGGTCAGCTGCAGACCAACAAGGCGCGGGCGGTGCGTCGCGTGGCCTCGGTCATCCACTCGCTCGACCGCCCGAAGCTCGCCGATGCGCTGGATGCCGAGGCCGAGGTGCCCCTGGACGTCCTGATCCAGGTGAACCTCACCGACGACCCCGGGCGCGGGGGAGTCGCCCCGGAGAGTCTTTCGGCGCTCGCCGAGCACGCCGCCGGGTGTCTCGGACTGAGGGTCCGGGGAGTCATGGCTGTCGCCCCCCTGGGCGAAGAACCTGCCGCAGCCTTCGAACGGCTCGCCGGCCACGCGCACACCGTGCGCCGTGTCTTCCCGGACGCCACCTGGATCTCGGCCGGGATGACCGGCGATTTCGAAGCTGCAATTCACGCCGGCGCGACACACCTGCGCATCGGCACGGCAATCACGGGTCCGCGCCCTGTGCGCGGTTAACCTCGGAGCAGACGAGCAAACGGAGGATGCGATGTCGAACCCCTTGAAGAAGACCATGGTCTACCTGGGCCTCGCCGACGAGGAAGAGGTCTACGACGAGACGCCAGCGCCTGCGCCCACGCGCAAGTCTGCCGCGGCATCCGTCGAGAAGGCCGCCCCGGTCACGCCGATTCACCGTCCGGCGGTGGTTCGTCAGCCCGCAGTCGGCGCTCTCAACGAGATCGTCACGGTGCACCCCAAGCAGTACCGCGACGCGCAGGTGATCGCCGAAAGCTTCCGCGAGGGCGTTCCCGTGATCATCAACCTCTCGCAGATGAGCGACGCCGACGCGCGTCGTCTCATCGACTTCGCGAGCGGCCTGTCGCTTGGCCTGTACGGCCGCATCGAGCGCGTGACGAGCAAGGTTTTCCTGCTCTCACCCGAGAATGTTGCGGTGTCGGGTGAGGGTGCCGTGGCGCAAGCGGATCCGGAGGCGGTTCCTTTCCCGCAGACTTGATACGTGAACGTCATCCAGATCGTTGCCGGAATCCTCAACGCGGCAGTCCTGATCTACATTCTCGTGCTGCTGGCCCGACTCGTCTTCGAGTGGATCCCCGTTTTCGACCGTGAGTGGCGTCCTCGTGGCGCGATGCTCGTTGTCGCCGAAGGTGTGTACACCGCGACGGACCCTCCGATCCGTTTCCTCCGTCGTTTCATCCCCCCGTTGCGGATCGGCAGCATCGCCATCGACTTCGCGTTCGCGCTCACGATGCTCTCGTGCTTCATCCTCCTGTCGGTGACACGCGCCTTCGCAGGATGAATCCACCCACGACTATGCTTTGCTGTTATCAACCGTCCACAACCGCGTGCCGGAAGGCACGATCGGCCAGCGGCCGGGCGAACGAAAGAGGGAAGAAATGCCACTGACTCCGGATGACGTCGTCACCAAGCAGTTCCAGCACGTCCGGTTCAAGGAAGGGTTCGACCCCGACGAGGTCGATGACTTCCTCGACGAGATCGTCGTCGAGTGGCGTAAAGCCCTGGCCGAGAACGAAGAGCTCAAGGCACGCATCGCCGAACTCGAGTCCGGCGCGCCCGCGGCCCCCGCGGCACCGGCAGAGGCGCCCGCCGAAGAGGCAGCCCCCGCTCCCGCCCCGGCTGCTCCGGCCAGCACCCCGCTTCCGACCCAGGCAAGCGCCGGCCTGCTCGAGCTCGCGCAGCGTCTGCACGACGAGCACGTCGCCGAAGGCCAGGCGCGCCACGACCAGCTCATCGCCGAGGCCCAGGCTCAGGCTGCCTCGATCATCTCCGACGCTGAGACTCGCGGACGCGACGAGATCGCTCGCATGGAGGCCAAGAAGGCCGAACTGGATGCCCGCATCGGCGAACTGCGTGAGTTCGAGCGCGACTACCGCTCGCAGCTGCGTAACTTCATCGAAGGTCACCTGAAGGACCTCGACTCCTCTTCGACCGACAGCGCGTCGGTCGCGAACATCACGAACTGAGGACGCTCTTGGCGTCCCGGCCACCTCTGCGTCACGCGGCGGCCGGCATCACGATTGCGCTGCTCGCAATCCTGGTGCTGGCCGTCGACCAGTTCACGAAGTACCTCGCGCTGACCAACCTCCCGCTGCAGGAGTCGGTTCCCGTCCTGGGTGAGTTCTTGCAGTTCTACCTCGTCAAGAACCCCGGTGCCGCTTTTTCGCTCGGTGAGGGGTACACCTGGATCTTCACCATCGCCCTGGCAGTGGTTGCCGGGGTGATCGTGTGGCTGGCGGCCACCCGCGTGCAGTCACGCCTGTGGGCGATCGTGCTGGGACTTCTGCTGGGCGGGGTGCTGGGAAACCTCACGGACCGCCTGTTCCGTGAACCCGGATTCCCCGTGGGGCACGTCGTAGACTTCATCAACACACCGTGGATGTGGTTCTGGATGAGCCCCGCCATCTACAACATCGCCGACATTTTCATCGTGTCGATGATGATCGGGGTGGCACTGCTCGTGATCGTAGGAGTACAGATGGACGGTAAGCGACACCACAACCGTGAGACGGATGCCGCGGAGGAGGAGACCATCCTTGGCGCCGCGGGGGACGAGTTCCCTCCCGGAGGGGGTGTCGCCGGAGGATTTGATTCCGAGTTCCCCGTCGCGGATCCTTACGCCGGGGTGCCCCGTTCCGAGATCGGACTCCCGCCGCTGACAGAGGCCGAGCAGGAGGCAGTGGCCCGGGAAGCGGACCGGATCGCCGACGAGGAATCCCGCCGCGACTCGTGAGCCGTCCCGGTAGGCGAGCTGCTGCGGCATCCGACCGTCGGCCCGCTCGAGACGGAAGCTGAGATGCCGGCGCGGATGCTGCCGGTTCCCGACGGCCTCGACGGTGCGCGGGTCGATGCCGGCATCGCCAAGATGCTCGGATTCTCGCGTACCTTCGCCGCCGAGGTCGCCGAATCCGGAGGCATCAGTGAAGGTGGCAGAGCTCTCGGCAAGTCGGACCGGCTGACGGCGGGAACCGTTCTCGAGGTCGAATGGACCGACCGTCGTGAGCCCGAGGTGATCCCCGTCGTCGTTCCGGGTTTTGGCATCGTGTACGACGATGATGACATCGTGGTGGTCGACAAGCCGGCGGGTGTGGCAGCCCATCCCTCGGTGGGGTGGGAAGGCCCGACGGTGCTTGGCGCACTCGCAGCTGCGGGGTTCCAGATCGCGACCAGCGGCGCACCCGAGCGGCAGGGCGTCGTTCACCGCCTGGACGTCGGCACCAGTGGACTCATGGTCGTGGCCAAGTCCGAGCACGCCTACGGCGTCTTGAAGGCTGCGTTCAAGGATCGCACCGTCGATAAGATCTACCACGCGGTAGTTCAGGGCCATCCCGACCCGCTCGCCGGTACGATCGACGCTCCCATCGGGCGTCATCCCTCGCACTCCTGGAAGTTCGCGGTCACCCGCGACGGCAAGCCCTCGATCACTCACTACGAGACCATCGAGGCCTTTCCCGGAGCCTCACTGTTGGAAATCCACCTGGAGACCGGGCGGACCCACCAGATCCGTGTCCACATGGCAGCACACCGGCATCCGTGCGTCGGCGATCCGCTCTACGGCGCCGACCCCACGATCTCAGAGCGGCTGGGCCTGACCCGCCAATGGCTGCATGCGCGCACGCTTGCCTTCGCGCACCCCGCAACCCGCGAGTGGGTCTCGTTCGACTCGCCCGATGCGCCTGATCTCGCTCATGCCCTCGCGATCCTCCGCGGCGAGGAGCTGGATTGAGCCCTGCAGCTTCCGAGGACCTCAGAAGCTGCCGAGAAGATCGAGCCGCAGCTGGGCCGTGACCGCGATCAGCGCGTAGTCCAGCACGGTGGCAAGCAACGCCCACGAGAAGATCACGCTTCCCACGCGCCGCGCCGCAGGCGCTTCGGTCCACACTCCGTCGCGCAGCATCCAGCCTGTGGTGAACCAGAAGAGCGGAATCGTGACGAGCCAGATGATCATGCACCAGGGACACAACGATCCGTAGACGAAGATGCTCTGGAATGCGAAGTAGTGCACGAGAACGAACGCCCCGGCAACGAAGATGCCGTACGTCCGCCAGTACCACCGACGAAGGCCGGATGGTGATGCCAGCTCGCTGACGCCGGCGTAGACGGGGCCCAGGAACAGCACCATGCCCGCTATCGAGTTGCTGAATCCGAGGATGTTGCCGCCGGGGGAGAGCAGGTTGGGGCCGCACGTGACCAACACACCCCACTGACACGAGATGATCGCATCCGCGCCGGTGAGCTGACCGATGTACTCCAGGTACAGCAGGAACGCGACGATGGCGCCGAGGATCCCGCCGACGATCCAGAAGACGGCGAGGGCGACGGTGGGTCGGTGCAGGGCCACCCGCCCATTGTCGGTACCGGTCAGGGCGCTGCGTCGACGGCCGAGCCGGACTTAATCAGGCAGAGGGAGGCTGCGCGTCGCTGCCGCCTGTCACGAACCGAGCCTCGCCGTGATCCGGCGTTGCCGCAGCGATGCGAGCGCGCATGTCGGCATCCACGTCGCCCAGGGCATCGAGCGGGTACCAAGCGACCTCCGTCATCTCGCCGTCGACGGGAACCGGGTCGCCCGAAATCCATGTGCACCGGAAAGTGAGGTCGAGGTAGTCGCTCTGGTCCCCGTTGGCGTAGGTGATCCTCGGGATCTGATGCACCCACGCGAGCCGATCGGCACGGATGACGACACCGGCCTCTTCGGCAGCCTCCCGCACCGCGGCATCCGCCGGCTCTTCGCCCGGATCGACGATGCCGGTGATGGGGGTCAGGGCGTGATTGTCGGAGCGACGGCCCAGCAGGACCTCACCGCCGCGGATGATGACAGCGGTGACGCCGACGAGGGGGAGCGGGCGGGTGCCGACGAATCGGCGCAGCTCAAGGATGAAGTCGGGAGTTGGCACACGGCAACCGTAGCCGCCTCGGCGGGCCAGGCGAGCCGGCGTCCGAGCCCGAACGTAGACTCTCGGCATGGCGTCCGACTCCTTCGTCCACCTGCACGTCCACAGCGAGTATTCGATGCTCGATGGAGCCGCCCGGATCGGCGCGATGGTGCAGGAGGCTGCAGCCCAGGGGTCGCCGGCGATCGCCGTCACCGACCACGGAAACACCTTTGCGGCCTTCGAGTTCTACAAGGCGGCGAAGGATGCCGGCATCAAGCCGATCATCGGCATCGAAGCGTATGTGACGCCAGGCACGCACCGGTCCGAGAAGTCGCGGGTGCGGTGGGGGTCACCCGAGCAGAGCGACGACGACGTCTCGGGCTCGGGCGCGTATACCCACATGACGCTGCTGTCGGAGACGACAGCCGGGATGCACAATCTGTTCCGACTCTCATCGAAGGCCTCGATGGAGGGGTACTACTTCAAGCCCCGCATGGACCGGGAGCTTCTGGAGACCTACTCGAAGGGCCTGATCGCGACCACCGGATGCCCCTCCGGCGAGGTGCAGACCCGGTTGCGCCTGGGCCAATACGATGCGGCGCGCGCGGCCGCCGCGGAGTTCCAAGACATCTTCGGCAAAGAGAACTACTTCGCCGAGATCATGGATCACGGTCTCGACATCGAGCGTCGGGTGATGACCGACCTGCTGCGGATCGCGAAAGACCTCGATATTCCGCTCCTCGCGACCAACGACTCGCACTACACACACCAGCATGACTCGAACAGTCATGCAGCCCTGCTCTGCGTGCAGTCGGGCTCGACGCTGGATGACCCGAAGCGGTTCAAGTTCGACGGCGACGGCTACTACATCCGTACGCCGGCCGAGATGCGCCAGATTTTTCGGCAGCATCCCGACGCCTGTGACAACACGCTGCTGATCGCCGAGCGCTGTGAGGTCGAGTTCAACACCAGCGCCAACTACATGCCCCGCTTCCCCGTGCCCGACGGCGAGACCGAGGAGAGCTGGTTCGTCAAAGAGGTCGAGGCCGGCCTCGAGGAGCGGTACCCGGCGGGGATCCCCGACGAGGTCCGCAAGCAGGCCGAATACGAGGTCGGCGTCATCGTGCAGATGGGGTTCCCGGGCTACTTCCTCGTCGTCGCCGACTTCATCAACTGGGCAAAGCGCAACGGCATCCGCGTCGGCCCGGGCCGTGGATCGGGCGCGGGTTCGATGGCTGCCTATGCCATGCGCATCACCGACCTCGACCCCCTGCAGCACGGCCTCATCTTCGAGCGGTTCCTCAATCCCGACCGCGTCTCGATGCCCGACTTCGATGTCGACTTCGATGACCGTCGCCGCGGTGAAGTCATCCAGTACGTCACCGAGAAGTACGGCGACGACCGGGTGGCGCAGATCGTGACGTACGGCACGATCAAGGCGAAGCAGGCCCTGAAGGATGCCGGTCGCGTGCTCGGATTCCCCTTCAGCATGGGCGAGCGCCTCACCAAGGCCATGCCGCCGGCGGTCATGGGCAAGGACGTGCCGCTGACCGACATGTTCAACAAGGATCACCCCCGCTACAAGGAGGCGGGGGAGTTTCGCACTCTCATCGAGACCGACCAGGAAGCCAAGACGGTCTTCGACACGGCGGTGGGCCTCGAGAACCTGAAGCGCCAGTGGGGTGTGCACGCAGCCGGTGTCATCATGTCGAGCGAACCGCTCATCGACATCATCCCGATCATGCGCCGTGAGCAGGACGGCCAGATCGTCACGCAGTTCGACTACCCGTCGTGTGAGTCGCTCGGCCTGATCAAGATGGACTTCCTGGGGCTTCGCAACCTCACGATCATCAACGATGCGCTCGACAACATCGAAGCCAACCGCGGTGAGCCCCTCGTCCTCGAGGAGCTCGACCTCGACGACCGGGCATCGTACGAGTTGCTCGCCCGCGGCGACACCCTCGGGGTGTTCCAGCTCGACGGCGGTCCGATGCGGTCCCTTCTTCGCCTCATGAAGCCCGACAACTTCGAGGACATCTCGGCAGTCCTCGCGCTGTACCGCCCGGGTCCGATGGGCGTGAACTCGCACATCAACTACGCCCTGCGCAAGAACAAGCAGCAAGAGATCGAGCCGATTCACAAAGAGCTCGAAGAGCCCCTCGCCGACATTCTCGACACG
Organism: Microbacterium schleiferi; assembly: GCF_020781975.1. Lineage (GTDB taxonomy): Bacteria > Actinomycetota > Actinomycetes > Actinomycetales > Microbacteriaceae > Microbacterium. The sequence continues at coordinate 153,767 of NZ_JAJGNI010000007.1, forward strand.
ACCTACGGGCTCATCGTCTATCAGGAGCAGGTGATGGCCGTAGCCCAACGGGTCGCCGGCTACACACTCGGTCAGGCCGACCTGCTGCGCCGCGCGATGGGCAAGAAGAAGAAGTCCGAGCTCGACAAGCAGAAAGAGGTCTTCTTCGGCGGCATGACCGAGCGCGGGTTCTCGGATGCCGCGCAGCAGACCCTGTGGAAGGTGCTCGAGTCGTTCGCCGACTACGCCTTCAACAAGGCGCACACCGCCGCCTACGGGCTCGTGTCGTACTGGACCGCCTACCTGAAGGCCCACTATCCCGCGGAGTACATGGCAGCGCTCCTCACGAGCGTGGCCGACTCGAAAGACAAGATGGCGATCTACCTCAACGAGTGCCGACGGATGGGCATTCGGGTGCTGCCCCCCGATGTGAACGAGTCGATCCGCTACTTCGCGGCAGTCGGTGACGACATCCGCTTCGGGCTCGGCGCCGTGCGCAACGTCGGAGCTAACGTCGTCGAGGCCATCGTACAGTCGCGCGTGGATGAGCCCTTCGTGTCGTTCCACGACTTTCTCGCTCGGGTGCCGGTCTCGGTCGCGAACAAGCGAACGGTGGAGTCGCTGATCAAGGCCGGCGCGTTCGACACGCTCGGTGCGACTCGGCGCGCTCTGCTGGAGATCCACGAGGATGCCACCGAGCAGGCTGTGCTCGACAAGCGCCGCGAAGCCAACGGCGAGGTCGGGTTCGACTTCGATTCGCTGTGGGGAGCGGACGAACCGCAACAGGTCAACAAGGTTCCCGACCGCCCGGAGTGGACGAAGAAAGACAAGCTGGCTTTCGAACGCGAAATGCTGGGGCTCTACGTCTCGGACCATCCGCTCGCCGGCCTCGAGGTGCCCCTCGCCAAACACGCGTCGATCAACATCCATGACCTGCTGGCCTCCGAAGACCTGGCTGACGGCGATCAGGTGACCATTGCGGGCCTGGTGACGAGTGTGCAGCATCGCGTCGCCAAGTCCAGCGGCAATCCGTACGGCATGATCACCGTCGAGGACTTCGACGGCGAGATCACCGTCATGTTCATGGGAAAGACCTACACGGAGTTCCAGTCGATGCTGCAGGCCGACTCGATCCTCGTGGTCCGCGGACGCGTCTCTCGGCGCGACGACGGCATGAACCTTCACGCGCAGGCGGCGTTCTCACCCGACCTCGGCTCCGTCGACGAATCCGGACCGCTCGTGCTCGTGATTCCCGAGCAGCGGGCCACCGAAGCGGTCATCGGCGATCTCGCCGACTGCCTACGCCGTCACCGGGGAGACACGGAGGTGACGCTGCGCCTCCACAAGGCAGGCGTGGCGAAGGTCTTCGAGGTACCGCATCCGGTGAGCGTCACTGCCGACCTGTACGGCGAACTCAAGGGTCTCCTCGGCCCGCAGTGCCTCGGGTAGCTCCGCCCCGTACGGCGACCGAACTGCGTTCGGGCGATGCATGCCCTGGGCGCTTCACGCCTCGCGCGAGCGATAGCGTAGATGGATGCTTCGCACCCTTGATCTGCGCGGGCAATCCCTGTCGCCCGCAGAGCTGCTCGCCGCCGTCCCTCGCGCGACCGCAGCCCGTTCCGAGGCGCTCGCGACCGCCGCGCGCCTCGTCGATGACGTCGCCTCGCGCGGCGAGGCGGCGCTGCGCGAGCAGGCCGAACAGTTCGACGGGGTGACCGGTCACGACATCCGTGTTCCAGCCTCGCACCTCGACGAGGCTCTCGAGCAGCTCGATCCTGCGGTTCGCGCGGCGCTCGAGCAGGCCATCGACCGCGTGAGGGCTGCCTCGGCCGTGCAGGTTCCGCCGCCGACCACCACGACGCTGGCCCCGGGAGCTCTCGTTCACCAGCGGTGGCAACCGGTGCGCCGGGTCGGGGTGTATGTGCCGGGCGGCAAGGCGGTGTACCCCTCCAGTGTCGTGATGAACGTCGTGCCGGCCCAGGCGGCCGGCGTCAAGCAGATCGCTCTCGCGTCCCCGCCCCAGCGGGGAGAGGACGGGCGAGTCCACCCGGTGATTCTTGCCGCCGCGAAACTCCTCGGGGTCACCGAGGTGTACGCGATGGGCGGCGCCGGTGCGATCGGTGCATTCGCCTACGGGGCCGCGAGCCTGGGCCTCGATCCGGTGGATGTCGTGACGGGACCGGGGAACAACTTCGTGGCGGCAGCAAAACGCGCCGTAGCCGGTCGCGTCGGCACCGACTCGGAGGCAGGCGCGACCGAGATCCTCATCGTCGCCGACGACACCGCCGATCCGCGGCTTGTCGCTGCCGACCTCATCAGCCAGGCCGAGCACGACGAGCAGGCATCCGCGGTTCTCGTGACCACGTCGATGGGCCTGGCCGACGCTGTGCAGGCAGAGATCGGCGGGCTGGCCGCGCAGACACTCCACGCGGCGCGCATCGAGGTGGCACTGACCGGCCCGCAGTCGGCGATCGTGCTCGTCGACGACCTCGACGCCGCTGTGGACTTCTCGAATGCCTACGCCCCCGAACACCTCGAACTGCACCTTGCCGACCCCGCTGCGCACCGGTTCGTGCACGCCGGGGCAGTTTTCGTCGGTCCCTATTCGCCGGTGAGCCTGGGTGACTACCTCGCGGGGAGCAATCACGTGCTCCCCACCGGCGGGCAAGCACGATATGCCGCAGGGCTATCGGCCTCGACGTTCCTGCGCCCGCAGCAGGTGATCGAGTATGACCGGGACGCCCTCGCGGAAGTCTCTGACGCCATCGTGGCGCTTGCGACCGCCGAAGTGCTCCCCGCGCACGGTGAAGCCGTTCGCGCGCGCTTCACCGCGTAGTCTGGGGCTGCTATGCACTGCCCTTTCTGCCGTCACCCCGACTCGCGCGTGATCGACTCCCGCACCAGCGACGACGGTCTCAGCATCCGTCGTCGCCGTCAATGCCCCGAGTGCGGCGGTCGCTTCTCGACCATCGAGACCGCGAGCCTGAACGTCATCAAGCGCTCAGGCGTGATCGAACCATTCAGTCGCGAAAAGGTCATGTCGGGGGTGCGCAAGGCCTGTCAGGGGCGCCCCGTGACCGAGGGCGATCTTGCCGTACTGGCCCAGACGGTCGAGGAGGCGGTTCGACAGACCGGATCGTCGCAGGTCGACACGAATGAGATCGGCCTGGCGATCCTCGGGCCACTCCGCGAACTCGACCAAATCGCTTATCTCCGGTTCGCGAGCGTGTATCAGGCGTTCGATTCGTTGGAGGATTTTGAGTCGGCGATCGCACAGTTGCGCGCGGATCATCAACGCCTGGCATCCGACCTCGAGGAGTAAGCATGTACCCGTGGCTGTTTCGCACGTTCCTCTCGAGGATGGATCCGGAGACAGCACATCACGCGGCGATGCTCGTCATCCGGCTGCTCGGTTTCCCGCCGTTCTCGTGGGTGGCGCGGGCCCTCACCAAGCCTGATCCGTCGCTGCGCGTGCAGACGCTCGGATTGACCTTCGACGCGCCGTTCGGTGTCGCGGCCGGGTTCGACAAGGATGCCGTGGGCGTCGACGGTCTGCACGCTCTCGGTTTCGGGCATGTCGAGGTCGGCACCGTGACCGCGATCCCGCAGACCGGAAACCCGAAGCCGCGCCTGTTCCGCCTCATCCCGGATCGCGCTGTCGTCAACCGCATGGGGTTCAACAATCACGGGTCGTACGCCGCTGCGGGTCGGCTCGAACGCGCTCGTCGTCGGCGTCACCGCACGGTCCTGGGCGTCAACATCGGCAAGAGCCGCATCGTGGATGTCGAAAACGCGGTAGTCGACTACGTCACGAGCACGCGGCTTCTCGCGCCCGTGGCCGACTACCTCGTGGTCAATGTGTCGTCGCCGAACACCCCGGGTCTGCGGAGCCTGCAGGCCGTCGAGTCGCTGAGGCCCCTGCTGACCGCGGTGAAGGATGCCGCTGAAGATATCCCCCTGCTCGTCAAGATCGCGCCCGATCTCTCTGATGACGACATCCGCGATGTCACAGCCCTGGCGCTCGAACTGGGCCTGCAGGGCATCGTCGCCACGAACACGACAATCGCGCGCGATGACCTCGGGCTGGTCACCGACCCGGCGGTGGTCACGGCAGCCGGCGCTGGTGGGCTGTCGGGAAAGCCACTCGCTCCGCGCGCCCTCGAGGTGCTGCGTCTCGTTCGCTCCCTGGTGCCTGACAGTTTCTGCGTCATCTCGGCCGGTGGTGTCGAGACTGCTGCCGACGTCCGCGAAAGGCTGGATGCCGGCGCAACTCTGGTGCAGGGATACACCGGGTTTCTGTACCGAGGGCCGCTCTGGGCGCGGCAGATCAACCGGGGGCTTGTCCGCGCATGAGGGGCATCTGCCCCGAAGACTTAGGAAGCCCTAACTTCCTCGGGAATGCGGGGGACCTCCTCGGATATACTCCCGACAGCACAACACCGGCATTCGCGTCGTCGAGTGCTTCAGCGCGGCCGTCGCGCCATGGGAAGGAACCTCTGTGATCGAACGTCACATCAAGCCCGAAGTCGCCGCGATCTTCATCGATGTCGCCCGAGGCCGTCGGGGTATCTACTCCGATGACGCAGCCTTCGAGGAGCTGCTCGCCGAGGCGAAGGCAGCATTCGAAGCGGCCGACCCCGAGACCGTCGAGATCATCCGCCAGTTCGCGCGGGCCGAGGTCCCGGACGGGGGAGTTCTCTTCCATGGCCTCACCGTCGATCAGGACGACATGGGTGAGAGCCCGCGGGACCCGGTTGCGTTCGAGGGCAAGGATCGTGACCCCGTGACGGAGGCTGCACTGTTGGCGTTTGCCTCGGTGGCCGGCGAGGTCTTCTCGTTCGCCCGTCAGCACCGCGGTGCGCTGATCCAGAACGTCACACCGATCCCCGGCCACGAGTACGACGCCGTGGGAACGGGAAGCCGGAGCTTGCTCGACTGGCACTCGGAGGATGCCTTCGACGACGCCCACCCGCAGTTCGTCGGCCTCTTCTGCGTCCGGGGTGATGAGCGCGTGCAGACGGCGCTGGCGCCGGTCGACCGTATCGACCTGTCGGCCGAGGATGAGGCGGTCCTCCGTCAACCGCGCTTCATGCACGGCATCGACAAGGCATCCGGCGGAACGGGTCGTCCCGAAGACGGTGTCCAGGGCGCAGCGCTCTACGGCGAGGACGGCAAGCGTTTCGTCCGCATCGACATGGACTGCGCCGCCGCCGTTACCGGCGATGACGAAGCTGCCGCGGCGCTCCAGGCCTTCCACGACGGCGCCGACAAGGAGGGCATCTATGTGACCCTCGGTGCCGGCGACATCCTGCTGTTCGACAACCGTCGCGTCATGCACGCGCGGACCCCCTTCGAACCGCGTTACGACGGCACCGACCGCTGGCTGCAGCGCGTCATCATCACCGATGACCTCGGACGCTCCGCCGACCGCCGCATCAACCACCCCCGTGTGGTGGAGAACGAGCTGGTAGGCGCCTGACATTCGCTGATCGCACGCGGCCGGCGCCCCGACGGGTGCCGGCCGACGTGTGAGGGCAGCACCCTTCGGAAAGAGAGAGCGATGGCATCGCGAGGACTCGGTTCGCGCTTCGGTTACATGGTGGCCCGGTTGAAGGTCATCGACCTCCCCTCGGTCATCGAGCGCGCCCGCGAGGTATCAGCCCAGTTCCACAAGTGGACCCCAGCGGTGGTCGTGGACATGTTCTGGCAGGCGACCTTCCACCAGGTCGGCTTTCAGGACTATGTCGACTACGATTTCGCGATCCTGAACCGGCGCGAGCGGCGCACGATGATGACGCATCCGCACTCAAACAAGTACTCGTACACGTTCGATGATCCTGAGTACCGCGGGATCTTCTACGACAAGTGGGAGTTCGACCGCGTCTTCTCGGAGTACCTCGGTCGTGACTGGATGATGGTCACCGACGACAACGTCGACGAACTGCGCGCTTTCGGTGAGGCACATCCCGTGCTCATCACCAAGAAGCAGGCGGGTCGCTCGGGGGCTGCCATCAACCGGTATTACTCGACCGAGATCGAGGACTGGGCAGACTTCCACGCGCAGCTGCGCGAGCGCGGTGAGCTGCTGATCGAAGAGAACATCGTGCAGCATCCCGATGTCGCCGCCGTTTGTGCCGGCACGGTCAACTCGACCCGCGTCGCTGCGTTCTTCGACGGCGAGAAGACCCACATCCTCGCGATCGCGCAGAAGTTCGGTCGCGGTCAGGTCGCAGACCAGATGGACTTCGGCGGCTTCTACACGATGCTCGACCCCGAGACCGGAGCCTCGCTCGGCGACGGCTACGACTCGCACGGACACGTGCACAAGCTCCACCCCGATTCGGGCTACCCGATCGCTGATTTCCAGCTGCCGATGTTCGATGAGGTCATCGCCTTCGTCGACAAGGTCGCCCGTCACGTCCCGCAGGTGAAGTACGTCGGGTGGGACATCGCCGTGACCCCCGACGGCCCCGTGCTCATCGAGGGCAACTGGGCCACGGGCGTCTACGAGAACAAGCCGAGCGTGCTCGGCATCCGTACCGGACACCGCCCTCGATACCAGAAGGCGATGGGCTTTTGATCAGTCCGACCGGGCCGCGCGTCCGGCTGAGTAGCTCGGCGCTTGTCGCCGGCGCCGGCCGGGCGATCGAGGCCGGGGGAGCGGATGCCGTTCCCGACCTCCGTCGCGATGCTTACGGCCACGGCATGCAGTTCGTCGCTGAGACTCTGGCGCGGGTCGGCATCCGTGCGGCGATGCTCGACGCTGAATCCGTCGATGCGGCTCAGAGCATGGGGATCGCCCCGGCCGCGGACGCTCCTACGCTGGACCCCGCCGTGATCTTCGGTCTCCCCGGTGCCTCCGAGGACCCCGCCAGGCCGGTCATGAGCCTTCTCGGCTCCGTGCTCTCGATCAAGGCTCTGCGCGCCGGCGAGGGAGTCTCGTACAACTACACGCATATTGCCCCGCGGGACACACGGATCGCGCTCGTCTCAGGCGGCTTCGGCCAGGGGGTAGCGCGCTCGCTCGGCAACCAGGTCTCGGTCGAGGTGTGGGGTGCCCTGTATCCCATCGTCGGACGGGTCGCGATGGATGTCTGTGTCGTGGACATCGGTGACGCCGACATCGCGCGCGGTGACGAGGTCATCTACTTCGGCGGCGACGGCCCGGCTGGTCCGGCGCTGGCCACGTGGGAGGCGGCATCCGGACTCACTGCTGCCGAACTCGTCTGTGCGCTGGGCCTGCGGCTACCGCGGGAGGTGGTCGCTTGAGCGCGCGGATGGTCGTGGACCTCGGTCGGATCCTCGCCGACACCGACGTGCTGCGGGGGCGCATCGCGCCGGCCGAGTACATGCTTGTTGTCAAGAACGACGCCTACGGCCACGGCGTCGATCGTGTCGTCGCCGCCGCTGCAGCTCACGGCGTGCGCTGGTTCGGGGCCTTCGACGTGCCGATGGGTGTCCGCACGAGAGCTGCCGCGGGCCCCGACGCTCGCGTCTTCTCGTGGGTGACGATCACCCAGCCCGAGATCGAGGTCGCGCTGGAGGCCGGCATCGAACTCGGCGTGGGTGATGCCTCGTACCTCGAAGACATCGCGACGGTGTCGGCGGGGCGAGGAGCTCCGGTGCACATCAAGATCGACACCGGACTTCACCGCAACGGCGTCAGGCCGGAGGCGTGGCCGGCGTTCGTCACCCGGGCCGCGGAGCTCGAGGCAAGCGGCGACATCCGGGTCGTCGGAATCTGGAGCCACATCGCCGAAACCAGCGACGAGGACGACGATCTGTCCCGTGCCGCGTTCCTCGAGGCGATCAGGATTGCCGAGGACGTGGGCCTGCGCCCTCAGGTTCGCCACCTCGCAGCCAGTGCGGCGGCTTTCGCACGGCCGGAGTTCCGGTTCGACCTCGTCCGCTTCGGTGCCTTCAGCTACGGCATCCGTTCGACGGGCGGCCCCGAGCTGGAGGGAATCGCGCCCGCGGCTACCCTGATCGCCACCGTGAGCGACGTCGGAGACTCTGCCGTCGCGGTCTCCTACGGGTATCTGGACGGCCTGCCGTCGACGCTCGCGGGTCGGATGTCGGTGGGAACTCCCGCTGGCCCGCGTCTCGTCCGCGAGATCGGCCCGGCGACGATGCTGATCGACCCGTGGCCGGGCGCCGCTGTCGAGGATGAGGTCTACCTCTTCGGCCCCGGAACGCGCGGCGAGTCCAGTGTGACGACTCTCGCGGAGGCGATCGGCACGGTCGGTGAAGAGATCATCGTCCGCGTCTCACCGCTCGTCCCGCGCATCTACATCTGATCCGAGGCACGCCCATGAGCGCGCGATCAGCGTCGCGCGGTGAGCGCAGCGGACGGGCACATGTCTCGACACCTGGCACCCCCGCGCAGCGGAGCGCGCCAAGCTGCTAGACCGATCTCAGGAGGGGTACTGGCCCCGGCGAACCTGGGCCTTGGGTAGGCGCATGAAGCGCATCTGGACGCTGCGCATCGAGGCGTACCAGCCGAGCCCCTTCTCAACCTTGCTTGCGCCGAACTTGTCGCGCACCGCGCGCTTGACGCGGATCGACGTGATGATCATGTCGCCGATCACGAAGAAGATGAACACCCACAGCGCCACGAACGCCCAGTACTGGATGAAGTTCAGCGGAATGAAGGTTGCGACGATGACCACGACCATCGCGGGCATGACTGCCTCGCCCAGGTGCCAACCGGCGTCCACGAAATCGCGGGCGAACTTGCGCTGCGGTCCCTGATCGCGCGCGGGCAGGTACTTCTGCTCACCGTTGGCCATGCCGATGCGGGCGCGTTCCCGGGCTGATGCGAGCTCGGCCTTGCGCTGCGCCTTCGCTTCCTTCGTGTCGGGAACGAGCGGGCGCTTGCGTGCAGCCTCCTGCTCGGCGCGGCTCGGAGTCGCCTTTCCCTTGCCGACGGTCGACGTCGACGCGTCCTTCGGTGCCTCGGGGGCGGGGGTCTTGGCCACGATGATCCTCGCTGTCGCGTTACGGGTAGTCCTTAAGATTACCCGCATGAGTGATATCGCCTCCCGTTCCGATGCTGTCCGTGACGCCGCCGAGACCGGCATCCCCCGTGCGCTGGCGGATTTGGGCGATCTGGTGCGGATTCCCTCGATCGCCTGGCCATCGATGGATCAGCAGCAACTCGTACGCAGCGCAGAGGCAGTGGCTGCCCTGGTCGAAGGCACGGGAGTGTTCGATGCCGTGACCATCAAGCGGGCAGCGATTCCCGGCACGGAGGAGTTCGGGCAGCCTGCCGTGCTCGCGACACGTGCAGCGAGGAACGGTCGCCCGACCGTCCTGCTGTACGCCCATCACGACGTCCAGCCCGTCGGTGACGAGGCGCTGTGGGAGACCCCGCCGTTCCAACCCACGGTTCGGGAGGGCCGGCTCTACGGTCGTGGCGCCGCCGACGACAAGGCCGGGATCATGGCGCACATCGGTGCGATCCGTGCACTTGTCGAGGCGCTGGGTCCCGACTTCGACCTCGGTCTCGCCCTGTTCATCGAGGGGGAGGAGGAGTACGGCTCGCGCTCGTTCGCGCAGTTCCTCAGCGACAACGCCGACGCGCTTCGCGCCGATGTGATCGTTGTCGCGGACTCGGGCAACTGGGACGACCGAACCCCCGGGTTGACGGTCTCGCTGCGCGGCAACGCGCGCTTCTCGATGCGGGTGCGCACGCTCGATCACGCATCCCACTCGGGAATGTTCGGGGGAGCGGTGCCCGACGCCATGCTCGCCACGGTCACGCTGCTGGCCACGCTCTGGGACGCCGACGGATCGGTCGGCGTCGAGGGCCTGAGCTCGCGCGAGGCCGAGACCCCTGAGTACAGCGAGAGCACCCTGCGCTCGGAGACGGGCCTGCTCGACGGGGTGAGCCCGATCGGCGCGGGATCGATCATCGGGCGGATCTGGAACAAGCCGTCGGTCACCGTGATCGGCATCGACGCCACCGATGTCGCCTCGGCCTCCAACACGCTCGCTCCGGAGGTGACCGTCGTCATCAGCGCGCGCGTCGCGCCCGGGCAGTCCGCGGCGGACGCCTACGCAGCGCTGAAGGCACACCTTCGCGCCCACGCGCCGTTCGGGGCTCGGCTGGAGTTCTTCGATGTCGACCTCGGCAACCCGTTCCTCGTCGACACGACAGGATGGGCGGTCCAGGATGCCCGCGAGGCACTCACCGAGGGGTACGGCGTCGATCCGGTCGATATCGGGGTGGGCGGATCGATCCCGTTCATCGCGGACCTGGTCCGCGAGTTCCCGGGCGCGCAGATCCTGGTCACGGGTGTGGAGGATCCGCACTCCCGGGCGCACAGTCCCAACGAGTCACTCCACCTCGAGACCTTCCGGCATGCGCTGATCTCCGAGGCGCTGCTGCTGGAGAAGCTGGACGCGCGCACGCTCTGACCCGCCCGCATTTCCGCCGTCCTCGCCGAGAGCGGGCGTAGAATTTCAGCATCCGCCCCGACGGCTTCAGCCGATAAGGAGAGTCATGACCGACACCGCACTGACCACGGACCAGACCGCCCGCGAGCACGGCGTCGCGCTCACCGACGCCGCCGCCGCAAAAGTCAAGAACCTGCTCGACCAGGAGGGCCGCGATGACCTCCGTCTCCGCGTGGCTGTCCAGCCCGGCGGATGCAGCGGACTCATCTACCAGCTGTACTTCGACGAGCGGTATCTCGACGGAGACAAGACCGTCGACTTCGAGGGCGTGGAAGTCATCGTCGACGACATGAGCGTCCCGTACCTGGACGGCGCAACCATCGACTTCAAGGACACGATCTCGGAGCAGGGCTTCACGATCGACAACCCGAACGCGCAGGGCAGCTGCGCGTGCGGTGACAGCTTCCACTGACCCAGAAGCTTCAGCCTGCGAGAAGGCCGACCTTCAGTATCCCGAAAGTGCGTGGATGCTGAGTGGTTGGCCTCAAGCAGGTGTGAGCTTGCCCTAGACTGACCACAGTCACACTTCGCAACGTGGAAAGGTGCGCCTGTGCCATCCAAACGCCGACTCCGCTGGGTTCTTCTTCCGGTTGGTGCCGCCGCGGCCCTGGTGCTCGCAGGATGTACGCCGACGGAGCTGAACGGATTCCTTCCCGGCTTCGTCGAAGACGGAACTCCTGCGACCAACCACACCGAGATGATCTCGGGACTGTGGGTCAACTCGTGGATCGTGCTGCTGGCTGTCGGCGTCATCACGTGGGCGCTCATGGGGTGGGCCGCGATCGCCTACCGTCGCCGTAAGGGCCAGACCGGCCTGCCCGTGCAGCTGCGGTACAACATGCCGATCGAGATCTTCTACACGATCGTGCCGTTCATCCTCGTGATCGGTTTCTTCGCCTTCACGGCGCGGGACCAGGCGATCATCGAGACGCAGTACGAAGACCCGGACGTGTCGATCACCGCGATCGGCAAGCAGTGGGCGTGGGACTTCCAGTACAACGGTGACGAGGAAGACAACTCCGACGCCGTCTGGACGATGGGTATTCAGGCCCAGCCCGACAAGGCCGGCAACATCGACCAGGAGGCGCTGCCGACGCTGTACCTGCCGGTCGACCAGACCGTGCAGATCAAACTGCAGTCGCGGGATGTCATCCACTCGTTCTGGGTCGTCGACTTCCTCTACAAGAAGGACATGTACATCGGGAAGGACAACTACTGGTCCTTCACTCCGACCCGTGAGGGCACCTACGCAGGCCGCTGTGCGGAACTGTGCGGTGAGTACCACTCGATGATGCTCTTCACCGTCCAGGTCGTGAGCGCCGACGAGTACGAGGACTACCTCGCAAGTCTCGAGGCAAAGGGTCAGACCGGCGACATCAACGACGCATACGACCGCCTGCAGAACACGCCGAACGATCCCACGGATCCCTCGGTCCAGCAGTCAGATGAGGGGAACGAGTGATGGCCACCACGCTGCCGCTTCAGGACGCGGACTCGTCGCGCCCGCGCACTCTCCCGGCACGGCAGGCGGCGCTGATGTCGTCGTCGCGTGTCGAGCAGAAGGGCAACATCGTCGTCAAGTGGATCACCTCCACTGACCACAAGACGATCGGGTACATGTACCTGATCGCTTCGTTCCTGTTCTTCCTGCTCGGCGGTGTGATGGCGCTCATCATCCGTGCGGAGCTGTTCGAACCCGGCATGCAGGTGCTGCCCACGAAGGAGCAGTACAACCAGTTGTTCACGATGCACGGCACGATCATGCTGCTGATGTTCGCGACTCCGCTGTTCGCCGGGTTTGCGAACGCCATTCTTCCCCTGCAGCTCGGTGCCCCCGACGTCGCGTTCCCCCGCCTGAACGCCTTCGCGTTCTGGCTCTTCCTGTTCGGCTCGATCATCGCGATCTCCGGCTTCCTCACCCCGCAGGGTGCGGCCGCGTTCGGGTGGTTCGCCTACCAACCGCTGGCGAACGCGAGCTTCTCACCGGGGGTCGGCGGCAATCTCTGGATGCTCGGCCTCGGCATGAGCGGTTTCGGCACGATCCTCGGAGCCGTCAACTTCATCACGACCGTGATCACGATGCGCGCCCCCGGCATGACGATGTGGCGGATGCCGATCTTCAGCTGGAACACGCTGGTGACCAGCATCCTGATCCTCATGGCCTTCCCGGTGCTGGCCGCCGCGATCTTCGCCGCCGCCGCCGACCGCGTGCTCGGTGCGCACATCTACGACCCACAGAACGGGGGCGTGCTGCTGTGGCAGCACCTGTTCTGGTTCTTCGGTCACCCCGAGGTGTACATCATCGCGCTGCCGTTCTTCGGCATCGTGTCCGAGATCTTCCCGGTCTTCAGCCGCAAGCCGATCTTCGGTTACAAGACGCTCGTGTACGCGACGATCGCGATCGCCGCTCTCTCGGTCGCTGTGTGGGCGCACCACATGTACGTCACCGGCTCGGTGCTGCTGCCGTTCTTCGCCCTGATGACGATGCTGATCGCGGTGCCCACCGGCGTGAAGATCTTCAACTGGATCGGAACGATGTGGCGCGGCTCGGTGACGTTCGAGACCCCGATGATCTTCTCGCTCGGCTTCCTCGTGTCGTTCGTCTTCGGTGGTCTGACCGGCGTCATCCTCGCCTCGCCGCCGCTGGACTTCGCCCTGTCGGACTCGTACTTCGTCGTCGCCCACTTCCACTACGTGGTCTTCGGCACCGTCGTGTTCGCGATGTTCGCCGGCTTCTACTTCTGGTGGCCCAAGTGGACCGGCCGCATGCTCAACGAGCGCCTCGGTTACGTTCACTTCTGGTTGCTGTTCATCGGTTTCCACATGACGTTCCTCGTCCAGCACTGGTTGGGCGTCGAGGGCATGGTCCGCCGATACGCCGACTACGCGGAAGCCGACGGATTCACCTGGCAGAACCAGCTCTCTACCGTCGGGTCGATGATTCTCGCTGTCTCGATGATTCCGTTCCTCTTGAACGTGTGGATCACCGCTCGCAAGGCGCCAAAGGTCACGGTCAACGATCCGTGGGGCTATGGTGGTTCGCTCGAGTGGGCTACGTCGTGCCCGCCGCCGCGACACAACTTCACATCGATCCCGCGCATCCGTAGCGAGCGTCCGGCATTCGACCTGAACCACCCCGAGGCTGCGCCGATGACGGTCGGTGTCGGCCCGGCCAAGGATGCTCCACACACACCGGTTGTCGATCTTGCCGATGGGAAGGTGAAGTAGTCCATGCGCACCAATGTGTCGCTGTGGTGGATCCTCACGGGCTTCTTCGCTCTCGTTGCGATCGCGTACACCGTCTGGAGCGTCATCTGGTATGGCAACCTCGAGTGGGTTGGCACCGTCGCCCTGTTCTTCACCGCTCTGATGGGTGCACTCATCGGGTTCTACACCGGCGCCGTTCACCGCGCGCAGGGTGGTGAACTGCCGGAGGACGTTCTCACAGCGGACATCGACGACGGTGACCCCGAGATCGGTGAGTTCAGTCCCTGGTCCTGGTGGCCCCTCGTCCTCGCATCTTCGGCCGCTGTCGCCATCATCGGGCTCGCGGTCGGCGCGTGGATGGTGCCCATCGGCCTCGGTATCTTCGTCGTCGCGATCATCGGCTGGGTCTACGAGTACTACCGCGGCTACTTCGCCCGCTAGGTTCCCGCTTCGCCGGCTAGGCCCTGCGTCCGTCCCCTCGCTGCGCGCTCTCCGTTGAGAGCCCTGATTAGCGGGAGCGTTGGACGAGGAGCACGCCGCCGATCACGATGAACGCGCCGATGAGCTCGTTCAGCGTGAACCGTTCGCCGAGCACGATGATGCCGAGCGCCACTCCGACCACCGGAATCACATACGTGACGGTCGACGCACCGACGGCGCCCCACTCGGTGACAACGCGCGTGTTCCAGACGTAGACGATCCCGGTTCCCAGACATCCGAGGGCGACGAGCGCGAGGACCGGGGCCGGGGCCCAGGCTACCGGCGAGAGACCGATGACGGGGAGCAGAGCCAGGGCGAGCACCCCTGCCACCGCCATCTGTGTCGACGCGATCGTCACGCTGTCGTGGGTGTGGGTCCCCGTGATGAAGCGCCGCATCCAGCCGAGAGCGATGCCGTACGAGGCGGTGGCACCCAGACAAGCGAGCTGCGCGGGAAGAGATGCGGCGAACTCTGCGGAGGAGACGACATCCCACACGCCCATGACGATCGCGACACCGATAGCTCCGATGATCACCCCGACCAGGCGTCGTGCCGTCATCCGTTCGCTGGGGAGCACGACGACGGCCACCAGTGTCGTCCACAACGGTGTGGTCGCGTTCAGGATGGCCGACAGCCCGGATGGCAGGCTCTGAGCAGCCCAGGCGAAGAGCAGAAACGGCAGAAGGCAGAAGAAGACCGCCACGACGATCATGTGCACCCACAGGCGGCCTTCGCGCGGCCACCGTCGACGCGTGAGTGCCATGATCGTGGCGAGCGTGACAGAGCCCAGGATGATGCGTCCCAGAGCCACCTGAGCAGGGTCGAAGGAGTCAACCGCAACCTTCATGAAGAGGAAACTCGCTCCCCACACCAGCGACAGCGCCGCGAACATGAGGACCACGGTGCTGGAGCGCGCTGGCGCGAGAGTCGGCGACGAGGACACGACGGTCACGCTACTCGCCGGGGCGGCCAGGGCACTGGCGGGAATCGGACCCCTCGTTCACCGGCGCACGACCATCACGAGCGGGTCGAACTCGCGGGGGAGCGGACCGTCATCGTTCTCGGTCGGCTGGCCTTCCCGTGCCCAGTATTCGAACCCCCCGATCATCTCCTTGACCGCGTAGCCGAGCTTTGCGAACTCGAGCGCTCCCTTGACGCCGGCGTTGCAGCCCGGGCTCCAGCAGTACACGACGACAGTGGCGTCCGGGGCAATCTCGCGCGGGGCGCGCTCCGCGATCTCGCGGTAGGGCATATGGATCGCGCCGGTGATGCGTCCCTGGCGCCAGGCGTCGACGCCGCGCACATCGACGAGCACGATGTCTTCTCCGGCCTTCTGAGCGGCGTACACGTCCGACGGATCGGTCTCGTGGGCGAGGCGGGTGGCGAAGAAGTCTGCGCTGCTCATGATGCCGACACTAGAGGCAAGTCATGACATTGAGAGCGCCGCAGGCACCCTCCTGCGGCCACGTTTCGGCCGGATCCTGCCATTGCCCGCTGCAGTGAGATGCGGGCAACGGCGCGGGCCCGACATCCGTGGATGCCGGGCCCGCGCACTGGTTGATTCGGGACTACTTCGTGTCGCCGCTGGGGTGAACGTCGTCGTCAGGATCGACATCCGTGTTCGACGTGCCCTTATCGGCAGCCGTGTTCTCCACGACTTCGTCAGTGACGATCACGTTCGTCGGGCGAACAGCCGTCTCGGACTGCTTGCCGTCGGTGATCGGGTGGTGCGGAGCATCCGGAACCCCGGCGCGCTCGTGCATCGCCTGGATCTCGGCATCCTCCTGCTCGGCGATGTGGTCGAGCTCGTGGTGCTGGTGCGAGAGCGCCTCGTCGACCTCGGCCTGCGTGACAG
This sequence comes from Microbacterium schleiferi, assembly GCF_020781975.1. GTDB lineage: Bacteria > Actinomycetota > Actinomycetes > Actinomycetales > Microbacteriaceae > Microbacterium. Next base: position 169,746 of record NZ_JAJGNI010000007.1, read on the forward strand.
GAGCGAGGCGGTCTTCGAAGAACCAGCGCGACAGCGAGGCACGGAAGTTCTGGTGCCACGGAATCTGCCCACGCGAGTTCGGACGAACGACCAGCGGCTCGTAGGTCTCGAAGTCCACGAGCTTCCAGCGCTCGTACTCGTCGACGGGCTGGTGAACCTCGATGTACTCACCACCGGGGAGGCGGACGATGCGGCCCGACTCGTAGCCGTGAAGGGCGATCTCGCGGTCCTTCTTCTGGAGCGCGATAGCGATGCGCTTCGTGACGAAGTAGGCGATGACCGGACCCACGAACAGCAGAGCCTGCAGCGTGTGGATGACACCCTCCATCGTCACCCAGAAGTGGGTGGCGATGATGTCGGAGGATGCCGCTGCCCACAGCACCGCGTAGAAGGTGACGCCGGCGGCGCCGATGGCGGTGCGGGTCGGGGCGTTGCGCGGACGCTGCGCGATGTGGTGCTCGCGCTTGTCGCCGGTGATCCACGCCTCGATGAAGGGGTAGAGCGCGACCAGGGCGATGAAGAGCACCAGCACCGTGATCGGCAGGATGATGTTCCACGACCAGGTGTGATCCCAGAAGACCGTCTCGAGGTGCGGCGGCACGAGACGTAGCGCACCGTCGGCGAATCCGATGTACCAGTCAGGCTGGGTACCCGCAGACACCGGCGAGGGGTCATAGGGACCGTAGTTCCAGACCGGGTTGATCGTGAAGAGGGATGCGATCAGCACGATCACACCGAAGACGATGAAGAAGAATCCACCCATCTTCGAGGCGTACACCGGGAGCATCGGGTAGCCCACGACGTTGTCGTTCGACCGGCCGGGGCCGGCGAACTGCGTGTGCTTGTTGATGATCATGAGGATCAGGTGTGCCGCGAGCAGCGCGACCAGGATCGCCGGCAGCAGCAGGATGTGCAGTGTGTACAGGCGTCCGACGATCTGCATGCCGGGGAACTCGCCGCCGAACAGCAGGAACGAGGTCCAGGTGCCGATCAGCGGGATGCCCTTGATCATGCCGTCGATGATTCGGAGGCCATTGCCCGAGAGCAGGTCGTCGGGGAGCGAGTAGCCGGTGAAGCCCTCACCCATCGCGAGGACGAACAGCACGAAGCCGATCAGCCAGTTCAGTTCACGCGGCTTGCGGAACGCGCCGGTGAAGAACACTCGCAGCATGTGCACACCGATACCGGCGATGAACACGAGCGCTGCCCAGTGGTGGATCTGGCGCACCAGCAGACCGCCGCGGATGTCGAACGAGATCCGCAGGGTCGAGTCCAGCGCCGCCGACATCTCCACGCCACGCATCGGGATGTAGGCGCCCGTGTAGTGGGTGGGAACCATCGAGGCCTGGAAGAAGAACGTCAGGAACGTTCCCGAGAGCAGGACGACGACGAAGCTCCACAGCGCGATCTCACCGAGCATGAACGACCAGTGGTCGGGGAAGATCTTGCGACCGAGCTCTTTGACCAGTCCCGAGAGGCTGGTGCGCTCGTCGAGGTAGTTGGCGGTGGCGCCGACGAATCGGCCGCCGAGCGGCTTTTCTCTGGTGGTACCGACGGCCGTCTCGTCAGTAGCGGTGGCGGTGCTCAATGGCGCTCCCAGAAGCTCGGGCCGACGGGTTCGGTGAAGTCGCTCTGCGCGACGAGGTAACCCTCGTCATCCACTTCGATGGGCAGCTGCGGCAGCGGACGTGCTGCGGGCCCGAAGATGACCTTCGCGCCGTCCGAGACGTCGAACTGCGACTGGTGGCAGGGGCAGAGCAGGTGGTGTGTCTGCTGCTCGTAGAGAGCCACGGGGCAGCCGACGTGGGTGCAGACCTTGGAGTAAGCGACGATGCCGTCGTACGACCAGGTCGCCCGCTCAGGTGTTTCGGTGATCTGCTCGGGCAGCATGCGCACCAGCAGCACGATCGCCTTGGCCTTCTCTTCGAGGTAGCCCTCTTCGTGGCTGAGTTCGGCGAGCGGCTCGGGGATCACGTGCACCGCCGAGCCGAGAGTGACCTCGGATGCCTTGATCGGCGTGCCCTCGGGGTCCTTGGCCAGACGCATGCCGGGCTTCCACATGGTGTGGCTGAGGAGGTACACCGGGTTGCCCGCGTTGGGGCGCTCGGGAGTGTTCTCGGGGGCAAGACCACGGAAGAGGGTGATCGCCGGAAGGATCGAGGCGATCAGGGCCGCGAAGAGGCCGCCGCGGATGACGGTGCGTCGTCCGAATCCTGACTCCTCGTTGGCGGCTTCGAAGACGGCTACGGCGCCGGCACGCGTCGCGTCGGTGCCACGAGTGGGGTGGCGGGCCTCGGTGTGCTCCTTGTCGGACATCACCGCCTTGGACCAGTGGATCGCGGCGACACCAATAGCCAGCAGCGCGAGGGCGATGCCGAGGCCGATGAAGAGGTTGTTGTCGCGGATCGCCGGGATCTCGCCGCTCTCGATCGGGAAGATCATGTAGGCGGCAACTGCCCACAGCGACCCGGCTACCGAGATGTAGAAGAGCGTGTAGATCGTGCGGACGGCGCGCTTCATCGCCGCCGGGTCCTTGTCGGTCATCCGCTCACGGTGCGGCGGAAGCTCGGGGTTACGCACGGGGTCGGTGACGGCGACGGCCGTTCCCGACGAGGGCTGGTACGACGCCCTGTCGAGGCCGTGCGGGTCGTCCTCGTGTGCCATGGTGCTCCTCTAGCGTCTTGCTACGTATTCGGTATACGGGGTCAGTTGGATTTCGCCGTGATCCACACGGTGATGCCGATCAGGGTGCTGATCCCGAAGATCCAGATGAACAGACCCTCAGCGACCGGTCCGAGCGACCCGAGCTTGAATCCACCGGGGGACTCGGTCTGCTGGATGTACAGCAGCGACGAGATGATGTCTCGCTTGTCCTCGTCGGTCAGGTACATGTCGTTGAACACCGGCATGTTCTGGGGGCCGGTGACCATCGCGGCGTAAATGTGCAGAGCGCTGACCTCGGTCAGGGCGGGAGCGTACTTGCCCTCGGTCAGGGCGCCACCGGCGCCGGCGACGTTGTGACACATTGCGCAGTTGATGCGGAACAGCTCAGCTCCGCGTGCGACGTCGCCTTCACCGTCGAGGATCTCGGGGTCCGGGAAGTCGGGACCGGGAGCGACGGACTGCACGTAGTTGGCCATCGCGAGGATCTGCTCGTCGGTGAACTGCACCGGCTTCTGGGGGGCCTGGGGACCCTGCATCTGCAGCGGCATCCGGCCCGTGCCGACCTGGAAGTCGACGGCGACGGCGCCGACACCATAGAGCGAGGGGCCGTTCTCGGTGCCCTGCAGGTCAAGGCCGTGGCAGGTGGCGCAGTTGGCCTGGAACAGCTTCTTGCCGTCCTCGATCGTCAGGCTGGTCGCCGTGGCGGTGTCGGGTTCGGTGGCCGCCATCGCAGCGGAGGCGCCCGCGTAGACGCCGCCCGTGATGAGCAGTCCGATGCCGATCAGTGCGGTCGCTGCCCAGGGGCTCCGGCGGCCGGTCGAGCGGCGCTTGGTCTGTCGTGCCATGAGGGTGATTCAGCTCCGCTCGGGTTACTTGAGGAAGTAGATGACGAAGAACAGGGCGATCCAGACCACGTCGACGAAGTGCCAGTAGTACGACACGACGATCGACGAGGTCATCTCCTTGCGGCCGAAGTTCTTGACCGCGAAGGCGCGTCCGATCACGAGGAGGAAGGCGATGAGGCCACCGGTCACGTGCAGGGCGTGGAAGCCGGTCGTCAGGTAGAACGCCGAGGCGTACGCGTTCGCCTGGATGGGCATCCCTTCGGCGACGAGCTGGGCGTACTCCCACACCTGGCCCGACACGAAGATGGCGCCGAGAGCGAAGGTCAGCCAGAACCACTCGACCATGCCCCAGCGGTCGCGGAACCGGTTGGTCTTGACCGTGTACGGCTGGAAACGCTCAGCGGCGAACACACCCATCTGACAGGTGACGGATGAGAGCACCAGGATCGTGGTGTTGACCGCAGCGAACGGGACGTTCAACAGCTGGGTCTCTTGGGCCCACAGGTCGGGGGAGGTGCTTCGCAGTGTGAAATAGATCGCGAAAAGGCCGGCGAAGAACATGACTTCGCTGCCGAGCCACACGATGGTTCCAACTGCGACCGGGTCGGGTCGCTTGACCGACCGCATGGCCTGGGAGTACGTCGCTGAGCTGGTGGTCACATTCTTCATTATGGCTGAAGATTTGCCTGAGGTTTCGCATGAGCCACCACTGATGTGAGGTGGTTTGCGACTTAGGCGCACCTCAGTTGCCCGCCCCGCTACGCTCGGAGCCATGACCCAGCAGCCGTCCTGGTCCTCGATCATCAGTGCGCTCCTCGAGGGCGAGGACCTCAGCGTGTCGGAGTCGACGTGGGCGATGCGTCAGATCATGGCGGGGGAGGCGACGCCGTCACAGTTGGCAGGATTCCTCATCGCCCTGCGCGCCAAGGGCGAGACCGTAGACGAAATCGTGGGTTTCCGCGACGCGATCCTGGAGGCCGCGTTGCCGCTTCCGGTGGATCCTCACGTTCTGGACATCGTCGGAACCGGTGGTGACCGCCACCGCACCGTGAACGTCTCCACGACGGCCTCGATCGTCGCGGCGGCCACGGGAATCCCGGTCGTCAAGCACGGGAACAAGGCGGCGAGTTCGGCATCCGGGTCTTCCGATGTGCTGTCGGCTCTCGGCGTCGATCTGCGGCTGAGTCCGGATGCCGTGGCCGAGGTCCTCGACCGGGCGGGCATCACCTTCGCGTTCGCCGCCGCGTTCCACCCGGGTTTCCGACACGCCGGGCCTACGCGCGCCGAGCTCGGGGTCCCCACGGTTTTCAATTTCCTCGGCCCGCTGTGCAATCCCGCCCGTGCCGAGGCCAATGCGGTGGGGGTTGCGCACCTGGACCGCGTGCCCCTCATCACCGGCGTGTTCCGCACGCGCGGCGCGACAGCGCTGGTGTTCCGCGGCGACGATGGGCTGGACGAACTGACCACCACCGGACACAGCCGCATCTGGGAGGTGTCGCGCGGCGACATCCACGAGCACGATCTCGATCCGCGGGATCTCGGCATCCCGCTCGCGACCCTCGACGACCTTCGCGGGGGTGCGCCCGACCACAACGCCGAGATCGTTCGGCGTGTCTTGGCGGGAGACGCTGGGCCGGTGCGTGACATCGTGCTGTTGAACGCGGCGGCGGGGATCGTGGCGTACCGGCTGTCACAGGATGCCGCGCAGGCGCAGCTGCCGATCGTGGAGCGTCTGCGGGACGCCCGCGAGGATGCTGCGGCGGCCGTCGATTCGGGCGCAGCGGCAGCGAAGCTGCAGGCGTGGGCTGAGGCGACTGTGGCGCTTGCCCCCTGACCTGGGTCATTCACCGAATATCCTGCCGGAGGACCTACGTCACTTTCCGTACGGGAACGGGTTTCGTAACGTGGACGTCGACGGTGAGATACACCGCCGAATCCCCCCCCCGACGACGCACGTCCCTGAAGGAGAATCTGCCATGTCCGCCACCGACACAGCCAGCGCCACTGACACCGTTCAGGCGCCTGCCCGCAACCTCGGTCTCGTGAAGGTGGTGGGGATCCTCGGCATCGTCGGCGGCGCCCTGCTCATCATCGTGGGCATCATCGTGTGGGCCACCGTCTCGAGCCAGCTGCGCGCCGAGAACATCACGATCCCCGACGACGCGATCGCGTTCCAGGGGCAGACCGTTGCCGGCCCTTTCACCGCTTATGTGCAGGCCGACATCATTCAGCATCACGCTCTCGAGGCATCCGGGGGCGCCACCTACGCCGAGCTCGACCGCGAAGACCCGGTGCGCGCGACCATGATGAACGCGTCGTTCCTGCGGGCATCCCTGTTCACGTCAGTCGTGAGCTTCGGTGTCGCCGCGTTCGCGATGGGTATCGGTGTGCTCTCCATCCTGTTCGGCTGGGCACTGCACCGTCTCGCCAGCGCTCCTGTCGTCGTCAAGCGCGCGGCCGTCACCCCCTGACGCGCCGACGCCCCTCCTCGCGGAGGTAGGACTTCTCCCGGGCGTAGGTCGATCGCGACAGCAATCGACCTACGCCCGGGATTTTGCCTACCTGCAGAAGGCGATGCGCGCGGTCGGTGGGGCGTGTCAGGCTGGGCGGCATGAGCGAGCCGGAGCTGCAGCCGTACGACGCGCTGATCGAGATCGCCCTGCTTCTGGAGCGCGAGCGGGCGATCCGCTACAAGGCGAAAGCGTTTCGTGCTGCCGCCGCAGCGATCGAGGGGCTGGATGCCGCGCAGCTGGCCGACACCGCGGGGCTGCGGCGCCGGAAGGGGATCGGCGATTCGACCCTCGCGGTGATCGTCCAGGCCCGGGAGGGGCGCGTGCCGGACTATCTCGCCGAGTTGCGGGAACGGGCCGGCATCCGGCCCTCTGCGCTCAGCGCGCTGCTGCGCGGCGACCTGCACAGCCACTCCGATTGGTCGGACGGCACGACGCCGATTGCGGCGATGGTGAAGGCGGCGCGTGAGCTCGGGCGGGAGTACCTCGCGCTCACCGACCATTCGCCCCGGCTTCGGGTTGCAAACGGCCTGTCGGCGCAGCGGCTGCGGGAGCAGATCCCGATCGTGGAGAGCTTCCGCGACGATCGGTTCACCCTGCTCACGGGCATCGAGGTCGACATCCTCGAAGACGGCGGGCTCGATCAGCAGGATGACCTGCTGCGCTCACTGGACATCGTCGTGGCATCAGTGCACTCGAAGCTGCGGATGGAGCGCGGCCCTATGACGACACGGATGCTGCGCGCCGTGCGAAGCGGCAGGATCGATGTTCTCGGGCATGTGACCGGCAGGCTGGTCAGCGGCCAGCGGGGGACGAGGCCGCCGTCGGAGTTCGACGCGGATCGCGTCTTCGATGCGTGCGCGGAACACGGTGTCGCTGTCGAGATCAATTCGCGTCCCGAACGCGAGGATCCGCCGGACGAACTGATCGCGCTCGCCCTGGCGAAGGGATGCCTGTTCTCGATCGACTCCGACGCGCATGCGCCGGGTCATCTGTCGCTGCTGGATTACGGCGCCGAGCGGGCGGAGCGCGTCGGGGTTCCGGCTGACCGGATCGTCACGACGTGGCCACTGGCGCGCCTGCAGGAGTGGACCGCCACGCGGAGGTAAGCGGGCGCGACGTCAGTTGCAGGTGCAGAGCTGATCTTTGGGAACACCGGCGAGGGCCTGCTCGACGTGCATGCCGCAGCCGGTCCAGGTGATCTTGCCGCACGAGGAGCAACGAATCTGAGAGCACATGGGAGATGTCCTTCCGGGGTCTGTGACGGTCTATGTTCAAGGATACCCCTGGGGGTATGAATGATGCAACGTGCGTGACGCGGGAAGCCGATAACGCGACCCTAGACTCGACGGGTGGCTTCTGACCGACGCATCGCTCCCGGTGCCGCCGGAGGAGCCGCCGGGCTCGTCATCGCCGGCATCCTCGTCGCCGCGCTGAGTCTTCGCGGACCCATCGTCTCATCGACACCTGTGCTGCGGCAGATCGAAAGCGATCTCGGCATCGGTGCGGCAACGGCCGGATTGCTCACGACCGCGCCTGTGCTGATGTTCGCGCTGCTGACCCCGGTGGCAGCTCTCGTCATCCGTCGCGCCGGGGCGGAGCTCGCGCTCATGATCACCCTCACGGGGGTGCTGCTCGGCACCTTCCTGCGTGCCGTTCCGGGCTTCGGATGGATGCTCGCCGGAATGATCGTGATCGGCGCGTCCATCACGGTCGGAAATGTGGTCATCCCCGTCATCATCCGCCGTGATGTCGTGCCCGAGCGGGTAGCCCTGGTCACAGCTGCTTACGTCGCCATGCTCAACGCGGGATCGCTGCTGACGTCACTGTTGACGGTGCCGATTGCCTCCGTGATCGGATGGAACCTCGCGTTGGTCGCGTGGTCGGTGATTACGATCGCCGGGATGCTGCTGTGGGGCCTGCATCTGCGCCGGGCTGCCGCGCGCGGGGAGCTCTGGGGCGAGCGGTTCTCGGGCGCACAGCGTCCCGCCGTGGCATCCGTGGCCGACCGTGAGGCCGACACGCTGACCGGCCCGGTACCGGTGCCGCTCGGGAGAGGGGCGACGCAGGGTGTTTCGATGTTCCGGAACCCGATTCCGTGGATGCTTCTTCTGGCGTTCGCGGGGCAAGCTGCCGTGTACTACGGGTTCGCGACTTGGCTGCCCACACTCATTGCGGACGATCTCGGTGTCAGCGCAGCAGCAGCGGGAGGCTTGACAGCGTTCTTCCACGGTGTTGCCGTGGTCGGGGCGTTCATCGTTCCGCTGTTGGCCCGGTTCACGCCGCGGATCGTGCCTGCGATCGCCATTGGCGCGTCGTGGATATTGCTGACACTGGGCATGATCATCGCGCCAGAGTGGGCCGCGGTGTGGTTGAGCTTCGGGGCCATCGGCCACGCCGGCGGCTTCGTGGTCATCTTCAGCACGATCGTCGCGATCGCCCGCTCGGATGCCGAAGCCGCCGGGATGTCTGCGCTGGTGCAGGGCGGGGGCTATGCGGCCGCGGCGCTGGCTGCACCGGCGATGGGGGCCCTGCACGAGGTGACCGGCGGGTGGGATGCCGTGCTGCTGGCATCCCTCGTCGTCGTGCTCGCCTACTGTGTGCTGCTGGTGGCGGCCGTCATCGTGTCGTGGCGAGCACCTCGATGACCCGCGAGACCGAAGTGCCGAGCGCCCAGGTTTCGGCGAGGGTCACCGCCGCTGCACGCTGATCGTCGTCGAGCGGTCGCAGGTGCGTGTCAGGCGCGGGAAGGTCGAGATCGCGGACGACTTCGACGACCGTGGGCGCGACCTCGAGGTAGTCGAGCCCCGCGGTGATCTTGGCGCGAACGCCGGCCGACATTCCCTCGCCGCGCTCGGCGGCGCCGATGATGCCGGCAAGGTCGCCGTGCGCAGCGAGGAGCGTAGCGGCCGTCTTCTCGCCGATGCCGGCTACACCCGGCAGCCCGTCGGAGCTGTCGCCGCGAAGCGTCGCGAAGTCGGCGTATTGGCTGGGCAGCACTCCGTACTTCGTCACGACGGTGCGGTCGGTGACCAGCTCGAGGTTGCTCATGCCGCGCGCCGTGTAGATGACACGGATGCTGCGCTCGTCGTCGACGAGCTGGAAGAGGTCGCGGTCACCCGTGACGATGTCGACGGGCATCGTTGCTGTGGTGGCGAGGGTGCCGATGACGTCGTCTGCCTCGTGTTCGGCGGCGCCCATGATCGTGATCCCGAGGGCGGACAGTGCCTTGCGGATGAGCGGCACCTGCACCTCGAGGGGATCCGGGACCTCCTCGACATCCGGGGCGCCCTCGACGACCTCGACGACGCGGTGCGTCTTGTACGACGGGATGAGATCGACCCGCCATTGGGGGCGCCAGTCGTCGTCCCAGCAGGCCACGAGGTGCGTCGGCTCGTAGGTTGTGACGAGTTTCGCGATCATGTCGAGAAATCCGCGAACCGCGTTGACCGGCATCCCGTTCGGCGCCTTGACCGTGTCGGGTACGCCGTAGAACGCCCGGAAATACAGCGACGCGGAGTCGAGCAACATCAATCGTTCTGCCACGCGCCCATCCTGGCATGCGCCGCCGACGATGCGAGCGGCCGACGGAGGGCTCAGCAGCCGGGGCCGGTGGGGTTCTCGGCGCAGGTGCGGTCGACCAGGGCCGTCCGGACCTCGAGAACCTCGAGGGTGTAGGGCGGAGCCGGGGCATTGACGTAGCCGGGAACCGGGCGCCAGCCGCTGCCGAAGTCGACGTCAGCCGCGTACTGCAGCGTGAGAGAGACGGTGTACGTTCCGCGCTCGCGGTAGACGTGACTGGTTGACGTCGGGCTGAACTGGGGGAGTGCGAGCGACGCCCAGGTGGCACCCCCGGTCGTTGTGCGGGCGCTTGAACCGTCGCCGTAGTCGAACACGTAGCCGGCCGGTCGGAACCTGACTGTCACGTCCCATCCGAGCAGCGGGCCGGTGAGGGTGTGCGTGGATGCCCCGGCCACGATGTTCGTGGGGGTCCCCACGACCCCGAAACCGGCGGGCTCGCCACCGAGGCTCGGACGCGCCGGAACGAAACTCGCGAGATCGTCGATCGTCACGTCCGGATACGTGACCACTGTGTAGTTGCCTCGGCATCCCACGATGGGGCACTCCTCTGCGGCCGGGGAGCTCTCGGTGGTTCCGGAGTCGCCGCTGGAGCCGCCATTGCCACTGCCCTGCGAGCCGCCTGTGCCGCCGTTCCCGGATCCCCCGCCGGAGCCCGGCTGGTTCGCGGTGCCGCCGACGTCGACCTGGCTCCCGTTGTTGGAGACGCTGCAATTGCCCGACCATGCGGAGTTGCTCGCGCATCCGGAGCCTCCGACGGCGGTCGGCATCAGAGAGGCCGTACTCAACGCGGTGAGCACTATCAGGATGGCTAACCGCATTGTTCGCTATTCGATCCATCAACGACCGACAGCAGTGCACCCGTCGGAGAGTCGGGGGAGACGCTTGCCACAATCATCACCGACTGAGTATCAGGACGATCCGTGCTCACGACTGAGTTGCCATCGCGATCAGTCAGCATGACATCTGCCACGCGAAGGCAGGCAATTCCGTCGATCGTGCCAGCATCCGCATCCCAGGAGTTCGGGTTGAAACCGGTGACTTCGCTCGTGCCCGACACAGTCCAGCCGTTCGCGTGCATTCCGCTAAGCGATTCGCGCTCGGCTGCATTCGCATCGCCCGTGGTCCAGCGATAGACCTCCTCGAAGGTCGAGGGGTCGCTGAGGTCGACCTGGTTCAAGGCATCCACGTACGCCCGGTAGGTGGCTTCCGCGGCAGCGAATGCTTCCTCCTCGGAAGCGAACCCGGTGGGCGTCGGGGCGGGTGACGGATCAGTCGGCCCACAGCCGGCCAGCGCACCGACACCGAGCATCGCGGCGATCACGATCGACGCGGCTCGAAACGGACGGCGGCGGTTCATGTCCACCACGGTAGCCCGCGGCATCCGTCTCGGCGGCACTATCCACAGTCCACGATCCACGTGCTCACCTGGGGAGGATGCCGGTACTCCAGAGAACCGATAGGTCGGCGCGCTAGCGTTGGCTCGGGAGGCATCATGCCGTACGACAGCGGGCCGCACGCCGACGTGCTGTACGTCGAAGACGATCAGGACGTCGCCCAGATGACGATCGAGGTGCTTTCGGAGTTCCATACCGTCGTTCACGCGGCAGACGTCGCGTCGGCTCGGTCCCGCGCCCTGCAGCAGCGATTCGACGTGATGGTTATCGACCGGCGGCTTCCCGGCGGCGACGGAATCGATCTGGTTCGCGCGATCCGCACCGCTCGCATTACGACGCCCATCCTGCTGCTGACCGCCCTCGGCGCCGTCGATGACCGGGTCGAGGGTTTGGATGCCGGCGCCAACGACTACCTCGTGAAACCATTCGACTACGGTGAGTTGCTCGCCCGCATCCGGGCTCTCGTGCGCGGCTACCGTGCAGAGCAGCACCGCCGCACGCTCGGCGAGTGGGTGTTCGTCCCCGAGTCCCAGGCGCTGTACGGGCCGTCGGGCGGCCGGGTCGCGCTCACCACGACCGAGACCGCGTTGCTGGATGTGCTCAGCGCCAGCCCCGAGCACGTGTTCAGTCGAGAAGAGATCCTGGGTGCCGTGTTCCACGAGGGTGATACGCCGGGGTCGGTCGACACGTACGTCCACTACATCCGGCGCAAGTCGGTTCCCGAGATGATCGAGACGGTGCGCGCTCGCGGCTACCGGGTCGGGCAGCCGTCATGACCACTCCGGAGGCTGCCGACCGGCGTCGCGTGCAGCGGGCCGCCTTCTCGGTGGGGGTGTGGGTTGCTGCGGTGTCGGCGATCGTCGTCGCGCTCGGTGTGTCGGTCTTGGTTGCCGTGATCTTGCTTCGCGCGCGTGTCGAGAACAACGAGCACGCAACGCCCTTCCCCGGCGGCCATCGGGGGTCTGGCGATGACCTCGTGGTTGACGTCGACCGGGTGCTGCCGTGGGTGATCGGCCTCGGCATCCTGGGCGTGCTCATCCTGTCGCTGATCGCATGGTTCGCTGCCCGCCGCGCCGTGCAGCCGCTGGGCGAGGCGCTGCGGCTGCAGCGGAACTTCGTGGCCGACGCCAGTCACGAACTGCGCACGCCGCTGACGACCCTGACCAGTCGCATCCAGATCGCGCAGCGTCGGCTGGAACGCGGCGGAGATGTCGCCGAAGCTCTCGATCAGCTGCGCTCCGACGCTGACGCAATGAACGACATGCTCACCGATCTGTTGATGGCGGCCGAGGGTAAGGCTGAGACGACTGCTGTCTCGCCGGTCGGTGATGCGATGGATGCCGCGGTCTCCCGCCTCCGGCCGCTCGCGGATGACAGCGCGGTGTCGCTCGAGGTCTTCTCGAGCGACCGGGCGGTGCGGATGCCGCTTCCCACCCTGACTCGCATTCTGATGGCTGTCGTCGACAATGCGATCCAGCACAGTCCGCGGGGAGCCGTGGTGACGATCGCTGCTGCAACTGCCCGTGACGACGTGGAGATCCGCGTCAGCGATCACGGCAGCGGGATCGACCCGGCCGACGCGGAGCGCATCTTCGAGAGGTTCGCCCGTGGGTCTGAGACGGGCAGGCGTCGCGGGTTCGGACTCGGGCTCGCGCTGGTGCGTGACGTGCTGACTCGCTATTCGGGCCGGATCGAGGTCGAGTCGACCTCACCGAGCGGCACGACCTTTCTCATCACGCTGCCGAGTGCTCGCGCGTGACCACCGCCACCTCCGTCGTGCCCAGCCACCGGCGAACGCCTCCGTCATCGGTCACCGTCATGCCCGACCGCGAGAGCGCCGCTGAAACCCACGACAGGTCGTCGCCGGCGACAACCGCGACGGTTGCCCAGAGGTCTGCCTCGGCCAGGGAATCGGCGACGACTGTCGCGCTGCGAACGCCGGTCGCCGGCTCGCCGGAGCGGGGGTCCAGGATGTGCACACCCCGCTCAGCTGTCCCCGAGGTCGCAACCGCGCCATCGACCACGTCGATGATCGCGAGAACCTCACCGGCCCGGTGCGGGTCGGCAATGCCCATGCGCCACACCCAGTCGGTGCCCGGCGCCGTGCCCACCTGCATGTCACCGCCCGCGTTGATGCCGATGGCTGTCGCGCCGCCCGCGGTCAGGAGCGGCAGAAGGTGCATCCGTGCCGCCCGCTCGACCGCCCACCCTTTGACGTAGCCGGTCGGGTCGAACCAACCGCGCCAGGTAGCCGAGAACCGGCCGCCAGAGCGCTGCTCGGCGTTCAGACACGCCGCGGCGACCTCGGCAACGAGCGGATGCGCATCGTCGAGTGTGATCTCACCGCGGCGGAGACGGCTGATTTCCGAGTCCTCGCGATAGGTCGAGAAGATTCTGTCTGCCTCGCGAAGCTCGTTGAACGCACGAGCCACGGATGCTGCGGTCTCGGCATCCTTCACGAACGCGGTGGTGCCGTAGGCGTGGACCGAGACGACAGTTCCCATGATGGTCTGGACCCAGACGCGAGGCTCGTCGGAACTCATTGCTGTGCCTGATCCAGCGCGCTCTGGAGGGACTGCGTGTACCCCTGGCTGGTGTAGGTGGCGCCCGAGACCATGCGGATCGACGCACTTTGCGCGCTTGTCGTCTCGGAGATCAGCACCGGCAGTGCGCGGGCATTGATCTGCTGATCCTCGCGATTGCTGTTCGGGTACTGCGGCACCTGGACCTCGGTGATCACGCCCCCGCTGACCGTGATCTGGACCTGCACGTTGCCGTAGCGGGTGCGGACCGCATCGCCCGTGTATGTGCCGTCGGCAAGGCCGCTTGTGTTCTGTTGCGTGGTGGTCGTCGACGGGGACGGCGATGCCGAGGGGGTGGATGTTCCGGTCGAACCCGAGGCGTCAGCTGAGCTCGATGACGTCGACGCTGGCGCCGGGACGGTTGTCGTGCTGCCCGCGGTGTCGTCGGCGGCAACCGGCATGACGGCCTCAAGCGAGGTGCGGTAGCTGAACAGGAGGACGACGCCGCTCAGGGTGGCAAGAAGTCCGTAAACGATGCGCTTCATCTGAGGCTCCGTGGGGTGAGGGGTTAGACGGTGAAGGACTCGGAATGGATGCGGGTGCGGTGAACTCCCGCGGCGCGCAGGTCATGCTCGAGGGCCTTCATCCATGGCGCGGGTCCGCAGAGGAACACGTCGTAGTCCTCGAGGTCGGGCGCGAGATGGCGCAGCGCATCGGAGCCCGTCCACGCGGCGTGCGAGGCCGGCAGCCACGAGGATGCTGTCCGGGCTCGGGGCCCCGGAAGCGGGATGTGTCGGAGGCCTCGGTGCGCGACGAGCGTGCCGATTGCTTCCGTGCGCAGCGCTGCCTGTGTCGAGTGGTCGCGGGTGACCAGCGTCGCCTGGCCCGGCGCGTAGTCCTCGGCTTCGAGCAGGGCGACCAACGGTGCTACACCGGCGCCGGCACCGATCATCAGAAGCTTCGAGCCGGTGCGGGCATCACCGGTCATCGTGCCGTACGGTCCCTCCAGCAGGACGGGGGTACCGGGAGCGAGTCGTGCCAGGCGGGCGGTGCCATCACCGACGATGCGGGCAGAGATCGTCAGGCTGCGGCCGTCGGGAGCCGCAGCCAACGAGAACGGGTTAGCCCGCGAGGCGCCCGGACCATCCAGGAAGCGCCAGATGAAGAACTGGCCAGCGCGGGCACCGAGGCGATCCAGTCGTCGTCCGGTCATCGTCACCGCCACACCGCCCACGCCATCAGGACGAACGTCGGCAACCCGCACCCGGTGACGCAGCGAGCGCGCGAGGGGGACGAGGATGCGGAACACGACGATCGCTGCGGCGCTGACAGCCCACAGGCCCCACCAGTAGGCGGTGGCGACGGGGGAGAAGAGGAAGTCGGCGCCGGTCCACAGCTGGTGGGGCAGCGCCAGCCCGACACCCAGGTAGGCGTACAGGTGCAGCAGGTGCCATGACTCGTAGCGCAACTTCGCTCGAGCGCGACGCATCGAGGTGATCGCGACAACGATGATGAGAATCGTGCCGGCGGTTGCGAGAAGCATCCCCGGGTAATCCCACACGAACTCCCAGAACTGGACGACGACGTTGACATCGGTCGCTTCCGCGTACCCCAGCACCAGGAGTGCGATGTGGGCGAGCATGAGCGAAAAAGACCAGAAGCCGACGAGTCGGTGCATCTGGGTGAGGCCATCACGGCCGAACCCGCGCTCGAACAGGGGGATACGCGCAAGAAGGATCACCTGGTAGAGGAGGAGGTTCGACGCGGCGAGCCCGGTAAGGCGGCCCAGGCTGTTCAGTGCCGCCGCGTCGAATCCCCACAGGTCCTGGATGCCGCCGCCGGCCACCCACAGAGCAAGAACGAACAGGCTCGTGAGCCAAATGACGGCTGTCGCAGCGACATTCCATGCCCGCCGGGCAGAGCGCCCCCGACGGCTGCCGCGCACGCTGGTGGTCGCCCGCGGTGAGGTAAGAGGCTGCGGGAGCCGCGAAGAGGGATGCGGTGCCGTGACGGTGGTGCGAGACGGGGTCGCCGTGGTCATGGGGACAGCGTGGTGGCCGGTCTCTGAGACTGCTCTAAGGAAAGCCTCCGCGCTCGCGGTTCATAGACTTCTCACATGAGTTTCGGATCCGCGGCACAGTCCGGCATCCGTCGCCCGGCCGACCAGGATCCCTGTCTCTGCGGCAGTGGCAACGTCTACGGAAGGTGCTGCGGACCGCTGCACCGGGGCGAGGCGGCGCCGAGCCCGGAACGGCTGATGCGCTCGCGGTACAGCGCGTTCGCGCTCGGTGACGCTCGCTACCTCGCCGACACCTGGCACCCCCGAACGCGGCCCGAGCGGATCGACATTGACCCCGACGTGCACTGGGTCGGACTGCGCATCCTGGACGCCCCCGCGGTCGGTGCCGGGACCACCGGCGGCATCGTCGAATTCCGGGCGCGCTGGCGGCGCGGCGCCGAGGCGGAGGAGCAGCACGAGCGCAGCCGGTTCCGCCTCGCTGCCGGCCGCTGGTGGTACCTGGAAGCGGAAACGGCCGGCTCCGGCATCCCGTAACGGATGCCAAGACCGGCCGATCCGGTTGTCCTCAGGACGCTGCGCCTGCTGTGGTCGCTGCCGGCACCTCGATGAGGCGACCGGTGCGGACGTCGTAGACATAGCCGTAGACCGGGATGCGCGCCGGGACGAGCGGGTGGGCCTTGATGCGGGCCACATCGTCGACGACGGCCTGGGCCTGGTCGCTGATCGTGAGCCAGTCGATGTATGCGGCCTCGGCGGAGCCGGGGCCGGTGCCGACGTCCACGAAGCCGTCAGCGCGCAGCTCGGCGGTCTCGAGGGAGTTCGCGAGCAGTCCGCGGATGACCTCGTCGGTGAAGAACTCCATGCCGCAGTCGGTGTGGTGGATGACGAACCACTCCTTCGTGCCCAGCAGCTTGTACGAGATCACGAGGGACCGGATGGCGTCGTCGGACGCGCGTCCCCCGGCGTTACGGATGACGTGGGCATCGCCTTCGCTGAGCCCGGCGTACTTGGCGGGGTCCAGCCGGGCGTCCATGCAGGTGAGGATGGCGAACCCGCGCGCGGGCGGCAGGGCGAGATCGCCCTTGTCGAATGCGGTTGCGTAGGACTCGTTGGCCTCGAGCACCTCGGACAGAACTGACATGACACTCCTCGGGTGGGTGGGACAGTACCACGCTAGGTCTCACCCAGCCCGAGGTGCGCTGTATGACTGTCTGTGACGATCAGTGGCGCAGCCGGTCAGGAAGTACCCGAACCTCCCAGCCCGTGACCGCGGCGATGACCTCGCACAGCGATTCGGCCTCGGAACGCGCCGCGTCGGCCGAGTCGGTCGACAACACGTCGATCGTCAAGGGTGGCGGCTCACCGAACTTCGGGATCTCGATCAGCGCTCGAGCGCCGGAGGGCAGCGCAACGGCGGCGCGAGGGGTGCCCGCATCCGAGATCACGCCCTCGGCAGCGTTCGCGATGATCGTCAGGGCGTCGAGCTTGGTGGTCGCGGTGTCGGCGACAACAGTCGCGACGAACGCGGTCGGCGCAGCATCCATGCACACAGTGTGGCGCACTGCGACCCGGCCAGGGCTGAGGACGAGCGGCAGGCAGATTCAGCCTTCGTGGGACCAGGCGCGCAGCCGCCGCAGCAGCGGGCGCTTCTTCTCGAGGTGCCCGTGCATCCGCCGCAGAATGTCATCGAGCGCTTCGATGGCCTCCTCGATGTGCGGCCCCTTGTTGAGCATGACGCACTCAGCGCGTTCGCCGGCCGCGGCATCCGTCACCTCCGCGCGCGTAGGCACCCCGTTACCGGCGAGGGAGTCGAGCACCTGCGTCGCCCAGATCACCGGAACGTGCGCCGCCTCGCACAGCCAGAGGATCTCTTCCTGCACCTCCGCGAGCCGCTCCCAGCCGGCCTCCACACCCAGGTCGCCGCGGGCGATCATGATGCCCACCCGTGGCCGTTGCATGAGCTCAAGGAGGATTTCGGGCAGCGCCCGGAAGGCGCGCACCGTCTCAATTTTCACAACGACGCCCAGGTGCCCGGCACCCCGCGAGTCGAGCTCGTCGAATAGGCGTGCAACGTCGCCGGGGGAGCGCGCGAACGAGAGCTGCACGATGTCGGTGAATCCGACGACGTCATCGAGAGCTCGCAGATCCTCGTCGGTGAGCGCCGAGATGGGGAGGTCGGTGTCCGGAAGGTTGATGCCCTTCTCGGCACGCAGTTTCGTTCCCCGCGGCGAGGCCAGGGTGACTTCGACCTCCGCGACGCGCCGGCCGTCAGTTACCGCCACGGCGCGCACGAAGCCCTCGATCTTGCCGTCATCGAAGAGCACCCGGTCGCCGACGCGGATCACGTCGAGCGCTTCGGGCACGGTACAGCCGACGTGGTGTCGTCCCTCGTGCGTGAATCCCGGTTCCTCATCCGGACGCAGTTCGACGATGTCGCCCCGATGGACCCGCAGCGCCTGGTCGACCGAGGGCACCGCGCCGACCCGGGTCTCGCGACCATCGACATCCAGCACTGTCCCGGTTCCGATATACGCGGTGCGGTCGCCCTCGATCCGCGCCCCGCCATCGCGCACCGCGACGACGGTCATGTACCGCGAGCGCCCGCGGGTGTCGGTGAATTCGACGGTGTCGTCGATCCGAAGGCGAGCAAGCCACGCGGCATCCGTGACGGGAATCTCCCCAGGGGGTGGAGCCGACCCGTCAGCGCTCGGGGCGACCAGCCAGACCGACGCCGGCTCGATCACGCGTCCCAGAGCGTCGCGCGCGGGAGACACCTTGACGACGCGTGGCCCCGGCTCGAGGGAACCGGTGCGCAGCTTCGGCCCGGCGAGGTCGGTGGCGATACGGATGCCGGTCCCCGCGGCCCGCGTGTGCCTGGCCATCCGCTCCCACGCTGCAGAATCGTCGTGCGCGCAGTTGATGCGGGCGACATCCATGCCGGCTCGGGCGAATCGGGCGACCAGGGCGGGATCGTTCGCGGCTTCGCTCGGCAGTGTGACCATGATCCGAGTGTCGCGGTCGTCGACCGTACCGCCCAGGAGCGCTGCCGCGTTCACGCTCAGGGGAGTGGCCGGACGAGGCTCGGCATCCGGTTCCGGGCTCTTGTGATCGCCCTGCGCGGCCACTCCGAGGGCCGCGTCGATCGTGCCCACTACCGCATCAAGGTTGCGCAGAACATCGGCTTCCATCCGCCCGAGAGATGAGAGCCCCTCTGCGGTGAGGCGATCCTGCAGGTCACGCAGGTCCCGTGAACGCAGGGCGACATAGCGGATGAGATTGGCGGCGCCGGCAGCATGGACGGGATGTACGCGGGCCAGGGGAGCGGATGCCGCTCGCTCGGCATCCTCGACCGCAGAGCGGAGGTCCATGAGTTCGGCACGAAGCGCGTCGAGCCGTTGAGAACGAGCAGTATTGAGCATCGTCCGACCTCCACCTTCGACGTTAGCTCTCCGGCGCGCGCTGTGGCAGAGCCCGGGGCGTGAATATCCGGCGCGTGGAGCTCGCTCACCCCGGGATGACGTCGGCGACGGTCACGGTGTTCCCGCCTGCGATCATCGTCCGGGCGCAGGCGACATCCAGACGCGCGATGGCCAGCCCCGGGTGGTCGAAGGTGTCAGCTTCGGTCGGGGGCTGAAGCGCAGCCTCGATTGCCGCATGATCAATGACGACGCCGTACTGTTCGGCCAGATGTGTTGCCACCGGCACGACCAAGCCCCGCACGACGTTCTCGTCCCAGGGCTGCAGTTCCACGATCACCAGGCGATCCGACAACGCGCCGTAGAACTGCGCAATCCGCTTCTCGTACGGCGCGGTCACAGTGATGACCAGGCGAGCGAGCGGGAAGCGCTCGGACTGCCAGATCTCACGCAGGATCGACACGTCGGGCTCCGTTGTTCCCAGGCGCGCGAGCTCGTCGACGTCTTCGACGACGACGACCGTTCGGCGGGTCAGCGCCGACAGCGTATCGCGCAGCAGCATCGCCGGCTCACCATCCACTGTCGTACCGGGATCGAAGAAGAGGGTCGGCAGCGGATCCTCGAGGTCGAGAAGAAGGCGCGCGATCTCTGCCGCAAGGCTGGTCTTGCCGCAGCCGCGTCGACCCACGAGAGCGGGGATCAGTGGCTGGTCGCTGAGGAGGTACGCGGCGACATCCAGGGCTTCGCGTCCTCGAAGAAGACCCGCCAGTGGATCG
The DNA here is from genome assembly GCF_020781975.1 of Microbacterium schleiferi. GTDB lineage: Bacteria > Actinomycetota > Actinomycetes > Actinomycetales > Microbacteriaceae > Microbacterium. The sequence continues at coordinate 189,475 of NZ_JAJGNI010000007.1, forward strand.
GTGCGCGCCGGGGGCGCCTCCCCGTCGGATGCCTCGGATTGCTCGGTGTCATCGGCGCGGGGACGGGTCGGGGAGCTTTCCTCAGGCAACAGGTCGGCTACCGCGAGGTCTCCCCGCAGGGCCGCCTGCAACCGCATTGCCAGGGCCGCGGCATCCGGCGATGCCGTGATCATGTTGCGCACCTCGGCTTCGTTGCCGATCGTCTGGCCGGCAGCGAGAAGGCGGTGAAGCAGCGCCTCGCCGTCACTGCCGAAGGCATCCCGGAACTCGCCGGTCCAGTTCTGCGCGAACGCGGATGCCGCGTGCGTCACTGTCGCGTGATCAGAGCCCCAGCGCTTGGCTTCGGCCTTCGCGAGACCGACCAGCCCACGGATGGACAGCGAGTCGGTCGCGCGCATCGATCCCTCCCTGCGCCGACGGCTCGGGTCGTCGCCACGACGCTTGATAACAGTTCTAGCGCGGTTCTGGCGTTTCCCACTACTGCCCGCAGGTGAGACTGCCAGACTCACAGTCATGAGAACCAGAGCATTGAGTGCAGTTGTCGCCGGAGTCTTCGCTGTGTCGATCGCCCTGAGCGGTTGCTCGCAAAGCAACGAGCCCGTCATCGCGCCCGTGACGATGGACGCCGGGGACCTCCAGGGAGAGACTGTCGAGCTGATCGTCGACCAGGTGCTGAATATCAACACCGGCGATCTGGCGGTCGAAAGCTACAGCGGCGAGGTAGCCGACCCGGCTGTCGCCGAGTTCGTCGCCGGATACACGGACGGCTCTGCAACCTTCAACCCCGGCGTGAAGGCGCTCAGCGTTGGAACCACCGAGGTCGTGCTGTCCAACAGCGACGGCGGCATTCAGGACGTGACCTTCACCGTCGAGGTCACCGAGAAGAAGTGACGGATGCCCCGCGAACTGCTCGCGGGGCATAGTCTCGAGCCATGCGTGCAACCGTCATTCATGGTGCCCGAGACGTCCGACTGGAGGCCGTCCCCGATCCGGTGCTGTCGACCGGTGGCGACGCGATAGTTCGCGTCGTCGCGGCGTGCGTGTGCGGTTCAGACCTGTGGTCGTACCGCGGAATCGCGCCCACCGACGAGCCACACCGGATCGGGCACGAGTTCATCGGCGTCGTCGATTCCGTCGGGGATCAGGTTGAGCTGGTGCGGCCCGGCGACTTCGTGATCGCGCCGTTCTACGTGTGCGACAACACCTGCCTGAACTGCCGCAACGGGGTGAGTACGTCCTGTCTGAACGGCGGATGGTGGGGCCAGGATGACCGGCTCGGCGGCTTCGCCGACGGCGGTCAGGGTGAGCGGGTCCGCGTGCCGCTGGCAGACGGGACACTCGTGGTCGTGCCCGGTCCCGTCGCTGACGAGGAGATTCCGGGCCTGTTGTCGTTGGCTGACGTGATGGGAACCGGCCACCACGCCGCCGTGAGTGCGGGTGTGCAGCCCGGTGACACGGTGGTCGTTGTCGGCGACGGGGCTGTGGGTCTGTGCGGTGTGATCGCCGCGAAGCGACTCGGCGCTGCCGAGATCATCGCGATGTCTCGTAACCCGCAGCGTCAAGCGCTGGCTTGGGAACTGGGCGCAACCCACGTCGTCGCCGAGCGCGGCGATGACGGCGTTGCTGCCGTGCGACAGCTCACGCGGGGGATCGGCGCCGACCGGGTCCTCGAGTGCGTCGGGACCAAGGAGTCGATGGCTCAGGCCTTGGCATCCGCGCGCCCCGGCGGACGAGTCGGGTTCGTCGGAGTGCCGGCTGGCGGTCCGGAGCTGCCTATTCGCGACATGTTCAACCGCAACGTCGGTGTCGTCGGTGGTGTCGCGCCGGTCCGGGGATACATCGAAGAGCTGCTGCCTGACGTGCGGTCGGGGTCGATCACGCCCGGCAAGGTCTTCGATCTCGAGCTTCCGCTGAACGATGTCGCTGAAGCGTACGCGGCGATGGACGAACGTCGTGCGACGAAGGTGCTGTTGCGCCCGTAGCCCGTAGCCCGTAGCCCGTAGCCCCCGCATCTGTAGCGGGGACTTTCGTCGGGCGCCATTTCCGACGTTGTCTGTAACAATGTTCGGATGCAGCTCGAGGCGCAGGATTACGCGGCGATCCTCGACGTCCTCGAGTCGGTAGCCGGCTCACACGACACGCGGGACTATGCCGCGCGCGTGAGTGCCGGGCTCTACCGACTGTTCCCATGCCAAGGGGCCTCGTGCACCGAGATCGACGTCGCCGGGCGTCGGGTGGTCTCCGAGCCAGCGCCGCCGTTCCCGTCAGGCTGGATCGCCCAGTACGGGCCCGCGTTCGAGAAGTTCGCCTGGCAACATCCGCTGTTCGGCGGATTCATCTCTGGCGAGCGGGTCGGGCCGACCACGTGGGATGTGGATGGAGCTGAGCGTGCCTTCGCGCGCACCGAGCTCTACCGCTCGTTCTACGAACCCAACGGTGTTCGTCGCCAGACGGTGTTGATCTTCCCGACGTCCCATGGCACCTCGATGGTGATCTCGATCGACTGTGCCGCCACCCACCCCTGCGGGCACCGTGAAGCAGCGATGCTCTCGACCATCGCGCCCTTGCTCGAGACCAGCTATCGCCTGGTCAGCAGAGCCGAGGGAAACCTCGTCTGGCCCTTTACGGATGCCGACGGGCCGACGATGAGAGCGGCCGCGGCACCGCCCGTGGCGCCTGCTCCACTGGAGCCACTGAGTGAGAGCCCGCAGAAGCTGACGATCGATGACGCGCAGTTGCGAGCCCATAAGGCGTTGCGATCGGCGGGCTTGACTGCACGGCAGGCCGAGATCGCCCTCCTGGTCGCGAGCGGTGCGGCGACGTCCCAGATCGCAACCACATTGCAGATCTCCACGGGAACCGTGCGCAAACATCTTGAAGCCGTTCATGCGACGCTTGGCGTCTCCAGCCGCGCCGCCGTCGCCGCGACAGTCATGCGCCTTGTCCACCCCGAGGCCGCGGGGATCCTCGACCAGCCGCTGCTCTCGCGCTGACGTCGGCCGGGAGCCCGCGGACACTGCACCGGCGGACCATCGACGGCCTCGGGGGCCAAGATCGATGGGTGGACCGCCGGTGCAGTCCCTGAGCCTCGCGGCGCGGGACCCACGACGATCCCGGATGCTGCGACGCTCCCCTCCGCCTACGACGCTACGAGGACGATCCAGATCCGGCCATACGACATTTCGCGTAGCTGAAGGTTAGACGCGTCTGCGGCGTACGCTGGCACCTATGCGACCACCGAGCCCTGATCCCACAGGCCCCGGCCAGGAGTCGGTCTGGGACTACCCGCGGCCGCCGCGTCTGGAGCACGTCGACCGCCGCATCGTGGTCGAGTTCGCAGGTGAGGTGATCGTGGACACGCGGGACGTCGTCCGCGTGCTCGAGACGAGCCATCCTCCCGTCTACTACCTTCCGATCGACGCCTTCGTTCCCGGGGTGCTCCGCCGGGGCGAGGGCGCATCGTTCTGCGAGTTCAAAGGACGGGCTGCGTACTTCGATGTCACGGTGAACGGGCGGGTGGCCCCGCGCGTCGGGTGGACCTATCCTGAGCCGTCCCGTGGTTTCGAAGACCTCGCCGGCCGCGTCGCGCTATATCCCGCTCCGATGGACCGGTGCACGGTCGACGGCGAGCTCGTCACACCCCAGCCGGGAACCTTCTACGGCGGCTGGGTCACGGGCGAGATCCGGGGTCCCTTCAAGGGCGTCCCGGGTTCCGCCGGCTGGTAGCTCGACTGAGCTCCGGAGCAGAAAACCAGGTGCCGCGATGTCAGGTGCCGCTGAGGTCGATGTCGCCGAGGTCGTCGATCTCGGGCCCGGTTGTCAGAAGAACCTCGGCGTCCAGCGTCAGATCGATGACATCGCGCAACAGGCCTCCGAGCGTGGTCGCGCCCAGGAGCCGCAATTGGTCAAGTTGTCCCAGTGGCGCGATGGCCGCGAGCTGCCACGCCGATTCGACAGGGTCCTCCGAGAGCTCGACGTTCGGATCCCAGCGCACGTCACTGAACTCGGCAGCACGGGCGAGGACTCGACGCACGATCTGCTCAGCCTGCGCGTGCAACGGCGCAAGCTCATCGCTCCACTCCAGTTCCGGAATGGGTGTCACGGATGCCGCCGGGTACGGATCGTCCTCGAGCCAACGGTCCACGGCTACTCTGGTGCCCCCGACGGCGATCACGTGCAGATCATCGGCCCGCGGGTCGACCTGCAGGATCCGGGCCATGGTGCCAACGGAGAACCGCTGGTCCCCGCCTCCCGCCTCGCTGCCGCGTTCGATCAGGACCACACCGAATGACGGTTCCTCGTCGTCGAGGACCCGACCGAGCATCATGAGGTAGCGCTGCTCGAAGATGCGCAGTGCGAGCGGGGTGTGAGGGAACAGCACCGTCCCGAGCGGGAACATCGCGACATCCGCCATGCACCCAGTCAACCAGCGATTACGAGCGCGGGCTCCGTCGCCGCAGGATCAGCGCGACAACCACGCGCCACCCGACGAGGAACACCGCGAGCACGATGGACGCGACGATCACGAAGGCCGTCTGCACGCCCTGACCGCTGATGGCGCGCAGGAGCATGCCGCCGATCACCGTGTAGAGCCACACGGCGACACCGGCGCCGAGGATCGCGAGGGGGATGCGCCAGAGCCGCATGGTGAGCCATCCGACCAGAAGAGCGACCAGGAAGGGCCAGGTCGTCTGTGCCAGGCCGAGTCCGTCGGGACCGACGACCTCTTCGCCGTGACTCGCCCGCCCGATCGCGGCGAAGATGACGACGAACGCGATGTCGACGACAAGGGCGATCGCGACCGTGCGCGGAGCCGGCAGTGCGGGGGAGGGGCGGTTCGGTTCGGGGTCTGCGCTCATGCCTCCAGTGTGCCCGGGTGGGCCGGGTCGCCGAGCTAACCTTGTGCGGTGGCACTGTCGAAGATCCTGCTCTACTACCGGTTCACGCCGATCACCGACCCGAACGCGGTCCGGCTGTGGCAGCGTGACCTGTGCGAGCTTCTCGGGCTGCGCGGCCGCATCCTGATCTCGAAGGACGGGATCAACGCCACTGTCGGCGGCGAGCTCGGCGCGATGAAGACCTACTGGCGCAAGACGCGCGAGTACCCCGGCTTCGGTGACATCGACTTCAAGTGGTCGGAGGGAAGCGGCCTCGACTCCGACGGGCGGATCGTCGACTTCCCGCGCCTGTCGGTGAAAGTGCGCGATGAGATCGTGAGTTTCGGCGCCCCCGGCGAGCTGCGTGTGGACCCGACCGGTGTCGTCGGCGGCGGCACCCACCTGTCGCCTGGTGCCGTGCACAAGCTCGTCCAGGAGCGCGGCGATGACGTCGTCTTCTTCGACGGCCGCAACGCCTTCGAAGCCGAGATCGGGCGTTTCAAGAACGCCGTCGTGCCGGATGTCGCCACGACGCGCGATTTCGTCGCGGAACTGGAGTCGGGCCGATACGACCACCTCAAGAACAAGCCCGTCGTCACGTACTGCACGGGCGGCATCCGCTGTGAGGTGCTCTCCAGCCTCATGGTCTCGCGCGGGTTCTCGGAGGTGTACCAGATGGATGGCGGAATTGTCCGGTACGGCGAGAGCTTCGGCAACACCGGGCTGTGGGAGGGTGCGCTCTACGTCTTCGACGGGCGTGAGTCGATCACTTTCGGGACCGACGCCGCGACGATCGGGGCATGCGTCACGTGCGGTGCGGCGACCTCGCGCATGGTCAATTGTGCCGAGGGGGACTGCCGGGTGCGCGTCGTGCACTGCGAGGAATGCACGGATGCCGCATCCGCCCTGTGCTCCCGCCACGCCGGCGTCATGCGGCCGGCTGGGGCGGTGGCCGACCGTAACTGATCGCGGAACACTTCGTCACGAGATCACAACATCCTTATGCCGTCGGCGTCCGGTGCCGTAGTGTGAGTCCCGCGTCGGCCACCGACGTGCGGGTCGCGCACTGCGATCCGGAGGTTTACGAAGGAAAAGACGATATGGCCACCGGCACCGTCAAATGGTTCAACTCCGAGAAGGGATTCGGTTTCATCGCTCCCGATGACGGTTCCGCCGACGTGTTCGCGCACTTCAGCGCGATCGCCGGCAGCGGCTACCGCAGCCTGGAGGAAGCGCAGAAGGTCGAGTTCGACACCGAGCAGGGCCCCAAGGGTCTGCAGGCTGCGAACATCCGCGCACTCTGACACAATCCCCTCGAACGCGCCGCTCCGATGTCGGAGTCGGCGCGTTCGTCGTTTCCGCGGAGCATCCGTCTCACGAAGGCCTGCCACCGACCTCTCGGAGGTAGGAGATCTTCCGACGGTCGGAGGCTTCGGCGCCGGATCGTCCTACCTCGGTGATTTGGCCTACATCCGCGCGGCGACGAGACCGTCCCCGACTGCCGGGAGCCTGACGATGTCGTGTGAACACGTGAGTATTCGGATGCCGACATATCGCTCTCCGTAGTGTGGGTACAGCGAACGGCAACTGCCCTTGGCATCCATCCCGCGGCGCGCACGATGTGCGGCGCACAAGCGAAGTCAGGTGCCGTTGTGTCGTCATCCTCCGTATCTTCCGGTCCTCCCGTCGTGACCGACTCTCCTCGTCTCGGGCCGGTTCGCCAGACCTACGCCGGGACGGATGAGTTCCCGCCGGTCGCCCGTGCTTACACGCAGGTGTCGCAGGTGGTCCGTGAACTCGGCTTGCTCCGGCGCACGCCGTGGTTCTATGCGGCAGTTGGCGCCGCGATCGCCGCGGGCTTCGGCGGCGCGATCACCGGATTCATCGTTCTGGGCGACAGCTGGCTTCAGCTGCTGGTGGCGGCTGCGTTCGGCATCCTGTTCACTCAGGTCGCGTTCCTCGCCCACGAGGCAGCGCACCGCCAGATCCTCTCCAGCGGGCCCGCCAACGACCGGCTCGCTCGAGTGCTCGGCGGCATCGTCGGCATGAGCTACTCGTGGTGGGACTCCAAGCACTCGCGTCACCACGCCAACCCGAACCGTGTCGGCAAGGACCCCGACATCGAGGTCGACACGATCTCCTTCCTCGAGACTGACGCCGCAGCATCCCGCGGTCTCGTGCGCGTGGTCACGCGCAAGCAGGGGTGGCTGTTCTTTCCGCTCCTGACGCTGGAGGGGCTGAATCTCTACGCGCTGAGCTTCCGTCACCTGCTCTCACGGGGGCCGGTCAAGGGCCGGTGGACCGAGCTCGGCATCCTGAGCTTGCGTTTTGGCGTCGTGCTGGTGCCGATCTTCCTGCTCCTGCCGCTGGGCATGGCCTTCGCCTTCTTCGGTGTGATGGTCGCCGTGTTCGGTGTGTACATGGGTGCCTCGTTCGCACCGAACCACAAGGGGATGCCGATCATCGCGCCCGACGCGAAGCTCGACTTCTTCTCGAAGCAGGTGCGAACCTCACGCAATGTCGCCGGCGGATGGTGGGCTACCTGGCTCATGGGTGGCCTGAACTACCAGGTCGAACACCACCTGTTCCCGAGCATGTCGCGCCTGCACCTGGCACAAGCTCGCGAGGTCGTGCGCGACTATTGCGAGACCCACGACGTGCCCTATACCGAGACCTCGCTCTGGCGTTCGTACGCGATCGTCATCGACTACCTCAACCGTGTGGGACTGGCAGCCCGCGACCCGTTCGACTGCCCCATGGTCTCGGAGTACCGGAGGGTCTGAGCCTTCCGGCCCCGGGGTGCGGGGGCGCGGCCCGACCGCAGCGCCCAGGTATCACTGGTAGGGTCGTTCACGGCGGACATCGTTCTCGATCTCTGCCGGCGTCGTCGACACGCATCCCGGCCTGACGGTCCGGCTCTCTTCTCGAACGGCGAAACGATGCGCGAACCCGCGCCGTCGCCAATCCTCCGCTCACCACAGCCCTGCGCCGCTTTGCGCGGGTCATGCAGCTGTGTGCGGATAATCACGAAAGCATCCCCATGACTACTTTCCTTGACCTTGGCGTGCCCGCAGTGCTCGCCGAGGTGCTCAGTTCCTCGGGCAAGTCCGAGGCATTCCCGATTCAGCGCGACACGCTGCCCGATTCCCTTGCAGGGCGCGACGTGCTCGGCCGCGGCCGCACCGGCAGTGGCAAGACGATCGCGTTCGCGCTGCCGCTGGTGGCCCGCATCGCGGCGTCCGCGACCCCGTTGACCTCCGGGCGTCCGCGGGGTCTGGTGCTGGCCCCCACGCGGGAGCTCGCAACACAGATCGCCGCGACCATCGAGCCGCTGGCAAACGCCGTGGGCCTGCGGGTCACGACGATCTTCGGCGGCGTCAGCCAGCGCCCGCAGGAGCAGGCGCTGCGCGCTGGCGTCGACATCGTCGTAGCGTGCCCCGGGCGCCTCGAAGACCTGATGAAGCAGCAGATCGTGCGCCTTGACCGCGTCGAAGTCAGCGTGCTCGACGAGGCAGACCACATGGCCGACCTCGGCTTCCTCCCGGGCGTCACGCGGATCCTCGCCGCGACGCCGGCCGACGGTCAGCGCCTCCTGTTCAGCGCGACTCTCGACGGCGGCATCGATGTGCTCGCTCGCCGGTTCTTGTCCTCGCCGGTGAGCCACGAGGTCGACGAGTCGAGCGTCCCCGCGGGGGAGATGACCCACCGCGTGTTCTTGATCCCCGGAACTGAAGAGAAGACCGCGCTCATCCGCGAGCTCGCCTCGGGTCAGGGACGTCGCATCCTGTTCACGCGCACCAAGCACCAGGCCAAGAAGCTGGCCAAACAGCTCACCGCGGCAGGCATCCCCGCCGTCGACCTGCATGGAAACCTCTCGCAGAACGCGCGGGACCGGAACCTCGCCGCGTTCTCCGCGTCTCCCGAGAACGACGGCGTCCGGGTGCTGGTAGCGACGGATGTCGCAGCCCGCGGCGTGCACGTCGACCAGGTCGAGCTCGTCGTCCACGTGGATCCTCCCGTCGAGCACAAGGCGTACCTGCACCGGTCGGGTCGCACGGCACGCGCGGGTGCCGAGGGGACCGTCGTCACGGTCGGCCTCGAGGCCCAGCGTCGCGAGATCGCCCAGCTGCTCAAGAAGGCGGGTATCCAGGTCGACGCCGAGTCGGTGAAGGCATCGTCGGCAGCCGTCGACGAACTGGTCGGACCGCGCGCCGCTCACCGGATGCTGCCTGTGACCGCCCCCGCCGCGTCGACGCCTCGTGCCCGCTCTGGTGGGTCGGGCGGCGCTGTCCAGCGCTCTGGCGGCGGTGGACAGCGCTCCGGCGGCGGACAGCGCAGCGGCTCGGGTCGTGGCGCTCAGCCGGGACGCTCCGCGAAGCCCGGACACACGGCCAAGCCCACCCATGCCCACAATCCGCGTCACGCTGCCGACCAGGGGTCCGCAGCGGAGCGCAACCTGCAGCGGGCCGACGGTGCGCCCGCCCGACGTCGCCGCGGCTCGCGTGGTCGCGGCGCCGGCCAGCGTCCTGCCGCGCAGTAAGCGCCGGAGCGCCCGCTCAGGGATCAGGTCTGACACGAGGGGTCGCGACACACCGCACACGCACAGCGTGATACGGCGTGTTGCGACCCCTCGCGCTTGACGCAGGGTCAGCCGAAGAGCGGCGCCGGAGCGCCTCAGATGTCGCTCGGCGTCCACTCCGAGACGACGCTCAGCTCTTCGAGCTCATCGTGGGTGAGCTCCAGCGTCGCGCTCGCCAGCAGATCCGCGACGTGCTCGACGCGCGACGCGCTGGCGATCGGAGCGACAACGTGCGGCTGCTCGCGCAACCAGGCCAGCGACACCGCGGCCATCGTGCTCGCGTGGGACGCGGCGATCCGCTCCACGACCTGCAGCACCTGAAGTCCCTGCGCAGTCGCATATTTCGCTGCACCCTTGGCCCGCGGCGATGCGCCACCGTCGGCATCCGGCGACCGGTACTTTCCGGTCAAGAAACCGCTGGCGAGGGCGTAGTACGGCAGGATGCCGAGGTCGAACTCCTCAGCGATCGGGGCGATCTCGCCCTCGACCTCGTTGCGGTGCACGAGGTTGTAGTGAGGCTGCAGCGCGACAGGCTGAGCAACGCCCAGATCGGCGGCGGTCAGCATCCATTCGCGCATGCGATCAGGCGTGAAGTTCGACAGGCCGATCGTGCGAACAAGGCCATCGTCGACGAGTTTTCCGAAAGCTGACACTGCTTCGGCCAGTGGAACCTCGGGGTCGTCATAGTGTGCGTAGTACAGGTCGATGGTCTCGACGCCAAGACGCTGCAGCGACGCCTCGGCGGCACCGCGGACGTTCTTCAGGCCCGGGAAGTCGGGGTGACGGCTGACCTTGGTTGCGATGGTCAGCTCTGCGGACGGACGGGCAGCGAGCCAGGCTCCGATGATTCTCTCGCTGTCGCCTCCGGTGTTACCCGGAGCCCACGCGCTGTATCCATCGGCTGTGTCTACGAAGTCGCCGCCGCCCTCGGTGAACGCGTCGAGAATCGCGAAGCTCTCGTCTCGGTCGGCGGTCCAGCCGAACACATTGCCACCGAGGCAGAGTGGGAAGACGTCGAGGTCGCTGGTTCCGATGCGGGTCATGACTCCATCCTGGCACCGCCCCGAAACATGAGGACTTTTCTCACCGTGTCATCGAGGTGACGACACGTGCGTCATCGCTAGCGTGTGGCTCGCGACGCCCACCCCGAATCAGCGTCTGCACCCGAGAGGACACCATGATCGTTCGCTTCGCCCGTCCTGGCCTTGCCGTTCTCGCCCTACTGGGGCTCCTTGCTGGCATGCTGCTGTCCATCGTGCCTGCAGCGCGATCGGATGCCGCCTCCTGTGCTCCGGCGTGGTCGTCGGGAGAGACGTACGTCGGGGGAGACACGGCCAGCAAGGACGGCACCCAGTACAGGGCTAACTGGTGGACCAGAGGCGACGATCCCGTCACGAACAACGGCGTGACCGGTACCGGCCAGCCGTGGACCTCGATCGGTGCGTGCGGTGCGGCCACTCCCGCGCCCACGCCGACATCCGCACCGACAGCTTCGCCGACGCCGACGGGTGCGTGCGCCGTTGCGGCCTGGAGCGCGGGATCGACCTACGTCGCCGGCAATACTGCCACTCAAGGCGGCATCCTGTACCGAGCAAACTGGTGGTCGCGCGGCGATGATCCGGCGACCCACAACGGCGTCAGCGGGACTGGCCAGCCCTGGACCGCGCAGGGTCCGTGCGGCACCCCGAGCGCCTCGCCGACGCCGACCGCAACACCGACCGCCCCGCCGAGCCCGACACCGACCTCTACTCCGTCGCCCACACCGACACCGACCGGTACGCCCGGCGTCGCACCCGACTTCGTTTTCAGTCCCTACAAGGACGTCACGGTCGGCATGAACTGGAACACCTCGGCAATGGGAACGGCTGTGGGTGGCTCCTCCCAGCCGCTCGTCGGTGCGAGCGGGCTGCTGGGCAGCGACGCGACCGACCTGGATGCCGTCACGCTGGCTTTCGCGACCGGAACCTGCGGAAGCGAGAACTGGGGCGGCGTTGCTGCCCAGGCTTTCGCCGATGCGAACATTCCCGCTCTGGCAGCGGCTGGCATCGACTACGTCGTCTCCACGGGCGGAGCGGCGGGGGCGTTCCACTGTTCATCGGCCGCTGGGATGACCTCGTTCATCGAGCGGTACGCATCCGATCATCTCATCGGTGTCGACTTCGACATCGAGTCCGGGCAGTCGGCGTCCGGCATCCGCGATCTTGTCGCGGCCGCGGCCGGCGTTCAGGACAGCTATCCGCAGTTGCGGTTCTCGTTCACGCTCGCGACTCTCGCGGCAAGCGATGGCAGCTACGGCGGATTGAACGCGACGGGCGCGACAACAGTCCGGGCAATTCAGGCTTCGAACCTTCGCAATTACACCGTGAACCTGATGGTGATGGACTACGGCGCCGCGGGGCCGGGGATGTGTGTGGTCAGCGGCGGGATATGTGACATGGGCGCCTCGGCGATCCAGGCGGCGACGAACCTGCAGCACTCGTTTGGAGTTCCGACAGACAAGATCGAGCTCACGCCGATGATCGGCATGAACGACGTGCGCGATGAGATCTTCACACTCGCCGATGTGCAGACCGTCGCCGCGTATGCACAGTCCCAAGGGCTTGCCGGCATCCACTTCTGGTCCCTCGATCGCGACGTGCCCTGTTCGCCGCCGACCCCGTGGGTCTCGATCACCTGCAACTCGGTGGCCAGTGGCACCTCATCGCTGTCGTACACGAACGGATTCCTGGACGCGATCGGGTGACGGATGCGTGGCGAGGAGCTATCTGTCACGGCTGGCGCTCCTGACTCCGGCGGCTCTGTTCGGTAGCGTGTGAACGGTGAACGCACCCGTCGATCCGACAACCACGCCCGCCTGGTCCGCCCTCACCGATGCCGCATCCGGATTCGCCCCGGATCTGCGCGCCTGGTTCGACACCGACCCCGGTCGCGTCGAACGCCTGAGCCACCCTCTCGCCGACCTGCACGTCGACCTGTCGAAGAACCTCGTCACCGATGAGATCCTCGCCTCGCTCGTGCGGCTGGCCGAGCAGACCGGCGTTGCCGAGCGGTTCGCCCAGATGCTTGCCGGCGTGCACCTGAACACCTCTGAGGACCGCGCGGTGCTGCACACGGCGCTGCGCCGCCCGGCAGGTGAGACCCCCGCGCTCGTCGTCGATGGTCAGGATGTCGATACCGACGTGCACGCGGTTCTCGACGCGATGGATGCCTTCGCCAACCGCGTGCGGTCGGGGGAGTGGGTCGGTGTGACCGGCAAGAAGGTCACGCACGTCGTCAACATCGGCATCGGCGGCTCCGACCTCGGTCCCGTCATGGTCTACGAAGCTCTGCGTCCCTATGCAACAGCCGGGATCGAGGCACGGTTCGTCTCGAACATCGACCCGACCGACATGGCGCAGAAGACGGCGGACCTCGACCCCGAGACGACTCTGTTCATCGTCGCCTCCAAGACCTTCACAACCCTCGAGACCCTCACCAACGCGCGACTCGCGCGGGACTGGCTGTGGGCGGGGCTCACGGCATCCGGCGCCATCGACGGGTCGGATGCAGCCAAGACGGATGCCGTCGCGCACCACTTCGCCGCCGTATCGACCGCGCTCGACAAGGTCGCCGCCTTCGGGATCGACACCGACAACGCATTCGGCTTCTGGGACTGGGTGGGTGGCAGGTATTCGGTCGACTCGGCGATCGGACTCTCGCTCACGATCGCGCTCGGGCCGGATGCCTTCCGCGACCTGCTCGCGGGCTTCCACGCCGTCGACGTCCACGTCGCGACGACGCCGTTGGAGCGCAACGTCCCGGTCCTGATGGGCCTGCTCAATGTCTGGTACACGAACTTCCTCGGTGCGCAGACCCACGCGGTGCTTCCGTATGCTCAGCAACTGCATCGCTTCCCGGCGTACCTGCAGCAGTTGACGATGGAGTCCAACGGCAAACGGGTGCGGTGGGACGGCTCACCGGTCGTCACCGATACCGGCGAGGTGTTCTGGGGTGAGCCCGGCACGAACGGGCAGCACGCTTTCTACCAGCTCATCCATCAGGGCACGCGGCTCATCCCGGCGGATTTCATCGCGTTCGTGAACCCGGCGTACCCGCTTCAGGACGCCGGCCGGGACGTGCACGGGCTCTTCCTCGCGAACTTCCTGGCCCAGACCAAGGCCCTTGCATTCGGCAAGACCGCCGAGGAGGTCGAGGCCGAAGGCTCGACCGGCGCCCTCGTCGCTGCGCGTACGTTCCCGGGTAACCGCCCGACGACGTCGATCTTCGCGCCCGCGCTGACGCCCTCGGTGCTCGGTCAACTCATCGCACTTTACGAACACATCGTGTTCACGCAAGGCACGATCTGGGGCATCAACTCGTTCGATCAGTGGGGTGTCGAGCTCGGCAAGCAACTCGCGCTGCAGATCGCTCCGGCGATCGAGGGCGATGCGGACGCCGTTGCAGCGCAGGATGCCTCGACTCGCGCGCTGCTGGAGTACTACCGCGAGCATCGCGAGGCAGTCCGCTCCCGCGAGGAATGAGTCACCCGATGCCCGCGCGCGGTCGTCGAACGGAGTGGCCGATCGTCGACCGTGTCGCATTGGTCGAGAACCTCGCACCTCGCTTCGACCGGATCCCCGCGCACGGGGTGTTCATCGTCGGCCAGGCTGGGGTCGGGAAGACCGTGCTGGCCCGCCAACTCGCCGACGCTGCGGCGGCGCCGGAGACGGTCACCGTCATCGGATTGAGCGCGCTGTCGGGCGTCTCGCTGGCTGCATGGGCTCCGACGCTCGCTACGAGGGGGCTGCCGGCCGATCCGCACCGCGCGGTCGCCGCGCTGGTGGCTGAACTCGGCGCGCATCCCGAGCAGCAGATCCTGCTCGTCGATGACGCACCCCGACTCGATTCGATCTCGGCGGCCGTGGTCTATCAGCTCGTGCGGGGGTTCGGTGTGCCGGCGATCCTGACGGCCCGTCTCGGTGAGCCCCTGCCCGATGGGATACGTCGGCTGCTGGACGAAGGGCTGGTCGAGCGCGTCGACGTCCCGGGACTGAGTTGGGACGAAGCCGTCGAACTGCTCGAGCGAAGGTTCGACGGGCAGGTCCGCCATGGTGACCTCGACAGGCTACTGTCCCGGACCGAAGGGAATCCGCTCTACATCCGCGCGCTCGTCGAGGCGGCAGTTCGCGACGGCGCGGTCCGTCTGTCGGACGGCGTCGTGGTGATCGAGGATGGTCGCACACCGCCCGAGCTGCTCGACGCGGTCACCCAGCGCCTGGAGGTTCTCGACCCCGCGGTCCACCGTGCCCTCCAGCTGGTCGCCCTCGTGCAGCCGATTCGCCGTGACGCCTTGCTTTCCGGGGCGATGACGACGCTCACCCCCGATGTGCTCGATCACCTCGAACTCAGCGGGCTCGTGGTCCACACCTCCGATGGTGATCTGCGGATCGCGCATCCTCTGATCGCTGAGGCACTCGAGCGTGACGACACGGCGGAGGACGTGTTCGCAGACAGCGTCGCGCTCCTGCGCTCACTCGAGGGTGACGCCGCGCGTCTGGCTGCGTGCCGGATCGAGTGGCGACGGGGCGAGCTCGACTCGACCGAAGCGGCGTGGGCGGCGGAGTATGCGTTCGCGACCGGCGATCTGGTGCACGCGGCGGAGTACGCGCATACCGCTGTGGGGGACCCGAGCGCGCCGATCCGCTTCCGAGGGCACGTCGTTCTGGCCGACGCCGCATCTCTCACGGGAGACCGGAGCCGGGCCGACGATTCGTTCATGAGTGCCGAGGAGTGTGCACGCCGCCCGGAGGAGTGGGCACGACTGGCCGCGCACCGGGGCGAGCACTTGGCGTTCCGGTGCTTCGAGGTCAGCGCCGCCATCGAACAGGCCGAACGCATCCGTCGTTCCTTGCCGCGTGAGTCCGTCTCTGGCACTGATGCCGATCTTCGGCTGTGGCGGGCGGTTCGGGGGGAAGCCTATCGCGCACCGCTGCCGGAGGGGAGCTCGTCCCTCGGTCCTCCGGATGTCCGCATTCGAGAGGCGATGGCCGCCATCATGCACGAGTCGATGGCGGGCAGGACCGAGCTCGGGGATGAAGCCGAGCAGATCCTCCGCCGGCTCGGTGATCAACTGGGCCGACTCGACGCGAGCGCGGCGATGATGCTCGGCTTCGCCGAGTACATCGGGATGCTCTCGCGCGGCGAGGGCGAGAAGGCCGCCGAGTTCGCCACCGCGCGCCGCATCGACGCGGGAGAGGGCGTCGGGCTGTGGACCTGCACCCTGGCCGAACACCGTAGCTACAACGGGCGCCTGCGGGAGGCCAGCAGACTGGCCGCGCTCGCTGTCGACCAACTCCGTTGGCGTGACGGGATGGGAGTGCTGCCACTGGCTGTCGCTCTTCAGGCGGATGCCGCCGCCAAGGGCGGGGATCCGGGACGAGCGCGGCGGCTGCTCGACGCCCTGAGTCCTGACCAGCGGAACGAGCCGAAGGCACTCATGGTCATCGCCGAGGTGGAGGCGTGGCTGCTCGCGGACGACGGTGACGCTGAGGAAGCGGCCACTGTCGTCGAACGCGCGGCACGGCAGGCCATCGACGTCGGGTTCCGCCTTGTCGCCGCCATCTCGCTCGGACTGTGCCTCCGGTTGGGGGTGGTCGATCGCGCCGCCGCCATGCTGGAGGAGATCTGTCGGGATGTACCACCCGACTTCGGGCTCTACACGAGCCTGCGCGATCTCGCCGTCGCACTTCGTGAGCGTCGACCAGCGGCCGTCGTCGAGCCGGCAGCGCGGCTCGCGAGCGCGGGCATGCCTCCCACGGCGCTCGATGCCATCAGTCTTGCCCGCACAATGCGGCCCTCCAACGAGACCCGCTATCGGCTCGACCGGCTCTTCGGTGCGTGGGCGAGTGAGGTCGACGCGCCGCTGCGTCGTCGCCGCGAGAGCCCGGTTCTGTCCCGCCGTGAACTGGACGTCGCAGCCAGGGCCGCGGATCGGCAGCGGACGCGAGAGATCGCGCAGGCTTTGGGGATCTCTCCGTCGACCGTGAACAATCAGCTGAACTCGGTGTTCCGAAAGCTCGGCGTCTCGTCGCGTGATGAGCTGCGGGACGTGCTGGTCGAGCTCGGCCGCCCCACCGCCGGCGGGCAGACGTAGGTCGTGCCCTACCTCGAGCCGCGTCGGCTATCGAGCGATCACGTTGTAGCGGATCTCGGATGCGTCGTACCCGACCTGCAGCTGCCACGTCTCGTCCTCGAAGAAGCCGCTGGTACCGAGATCGGAGGTCGCGGTGTACTGCCCGCGGATCGTGTCCAGCAGCGCCGACCCCTCTCCCTCGCCGTCGGCGCAGCTGAACACGAGAGCGGCGGTCCCCCCGGATGCGGGGAATCCCGATCCGTATGTGCTGGCGCTCACGAGGTCGCAGGAGGGGACGGGAAGCTCGGAGGGCCACCCCTCGGGGTATGCGACTGTCACGACGGCGGAGGTGTCATCCGCATCGCCATCGGCTTCCTCCTGGTCGCTGGAGTCCTGCTCGACGGCGACGACCTCGCCGGCCGATTCCTCCTCGGCGGATGTCGAGGGGGATGTGGCTGCGCACCCGGCCAGAACGATCCCGGCGACGATTGCGGAGATGCCGATGAGGACAGGGCGATTCATGGGTTGCTCGATTCTGAGGGGCGGGTTCCCGGACGGCGGACGAGGAGAGTCTCCCGTCGGGGGCGCACTGTCGCAATGGGCATCAACTGCCCATTGCGACGGCGAGACCCCTGATCGACTCTCGTACACATGATCTGCGTCTCACGCCCCGCTGCGATCGCGGCACTCCTTCTCATCGCGGGCGCTCCGCTTCTTACCGGCTGCAGTGGAGGACTGGGCGAGCCGAGCCCCACACCGACGTTCGACGCGGCGGCCAGCGGCGTCGACGGTTCCGACGACACCGATGGTTCGGGAACCGGTGACGGCGGATCGACGGGGGGCACCGATGTAGCGGAGGCAGGTCTTGTCGACTGCGTCCCGGGCCAGTGGGTGCTGGATGAGATACAGGTGACGGCGTTCTACAGTGCCGTCGCCGCGTCGATCCCCGAGCTGGAGATCGTGCCGTTCGGGACGATCGGCCTGACACTCGGTGCCGACGGTGGATACTCCTACGCGCCTGACTACGGATTCGTGCTGAGTGTGAATGCCGGTCCCGTGACGATCGAGCCTCGCGCGGTGGTCACGGGTGGAGTCACCGGCTCCTGGCAGGTCGAGGGTGGCACTCTCGTGCTCACCGAGACAGACAGCTCGCTGACTGTCGACGCCCAGCTAGACGGTCAAGCGTTCGACGTCGGGGATCTGACCAACAGCCTCATCGAATCGAGCCCGATGCTCAGTTCTGCCGGCACGATCGCGTGCACGTCGACGACACTCACCGTGCCGTATCAGACGGGAAGCGGATCGGTGGATCTGCAGTGGGATCGGGTCTCGTAGGTCAGTCTGATCGTCGGGGTGATGTCCTCACGCCACGGCCTCGAGAATGCGAGACTGTAACGCGTGCCTGAACCCGCTGCGCCGCATCCGACCGACCGCTACATCGTCGCGACCGACGGAGCGTGCAAGGGCAACCCCGGTCCGGCTGGCTGGGCGTGGGTCGGTGAGGACGGCAACTGGGCCGCAGGGTCCCTGCCCGAAGGCACGAATAACATCGGAGAGTTGCTCGGGTTGCTCTACGCGATCACCGATCACGCGGATGTCACCGAGCTCATCATCCAGGCGGACTCGAAGTACGCGATCGACACCTACTCCTCGTGGATGGACGGTCACCGTCGACGCGGCTGGGTGACAAGCGCCAAGAAGCCCGTCGCGAACCGCGACATCCTGGAGCGTCTGATCGCAGCGCGCGACGCGCGACGTGCCTCGGGGATGCCCGACGTCGTGCTCGAGCACGTCCGCGGGCACAGCGGCCACCGCCTCAACAGCTGGGCCGACGAGCGGGCGGTTCGCGCCTCCGAGCATGCGGCGAAGGGTGAGGCGCTCGTGTGGACGTCGCTGCGTGGTCTGGATCGCCTCGATGTCGCGACTGATCCGCCCCGCTCTGCGGCCGACCGCGCGCGCCGCTAGGCAGGAGGGGTGCCGGCTGATCTGAGCGCTCGGTCGACCGGTCCACTTGCCGCATCGGCCGCCTCTGAAGGAAGCACGAGGCTGGCGATGACGCCCTGCCCGACCGTGGATGAGATCTCGACGCGCCCCCCGTTGGCTTCGGCGAGGTCCTTGGCGATCGACAGGCCCAGCCCCGACCCGGCAGTATTCGTCGCCTCGGCGTGGGCGGTGCGGTAGAACCGCTCGAAGACGTGCGGAAGGTCCTTCGCTTCGATGCCGGGTCCGTCATCGGAGACGACGATGCGAACTCCGGCAAGCGGGGTTTTCGCGTCCGGGGATGCGGCGATCACTTCTTCCTCGGCAAGGATCTGGATGGTTCCGTGCGTGGGTGTGAACTTCACCGCGTTGGAGATGAGGCTTCGCAGTGCCCGGGTGAGTTGTTGGCGTGACCCCCGCACGGTGCCGGCATGCGCGCTCACTGTGACGGTGAGGCCCCGGGCACGCGCGATGTCGTCGAACGGTTTCAGCGCGTCGGTGATCAGATCCCCGACGCGGATGACCTCAACGTCAAGATAGGCGGTGCGCGCGCGCTTGTCGCGGGCGGCGATCAGGAGGTCTTCGATGAGCTCTTGCAGGCGGTGGGCGTTGCGTGAGGCCACCGCAAGCCACTCTCGAGACTGCGCGGGCAGTTCGCCCGCCTCCTCGACCAATTCCAAGTATCCGGTCACACTCGTGATCGGCGTGCGAAGCTCGTGACTTGCTGTCGCGATGAAGTCGATCTGGCGCCGTTCAAGGTCGAGCTGTGCGGCGAGTGCCCTTGCGCGGTCTTGCTCTGCGGCGATCCTCACCTCGACCGCCCGGGCGTTCTCGGTGACATCGAGGAACTGGACCGACACACGTTCGGCGAGCCCCGCGATTCTCGACGCATCGACGCTGATCACGCGGCCGTCGGGGGTCGAGTGTGTGACGAGATGGCCCTCGCGCAGGCTCTCGGCCATGGCGCGCAGGAGCGCGCCCGCGCGCCATCGCCGGTCCGCATCGATCTCAGAACCGGCAATGGTACGGGATGCCGTGTTGGACAGCCGCACCCGCCAGGCGTCTCCCTCGTGCTCGACGACGAGTACGCCGACCCTCGAGTCGACGACGCCGCTCGTGACCAGCTCGGTCGTGCTCCGCGCGGAGCGGATGGCGGTGCGCAACTGGTAGCTCGCTGCCGACATGAACATACTCGTACTGGCGACCATGAAGATGAAGAGAATCGTCAGAAGCGCGGAAACCTCCGGAGTGAGACCCGCTCCCGCGAAGGGACCGAGCCCGAGGACCGTCAGCGCCAGGACGATGACGCTCGCGATGAGCGTCTCGGCGTAGGCAGCTCGGATCGGGAAGCGGAATGCCGCCCACGCGATGATTCCCACCGGAAGGAAAGTCAGCGGCAGCCCTGAGCCGACGGTTGTGAGCACCACGAGGATGCCGGTGAGCACGAGTGTCTGAGCGACGATCTCGCCTGCCGGAGTCGGCTGCCCGATGTGTGGCGGGAGGATCGCGAAGGGGGCGAGAAGAAGGATCGCCGCCGCGTGCGATGCCGCGGCGTGCGCACCGAGGAGCGCTGCGTCGGATGCCGATTGTGCGAGGACCGTTCCCACTAACACCCCCAGCAGGCTGGAGGCCGCGATCGTGGCGAGGGCGAACCGCCAGGCAGCGCTCACCCTGTCCAGGACAAGACGGTGTCGAAGCCGGTACTGGAGGAGGAGGGTGAACACGCCGGTTTCGATGGCGTTGGAGATGCCGAAGCAGATAGACACGGCCAGCGGACGTCCGGCCACAGCGTTGGCCGCTCCGGTGACCAGCGCCACCATCAGCACGAACGTCCACCACTGCCTCCGAGGCGTCCACAGGATGAACAGCACCGACACGCCGGCCGCGGGCCACCATGCGGCGACGCTGCCACCCTGGGGTGTCACCAGCACGCTGAGCTGGGAGAGGACGAAGATCGCGATGGCCGCGAGAATCCACATCCACCAGGGAAGCGCCTTCGTGGGCGCTGATCCTTGCGCGCTGTGCGGCGCAAGGAGACGGCCATCCATGAAGAAAACCTACCCCGCTCCTGCTCGAAGCGGCGGAGCCCACTCTGGCCCGCAGCGGTGCTTTCGGTATCCGGCCCGGCGGAGCAAGAAGCCGATGTCCAGGCGGGGCGTCTACTCGGTGTCGTTCCGCGTAGCCATGATGGTCCGAATGATCTCGAACTCGTCGGCCTGGGTCAGTCCCGCTCGCCGGGGGCGATCGACACCCCGCTTCAGCTCGTCTTCGAGCGTCCGGGTCACTGTCATCGCGAGTGGACGGGTTGTCCCGCCGGTGGAGCCGAAGGCGTCGGCGCGCCGCCTGGCGAACCCGGCGGATGCGGCAGGCAGCCACAGTGGCAGCGACCGCGGGCCCGCCCAGTAGCCAATACCCGAACCGGTCAGAGGGATCGCCGGGCCCGACGATGAGCCCAGGCCGGGCGATGAACAGCCGATCCCCGATGGCATCCACCGTCGCCCGCTCGGCGGCGACCTTCGCATCCGCATACTGAGAAAGGTCGCGCGGGTCCACGAGGTCAGCCGATTCATCGGCATCCGGCTCGTCGTTTCGCGCATAGACGGAAACGCTCGAGACGATGGTCCAGTGGGCGGCGTCGTGTGAGAGCGCTCGAAGTGCGCCGGTCACGAGTTCGGGCGCGTACGAGAGCTCGATCACCTCATCCCACGGGCCGGTCACTTCGTCGTACGCCGAGGGCTGCGTGCGGTCGGCGCGGACGAGGCGCACGCCCGGGGGAGCGGATCCCGCGCTCCCTCGGGCAAGGCACACGACCTCAGCGCCCTGCTCGTGCCACGCCCGGGCGACGCGCGCTCCCAACCAGGCGGTACCGCCCAGCACCAGCACCCGAGTCACGTCGTCAGCCAACCAGAGACGGACCGATCGATGTGTGTTGGTTCGCTGCGGGCTTACCGCGCCGAGTCAGGCAGTGACGGTGTCCCGCGTCGACTTCCAGCCCAGGGCCGGTGCCACGTGGGTCGCGAAGGCCTCGACGATCCGCAGGTTGAACGCAACCCCGAGCTGGCTCGGGATCGTGAGCATCAGGGTGTCGGCCGACTGCACGGCGGCATCCGCCATTAGCTGATCGACGAGCACATCGGGAGCACCTGCGTAGGTCTTCCCGAACGTCGAGCGCATCCCGTCGATGTAGCCGACGCCGTCGCCGTCTTGGCGGCCGCCGAAGTACATCTCGTCTTCGGCTGTCGTGATCGGGAAGATGCTGCGGCTGACCGACACGCGCGGTTCGCCAGCGTGACCTGCGCCGCGCCAGGCTTCGCGGAACGCGTCGATCTGCTGTGCCTGAAGCTCATCGAAGGGGAGGCCGCGATCCTCGGTGAGGAGGGTCGACGACATGAGGTTGACACCCATCCGTCCTGCCCACTCGGCGGAGTCGCGATTGCCGGCTCCCCACCAGATGCGCGAGCGCAGCCCGGGGGAGTGCGGTTCGATGCGCTGCATCCCGGAGCCGCCGCCGAACGGGCTCATGGCGTCGCGCTCGGCCAGTCCGGCACCCTCGACCGCCTTCAAGAACAGGTCGAAGTGCTCACGAGCGATGTCCGCACCGCGAGGATCTGTCGAACCGGTGTAGCCGAACGCTTCGTAGCCGCGGACGACGGTCTCGGGTGACCCCCGGCTGACGCCGAGAGCGAGTCGACCGTCGCTGATCAGATCGACGGATGCCGCTTCTTCGGCTAGATACAGGGGGTTCTCGTAGCGCATGTCGATGACACCGGTGCCGACCTCGATGCGTTGCGTGCGCGCTGCGATGGCGGCGAGCAGCGGCATGGGAGACGACTGCTGCCTCGCGAAGTGGTGCACACGGAAGTACGCGCCGTTGACGCCGAGATCATCCATGCCCTGGGCCAGATCGATCGCCTGGAGCATCGAGTCCTGCGCAGTGAGGATGTGTCCGCCGCCGAGGGGGCCGTAGTGGCCGAACGAGAGGGTTCCGAATCGCTGCATGTCGGTGTCAACCTTCGAGGGGTGGTTTCTATTCCGGTGAATGGACCGAGGTGAGAGCGAGGTCGAGAGCGAGGACGTAGTCGTGCTCGAGGCGATCCCCGACCTGGAAGCGCTTCGTGCCGATCCGCACGAAACCCTGCTTGGCGTAGAAGCGCTGTGCGCGAGCGTTCTCCTGATTCACGCCGAGCCACATCCGGGTCGCGCCGCGGGTGATTGCCTCCTCGGCGGTGGCTCGGAGGAGCCCCGCTGCGATGCCGGTGCCATGGGCGCCCGGGAGCGCGTAGCACTTCGAAAGCTCGCTGACGCTCCAGTCTGGGGTCGGTGCATTGAGGCCGAGTGCGGCGCGAACGTCGGCATCCGTCGGTGGGGCAGCGACGAGCATCGTGTAGCCGACCAGCCGCCCCGCGGGATCCACGTCGACGAACAGCACGCGGCCGGGGTCGCTCAGGTAGGAGGTGAAGGATGCTTCGCTGAGGTTATCGTCGATGAAGCGGCGCTGGTCCTCGGCGGTCGAACCGGGCGGGCAGGCCAGGGGGAAGGTCGCGGCGGCCAGCTCGTGCAGAGCGGCGGCATCGGCGGGTCCGGCGCGTCGGATCATGCTCGTATTCTCCCGCGGCCTCAATGCCCACCGCGAGTCGCCGGAGTCGCTAACGTGAGTGTCATCGCCGCACGATCGCCGCAGAGGCGCGGTCGATCACGGCGCGTGACCCGGAGTGTGCCCATGTACGTGCTCATCATCCTGCTGCAGACGCTGATCCTGCCGCTTGTCTCGGGCGGCATCCAGCTGCTCGTCGCCGGCGGGAATCCGTGGCTCGTCTTCGGGCTGTGGTGGGGGTTCTGGGGCGTCGGCATCCGTCTCGGGCTGGCAGGACTCAGCCAGATCATGAAGCCCGACCGCACCCGCAAGATCCTGGAGATCGACGCGACCGACGCGAACCAGGTGGTGCAGGAACTCGGCTACGCGAACCTCGGCATGGGACTGACCGCGCTCGCGATTCCGTTCCTGCCCAGCTGGGGGGTGCTCCTGGCCGTTCCCGGCGCCCTGTTCCTCCTGTTGGCCGGGGTGCGACACATCGCGAAGCCGGGCAAGAAGCTCGCCGAGCAGGTGGCGACGTGGACGGACCTGGTCGTGTTCCTCGGGGTGCTCGCCGGCGTGATCGGTCTCGCGATGGTGGGCTGGTGAGCGGCGCTTTGTGAGGACAGCCATTGTGAGGACAGCACTGTGACGTTCGAGATCCGTCCCCTCCGTCTCGATGAGATGGCGATGCCCGTGGAGTGGGCAGCCCGCGAGGGCTGGAATCCGGGTCATTCGGATGCCGGGCTCGATCACCTGGCCGACGTCCGTACCGTCGGCCTGGACGGTGTGGTCGATCAGCAGCACAACTACCGCAGGTCGGGGTTCGTCCTCGCCCACCGCAACGTCCGGTACGCGGGGGTCGCTCCGCTGCGGGTGGTCGCGACGAACGGGCGGCGGAGCATCACG
This sequence comes from Microbacterium schleiferi, assembly GCF_020781975.1. Taxonomy (GTDB): domain Bacteria; phylum Actinomycetota; class Actinomycetes; order Actinomycetales; family Microbacteriaceae; genus Microbacterium. The sequence continues at coordinate 213,504 of NZ_JAJGNI010000007.1, forward strand.
CTCGTGCCGGCAGCGGATGTCGATCCTTCGGCTCTGGAGCGCTACGACGCCGCGCACTTCGGCGCGAAGCGCAGCGATTTCCTCCGTGCCTGGACCACCGACTCCAGCCACCGCGCCTTGGTCGCCGTCCGTGGTTCAGACGACGGAACGGCAGGCGACGGGACCGTCGGCGACGTCGCGGGGTACGGGGTCATCCGACCGTGCCGAGATGGATTCAAGGTCGGCCGCTGTTCGCGAAGGATGCCGCCACCGCGGCGCAGCTGATCGAGGGCCTCGTCCAGGGCGTGGCGCCCGGGGCGGCGATCTTCCTCGATCCACCCACCGTCAACGCGGAGGCCGTGCAGCTGGCGGAGAGCCTCGGGATGCGCCCGGTGTTCGAGACGGCCCGCATGTACCGTGGCAAGCCCCTCGACCTCCCGATCGACGACGTCTTCGGCATCACGACGTTCGAGCTGGGGTGACCCGTGCCCGGAGTCAGCTGACCCTCGGAGCTCGGTATCAGACCTACAGGGAGGCGAATGCTTCGAAGACCGTGCCCTCGGGGAGGGGATCCCAGAAGGTCGCCTCGAACTGCACCTTCGTGCCGTCGCTGGGCAAGCGGTCGACATAGGTCCATGCCCCGCCGATGATCTGGCCCGAGGTGTCCCGGGCGACCACGGTGATCTGCACGAGTTCCTGGTCTTCCTCGAAGTCCCCGCTGACCGTGCCGGTCACGGTTGTCGAGAAGTCATCGGATGTCGCGGCGAGGTCGCCGAGCGTGAACTCACCGGTCTCGGCGAAGGGGGAGAGGATCGCGTCGGCAGCGGTCGGGCCGATGACGTTGAGGTCGACGATCTCGCCGGCCCCGACCTCGTAGAAGTCGCCGACGAGCGCGGCCTCACCCGACAAGATGACGCGGTACTCGTTCGAGGTGTCGAGGATCGTGCCGTCCGCGCCGATCGCCTCGACATCGATGCTCGCGAAGTCGAAGATGTAGTCCTGGTTGGGGTTCTCGAACATCACGACGTACCACCACGTCTCGGGATCGAACTCGTACCGGCCGAACGACCCGTCGGTGATCACGATGTCCCGGGCGGTCGTGACGTCATCCGCGGGCTCGTCGTCTTCGGGCGCGATCGTCTCCTGCGCGATCTCGTCCTGTATCGCGTCGTTCAGGACGGCGCCGCCGATCCACAGGAACGACAGCGCGATCATGACAACCGAGATGATCCCGCCGACGACCGAGAGGATGAGGGCGGTGATGCTCATGCCGGTGCCGCCCTGCTTCTTGCTGATGAGGGCGATGAGGGCGATGATGAACGCCGCGAGCAGGACGAGCCCGGCGATCCAGTTCACGAACGGGATGAATGCCATCACGACACCGACGATCGCGAGGATCAGGGCGATGATCGCGAGCGTCTTGGGCCGGGTGTCAGGGGCCTTCGGCGGTGCCGGCGGGACGCCGTAGCCTGCCGGCGGATAGCCGGGAGCGCCCGGAGCAACGCCGTAGCCGGGCGCCCCGGGTGCGGCCCCATAGACCGGAGCGGCGGGCGGAGCTCCATACGGTGTCGTTGGGGCCGTGGGATACCCAGCCGGTGGCGCGTACGCCGGCGGTGCCGCGGGCACGGCGGCGGGCGGTTCGGGCGCGGCAGCGGGCGATTCGGGCGCGGCAGCGGGCTCCGGTGCCGGCGCCACGGGTGGTTCGGCTGCGTCCGGCGCCGGGTTCTGCGGTTCTTCCAGGCCGGCGGGTGTGTCGTTCGACATCGGTCTCTCCCCTTCACTGGACGCTGAGCGCCGCGGCATTCCCCCGCCGCAGTACTGACGTTAGCGGCCTGGCCTGCGGGGCAAAAGCGCATTTCCCGCGCCGCGAGAGTGAGGGCTTCGTAGGCTGGGACCATGAACAAAGGCACTCTCTGGACCGTCCTCGGAGTCATCGCCGCGATCGTGATCGCCTGGCTGCTCGTGGAACTGCTGTGGGGTGTGGCGATGCTCATCCTCAAGCTCGCGGTGGTCGCCGTCGTCGCCGTCGTCGTCTACTTCGTCTTGCACGCGGTGTTCGCGAGGTCGTCGTCCTCAGAATGACCGTGCGTCGCCGGCTCCGGATCGCTGCCCTCGGTGGGGGAGCGATGGCGGCCACGCTCACCCTGACCGCGTGCGTCGGCGGCGCTGGACCCGTTCCCTCTACCTCTGCCTCCGCCACCCCCGATGCCCGCAGCCCCCTCGTCGCTGAATCCAGTCCGACCCCGACCGTGCCGGTCGAGACCGCCCTGTGGCGCACGGCTGGTGCGCCGGCCGCGCTGGCGGGGTCGCTGCGGGTGCCGTGGTCGATCGTCCCGTTCGCCGACGGCACCCGGATCGTGAGTCTGCGGGGCGGCGCGGTGCTCGAGGTCGACGCGAGCGGGTCGACCCGCACGATCGGCACCGTCCCGGACGTGAACGTCGGCGGAGAGGGGGGTCTGCTCGGTCTCGCCGTCCTCGAGACGGATGCCGAACCCTGGCTCTACGCGTACCTGACGAGCTGGAGCGACAATCGCGTCATCCGGATGCCGCTTGTGGGTGAGCCGGGAGAACGCAGCCTCGGCCCGGCAGAGGTGGTGCTCGAGGGGATCCCGAGGGCGGGGAACCACAACGGCGGACGCATCGCGTTCGGCCCCGACGGGTACCTCTACATCGCCACCGGGGATGCGGGAAACACCGGGGCCTCGCAGGACCCCGCGTCGCTGGCGGGGAAGATCCTGCGCGTCGGAGTGGACGGGATACCCGCGCAGTCCAATCCGTTCGGCAATGCCGTGTACTCCCTCGGTCACCGGAACGTGCAGGGTCTTGCGTGGACCGCCGACGGCACGATGTGGGCGACCGAGTTCGGGCAGAACGCGACCGACGAGATCAACCGCATCGTCGCGGGCGGGAACTACGGCTGGCCGGTGCACGAGGGCCCGGCCGGAGACCCGGCGTACATCGATCCGGTGGTCACGTGGACGACGGACGAGGCAAGCCCCAGCGGACTGGCCGCCGCCGGTAGCACCCTGTTCGTCGCCGCGCTGCGGGGTGAACGCGTCTGGCAGGTCGACGTCGACGCGAGCGGTGCCCTGAGCGACCCGCAACCCCTGTGGGTCGGGGAGTTCGGCCGCATCCGTGACGCGGTGATCGACGGAGACGAGCTGCTGCTGCTCACGAACAACACCGACGGTCGAGGCTCCCCGTCGGGCGACGACGATCGCCTCCTGAGTGTTCAGATCGTCGAAGCAGCCCCCTGATCCGCGGTGTTCCTCTCAGGCCGGACGCGGGCGCGCGGCGACGAGGATGCCGGCCAGGACGACCGCCGCGATGACGCCGAGCCAGAGCGCCGGCGACCCCACGGTCGCGTAGACGGCGGCGCCGCCGACGGCGCCGACGGCGATCCCGAGCCAGAGCGCCAGATAGCGCAGCCAGCTCGTGCGATCGCCACCGCGGAACGCGCCGACGATCCCCTCGCCGATCTTCACCAGGGCTCCGGTCATGTAGGTGATGCCGAACGAGGGTTCACCGCGTCCGCTGAAGACGGTGTTGACGGCCCCCATCGCGAACGAGAGGCAGACGGCTGTGGGGGCAACCCCCATGAGTGCTGCGCCGGTGAGGGCGTTCGGGTCGACCGGCGGCGCACCCGAGAGGAGGGCGCCGATCGCGATGACGCCGGCGACGCCGACGAGGATGATCCCGCCGCGATCGCGACCGGGGGAGCTGACGATCGTGCCACCCATCACCCCGAGCACGAAGCCCAGGATCACCAGGAACCCGAAGCCCGCGGCGGCGAGGTCCCCGCCTGCCAGCTCGACCCCCGACTGGGTGGTGTTGCCGCTCATGAACGAGACGAAGTATCCGCCGAGGTAGACGAAGGCGATGCCGTCGATGTATCCGGCGAGGATCGCGAGTGCAACGGCGATGGCCAGCCGGAAACGCGTGAGCGACCTGACCACGACGACCCTTCCGGCGGCGCATTCCTCCACACCGACCTGCCCCAGAGTATCGGCCCGTCGATCCGGCTCGTGGCCAGCGATGTCTGTCGGCAGACCTAGAGTCGAGGGCGTGGAAGAACCGGCGGACACCCTGTGAGACGAGCGGTGATCGTGCTCGGGATTCTCGCCGCTCTGGCGGGGGTCGTCGTCATCGCGGTGATCAGCTGGAGCGCCGCCTCTCGGCCGGGCGCGGAGGCGCGGCGGAACCCGGTGACTGCGCCGGCGATCGATGCCGCGTCGGCGCAGGAGATGCTGTCGCGGCTGCCGACGGTCTCGGGGGTAGTGGACGCGCCATACCAGCGTGATCTGTTCGGAGAGCGCTGGGCCGACGTCGACGGCAACGGGTGCGACACCCGCAACGATGTCCTCGCCCGTGACCTGTCGGCGGTGGTCTTTCGCGAGGGGAGTGGCGAGTGCAAGGTCCTCGAGGGGGTGCTCGTCGATCCCTACGACGGGCACACCGAGAGCTTCACGTCCGGGGAGCAGACGTCCCCTCTCGTGCAGATCGACCACATCGTCGCATTGGCGTGGGCGTGGCGCCACGGCGCTGATCGGTGGTCGGATGCCGAGCGCCTCGTCTTCGCGAACGACCCGGCGAACCTGGTGGTGACGGCGGATGAGATCAACTCCGCCAAGAGCGACTCGGGCCCGGCCGAGTGGATGCCGCCGGCTGCGGCATCCGTGTGCGGATATGTGATCGCCTGGGTGAGCGTCGTCGATGCCTACGACCTCGGGATCACCGGCCCCGATCGGGAGGCGGCGCGCTCAGCCCTGACGCGCTGCTGACCCCGTTGACGCGGTACCCAGGGACCTCGCGACTTCGCTTGTTAGCGTCGTCGCCATGCCCCCCATCTCTGGTTCGGCACGCACCATGCCCGATCTGGACGCCCCGACCGGGCGCAACGGGTCCACGGCGCTGGAGCAGGATATCCGTGCGGAGATCGCGGACGCCGAGCGCGAGGACCGCCCGATCAGACGGATGCTGCGCACAGCGCGCGCGTGGGTTGCGCGGCATCCGCGGGTCGAGATCGCCTACCGTGTCGGCGTCGCCGTGGTCGGGACGATCATGGCCCTCGGTGGACTCGTACTCGTTCCCCTGCCGGGACCGGGCTGGCTGATCGTGTTCCTCGGGCTCGCGGTGCTCGGCACCGAGTTCCACTGGGCGCGCCGGCTGTCGGGCTGGGTCAAGCGGATGCTGGACCGGTTCTGGCAGTGGTGGCGTCAGCGCCGCGCGGCTCGTGCCGCTCGCGAAGCTCGCGCAGAATAAGAGCCCAGGCGAGGAGGAACGCCCGCTCGTCGAGCCGCCGTCGACGCATCCAGCTCGTGACTTCTGCGTTGCACTTGCTCGCGTTGCAGCTGCCGCAGGCCGGAACCACGTTGTCGAGCGGCCGCCGCGCGAGATCGGAAGCACGCAGTCCTTCTGGAGGGCGAGACCCGCGCGTCCGCAGTACGCGCACCGCCCCCACGCATCGCGGATGAGTATCCATTCGGCGTCGGTGAGGTCGCTTCCCGATGCTGCGACACGTCGGGCGCGGCGGCGCGCAACGCGGGCACGGCGGGTGCGTGGGGCAGCCATGGGATTGACCGTAGCGCCCTCCTCCCGCGGCAGCGTCACGAAACGCGCACGCCAATCACGCATCGTCGCGGCGCGTGCGTTCCACCGGCGTTGGCGAGACGGCCACCGGTCTTGCGCTGCGTCAGCCGGCGGCGCGGTGGACGAGATCACGCAGGGTCGCCTCGACCTCGTCGGTGACCTCGACGACGGCGAAGGCTGTGGCCCACATCGCGCCGTCATCGAGCAGGGCGTCCTCGTTGAAGCCGACGCTGCCGTAGCGGGTGTCGAACTTCGACGCGGGCTGATAGAACACGACGACCTTGCCGTCTCGCGCGTACGAGGGGAACCCGTACCAGGTCTTGGGGTCCAGGTGCGGTGCCTCTTCCCGCACGATCCGGTGAAGCAGCTCCGCGACCGCCTTGTCTGTGCCGTTCAGTGCGGCGATCGCATCCACGCAGGCCCGCGCTTCCTTCTCCTTCTTCGCCGAGCCTGTGCCGCCGGCGGCCTGCTCGCGCAGCTCGGCGGCGCGCTGTTTCATCGCCTCGCGTTCTGCGTCGCTGAAGCCATCCGTTGAGGTGTCACGCTTGTCGGCCATTCGTGGGGTCCTTTCTGGTGCCGCTGACATCGAAGGTACGGGCTGCTGCGGTCGGGCGCTTCTCGATTCCTACTCGACCCGCGTGGCTGCCCGGAGCGAGAGGGCCGCGGCGGGGAGCGGTCAGCGAAAACACAGAGGGATTCGTGACCGAATCTCGACCTGAACCTCGCCCACGCCGGCCACCGGGCGCTGCTAACCTGCCGCGTGGGACGGACCCGACGACCGGACCCAGACACCTGACGGAGTGAATTCGATGCGGAACCTTGTGCGCCAAGACCAGCCCCACCCGATCGAGTCCGACGACCGAACGAGCACCCGATCCCCGGGGCGGCGCATGATCGGCGCCGTCGCGCTCGTGACGGCATCCGTGCTCGCGCTGGCAGGCTGCTGGGCACCTGCCGAGCCCGATGGTGAGGCATCCGCCGTGAGCGGTGCCGTCGTTCCCGTCGTCGACGGGGCAGCAGTATCCGGCTGGGAGGTCTCGGCATGGTCGGCTGGTGCGGAGGGCGAGCCGGCGTCGCAGATCGGGTCGACGTCATCCGATCGCGACGGTGAGTTCGTCGTCGATCTCGGTTCCGTCTCGCGGGGCGACGATCTGGTCTACCTGCTCGCGACCGCCCCCGGCGGTGACGACACGACGATGACCGCGACCTTCGCCGCCATCATCCCCGCGGATGCCACAGCTGTCGTCCTCAACGAACGCACGACCATTGCAGCCGGCTATGCGCTCGCGCAGTTCACCGCTCCGGACGGCGTCGAAGGTTCTGCGCCGGGCCTTCCCAATGCCGCCGCGATGTACACGAACCTCGTGGACGCGTCCACCGGTGATTACGGGGCGGTGCTGACCTCTGCGCCCAACGGCACGCAGACCGAGGCGCTTCCGACGTTCACCTCGCTCACCAACATCCTCAGTGCGTGCGTCGTGGATGCTGACGCGTGCCGCGCCCTTGTCGACGCCGCGAGCGCTCGGTCGGATCAGCGGTCCGTCGATACGTTCCGTGCTTTCGCTCAGATCGCGCGCGACCCCAGCGCTGCCGCATCCGCACTGTACGACCTGTCGCTGACTGTGGCGGGAGACCGCCCGGGTCTGATGGCGGCCCCTGCCGCCTGGACCCTCGCGCTTCGCTTCGACGGCGACGGGCAGACCCTCGACGGTCCGGGTAACTTCGCCATCGACCCCGACGGAAACATCTGGGTCAACAACAACTACAAGTACGGTGCCGACCCGCAGGACCCCACGTGCGGCAGTGACCTGCTGTTGAAGTTCGCGCCCGGCGGCGAGATGGTCGGCAAGTACACGGGAGGCGGGCTGAGTGGTTCGGGCTTCGGCATCGCCTTCGATCCGTCGGGTCAGCTGTGGGTGAGCAACTTCGGTTTCGCCGGCGAAGGATGCACCGAGCAGCCGCCGCACAACAGTGTGTCGCTCTTCTCGATCGAGGGCGAGCCGCTCTCACCGCCGGTGACCGGGTTCACCGCCGGTGAGCTGGCGTGGCCGCAAGGCATGGACGTCACTGCCGCGGGAGACGTGTGGAACGCGAATTGCCAGACCGGCACGGTCACCGTGTATCCCGGGGGCGATCCCGAGCAGGCGATGACCCTGGATGTCGGTCTCGACCAGGCGTTCGGTGTTGTCGACACCGGGCAGCACGTCGTCGTGAGCGGCATCGCGAGCAGCTCGGTGGCGGTCTTCAACTACGACGGCACGCTCGTGGGTGACGCGCCGCTTGCAGGGGATGAGTTCGTGTTGCCGATGGGTGTTGCCTCCGACCCGGAGGGCAACGTATGGGTCGCCAACTCCGGCTCCACGACCCTCCCGTGCCCGACGCGGCCGATCTCGTCGGGGCCGACCGGTTCGATCGCGCTCATCGACGCCGACGGGCAGACGGTGTCGGGCCCCTTCAGCGGTGGCGGGATCACCCGGCCGTGGGGCATCACGACCGATGGCAACGGGAACGTCTGGGTCGCGAATTTCTCCGACCAGCGCGTGTCGGCGTTCTGCGGGACCTCGCCCGACACTTGCCCCGGCAGCCTGTCGACGGGTGACCCGATCTCGCCGGATGCCGGGTACGCGTTCGACGGCCTCGTCCGCAACACGGGACTGATCGTCGACCCGTCGGGCAACCTGTGGATCGCCAACAACTGGGAAGAGGTTCCGCTGCAGACGAACCCCGGCGGTCACCAGATCGTCGCCTTCGTCGGTCTCGCCGCCCCCGTCGAGGTCCCTCCCTTCTCCGGCTGAGTTGTCCTTCCTCCGGCTGAGTTGTCCCTCTTCCAGCCGAGTTGTCCCTCCTTCAGCTGAGTTGTCCCTCTTCCAGCCGAGTTGTCCCTCCTTCAGCCGAGTTGTCCCTGAGCGGTGCATGGGGGACGAACCCACAGCATCCGTACCGAGCCCACAGCTTTCTGCCGAAGGATCGTGTGGGTTCCCGAGTTAGGTGTGGGTTCGGCGGTGGTCCGGGGCGACCAGGGGCATCCAGCAGGCATGAAGGGATGAGGCGGATGCTTGCGCGGGGCATCCCGCGGATGTTACGTTTCTCGACCCACAACGACGTGCCCAGGGGTAACCGTCAGGTCCCCGAATCGACGGCACGCCCCCGAAACCGCTGTATCTCGGTAGGTCGGGGGTCGTTGCCCTGCCCGCCCCCGCAGCCCCCTCTGACGCGCGAGCCCACCCTTGGGCGCGAGCCCACAGCATCCGTGCCGAACCCACACGTTCTGACCACCGAAACGTGTGGGTTCGCGCGGGAAGGTGTGGGTTCGGCAGGATGGGCTCGCGCGATCGGGCCCAAGAAGGTGTGGGTTCGTCGAGGGGGTCTGTGCCAGGCTCGGATCGTGAGCACCAGCACGGACCTTCGCGTGACACCACCCACCCGCCGTGAATGGCTGGCCCTCGCGGTGCTGTCCACGGGGCTCGGGATGATCGTCCTCGACGGCACGATCGTCGGCGTCGCCCTCCCGGTGATCATCGCCGACATCGGGCTCGACCTCACCGACGCGCAGTGGGTCAACAGCCTCTACGCGGTGCTGCTGGCAGCTCTCCTGCTCTCGACGGGCAAGCTTGCCGACCGATGGGGACGCAAGCTCCTGTTCCAGGTGGGTCTTGTCGTCTTCGTCGGCGGCAGCATCCTGGCAGCGATGGCGGATGCCGCAGGGCCGCTCATCGCGGCGCGCGCCGTGCAGGCGATCGGTGCCGCTCTGATCATGCCTTCGACGCTCTCGACCGTGAATGCGGTGTTCCGCGGCAAGTACCGGGGCGCGGCGTTCGGGGTGTGGGGTGCGGTGATCTCGGGAGCCGCTGCCATCGGTCCGTTGGCCGGTGGCGCCCTCACCCAGTGGGCCTCGTGGCACTGGATCTTCCTGGTGAACATTCCGCTCGGAGCTGCGGTCTTCATCGCGGGCCTGCTCACGGTGCCCGAGACGAAGGGCGCGAAGGGGCGGCCCGGAGCGGATGTCGACGGCGCGCTGCTGAGCGCGATCGGCTTCGGCGCACTCGTGTTCGCCGTCATCGAGGGGCCGCAGTTGGGCTGGTGGGCACCGACAGGCGAGTTCTCGGTCTTCGGATGGCAGTGGCCGGCGGATGCCCCGGTGTCGGTGGTCCCGATCGCCTTCGCGGTCGCTGTCGTGGCGCTCGTGCTGTTCGTGGTGTGGGAGCGTCACCGCGAGAAGGTGCGCCGTTCCGCGATCCTCGATCTGAATCTCTTTCGCCTCCCGACCTTCACCTGGGGAAACGTCACGGCAGCCATGGTGGCAGTGGGGGAGTTCGCGATCATCTTCGTGCTGCCCCTGTATCTCGTGAATGCGCTCGGCCTGGATGTCATGGGCGCGGGGCTGGTCCTGGCCGCGATGGCGCTCGGCGCGTTCTTCTCGGGCGCATCGGCGAGGCACTTGGCGGCGCGCTTCGGCTCGCCCGGAACCGTGCTGATCGGACTCGGGCTCGAGGTGGTCGGTGTCGCCGTCCTCGCTCTGCTCATCACCGGCTCCAGCTCGGGGTGGATCGTCGCGATCCCGTTGGTCGTCTACGGTCTGGGGCTCGGGCTTGCGTCCGCGCAGTTGACCGGGACGGTGCTGCAGGACGTGCCCGTCGATGTCTCGGGTCAGGGGTCGGCAACCCAGAGCACGGTTCGGCAGGTCGGGTCGGCCCTCGGTACGGCCTTTGCGGGTGCGGCGCTGGCGGTCGCCCTCGCGCTCACGCTGCCGGCCGCGCTGACTGATGCCGGCATCACGGGGTCGAGTGCGACCCAGCTCGCCGACACGACCCGGCAGTCCGCGGGAACGACGATCAGTCAGTTGCGTGCCGAGGGGGCGAGCAGTCCGCTCGGTGACCAGACTGCGGCGGCGGTGACGGCGCTTTCGAACGGCTTCGCGGATGCCACACGTTGGTCACTTCTCGTGGCGACGGTGTTCCTGCTGCTCGGATTCGTGGGTGCTCTCGTCGTTCGCCGTGCTGCGGCACGGTCGACGGGTGCGGCGGTCTCGGCATCCGATGCCCGCACGGGAGGGCAAGGATGAAGTACGACCTCAAGAAGGACCGGAAGGATCTGTACGCGCCCGGGTCCCACGATTTCGTGCGCGTGACGGTGCCGCCCCTGACCTATCTGGCCATCGACGGTCACGGCGACCCCAACACGGCAGCCGAGTACACGGATGCAGTGAGTGCCCTCTATGCGTCGGGGTATGCCATCAAGTTCGCCTTCCGGGCCCGCTCGGGTGACGACTTCGTCGTCGGTCCGCTCGAGGGGTTGTGGTCCAGCGACGACCCGTCGAGCTTCGCCGAGCGCCGCAAGGATGCGTGGGACTGGACGATGCTGATCCCGTTGCCGCCGGCAGTGACGGATGCCGACATCCGTGTCGGACTCGACACCGCAGTCCGCAAGAAGCCCGAGCTGCCGATCGACAGGGTCGCTGCGCGCACGATCGAGGAGGGGCTGTCGCTCCAGATCCTGCACGTGGGTTCGTATGATGCGGAGACGCTGACGCTACGGCGCCTGCACGCGGAGCTGATGCCGGCGCAGAACCTCACGTTCAACGGGCCGCACCACGAGGTCTATCTCAGTGATCCGCGACGGGTCGCCCCCGAGAAGTTGAAGACGATCCTGCGTCAGCCGGTGCGCGCGATCGACTGACGGAGGTCCGGCAGGAATACTGCCGGACCCGTGGCGATCACGCGACCGGCGCCGACTCGGCCATCGCTGCGCGCTCGATGCGTGGGCGGAATCCGACGAACAGCAGATAGCCCGCGAACCACAGCTCGAACATGAAGATGGGCGCCGCGGCAAGCCCGACGAGAACGTTCGACTGGTCGATGCCCCCGAACAGCTGCGCAACGTCCGAGAGTAGGACCAGGGTCGCGCCCACTGCACCGAGGAGCGGGATCCCGCGCACCACGGCGCGTGAACGCCACAGGAGCCACGACAACACGAGGGTGTTGACTCCGATCACCAGACCCTGTCCGACAAGGACGATGCAGCGTGCATTCCGGCCAGGGATGCCACGAAGGCGCCGTCGGGGCTCGTCGTGATCGGCAGGTTGCTGCCGGGGATCGCTCCCGAAAGCAGGAAGACGAGCGCGAGCATCGGCAGGATGCCTGCGCCGATGATCGCGGCCTCGAGTGTGCGTAGGCCGGCGAAGGTGTAGGCGGCTGCCGGGCCGATCATGCGATGCACACGCTGAGCACCCGGATGTGGGGATTCACCCACGATGTTCTTCCGACCCCGTCGACATCGGAGGCCGCGTCCGACGGCGTGTCGGTCGCTGCATCGGAGGAAGCCGCGCTGGCATCGCTTTCGGCATCCTTTCCCCATATCGTGCGGATGGCGCTGACGGCCCCGGGCGCCGCGGGCGGCTGCGACGCGGATGCGGAGTTCCGTTTCGCTCTCGACATCCTTCTCGAGGCGTTCGAGCAGCGCCGGCTTTCGGGATGGAGCTCGACAGAGGGGCGCTGACCGCGCCGGTCAGTGATCGAGTCGGTCACTGACGCTCGCCACCGCGCCAGGATCCGACCGGCCGCGCCCGGTGCGCGGTCAGGATCGAGAGACCGAGCGTGGCAGTGGCTGCCGCCATCGCGGCAGTCCCGACGCCGGCTGCCGCCGCGAAGGCTGCGTCGGCGTCTGCGCGCGCCGCGTCAGAGGGGATGCGGACGACCGCAGCTCGTGCAAAGGCGAGATCCATGTCGGCCTCGAGGTCGGCGAGGGTCGCTTCGGCAGCAGCGAGGTTCGCCTCCGCACTCCAGTTGTTGCAGAGCGGTGACCACGGGTTCACGCGCAGGCAGTCCGCGTGACCGGTGGCGAACTCGCGCGGTCGCTCTGTCTCATCCTGCGCGTCGACGACGACATCCGCTCCCGACGCGGTAAATGTACCAGCCTCAGCCAGGTCGAGGGTCGCCCGTCGTAGCCTGGACGGATGACACGTGACTCCCGTGACGCGGCGGGGCCGGTGGGCGCCACGCCCGGGGCCCGGCTCGCTGCGGCTGCCTCCGCCGGGCATCAGGACGCACGCCGGCAGCTTCTTCAGCTCGTGTCGACCGACCCGATGGCCGCGCGCCGCGACAGCCTGGCTGCGCTGCTCGGGCTTCCCGATGACCCCGATGCGAGACCCGCTGCCGTCCTCATCCTGTTCGGGGTTCTGGATGACGCGCCGAGCGCTCACCGGGCGAGTGCTGCAGCCGTCTCGCGGGATCTCGACGTGCTGTTGTTGGCGCGGGCGACGACGCTGCGTTCGCACGCGGGCCAGGTCGCCTTTCCCGGGGGTCGTCTGGAGCCGGATGATTCCGGTCCCGTCGCTGCTGCGCTACGCGAAGCCCAGGAAGAAACGGGACTGGACCCGGACGGAGTCGATGTTCTGGGCACCCTCGCCGAGGTGCCCTTGCCGTACTCCTCTCATCGCGTGACCCCTGTCTTGGGGTGGTGGCGCGAGCCGTCGCCGGTGCGCGCTGTCGATGTGGCCGAGTCGGCGGCGGTCTTCCGTGCGCCGGTCGCCGACCTGCTCGATCCCGCGAACCGCGGATGCACAGTCATCGATCGCGGCCCTCGCAGACACCGCGCCCCCGCGTTTCAGGTGCGCACCGAGACCGGCGAGCACCTGGTCTGGGGGTTCACCGCCATGCTGCTGGACGGCTTGTTCGACCGCCTGGGATGGACCGAGCCGTGGGATCGGATGCGCCGGCTCGCGATCCCGAATCTGTTGCCCTAGGTGTGATGTCCAGGCAGGTTGTTGAGTCTGCTGAAGGGTGGGGCTCCGATCGCGGAGTGGCGCCTGTGCTGATT
>NZ_JAJGNI010000008.1 GCF_020781975.1 Microbacterium schleiferi
CCTGCCGTCTTTCTGTTGTTTTTACCCCTGGGCGGTCCCTTTCGCGCCCCCCCGCCCGGCCGGGGGCCGGGCCCCCGGCGTGCCCCCGCACCGCCCAGTGACGAAGCAGCCGGTTCTTCTCGGCTCAGAGAGCGGGAATGGGGCTGCCCGTGGGCGCCGTGACGAGAGCGTGGGTCGGCAGGTTGTCTCGGTCGACGCGACGGCCGTCCTTGTAGACGTCGACGATCGAGCGGAGGTTCTCGCTGTCTGCGAGCGGGTCGGCATCGAGCAGCACGGCGTCGGCGACCTTGCCGGTCTCGATCGTTCCGTACAGATCGAGCTTGTTGTACGCCTCTGCCACGTTGTGCGTGAGCGACTGGATCGCGGCCATCGGCGAGAGGCCGCGTTGGCGAAGCGCCTTGATCCATGTGAAGTGGTCCTCGCCGATCGTCCACGGCCGATCCGCGTGCAGATCCTCACCGAGGTCGGCGAGCACGTCGTGGCTCGTGCATCCCGCGTCGGTCGCGATCATGAGGTTGGCGCCGGCTTCGATGAACTTCTTCTCGTTCTGCACGTGCTGCGGGCTGTTCAGCAGCCCCCACCAGTTCCCCTTGCTGAGCAGACGTCCGCTGTAGTCATCGGTCATCGGCTGCACGCCGACGCCGACGCGGTCGGCCGCGATCTTCTCGATGAGCTCATCCGGGATGACCAGGTTGTTCGTCCAGGTCGGGTGGATCATGACATCGGCGCCCATCTCGTAGGCGAGCTCGAGCGACTGCAGGGAGGTCGTGTGCGAGAGGAGGGGCAGTCCTGCGGCGTGGGTCTCTTCTGCCATCCAGTACAGCCACTTCTGGGGGAACGTGAGGTAGCTGGTGCGCCCCATCGCCTGCATGAGGTGATCGCTGACGGCGATCTTGACCATGTCGACACCGCGCGCGATGTAGTCGCGCAGCGCGCTGCGCGCGTCCGCTTCGCTCATCATCGTCAGCGCTCCGCCGACTCCGGCGGCGAAGAGCGCGTCCAGGCGGTCGGCGAACGTCGGCGAGATCGACTGACGAGCGCCGAAGTTCCCGTCCGGGCTGAACGGCCCGTTCAGCCCGACGATGTTTCCCGCGGCGAAGATGCGGGCTCCGACCGCCTCGCCGCGGTTGATCTGATCGCGCGCCTCGAGGATCGGCTCCGTCGCATCCCAGGTGGAGAAGACGGTGGTGACGCCGTTGCGAAGGCTGAGCTGGGTGCTCTCCTGCATGACCCGCGGGAAGGATCCCTCGTATCGCGCGAGATACTCGACACCGCCGATGCCCACCATCATGATGCCGTCGAGCAGGTGGACGTTCCCGTTCATGAAGCCGGGGAGCAGGTACTTGCCTGTGCCATCCACTTTCTTCACGTCGGCGGGCAGGTCTGCCGGCCCCGGGTAGACATCCGAGAACAGGCCGTCCTTCACGACGACTGTGGCGCCTACGACCGGGTCACCTCCTCGACCGTCGATCAGAGTGACATTGGAAAAGGCCAGAACGTCGGGCACGGTAGTTCCTCTCATCATTGAGCAACCGAATATTTGATGCGGTTGCGAAGGTGGCGTCCCTCTGAGTGGTGGAGTTTCTCATCACCGTGCGAGTTCAGCTTTGGTTGATTATGCCGCAGCGAGTTCTGGGATTGCGACCTCCTCTTCGGTGGCGTCGAGGAGCTTCATAGAGTGTTCGCTGATGATTCGTCCTGGGTTTGGTTCCGCTTCTTTTGGGAGGATGAATCATGCCCCGTCAGTTCCCGCCGGAGTTCCGGCAACGTGCGCTCAGGATGCTGGAGGAGGCGTTGCCTGAGCATGAGACCGAGTACGCCGCGATTCGTCATGTCGGCTCGAAGCTTGGAGTCGGACCGGAGACGTTGCGGAAATGGCGTCGCCGATCCGAGATCGACTCGGGTGCCCGTCCTGGCGTGACCAGCGAAGAGGCCGCGGAGATCAAGCGCCTCAAACGTGAGGTCGCCGAGTTGCGGCGCGCGAACGAGATTCTGCGAGCCGCGTCCGCGTTTTTCGCAGCGGAACTCGACCGCCCCACGACGAGATGATCCGGTTCATCAGTATGTTCCGGGAGCGTTTCGGGGTCGAGGCCATCTGCCGCACTCTGGGTGCGACAGAGTGTGGGTTCCTCACCGCCCGCGGATACCGGGCAGCGCAGACCAGGCCGCGATCCGCGCGGCGTCTGCGTGATGATCTTCTCGTGCCCGAGATCACCCGTCTGCATGCGGAGAACTACGGCGTCTACGGCGTCCGAAAGATGCATGCGCTGATGCGCCGGCAGGGCTGGACGATCGGTCGGGACCAGACTGGCCGGATCATGCGTCTGGCGGGTGTTGCGGGCGTGAAACGGTCGAAGAGAGCGTTCACGACCAAGGCCGACCCTGCCCAGCAACGCCCTGCCGACCTCGTGCAGCGTCGCTTCGACGCGCACGCGCCGTGCCGACTGTGGGTCGCGGACATCACATACGTCGCGACGTGGTCCGGGTTCGCGTATGTCGCGTTCGTGATCGATGTGTACTCGCGCCGCATCGTCGGGTGGAACGTCGCCGCCACGTTGAAGGCGGACATCCTGCCGCTGCAGGCGCTGAACATGGCTGCCTGGCAGGCCCGCGGCGACCTCACCGGACTGACGCACCACTCCGATCACGGGTCGAACTACATGTCGTTGGTCTACACCGATCGGATCGTCGAGCTCGGTGCAAAGCCCTCAACGGGAACAGTCGGCGACACCCTCTTAACCGGTTATTCGACCCGCGAGCCCAGGCGGCGACACGCCGGTGGGCGTCGCGTCCGTCGCGTGTGTGACGCACGGGTGCAACATGTGTCGCATGACGGACAAGGAAGTCCTGCGGCTCGAGCAGCGTGACGGCGAGTGGGTGCTCGCCGGTGAGCACGCCGCCCGGTTCGCGCTGGTGGACGAGTACCTCGCGCATCTGCTGGATCGGAACTACTCGCCGGCGACGGTGAGGTCCTACGGGTATGACCTGCTCGCGTTCTGCCGCTGGCTGTCCGGGCAGAACCGCCCGCTTGAGGAGGTCACGACCGATGATCTCCTCGGATTCCTGCGGGCATGTCGTGAAGCGACCCTGCCAGGCAGGCCGGGCCCGAACGTCGTCGGGATGGATGGCCGCCGGCTGGACCGATACGCGGCGACGACGATCAACCGTCGGCTCGCGGCGATCTCAGGGCTGTTCACGTATGCGGGACTGCGCGACCCGGCGAGGCGGAACCCGGTCCCGCGGGGCAGGGAAGCGCGCTGGCGGACGAGCGGGGAGCGGTCAGGGATGCTCGCTCACACCGTCCGGCGCCCGGTCGCGCGATCCGCGCTCAGGTTGCGGGAACCACGCCGGCTGCCGGTCGCACTGTCACCCCAGGACGCGGCGACGCTGGTGGGGAGTCTGCGGACCTGGCGGGATCGGGCGATCGCAGGGCTGATGCTGTGGTGCGGGCTGCGGTCGATGGAAGTCCTCGGCCTGCACGTGAAGGACGTCGACATCGGCGGCCGCTGGGTCACTGGCACCGGCAAGGGCGCGAAACAGCGCCGCGTCCCGCTGGACCCGGACGTCGCGTCGGTGATCGACGTCTATCTCCTCGCCGAACGCCCCGAGTCAGACTCCGAGTTCCTGTTCCTCGTCGGCAAAGGCCCGAACCGCGGCGGCCCGTTGACGGCGGCAGGGTTGCGGACGGTGTTCCGCTACCACCGGGGCCTGACCGGCGTGACCGGCGGGCACCCGCACGCGCTGCGTCACACGTTCGGAACAGTCCTCGCCGAGGCCGGCGTCGATCTCGCGGTGATGCAGGCCCTTCTCGGTCACGCGCATGTCGACACAACCGCCCGCTACGTCCACCTCGCTCCTGCTCACGTGAAAGCCCAGTTCGATGCGGCACGCGAACGCATCCGCTCTCAGCAGCGGTGACCCCGGGATCGCGTCGCTGCGAGGCGATGATCTCCGGGACGCGTATCTGCGTCACCTGACGGCGACCGGCCGAGGGAACCCGTCCTACGAGTGGGCTGCGCGACGGTTCTTCGAGTCCTGGCCGGACCCGCAGGACTGGGCGGCGACACCGCTTCAGCAGCGACTGTCGGCGGGGTCGGCAGCGCGTCCGGTGATCACGTTCCTGATGCTGCACGGCGGGTTGCGGCCGGGATACGACTACCTGCTTTCGAGGAAGCTGTCACCGCTCTGGCGGGAGATCCAGACCAGCCCGCTGCGGGCCGAGATCGACGGGTTCCTCGACGAGGCCGAACAGCTCGGGTTCACCGCCCGCACGCGGCTTGCGACAGGCTCCCAGGCGCCGATCCGGCTGCTGATCCAGACGGGAAAGCCGATGCGACAACTCACCGTCGATGACCTTCAGGAGTTCGCCGCGGCCTGCCGGGAACGCGAGCACGCGACGGGGATCTCGCATCGCCACTACTTCTCGGCGATCAGCATGGCGCACATGGTGCTGTTCCATCTCGGCGTCCTCGATTCCCCGCCACGGACCGGCGGCCCGGTCCCTTACGAGGAGCGGCTCGCCGAGGTCTCCGCCCCGTTGCGGGCGCAGCTGGTCGGCTATCTGGAACGCAAACGCGCGACCTGCGACCGCAAGACGGTCTCGGCGATGGCGACACGGTTGAAGCACTTCGGGGTGTTCCTCACCGACACCGACCCGACACTCACGTCGGTGAGGGATCTGGATCGGCGACGTCACGTCGAACCGTTCCTCGCGTCGCTGGTCGACGCGATCAGCGACAAGGACGGCGCCCCGATCAGCATCGGGGACCGCAACCGGCGGGTCGTCGCGGTCGCGACGTTCCTCCGCGACATCACCGAATGGGGCTGGGACGCAGCGCCACCTCGGAAGGTGCTGTTCCGCGACGACATCCCCAAGCTCCCGCAGGTGCTGCCCCGCTACCTCCCCATCGATGCCGACCGGCGACTCACCGCCGCTTTGACCGAGCATCCCGACAACGAGCTGGCCGCACTGGCGCTGCGGCTGCAACGCGCTTGCGGGCTGCGGATCGGGGAACTGCTCGACCTCGAGCTGGACTGCGTTCACGAGCTCGATGGGAACGGGGCATGGCTGAAGGTCCCGCTCGGCAAGCTCGCCACCGAACGCATGGTCCCTCTCGATCCTGAGACTCTCGAGGTGATCGACCGGGTCACCCAGATCCGCTCCCACGGCAGACCACTCCCGCACCCCCGCTACCGGCGACCCGCGCAGTTCCTGTTCACCTACCTCGGCCGCAGACTCACCCAGCAAGGCGTCCGCCGCGAACTCGATCACGCCACCGAGGTCGCCGGGCTCGGGCACGTCACCTCCCACCAGCTGCGACACACCTACGCGACCGCGCTGGTCAACGCCGGCGTCTCCCTGCAAGCCCTCATGGCCCTCCTCGGCCACCAGTCCGCGGAGATGAGCCTCCGCTACGGGCGCCTGTTCGACCACACCGTCCGCACTGAATACGAACGCGCCCTCGACCTCGCGAAACAGAACACCACCGCCCCCGCTGCCGGAGACACCGGCGGGCGCACCCAGCTGCCGCTCACGGCCATCACCGGCGGACGCGACTGGAAAGACGCCCCGCTGCTGAAGTCCCGCATGGCCGGCGGGTTCTGCCTCCGCGCCCCCGCGCAGGGAGCATGCAGCTACGCGAACATCTGCGAGCACTGCCCGTCCTACCGGTCCGAACCCTCCTCACTGCCGATCCTCGCCGCGCAACGCGTCGACGCCGACGCTCTCGCCCGCGACGCGGAACAACGAGGATGGATCGACGAGGCCGAACGCCACCAGAAGCTCATCGCCCGCCTCGACGCGCTCATCGCCGACACGGAGACACAGACCGGATGACCAGCACCACGCTGAACCAGATCGAACGAGCCTGCGCCGACCTCGCCCGAGACGGCCACCCGATCACGATCGCCGCGGTCGCCGAGCACGCCGGAATCTCCCGGTCCACGATCTACCGCAACCCCGAACTCCGCGCCATCATCGAGCACCACCAGCAGACCGCGCCGGACGGCAACATCACCGCGATCACCGACGAACTCGCAACTCTCCGACAAGCCGTCCATACCCTCGCCGACACCGTCCGCCACCACGACGCGCAACTCCGCCGACTCACCGCCGACTGACCGCATTACCCGGCCAAACCCAGCACCAAGGCCGATTAGCCGGATAAAGCTACGACAACTCCCTCGCCGAGGCCGTCAACGGGCTCTACAAGACCGAACTGATCCGCCGCCGAGGCCCGTGGCGCACGGTCGAGCAGGTCGAGCTCGCAACCCTCGAGTACGTGTGGTGGTGGAACAACGCGCGCCTGCACGGCGAGCTCGACTACCGCACCCCCGCCGAGATAGAGGCCGCGTACTACGCTGACCACGAAACCCCCGACCTAGCCACCGCTAGCCTCGGAAACCGATAGGAACAAAACCCAGGGCGAATCACTGAAGTAGCGGCGGTCGGCGCCGTCCCATTCGTCGTGTTGCTCGATGAGGACGTGCCCGGCGAGGCGCAGTAGCGCGGCCGGGTTGGGGAACGTGCCGACGACGTCGGTGCGACGTTTGATCTCCTTGTTCACTCGTTCGCGGGGGAGCGGTGGACCGTCACCGACATGCCTACTCGGCTCCGCGAATCGGTCTGGTCGACAACCTCGGGAGAGCGCCGGCCCGCGGCGGCTGGACTCTACGGGTGGCGCTTTCAAGCGACCAACGCTGCGGGGTTGTCCCGGGTGTTTGACGTGTATGGCGGCGACGGTGGCTGGCACGTTCATCACTGCTACGACTGATCCGCTTGCCGGAGTCACGGGTGGCTTCAGCGGAACAATCACACCGTCGAGGCTGGGCGACGGGTATGTCGTTCCGATCCGTTCGAGACCGATCGAGGCATCGGATGAACCCGCGACGATCTACTTATTCGCGGTGTCGACGAGGCCGGCGCCGTAGTCGAGATTGGGTGGCGTTCACGCGGGCGGCACCGTGCGATTCCGACCGCTGTCATCCTCAACGCCGTCATCGCCTGGACCCGGCAATTGTCAGACATGCCCTAGTTCGATAAGACCTCGGCGCGACACCATGACGTTGCTCACATAACCCCCAGTAGCTTGCTGCGCTTCTGTCTATCAGGTGAAGCGATCGGGGTCATGTCGGCTCTTTGGCGGACACCTATCGACTGCAGTCCAGAACCTCCGACGATAGCGAGAATGCGGGACCGGGTGGCGTCCCAGGGGTTGGTGTAGTTTCCCGGCTCGAGTGTCACGTCGTTGACGTGGTGAGCCATCGTGCGATGGTCAGTGAGAACTGTCTAGGAATCTCACGGAAGGACACAACGCACGATGGCTCTTGACCAGTCTGCCCTCCTCGAGCTGCTCGGGGAACTGAAACTCACCGATGTCACGGACCGGATCCGGGTCGCGACCGAGACGCTCTACCAGGAGCTGATCGACGCGGAAGCGGCCGCGTTCATCGGCGCCGCCCCGTATGAGCGCTCTGGCGCCCGCGTCGCGCAACGCAATGGCACCCGACCTCGACCGTTGCTGACAACGGCCGGCGAGCTTGATCTGCGGATCCCGAAGCTGCGGGTCGGGTCGTTCTTCCCGTCGCTGCTGGAACGCCGCCGCCGGGTCGACCAGGCGTTGTTCGCGGTGGTGATGGAGGCGTACGTCCACGGCGTCTCGACCCGCAAAGTCGATGATCTGGTGAAGGCGCTCGGCGCCGACACTGGCATCAGCAAGTCGGAGGTGTCGCGGATCTGCGCGAACCTCGACGAGGACGTTGCCGCGTTCCGGGGCCGGCCCCTCGCGGACACGACCTACCCGTACGTGTTCCTCGACGCGACATACTCGACCCTGACGACTTCACCGACGCGCAAGCCATCGCCGCGATCGAACGCATCACCCGAGGCAACTTTCGCCTCCTCGAACGGCTCTTCCCTCAGATCAACCGGGTACTCAAGATCAACCAGCTCGACACCATCACCGACGACGTCATCGAAGCCGCCGCCAGCATCCTCGTCATCGGCAATTAGCGACACAAAGCGATCACAGAACACCGCCAAAGAGCGGCAAACTCCACAGGGGAGAGGACGAAAAACACCAGTCGTCCCAGAACCGGGCCGGCTTGCGGGCCGAGGAGGTTGATCCGGCCGATCACGTATCCGACGGCGATCGCGAGGCCGATAACCGCGAACCCGGTGGCGGCGTTCAGCACGAAAGGTCCGGAGCTCGCATCGTTCCACGCTACCGCCGCCGTTCGCGAGCACCAGTCACGCGGCCGCGTCAGGACTGACCGGAACGAAAGATCTGCACGCTCGTGGCGCGGCCGCGTTCGCTGAGGATGAGCGCGAGGACACCGAGTCCGATTGTGCTCGCAAGGCTCGTGAGCGCCCCGAGGAGAGCCGCGACGTCGGCCAGCGCCTGCTGCGGGAGTGCGAGGGTCGCGAACATGGCCTGGGTGATGACGCCCACAAGGACGCTCAGACCGAGCACCCAGAGTGGCGCCCACCGCCACGGAGACGGAACGATGCGGGTCCGCGCGATCTGGACGGTTGCGATGATGCCGGCGGCGAGCGGCATCAGCAGATGGAGGTAGCCGAAGACGACGTACGTCGGCGGAACCGAATCTGGAGTAGCGAAGCCGCCGCTCGGCGTCAGCGCGTCGAAGACGATGCGGGCGGCGACCTGCCACCAGGCGAGGATCAGGATCGCGACGAGGCCCAACGGCCTGCGCGCTACGACGCTTTCGTATCGCGTGCGTCCCACTGCGAACACTGTCACGCCAACGCTCCACGTGAGTTCGGCGATCACAGCAAGCGCGGGAGTCAGTGAGGAACCCAGCGCGATCTCGCGCATCATGACAAGCACTCCGGAGAGGATGAGCGCGCTGCCACCGATTGTCCACGTCAGGTTTCGTCGCCGCATCCGTCGATGCCTAACCAGACGGCGTTCACGACGACGGACGGCCCCGTACAGTCGATCCCGAGAGCAGTATCCGATAATGCACATTATGTCAGCTCGGAGAGAACCGCGTGCTCCTGTCGCAGCCGGACATCCGATACCCGCTCCCCGACGGTGAGAAACCGCCGCGGCTCAGGCGTGCTCGTGCTCTGAATCCGAATCCATGAGCATGCCCACCGAGGTTGCACAGGAATCGCCTCGCCAGGCCTCGACTCCCTCTCGCACGGCGAACGCTGCGATCACCAGTCCGGCTATCGCGTCAGCCCACCACCAGCCCAGTGTGCTGTTCAGGATGAGCCCGCCCAAAACCGCAGCCGACACATACGTACAGATGAGCGTCTGCTTGGAATCGGCTACCGCCGTCGCGGAGCCGAGCTCGCGACCGGCTCGCCGTTCGAACAGTGAGAGGAACGGCATGATGATGACGCTCAACGCGGTAATCGCAATACCCAGCGGACTGTCGTTTGGCTCGGCGCGCACAATGAGTGCGAGCGTCGACGTGGTGATGACGTAGGCAGCCAGCGCGAAGAACGCCACGGCGATGACTCGCAGCGTTCCGGCCTCCCACCGCTCCGGATCGCGGCGGGTGAATTGCCACGCGACCGCTGCTGCGGACAGGACTTCGATGATCGAGTCCAACCCGAACGCGATGAGCGCGCCGGATGACGCGTCGTGGCCTGCGGCGATCGCTACGGTCGCTTCGATCGCGTTGTAACCGATGGTGGCTGCCACGATCCAGCGCACGCGTCGATGAAGTGTGTCGCGCCGCTGCTCTGAGAGAGACGCGATCGTCATGCGCAGGTGCACCCCGCCCCTGTGCAGCAGTCAGGCTCGACGGCCAGGGTGACGTGCAGAAGCTCCCCCAACGCCGAGGTGAGGTGCTCTTCTGTCAGGCGGTATGACGCTCGCCGACCCTCGGAAACCGCCTCTACGAGTCCGCAGCCGCGCAGACATGCGAGCTGATTCGACATCACCTGTCGCGACACACCGAGCGTCACAGCGAGGTCTGACGGATAGGCCGGGCCGTTCCGCAGCGCCAGGAGGACGCCCGCGCGCGTCGAGTCCGCCAGCGCGTGGCCGAGGCGTGACAACGCCGCGGTGTGCGTTCGAGTTGCAGTCAGCACTCCGAAATAGTACACGACTACGTGAACTAATCTCACACACAACCGGCTCGCTCGTGTTCGTGATCGCGGGACTGCGAGGTTGGCCTCGTTCTATCGGGTGTGGTGTATGACGCGGAGGGGCGTGTCAGACACCGACCGTCGAGACGCCCATCCCGGCCCAGATTTCGCTCCCGTCAACCGGCGCCTCGGCACTGAGCGTGTCGGGAGCGGATATCTACCTCGGCGACGGCGCGAGCGGAATCTGGCAGACCAGCGGTGCCCAGGACCCGCAGGTCATGGCCAGCATCAGCAAGATCATCACCGCCCTCGTCGTGCTCGAAAAGTACCCGCTGGCCGACGCGTCCGATCCCGGACCGACCATCACGTTCTCGAAGGCCGACCACGACCTCTACGACCAGTACTACGTGCGCGGCGCGACGATCGCGGCGATGCCGACAGGGACCAGGATGTCGCTGCATGACGCCCTGGCCACGATGCTCATTCCGTCAGCGAGCAACTACGCCGAGGCCATCAGTAGGTGGGCCTTCGGCTCGATATCCGGGTTCCGCGCGGCGGCGCGCGATTGGCTCCAGGCGCATGGTCTGGCTGGCACGACGGTCGTCGAGCCGACGGGCCTGGACTCTCAGAACGTCAGCACGCCGACCGATCTGGTCGCTATCGCAAAGCTTGCAGTAGCGAACCCCACGATCGCTGCGATCGTGGGAACACCGTCGGTCACGATCCCCGGGCCGGGGTCCCTGCAGAACACGAACGCCTTGCTGGGCGTAGACGGCGTCACGGGGATGAAGACCGGAAACCTCGGGTACGGCACCTACGCATTCCTGTTCACAGCCAGTATGGACATCGAAGGCATGCACCTCGATGTCACAGGCGCAATCCAGGGTGGTGCGACACGGGAGTCTGTCAACGCGGATGTGCTCCGCATGATCGACAGCATCCGTCGCGGCTTCCACGATGTTCCGGTCGCACTCGCGGGTGACCACATCGGCACGGTCACGGCACCGTGGGGTGGAACCACCGAGGTCGTGATCTCGCGCGACGTCGATTCTTCACCTGGTCCGACACACCGATTTCCGTGGAGGTCACCATGGCTGACCCGACGGAGTTCGCGACGGGCGACGTCGTGGGTCAGATCGCCTGGACCGCCGGTCCTCACACGGAGCGCGCTGACCTCATCGTGACCGAGTCAATTGACCCTCCCGCTGATTGGTGGCGACTGACGCACCCTGCGGAGCTGATCGGGCGCTAACCCTCTAGGAGCCTGTCGCGCAGCTCCCCAGGATCAGAGGCCCGCGCCGTCGTCGGTCGTGCTCGTGCTGCGGCGATCCACGCGCTCCTGCGTTGCGGGATCGACGCTCGACCGAGTCACAGTTTCGGTCTGGCGCCGCCGCGCCAACAGAATGATCCCGAACAGGAACACGAGAACACCGGCGCCCATCAGGATGTAGCCGACGAGGTCAAGGTTGATCCACTCGACCTCGACGTTCACGGCGAAAGCCAAGATCGCGCCGATCACGAACAGCACGATGCCGGTACCAATACTCATGGAGCGTCCCTTTCGTCAGTGCGGCAGAAGCCACACCCAACACCTTGGTGGACGCACCGCACGGTCGAAAGCGCCTTGACACTAGATTCCGGATGTGGCATATGGCCGCATCCGGGCGGAGTCACATGAACCAGCCGCTGTTGCGCACGGTTCTGTCTTGGAACTGATGCTGAGCCGCGGCACGCGCTCGCCCAACAGCTTCCTGCGCTTCGCGACCCTCTTTCGCCTCGGAGAACGAGACGGGCTTACGGACAAAGAGGCGAGTCAGCCGGTTCCAGAACGTCATCATCGCCACCCCCTTGTGCCCCACGATAGACCAGCTCACGCCGCTTCGGGCTCGATCGTCACCCAATCCCCGAACTTCGGTACCCGGCCATCACCCGATGACGTGCCCGTCAGCCGTCGACGAACCCACGGACCAACGTGCGCGCGATAGTACGCCAATCCTCGAACGGCGTCGGCAGTGGACTGCGCGGGCATCGACCACCACTCCCCTGGTGCTGGATGACCCAGGGCACCGAGGAGGCGTGCAGCCACCCGGTGATGCCCGCGAGAGTTCATATGGAGGCGGTCCGCAGACCAGAACGATGGATGCGACAACTCGCGATCCGGCCAGTTGAGGGCACGGACGACATCCGGACGGTCGGCGATTCGTGCCACGACTGCTCGGGAGAGGTCGTCCCCACGGCGTTGGATGAGCGAGCGGAAGGGCAGCTGAGCCGACGGGTTGGCGCCCGAGAGCAAAACCAGGCGAACCCCTTCCTCATCACACCGGCGCAGCACGGTGCTGAAAGCATCCGCGATGCTCGCGATCGTCGTGCGGGGCCGCAGCATGTCGTTGCCGCCGCCGTTGAACGAGAGGTGCGTCGGTCGAAGAGCCAGCGCCGGCTCCAGTTGCTCTTCGACGATCGGCCACGCAAGCTTGCCGCGGATAGCAAGGTTCGCGTACGAAATCGGAGCGCCGAGCGCGTTCGCCCAGCCGAGAGCGGTGAGGTCCGCCCATCCGCGCACAGTGCCATCAGGCAGCTCGTCGCCGACGCCTTCGGAAAAGGAGTCACCGATGGCGACATAGCGGATCTCGTGCACTCCCCTAGCCTACGGTCGCCTCTTGCTGCCGGTCTGCGGCCTCCGCGATCATCTCGCGCGCCATCGGGATGACCTTCGTGCCGTACAGCTCGATCGAGCGCATCAGCTTGTCGTGCCCGAGTGTGCCGTTCGAGTACTTCAGATCGAACCGGTCAATGCCGAGCGCCAAGACAGTGTCGGCGATCTTGCGTGCCACCCGATCGGGAGATCCGGAATAGACCGCTCCCCCGGCTCCGACATCGTGCTGGAAGCGCATGCGGCTATAGGGCGGCCACCCACGTTCGGCTCCGATGCGGTTATTCATCGCTTCGAACGCGGGGTAGGCCTGTTCCCACGCCTGCTCATCGGTATCGGCGATATGACCCGGCGAGTGGACACCGACGGGCCTGCGATCGTGCCCAAAGGAGGCCAGCGACCGGTGGAAGAGCTCGACGTAGGGTGCGAAGCGCTCAGCCGGCCCGCCGATGATCGCGAGCATGAGGCCGAAGCCGTACCGCGCTGTCCGGACGACGGACTCCGGTGATCCGCCGACACCAACCCAGGTCGTGAGGCCGGAGCCCTCGGTCTTCGGGTAGACATCCGCGTTCGTAAGCGCGGCGCGGGTCGTGCCCGACCACGTGACCGGGCGCTCCTGGCGCAAGAGAGAAAACAGTTCGAGCTTCTCCTCGAAGAGGGCCTCATAATCCTTCAGGTCGTACCCGAACAGGGGGAAAGACTCGATGAAGGAGCCCCGGCCCACTAACACCTCGGCACGCCCGTTCGAGATGGCATCCAGGGTCGCGAACCGCTCGTAGACCCGCACCGGATCGTCTGAAGACAGAACGGTGACGGCAGTGCCGAGATGGATGTCGCGGGTTCGGCCAGCGATGGCCGCGAGCACGATCTCGGGGCTCGACACTGCAAAATCGGGGCGGTGGTGCTCCCCCACCCCGATGAACGAGATGCCGAGCTCGTCGGCGAGGACAGCCTGGTCGACGAGATTTCGCAGCGTCTGTGCATCCGAAAGGGGTGCTCCACTCTCATCGACAGTGACATCACCGAAGGTATCGAGACCGAACTGAATCATGACGGCATCCTTTCCATGCACTTGCATAGAACCATACGATTCCGGTCCCTATTCCGATCCTCAGGTCAGCAACGCCGCACGCAGCGTATCGAGCCCGACGCCACCGATGTCGAGCGCGCGCTTGTGGAAGGCCTTGATGTCGAAAGCATCACCCTGCTGCTCGGCAACCGTGTCGCGCAGTTGCTCCCAGATTCGCTGGCCGACCTTGTAGGACGGTGCTTGGCCCGGCCAGCCCAGGTAGCGGTTCACCTCGAACTGAATGAACTCATCCGACATGTTCACGTTGCGGCGCATGAAGGCGAGAGCGTAGTCGTGGTCCCACACGCCGTCGCCGTCCAAGCGGGGCTTGCCGAGGTGCACACCGATGTCCAACACGACGCGCGCCGCGCGCATCCGCTGGCCATCGAGCATGCCGAGCCGGTCGGCGGGGTCATCGAGGTAGCCGAGCTGCTCCATGAGTCTCTCGGCGTAGAGCGCCCAGCCCTCCGCGTGGCCCGAGGTGCCGGCCAGCAGACGCCGCCACGAGTTGAGCTGTGCCCGGTTGTAGACGGCCTGCGCGATCTGCAGGTGGTGACCGGGAACGCCCTCGTGGTAAACGGTCGTCAGCTCCCGCCACGTGTCGAAGTCCTCGACACCCTCGGGCACTGACCACCACATGCGCCCGGGGCGTGAGAAGTCGTCGGTCGGCCCGGTGTAATAGATCCCGCCCTCCTTAGTGGGCGCAATCATGCACTCGAGCGTGCGGATCGGCTCGGGAATGTCGAAGTGCGTCTCCCCGAGCTCCGCCACGGCATGATCGCTCGTCTGCTGCATCCATCTCTGCAGCGCCTCGGTACCGTGAAGCTTTCGCGAGGCATCCTTCTCGAGGAAGGCGACAGCCTCCTCGACGCTCGCGCCGGAAAGGATCTCGCCGGCGATCTCTTCTTGCTCAGCCACCATGCGGGCGAGCTCTTCGATACCCCACTCGTAGGTCTCGTCGAGGTCGATGGCAGCGCCGAGGAAGCGTCGAGAGTGCAGCGCGTAGAGGTCGCGGCCAACGCCATCCTGTTCGGGAGCGACGGGGCCGACCTCGCCGGCAAGCACGTCGGCGAGCTCCTCGTACGCCACGCGGGCAGCACCGGCTGCGTCGGACAATTCGCGCGCGAGGGATGCCGGAAGCTGCCCGTCGGAGGGCGCTGCCTCAGCGGCGAACTCCGCGAAGAAGCCACGGTCACTCGTGTACCGACCGATCTGCGTCACGACCTCGCGCACCTGCCGCTGTGCAGGGACAACCCCTGCCGACACGCCGGCGCGGAGCGTTTCGATGTAGCCGCGCACCGCTTCGGGGACCGCCCCCAGGCGCGTCGCGATGACCGACCATTCGTCGGCGGTGTCGGTGGGCATGAGATCGAAGACCGCGCGGATGTCCTGCGGCGGCGAGGCGATCACGTTCAGGTCGCGAAGATGCCACTGGGCGTCGTGGAGCTCAAGGTCGAGTTCCAGCTCGCGGGTGAGGTCTGCTTTCGTGACTCTGTCGATGTCGTCAACAGGCTCTTCGGCGCGAAGCGCGGCAAGGGTCTTGCGGGCTTCGACGGCGAGTGCGTCAGCGCCGGCGGGCGAGTAGTCGCCGTAGCGTGCATTGTGCTCAGAGCGACCGATGTAGGTGGCGAGAGTGGGGACACGCTCCGCGAGCGTGTCGACCCACGCATCTGCGATCGCGTCGATGGGCGTGGCAGATCGAGGAGCTTCAGTCATGCGTTCGAGCCTAGCCAGAACAGGCGGTCAGTGCCCGGCAAGATTCCAGTCGCCGCCGCGGCCGACTTCGACATCCAGCGGTACGGAGAGTGTCGCCGCGTCAGCCATTCTCTGCCTGACGATCTCTTCAGCCCGGTCCCACTCCCCCGGCGCGACCTCGACCACGAGTTCGTCGTGGATCTGCAGCAGCACCCGCGAACGTAGATCGCTGTCGCGGAGGTCCTGGTGGATGCGGAACAGCGCGATTTTCATGATGTCGGCAGCGCTGCCCTGGATGGGAGCATTGAGCGCAGCGCGCTCGGCGTTCTCGCGCAGAACCCGGTTGGGGCTGGTGAGGTCAGGGAAGGGGCGACGACGGCCGAAAATCGTCTCGGTGTACCCGTCGATCCGCGCCTTCTCGACTGACGCTCGGAGGTAGTCGCGCACCGCACCGAATCGCGCGAAGTACTCCATCATGAGCTGTTTGGCCTCGGCCTGTTCGATGCGAAGCTGCTTGGACAGCCCGAAGGCTGAAAGGCCGTAGACGAGGCCGTACGACATGGCCTTGACCTTCGTCCGCATCTGTGGAGTGACATCGCCGGGGTCCACACCGAACACGCGCGCGCCCACGAAGCGGTGCAGGTCCTCACCGGAGTTGAAGGCCTCGATAAGCCCGGGGTCCTCCGACAGGTGCGCCATGATGCGCATTTCGATCTGCGAGTAGTCAGCGGTCAGGAGGGTGTCGTAGCCGTCACCGACGACGAAGGCCGAACGGATGCGTCGACTGTCCTCGGTCCGAATCGGAATGTTCTGCAGGTTGGGGTCGGTGCTCGAGAGGCGCCCCGTCTGGCTTCCCGTCTGCACGTAGGTGGTGTGAATGCGACCGTCGGCGCCGATCGCGGCATCCAGCGACTCGATGATCTGCCGGAGCTTCGTCGCTTCGCGATGTTGGAGAAGCAGACCGAGGAACGGATGCGGATTGGTCTCTTGCAGATCGGCCAGGACCGCGGCATCCGTCGAATACCCGGTCTTGGTCTTGCGCGTCTTGGGGAGCCCGAGTTCTTCGAACAGCACCTCTTGGAGCTGCTTCGGAGAGCCGAGGTTGACTTCACGGCCGATCGTCTCGAACGCCTCGGCGGCAATCGCGTCGGCGCGGGTGCCGAGTTCTGCCGAGAACCCGGCGAGCGTCTCGTGCGAGACCGCCACCCCGTCCAGCTCCATGTCGACGAGTGCGTCGAGCGTCGGAAGCTCGATCTCGCGGAGCACGCCGGCGAGGTCGTCCGGCAGTTCAGCCCGCAGCGCGTCTGCGACTCGCAGCGTGAACCATGACAGCTGTCCGGGAGTGGCCCCTTCGGTCTCGGGAATCAGCTGCGTCGGATCGGCCTCGGGGAGCTTTTCTCCCAGGTATCGGTCGACGAGATCTCCGAGTGTTTTGTCGGGGAAGCTCGGACGAAGAAGCCACCCGGCCAGCGCAGTGTCGAACGCGACTCCCCCCACGGTGATGCCCGCCCGGCGCAACATCTTGATCTGCGGCTTGGCGTCGGCGAACACCTTCGGGCTATCGGATGCAAACCAGCTCGAGAGGCGTGCTGCGGACTCCGTCGTCCAGGTCGTCTCGACGACATCGTCGCCTCGCGCGAATCCGAGGCGGGCGGGCAGGGATGCCGAGTTCGCTCCCCCTGCACCGGCAATGACAGTGACCGCGACCTCATCCCCGCCACTCGCCAGCCAGGCAGCCGCAGCATCAGCGTCAACCTCTGTGGCTGCGGGGAGTTGCACCGCCGGCGCCGAATCCGCGGGTTCCTCGCCACCCAAAGCATCGAAGACTCGGGGCAGCAGGGTACGAAACTCCAAGCGCGCGAAGATGTCGCGAATGCCCTGTGCGTCCATACCGGTGACAGCGAGCTCGTCGGGGCCGACCGGCAGTTCGACGTCGCGCAACAACCGATTCAGCGCCCGGTTGCGCTTGACGTCATCGAGGTGCTCCCGCAGGTTGTTGCCCACCACTCCCGTGACACGGTCGGCGTTCTCGAGCAGCTCGTCGAGGGTGCCGAACTGGGTGAGCCACTTCACCGCGGTCTTCTCCCCCACCTTCGGGACGCCGGGAAGGTTGTCGCTGGTCTCGCCGACCAGAGCCGCGATGTCAGGGTATTGCTCAGGGGAGACGCCGTAACGCTCGCGCACGGCTTCGGGGTCGTACCGCTTGAGCTGGGACACTCCCTGCACGCTCGGGTAGAGGAGTGTGATGCGCTCATCAACGAGCTGGATCGTGTCGCGGTCGCCTGAGCAGACCAGCACGGTGTAGCCGGCCTCGGCGCCGCGGGTGGCGAGCGTGGCGAGGATGTCGTCGGCTTCGATGTCTTCTTGCTGGAGCACCGTGATGTTCATGGCACGCAGGCAGTCCTGCAGCAGAGGGATCTGCCCCTGGAACTCCTTGGGCGTCTCGGCGCGATTGGCCTTGTATTCCGCATACTCACGGGTACGGAACGACTGGCGCGAGGTGTCGAAGGCGACGGCGACGTGCGTGGGCTTTTCGGCTTTCAGCAGGTTTACGAACATCGACAGGAAACCGTAGATCCCGTTGGTGTGCTGCCCGTCTTTGGTTGTGAAGTTCTCGACGGGGAGGGCGAAAAACGCCCGAAAGGCCAGCGAATGGCCGTCGACGACCAGGAGGGTAGGCTTCGAGGAGTCCGTCACTCTGTCAGCCTACCCACGGCTTCCGACAGCACTTCTCCCGAGGGTGGTCATGAGCACGCAGCATCCGGCGAATGTCAACGGTATGGAGTGGGCGGCGCAGCGCGGCATGGGGACTCTCGCCCAAAAAATGGGCATGCAGTTCGTCGAGTTCACCGTGGAGCGTTCCGTTGCGACGATGCCCGTGGAGGGCAACACGCAGCCTGTCGGCCTCATGCATGGTGGCGCGTACGTCGTTCTCGGCGAATCGCTGGGATCGATGTCCGCGAACCTCTGGGCGGGCCCCGGACGCCTCGCGGTCGGGGTCGACATCAACGCAACGCACACGCGGTCCGCGCGTTCGGGTCTCGTGACCGGCGTGTGCACGCCCGTGCATCTGGGCCGCAGCATGACCGTTCACGAGATCGTGGTGTCCGACGATGAGGGCCGTCGTTGCTCCACAATTCGGATCACGAACCTCATCAAGGATGTGCCGCTTCCCGAGGAACTCACGCGCCCTGAGGCGTGAACCAGCGTCGCGCGCTCGTCGACTCTGCGCGTGAGCGAATGCCCGGGCTGAGCGGGCCGGGGTGTCAGGCCTTCTTCGGCGCCAGCTGCTCGATGATCGCCTTCGCGACGTCTTGCATGGTGAGGCGGCGGTCCATCGAGGCCTTCTGAATCCACCGGAATGCCTCAGGCTCGGAGAGGCCCATCTTCTCGTTCAGCAGGCCCTTGGCCCGATCCACGAGCTTGCGCGTCTCGAAGCGCTCGACCATGTCGGCAACTTCTGCCTCGAGCGTGAGGATCTGCTCGTGGCGGGCAAGAGCGATTTCGATCGCGGGAAGGAGGTCGTTCGGGGTGAAGGGCTTCACGACATACGCGAGGGCACCAGCTTCGCTGGCTCGCTCGACGAGTTCCTTCTGGCTGAAGGCGGTGAGCAGAACGACGGGTGCGATGTTGTTCTTGTTGAGCTTCTCGGCGGCTGAGATGCCGTCGAGCTGTGGCATCTTGACGTCCATGATGACAAGGTCTGGGCGTAGCTCCGTGGCCAGCTGAACCGCGCTCTCGCCGTCGCCGGCTTCGCCGACGACATCGAAGCCGTTGTCGCGAAGGATTTCGACGATGTCGAGCCGGATGAGGGACTCATCTTCGGCGACGACGACACGACGGGGGGTCCGGGCGGCGGACGTAGCGGCCTGCTCTTGCTCTGTCACCTTTGAATCCTACGGTATGGTCAATGCGGACGTGCCAGGCCGGTGTGGCGGAATGGCAGACGCGACCGACTCAAAATCGGTTGCCCGAAAGGGCGTGTGGGTTCGACTCCCACCACCGGCACGTGAGAAGAGCCGCGACCCGCCAGGGGTGCGGCTCTTCTCATGTCTCGATCGTGCGGCTTGGGAAGAGCGCACGATGGGCGCGGCTCAGGCGCCGAAGAACTGGTTCCCGAGTGCCTTGCTCTTGAGCGCGTCGAATTCGCCCTGCGAGATTGTGCCGGCATCCAGGAGCGCTTTGGCGCGCTCGATCTCGGCAGTCGGGTTCGCGGCAGCGGCGGGACGATACTCGTCGGTCTCGGGAACCACCCCGCGACGGATGCTCGCGCGAGCGGCCATCCCGCGTCCTCGCGCGATCACGTAGACCAGAGCCGTCAGGAACGGCACGAGCACCAGGAAGATGATCCATAGCGCCTTCCAGCCGCCTGCCAGAGTGTGGTCGCGGAAGAGATCGATGATGATCAGCGCCACGACGTAGATGTAGGCGGCGATGTAGAACATCACGAGCGCGAACTAGAAAATGTCCCAGATGCCGAGCACGGCTACCTCCGAATGCGAAACGGTCGCGCTCAGCATAGTGCCGAGCGCGACCGTGTCGTGCGAAGCGAGTGTCAGCCCGCGTTCTGGTACGCGGGCGCTTTGCCGTGCACCGCATCCCCCACATTGTGAATGCGGATGTCGTTGGTCGTGCCTTCGATTCCGGGAGGCGAACCCGAGATCACGACAACCTTGTCTCCGACCTTGGCCAGGTCGTTCGCAAGCAGATAGTCATCCACCTGCAGGAACATCCGGTCGGTGTGTGACACGTGTTCGACGAGGGTCGACTGGATGCCCCAGGTGACCGCCATACGACGGCGGATCGCCGGGTCTGGGGCGAAGGCTAGCATGGGGATCTTCGGTCGCAGCCGCGACAGGCGGCGGGCTGAGTTGCCTGACTCCGTGAACACGCACAGGAACTTGGCCTCCACGAAGTCGGCAACTTCGTTGGCGGCGAGCGTGATGATGCCACCCTGGGTGCGCGGTTTGGTGTGGATAGGCGCGATGCGCTCAAGGCCGTGCTCTTCGGTCGACTCGATGATGCGAGCCATGGTCTGTACGACGACCACGGGGTACTCCCCCACGCTGGTCTCGCCCGAAAGCATCACCGCGTCGGCTCCATCGAGGACGGCGTTGGCGACATCGCTCGTTTCAGCGCGCGTGGGAACCGGGTTGTTGATCATCGACTCGAGCATCTGCGTGGCGACGATGACCGGCTTGGCCATCGCGCGGCACAGCTCGACTGCGCGCTTCTGCACAATCGGTACGGCCTCCAGCGGAAGCTCCACGCCGAGGTCGCCACGGGCGACCATGATGCCGTCGAAGGCGTCGATGATCTCCTCGAGGTTGTCGACGGCCTGCGGCTTCTCGATCTTGGCGATAACCGGAACCCGGCGGCCCTCCTCGGCCATGATCACGTGAACACGCTGGACGTCCTTGGCATCCCGGACGAACGACAGGGCGATCAGGTCGGCGCCGGTGCGCAGACCCCAGCGGAGGTCAGCCTCGTCTTTGTCGGAGAGGGCGGGAACGTTGACCGCGACCCCGGGAAGGTTGATGCCCTTGTTGTTGGACACCGGGCCGCCGACGATGGCTTCGGTCGTGACGACCGTGCCGTCGGTCTCGACGACCTTGACGCGAACCTTGCCGTCGTCGATGAGGAGGAAGTCTCCCGGCTTCACGTCGGCAGGAAGACCCTTGAACGTCGTTGAGACGATCTCTTTCGTGCCGAGGATGTCCTCGGTCGTGATCTTGAAGATGTCGCCGACCGCGAGGTCGTGGGGTCCGTTCTCGAACTTGCCTAGGCGAATCTTTGGTCCTTGCAGGTCGACGAGAACCGCGACGGCGCGCTGTGCGTCGTCGGCAGCCTTGCGGACATTGGCGAAATTGTTCTCGTGAACCGAGTAGTCGCCGTGGGAGAGGTTGAAGCGGGCCACGTCAACACCGGCATCGATGATGGCGCGAACCATCTCGTATGTCGAGGTTGCCGGGCCCAAGGTTGCGACGATCTTCGCGCGTCTCATCCGAGTATGCTCCGTTGTTTGCGTGATGCAGGCAGAAGGCCTGCGGGTATAGGCAGGGGCCGGGCCCAGCCTACGCGTGCGCCATACCGATGGCGACATCCGTCGGGTTAACAGGAGACGGAAGCTCCGTGTCGCCCATCAGATACCGGTCCACCGCTGCAGCGGCCGCGCGTCCTTCGGCGATCGCCCAGACGATGAGGGACTGGCCGCGCCCGGCGTCACCGGCAACGAACACCCCCGGATGCGTCGTCTGGTAATCGTCCTCACGGGCAACGTTGCCGCGATCGGTGAATCTGGTGCCGAGCTGGTCTTCCAGAAGAAGTCGCTCGGGGCCGGTGAAGCCCATGGCGATGAGCACGAGATCTGCGGGGATCTCGCGTTCGGTGCCGCTCTTCGGGATGCGTCGGCCGTCCACGAACTCGGTCTCAGCTACCCGCAGGTACTGCACCTCGCCTGCGTCGTTACCGAGGAACTCGACGGTGGAGGCGAGGTACATCCGCTCCCCGCCTTCCTCGTGGGCTGACTGCACTTCGAACAGGGTGGGGGCCATCGGCCATGGCTGCGCTTCAGGGCGCGCCTCGGGAGGGCGGCGACCGATCGCGAGGTTCGTGACGCTCAGCGCGCCCTGGCGGTGTGCCGTTCCAATGCAGTCCGCACCGGTGTCGCCGCCACCGATCACGATCACGTGCTTGCCCTCCGCCGTGATCTGGTTGGCTACGGCATCCCCGGCGACAGCGTGGTTCGACTCGACGAGGTACTCCATCGCGAAATGGACGCCGGCGAGATCGCGTCCTGGGATCGGAAGGTCCCGCGGAACTGTTGCGCCGGTTGCGACGACGACAGCGTCGTACCGGGCACGCAGGGCATCCCAGGTGATGTCGGTGCCGATGTTCACGCCGGCACGGAACCGGGTTCCTTCATCCTGCATCTGACGAAGACGCGACTCCAGGTGGCGCTTTTCCATCTTGAAGTCCGGGATGCCGTAGCGCAGCAGGCCGCCGATACGGTCATCCCGCTCGTAGACAGCGACGGTGTGACCAGCCCGCGTGAGCTGCTGCGCGGCGGCGAGGCCCGCTGGGCCTGAACCGACCACTGCGACGGTCTTCCCCGTCAGGCGGCCCGGCGGCTTGGGCTCGACCCACCCGCTCGCAAAGGCCTGATCGATGATCGAGACCTCGACCTGCTTGATCGTCACCGCCGGCTGGTTGATCCCCAGCACACACGCGCTCTCGCACGGCGCGGGGCAGAGCCGACCCGTGAACTCCGGGAAGTTGTTCGTGGCGTGCAGACGGTCGATCGCCGCACGCCCCTCGCCACGCCACGTGAGGTCGTTCCATTCGGGGATGAGGTTTCCCAGCGGGCATCCCTGGTGGCAGAAGGGGATGCCGCAGTCCATGCAGCGTCCCGCCTGCCGGCGCAGCACAGCGCTGTCGCCCGGTTCGTAGACCTCTTTCCAGTCCATGATGCGAACAGGCACCGGACGGCGTGCGGGCAGCTCCCGCTCGGTCACCTTCAAAAAGCCCTTGGGATCAGCCACCGGTCACCTCCAGGATGCGGGTCCAAACAACGTCGCCGTCGGGGTCGAGGCCCTCGTCGACAGCCTCCTGCCGTGTACGCAGCACGGCGGCGTAGTCCCGAGGAACGACGCGGACGAAGTTGGCGACCTCCTCGTCGAAGCGCGCGAGGAAGTCTGCGGCAAGCGCGGATCCGGTCTGTTCGACGTGCTGCGCGAGCAGATCGCGCAGCATCTCGGCATCCCCGGAACCCAGCGGTCCGAGTTCGAGCTCACCGGTGGCCAGCGCCTCCCGGTTGACGAGGTCGGCGTCGAGCCGGTAGATGTACGCGGTTCCTCCCGACATGCCGGCACCGAGGTTCCGGCCCGTCGGTCCCAGGATGACGGCGAGACCACCGGTCATGTACTCGAGCGCGTGGTCACCGACCCCTTCGACGACAGCGGTCGCCCCCGAGTTGCGGACAAAGAACCGTTCGCCCACGATGCCGCGCAGGAACAGGGTTCCCTGCGTTGCGCCGTAGCCGATCACGTTGCCGGCGATGACGTTCTGCGACGCATCGAAGGCAGCATCCTCGGGAGGCCGGATGACGATCTGACCGCCGGAGAGCCCCTTGCCGACGTAGTCGTTCGAGTCTCCCGTCAACCGCAGCGTGATCCCTGCGGGCATGAACGCACCGAAGGACTGCCCGGCCGAACCGGTGAGGTTGATCGTGATGGAACCTGCAGGCAGACCGTTCTGGCCCTGAGCTTTCGTCACGTGGTGGCCGAGCAACGTACCGACCGCGCGGGCCGTATTGCGCACGGGCAGGTCGATCGTGATCTGGCCGCCGTGCGCGATCACATCCTGCGCCCGCTCGATGATCGGGACGTCGAAGTGCTCGTCGAGCTCATGATCCTGCGGACGCAGGTTGCGGCGCGGCTCGTCGTCGGAGAACGCGGGACCCTCCAGCACGGGTGTCAGGTCCATTCCGCTTGCCTTCCAGTGCGCGATCGCACGGTTGGTGTCAAGCAGTTCGTGATGACCGATCGCCTCGTCGAGCGAGCGGAACCCGAGCTCTGCCAGGTACTCGCGCACCTCCTGAGCGATGAACTCCATGAAGGTCTCGACGAACTCCGGCTTGCCGGTGAACCGCGACCGCAGGACGGGGTTCTGCGTGGCGACACCGACCGGACAGGTGTCGAGATGACAGACACGCATCATGATGCATCCGGAAACGACCAGCGGAGCGGTGGCGAATCCGAACTCCTCGGCGCCGAGCAGTGCGCCGATGATCACGTCTCGTCCTGTCTTGATCTGGCCGTCGACCTGCACGACCACACGATCGCGCATGCCGTTGAGCATCAGGGTCTGCTGCGTTTCGGCGAGGCCCAGCTCCCACGGCGTGCCTGCGTGCTTGAGCGAGTTCAACGGGCTGGCACCGGTGCCGCCGTCGTGTCCGGATACCAGGATGACGTCGGCCAGCGCTTTTGCCGTACCCGCTGCTACCGCACCGATGCCCGACTGGCTCACCAGCTTGACGTGCACGCGGGCCTGCGGGTTGGCACGCTTGAGATCGAAGATCAGCTGCTTGAGGTCCTCGATCGAATAGATGTCATGGTGCGGCGGCGGCGAGATGAGGCCGACACCGGCGGTGGCATGCCGGGTGCGCGCCACCCACGGGTAGACCTTGGTCGGGGGCAGCTGCCCACCCTCGCCCGGCTTCGCCCCCTGTGCCAGCTTGATCTGGATGTCGTCGGCTTCCGTCAGATACAGGCTCGTGACACCGAAGCGCCCCGATGCCACCTGCTTGATGGCGCTGCGGCGTTCGGGGTCGAGGAGACGGTCGACATCCTCGCCGCCCTCACCGGTGTTGGACTTGCCGCCGATCCGGTTCATCGCGATAGCGAGTGTCTCGTGCGCTTCCTTCGAGATGGAGCCGTAGCTCATCGCGCCGGTTGAGAACCTCTTCACGATCGCCGACACCGGCTCGACTTCGTCGATCGGCACGGGACGGCGCACACCGGTGCGCAGACGGAAGAGTCCGCGGAGGGTCTTCAGTTCGCTCGCCTGGTCATCTACGAGCTTGGTGTACTCGCGGAACACGTCGTACCGGCGCGTGCGGGTCGAGTGCTGAAGGCGGAAGACCGTCTCAGGGTTGAACAGGTGAGGCGAGCCGTCTCGGCGCCACTGATACTCCCCACCGGTCCAGAGGCGCTCGTGCGCGCGCTCTGCTTCGTCCTCGGGGTACGCGTAGGCGTGTCGGGCACGGTTCTCGGCGGCGATGACGTCGAGCCCGACGCCGCCGAGCTTGGTCTCGGTGCCGGTGAAGTACGCGTCCACGAACTCCTGCGACAGGCCGACGGCCTCGAACACCTGGGCGCCCGCGTAGGACGACACTGTCGAGATCCCCATCTTGGACATGATCTTCAGAACGCCCTTGCCGAGGGCATAGATGAGGTTCTTGACGGCCTTTTCGGGCGAAACGCCGGTGATGTACCCGGCGCGCACGAGGTACTCGACGGTCTCCATGGCGAGGTAAGGGTTCACTGCTGACGCCCCGTAACCAAGCAACGTCGCGACGTGGTGAACTTCGCGGACGTCTCCAGCCTCGACGACCAGCCCTACTTTCATTCGCGTCTCGCGCCGGATCAGGTGGTGGTGGATGGCGGCGACCATCAGCAACGAGGGAATCGGGGCGAGGTCCTTGTTGGAGTCGCGGTCGCTGAGCACGATGTACTCGGCACCGTCCTCGATCGCCTGGTCGACTTCGCTGCACATCTGCGCGATGCGCTTCTGCATCCCCTTGTGGCCAGCCTCGACGCGGTACAGGCCACGGATGGTTACCGAGGAGCGTCCGGGCACTGCGGTATCGATGTGCTGGATCTTCGCGAGTTCATCGTTGTCGATGACCGGGAAGTCCAGGGTCACGGTGCGCGTGTGGCTCGGGCCCCAGTCCAAGAGGTTCCGCTCGGGGCCGATACCGAGCGAGAGCGAGGTGACGACCTCTTCTCGGATCGAGTCCAGGGGCGGGTTGGTCACCTGAGCGAACTGCTGGGTGAAGTAGTCGAACAGCAGGCGCGGGCGGTCGCTCAGGACCGCGACGGGGGTGTCACTGCCCATAGCGCCGAGCGGCTCCGCGCCCTTCTGCCCCATGGGGGTCAGCAGAATGCGGACTTCTTCTTCCGTGTAACCGAAGGTGCGCTGACGGCGGGTGATCGACGCGATCGGATGCACGATGTGCTCACGCTCGGGCAGTTCCGCCAGGCGAACGCGACCGGCGTCCAGCCACTCCTGCCAGGGCTGCATCGTCGCCAGATCGCGCTTGATCTCGTCATCCTCGATGATCCGGCGCTGCGCCGTGTCCACGAGGAACATGCGGCCAGGGCGCAGGCGTCCGCGTCGCTTGATGCGCTCGGGCTCGAAGTCGAGCACACCGGTCTCGCTGCCGATGACGACAAGGCCGTCGGTGGTCTCGGTCCATCGTCCGGGACGCAGGCCGTTGCGGTCCAGAGTCGCGCCGACGAGCGTGCCATCCGTGAAAATGAGGGCGGCGGGACCGTCCCACGGCTCCATCTGGATCGCGTGATAGTCGTAGAACGCGCGCAGATCAGGGTCGAGCCCGACCTGCTTCTCGTAGGCCTCGGGGACCATCATCATGATGGCGTGAGGCAGGCTTCTGCCGGTCAGCGTGAGCAACTCGAGCACCTCGTCGAAGGAGGCCGAGTCGCTGGCGCCGTCGGTGCAGATCGGAAGCAGCGGACGTATGTCGCCGATCAGCTCGGACTCGAGCTGTGACTGGCGTGCGCGCATCCAGTTGCGGTTGCCGTTGACGGTGTTGATCTCGCCGTTGTGTGCGAGCATGCGCAGCGGCTGAGCCAGTCGCCACGAGGGGAAGGTGTTGGTCGAGTACCGCGAGTGAACCACGGCGAGCTCGGATGCAAACCTCTCGTCCTGCAGGTCGGGGTAGAACGGCTCGAGCTGCAGCGTCGTGACCATGCCCTTGTAGCCGAGGGTGCGTGCCGACAGCGAGACGAAATATGCGCCGAGCTCGGTGCGACTGCGCTTGCGGAGCCGGTAGGTGCGGCGATCCAGCGCGACTCCCGACAGCGCAGGGGCGTCACCGACCGCGGGACGCGAAACAAACAGTTGCTCGAAGGCCGGGCGCGCCTCAAACGCGAGCTTGCCGAGGTGCTCCTCGTCGGTGGGGACTTCACGCCAGCCGAGGACCTCGAGGTTCTCGCTTGCCGCGATGCGCTCGATGCCAGCCTTCTGCTCGGCCCGAGCTTCGTGATCCAGGGGAAGGAAGACCATGCCCGCCGCGTACTCCCCCATCGGAGGCAGGTCGAAGTCCACGACAGCGCGAAGGAAGGCATCCGGCATCTGCGTGAGGATGCCGGCGCCGTCGCCAGTACCGGCATCCGACCCGATTGCACCCCGGTGCTCAAGGTTGCGAAGGGCGGTCAGAGCGAGGTCGATGATGTCGTGACCGGGCTCCCCACGAAGGGTCGCGACCATGGCCAGGCCACACGCGTCCCGTTCGAAGTCAGGGTTGTACATCCCCTGCTTGGCGGGGAAGCCGGATTCGCCGGTGGCGATGCGACGGGGGCTCGATGCCATTGCTACCGTCCTCACGTTGATGCTCAAGATGGGACGACGTCGGCCCGGCTGTGTGTGGTGTACGCGGTGATCGGGGTACTACTCCGGTGATCAGATCACTGCGGCCGTGTGGTGCTTGTGGCGCTGCCGGCGGTGACTTCGGGGGCCGGTGGTTCGCTGACGTCGACGAAGTCGGGAGTGTCCTGCGATTGTACAGTGCCTTTCGCGGCGCGTTCGCGACCGGGAACGTACGGTGAAGGCTCCCGCCCGGGGTGGCGGCGCCTCTGCACGATCATGATCGCGAGGCCGATGACGACGCCGAAGATCGCTGCCCACACGTTGGTGCGGATGCCGAGGAAGATCTCGCTGGGATCGATGCGGATCGACTCCCAGACGATGCGGCCGGCGCTGTACCAGATCAGGTAGAGACCGAACAGGCGTCCCCACTGCAGCGCGAAACGACGCCCCGCCCACAGCAGCACAGCAGCGCCGAGCAGGTTCCAGATCATCTCGTACAGGAACGTCGGGTGGAA
Organism: Microbacterium schleiferi; assembly: GCF_020781975.1. Lineage (GTDB taxonomy): Bacteria > Actinomycetota > Actinomycetes > Actinomycetales > Microbacteriaceae > Microbacterium. The sequence continues at coordinate 28,101 of NZ_JAJGNI010000008.1, forward strand.
CAGGGTCCCGGGGGCAAGGCCCGGAGGGAACGCGGCGTTGGTGGACTCGATCTCCAAGCCCCACGGGAGGTCGGTCGGAAGGCCGAACAGCTCGTGATTGAACCAGTTGCCGAGTCGTCCCATGGCCTGGGCGATGATCAGACCTGGCGCCAAAGCATCGGCGAATGACCAGAATCGGATGCCGGTCCAGCGGCATCCGAGCCACGCCCCGACTGCCCCGCCGATGAGCGCGCCGTAGATGGCGATGCCACCCTCCCAGATGCGGAAGACCGCCCAGATGTCGGTTCCCTCGCCGAAGTAGAAGCCGGGGTGCGTGACGACGTGGTAGATCCGAGCGCCGATGATCGCGAGGGGAACCGCGAGCAGCGCGATGTCGATGACGATCCAGTTCTCGGCACCGCGCTTGGTCAGGCGGTAGTTCGTAAGCAGGACGGCGACGATGATGCCGGCGATGATGCACAACGCGTAGAAGTGGATGCGCAGCGGCCCGAGGTCGATGTAGCTGACACTCGGACTGGGGATGCTCGTCAGGACGTTCTGGAAAGCGCTGATCATGTCGATCGTCCTCGGTTGGTCGGGCGCCGACCGGAGGGCCGACGACGTGAGTCTAGTTCGAGTGGGGCGGGCTCACTCGCGAACGGTGCCTGCGACGAGCTCGCGCGCTGCAGCAGCGAGGCCGTCGAGCCCGCCATCACGCAGCGCCCGCACGAGCGCCGTGCCGACGATTGCACCGTCGGCGTATTCAAGGACGCTGCGCACGTGGTCGGCGTTGGAGACGCCGATGCCCACGCACGCGCGCTCTGCACCGTGCTCGCGAAGGCGGGCGACGAGAGCGCGGGCTGCAGCATCCAGTTGCGCCCGCTCCCCCGTGATGCCCATCGTTGACACGGTGTACACGAACCCGGTGGTTTCGCGCACGATCATCTCGAGGCGGGCATCGGTCGAACTCGGTGCGGCGAGGAACACCCGGTCAAGGCCCGTTCGCGTGCTCTCGGCGAGCCAGTCGGATGCCGCGTCGGGGGTGATGTCGGGTGTGATCAGCCCGGCGCCACCGGCGGCGCTGAGGTCGTCGGCGTAGCGGGAGACTCCGTACTGGACTACGGGGTTCCAGTACGTCATGACCAGGACGGGAACGTCGGTGCGTGCTGACACCTCGCGAACCGCGGTGAAGGTGTCACGCATCCGGAAGCCCGCTTGCAGCGCAGCGTTGGTTGCCTCCTGGATGACCGGCCCGTCCATCACCGGATCCGAGTACGGCGGTCCAAGTTCGAGGATGTCGACGCCGGCCTCGGCCAACGTGACGGCGGCCTCGATGCTGGTCTGCAGGTCGGGATAGCCGATGGGAAGGTAGCCGATCAGGGCGCCACGGCCCTCAGCCCGGGCCGCGTCGATCGCGGTGGCGACGGCGCTCACGGCTGGGCTCCCTCGTCGTACAGCTCGAACCACCGGGCCGCGGTGTCCATGTCTTTGTCGCCGCGACCGGACAGCGAGATGGCCAGAACCGCTTCCGGTCCGAGGTCGCGCCCGATGCGCAGGGCACCGGCGAGGGCGTGAGCCGACTCAATCGCCGGGATGATGCCCTCGGTGCGCGAAAGCAGGCGCAGTGCCTCCATCGCCTCGGTGTCGGTGGCGGGGATGTAGTGGGCACGACCGATGTCGGCGAGCCAGGCGTGTTCGGGTCCGACCCCGGGATAATCCAGGCCTGCCGAGATCGAGTGGGACTCGACCGTCTGGCCGTCTTCGTCTTGCAGGACGAAGGTCTTGGCGCCGTGCAAGATGCCCGGCGTGCCCCGCTCGATGGATGCCGCGTGCCGGGGCGTGTCGACGCCATCCCCGGCCGCTTCGACGCCATAGAGGGCGACGCCCTCGTCGTCGAGGAATGCATCGAACATGCCGATGGCATTCGATCCGCCGCCGACGCACGCGAAGACGGCATCGGGAAGCCGTCCGATCTCATCCAGAAGCTGAGCGCGCGCTTCTTCGCCGATGACCTTCTGGAAGTCACGGACCATGGCAGGGAACGGGTGCGGGCCCGCGGCGGTGCCGAAGATGTAGTTCGTGTTCTCAACGCTGGCGACCCAGTCGCGGTATGCCTCGTTGATGGCATCCTTCAACGTTCGCGAGCCCGTCGTGACCGGGATGACTTCGGCTCCGAGCAGCCGCATGCGGGCGACGTTCAGCGCCTGGCGCTGCGTGTCGACCTCGCCCATATAGATCGTGCAGTCGAAACCGAACAGCGCCGCAGCCGTGGCAGTTGCCACACCGTGCTGGCCGGCTCCGGTCTCCGCGATCACCCGCGTCTTGCCCAGACGCTGCGTGAGCAGAGCCTGGCCGAGCACGTTGTTGATCTTGTGGGACCCCGTGTGGTTCAGGTCCTCACGCTTGAGAAACACCCGCCCGGCGCCGGTGTGCTCGGCGAACCGCGGCACCTCGGTGAGGGCAGAAGGTCTGCCGGCGTACGAGTTCAGCAGCCGAACGAACTCCGCCTGGAACGCCGGGTCGATGCGAGCTGCCTCGTATTCGGCAGTGAGCTCGTCGATTGCGGCGATGAGCGACTCGGGCATGAAACGCCCGCCGAAGTCGCCGAAGAAGGGACCGCGCTGTTCGCGCAGGCTCGTGGTCATGATCCTGCCTCCAGGAACGTGGTGAGGGTCGCGACGGGGTCACCGGTAACCAGCGCCTCGCCGATGAGGACGACATCTGCGCCCGCAGCCCGGTAGTGCGCGACATCGGCCGGCGCTAGCACAGCGGACTCCGCGACAGCGATGGCATCCGCGGGGATGGACTCGCGCAGGCGCCCGAACAGACCGCGGTCGAGTTCGAACGTGGAAAGGTCGCGCGCGTTGACGCCGACCAGGCGTGCACCGATGTCCGCGGCACGCTGCAGTTCCTCGAGCGAGTGTGTTTCGACCAGTGCCGTCATCCCGAGCTGTTCGATAAGGCGCATCAGCCGCTCGAGTACCGGCTGGTCGAGGGCCGCGACGATGAGCAGAACGATATCGGCGCCTGCCGCGCGGGCCTCGAAGACCTGATACTCGGTGGAGACGAAGTCCTTGCGCAGCACCGGGAGGGATACTGCAGCACGGACTGACTCGAGATCCGCGAGGCTCCCCTTGAACCGACGCTGTTCCGTCAGAACCGAGATGGCCGATGCTCCCCCGCGCTCGTACAGAGATGCGAGGTGGGCTGGGTCGGGGATCTCGGCGAGGTCGCCGCGTGATGGGCTGGCACGCTTGACCTCGGCGATGATGCGCACGTTCTCGGTGGGTGCCAGTGCTTCGAGTGCCGGGAGCGCGGCGGGACGATCACGTGCGGCGCGTTCGACATCCGCAAGCGGCCGCACGGCTTCGCGCGACCGGGCGTCCTCGAGAGCGCCGGCCGTGAGGTCGGCGAGCATGCTCAATGCTCTTTCGCGGTGTACCTGGAGCCGCCCACGCCGTAGCCGACCTTCGCCATGATCCAACCGACGAGCGCCCCCACCACGACAAGGACTACCGACGCCCACACGAGCCAGACGATCTCCAGGAAGAACGCCACTGTGCCCAGGGCGATGGCAGCGAGCATGATGACGACAGCCGTCCAGGCCGCCGGCGAGTGTCCGTGGCCGGGGTCGCCGATGGGGTTGCTCATGGATATCCTCCGGTAGTGCGCGGGCTGTGGCCAGTCTAGCGGTCAGGTGGTGGGGTCCCCGCCACGGGAGAGGTCATCCCACGAGTCGATGGCATCGAGGGGTTCGCCGCTCTGGCGTCGCTCGGCGCGCTCGGCCTGGTACCGTTTCCCACCCTCGGGCCACAGGCGGGCTGTCGCGAGAACCCAGGTCCCGGCGGCAGCCATAATGACGGCCGCGACGAGGGTGATGGCGGGCCAGGCCGTGACGGTGATCCCTGCCACAAGCTCCGCGATCGCGCTCTCGCCGCGGATGCCGGTCACGGCTGCAACTTCGGCTGCGACGGCGTCTACGGGGGCGTTGATGGCGATCGGTGCTGCGAGGACGGCCAGAGTGACCCCGAGGGCGGCCCCGATCAGACCGAACACGGGACGGAGGATCCGACCGACGATGGATAGAGCGGCTCCGAGCGCGAGCGCCGTCAGGCTCAGCGGCGCGAGGAGCACCACCGCGGACGCCCCCGCCACGGCGAGCGGTTCCGCGGCACCGTCTGTCAACGACACGAGGAGCCACGTCTGGGTCGAGGAGATGAGGCCCGTCGCACCAGCGATCAGCAGAGCGACAACTCCGACGAGCCGGGCCCGCGCGATCATGCGTCCCCGTGGGTGACAGCCGGTTCGAGGTCGGTCGTGTCGAAGCAGCTTCGCGTACCGGTGTGGCAGGCTGCACCGATCTGCTCGACTTCGATCAGGAGCGCGTCGCCGTCGCAATCCAGCTTCGCACCGCGCACATACTGCACATGCCCGGACGTATCGCCCTTGCGCCAGTACTCCTGACGCGAGCGCGACCAGAAGGTCACGCGGCCGCTGGTGAGCGTACGCCGCAGCGCTTCAGCATCCATCCATCCGAGCATGAGCACCTCTCCGGTGTCCCACTGCTGGATGATCGCCGGCGCAAGTCCGTCTGGGTTGAAGGAGACTGCCGTGATGCGGTCATCGACATCGGTCACGCTCTCACCTCCACGTTCTCGGCTGCCAGTGCAGACTTGACATCACCGACGGTGAGCTGACCGGAGTGGAAGACACTCGCGGCCAGCACAGCGTCTGCTCCGGCGTGAACGGCCGGCGCGAAATGCTCGACCGATCCCGCACCGCCGGAGGCGATCACCGGTACCGACGAGATCTCGCGCATCAGCGACACGAGCTCCAGATCGAAACCCTCCCGTGTGCCATCGGCGTCGATCGAGTTGACCAGGAGCTCGCCTGCACCTCGATCGATGGCCTCGCGAGCCCATGCCAGCGCATCCAGCGTCGTCTCGGTGCGGCCACCGTGGGTGGTCACGACGAATCCCGAGTCGACCGCTGCGGAGCGCTTCACATCGAGTGAGAGCACGAGGACCTGCGCGCCGAAGCGATCGGCGATCTCGTCGACGAGCCCGGGGCGAGCGATGGCGGCGGAGTTGACCCCGACCTTGTCTGCTCCGACGCCGAGGAGCCGAGCCACGTCGTCGCCCGAGCGTACCCCTCCCCCGACGGTGAGCGGGATGAAGACCTCTTCGGCGGTGCGCTGAACGACGTCGTAGGTTGTCGCGCGCTCGTCGACAGTCGCGGTGACGTCGAGGAACGTGATCTCGTCAGCGCCCTGCCGAAAATACGCCGCGGCAAGTTCGACGGGGTCTCCCATGTCGCGGAGATTCAGGAAGTTGATGCCCTTCACCACCCGCCCGGCGGCGACGTCGAGGCACGGGATGACGCGGGTCGCGACAGCCATCTAGAGCCTCGCCGCGTGGATCTCGGTCACGAGGATGGCGCGAGCGCCGATGCCGTACAGGGCATCCATCACCTGATTGACGCCCTTGCGCGGGCTCATGACGCGTACAGCAACCCACGACGGGTCCCGGAGCGGCGAGATCGTCGGTGATTCGATACCCGGTGCGATCTCGACTGCGCGATCGACGAGGTCCGCCGGGAGGTCGTAGTCGATGAGAACGTATCGGCGGGCAACCATGACGCCGCGCAGACGCCGCAGGAGAGTCTCGGTCCCCTCGACCTCGCGGGGCCCTCCGATCAGGACGGCTTCGGACTCCAAAAGCACCGGGCCGAAGATCTCCAGCCCCGCCTGCTTGAGGGTCGTGCCCGTCGAGACCACATCGGCGACGGCGTCAGCGACGCCCAGGCGCACGGCGGATTCGACCGCGCCGTCAAGCGGAACGAGGTCGACAGCGATCCCGCGCTCGTCAAGGAACGAGTCCACAAGGCCCGGGTAAGCCGTAGCCACGCGCATTCCCTCGAGGTCAGCGAGCTCGGTGAACCTTCCGGGAGGCCCCGCGAAGCGGAAGGTGGAGTCGGCGAAGCCGAGGGACTCGACCTCGCGCGCCGGCACCCTGGCATCCAGCAACAGGTCGCGACCGGTGATCCCGACATCCAGGGCACCCGAGCCGACATACGTCGCGATATCGCGCGGCCGCAGATAGAAGAACTCGACCTCGTTCGCAGGGTCGATGACGTGGAGGTCTTTCGGGTCGCGTCTGCCGGTGTACCCGGCTTCGGTGAGCATGGCGGCAGACGTCTCGGCCAGCGAGCCCTTGTTGGGCACGGCGATTCGGAGCATGGGGGTCTTTCGGGTCGAAGCGGGAGCGGGCGACGGGTTCAGAGATGTCGGTACACGTCCTCGAGCGAAAGACCCTTCGCCAGCATCAACACCTGCAGGTGGTACAACAATTGCGAGATCTCTTCAGCTGCAGCCTCGTCAGACTCGTACTCGGCAGACATCCACACCTCAGCGGCCTCTTCGACGATCTTCTTGCCGATCGCGTGGATGCCAGCATCGAGCTCTGCGACGGTCCCCGAACCCTCGGGACGGGTCTGCGCCTTCACCGTCAATTCGGCGAACAGCTCTTCGAAGGACTTCACCATGCCAGGGTAGCGAACCGCGCGGCCTGCTCGGTCAGTGCCGATGGGCGTGCGTGCCGCGAGAACGCAGCCCTGCGATTGCAGCATCCGGGTCGCCGGCCCCGAACACGGCTGATCCGGCGACGAACGTGTCGGCCCCGGATGCGGCGGCCTGTTCGATCGTGGACTCCGAGATGCCGCCGTCCACCTGCAACCACACCGCGGAACCGCGGCGGCGGCATTCATCAGCGAGGGTGCGGAGCTTGGGCATCATGTCAGTCATGAAGGACTGACCGCCGAATCCGGGTTCGACGGTCATCACGAGGATCTGGTCGAACTCGTCGAGGATGTCGAAGAGCGGCTCGACCGGTGTAGCCGGCTTCAGTGCGATTCCGGCGCGTGCCCCCATGGACCGCAGTCGGCGCGCCAGAGGCACGGGCTCTGCGGTTGCCTCGGTGTGGAAGGTCACGGATGCCGCGCCGATCTCTGCATAGCCCGGTGCCCAGCGGTCGACATCGTCGATCATGAGGTGCACATCCAGCGGCACGGGCGATGTCGCCTGGATTCGCTCGACCATCTGCGGACCGAACGTGAGGTTGGGGACGAAGTGATTGTCCATCACGTCGACGTGAACGAAGTCGGCGGCGGCGATGCGCTGCAGTTCCGCCTGCATGTTGACGAAGTCGGCGGCGAGGATGCTGGGATTGATGCGTACCGTAGCGTCATGCGTCGCGGCGTCGGGGGAACTCACCCGTCCATTATGGGCGAGGGCGCCCGTCAGCCACGTCGTCGCAGGAGTGTGATCGACATCGCGTCGGTGCCGTGCCGGTGAGGCCACAGCTGCGCGCGTCCACCGCCCGAGCCCGGGGTCGCCAGATCCGGAACGTTTCGCGAGACCCGACGCAGCACGCCCCGCGCATCCAGTTCCTCCAGCTCATTGCGGTGCTGGTCCAGCACCGCCGCGACAACATCGCGCGTTTCCGCAAGGTGCGGAGAGCACGTTACGTACGCGACGACACCGCCGGGGCGGAGCCCCGTCACTGCCGCGGACAGCAGCTCGCCCTGGAGTTCTGCGAGCGGCGCGACATCCTGCGGGGACTTTCGCCACCGCGATTCGGGCCGTCGTCGCAGTGCACCGAGGCCCGTGCACGGGGCATCCACGAGGATTCGGTCGTAGGCTGCAGAGCCTGCCCTTTCCCTCCCGTCTTCCTCAGAGACGGGAACCTCGAACGGGATCGGCTCGAGGGACCGGCGAACCAAACCGGCGCGCGTGGATGACACCTCGTTGGCCTCGAGGTCCAGAGGGCTCCCGACCTCCCGCGCCTCGAGTGCGCGCGCGGCCAGCAGAGCGGTCTTTCCGCCGGGTCCTGCGCACAGGTCGAGCCAGCGCTCTCCGGGTCGCACGGGGTCGACCTCCGAGAGGGCGAGGGCCGCGAGCTGGGATCCCTCGTCCTGGACCCGTAGCGCGCCGCCGGAGGCGGCGACGAGCCTGCCGGGATCGCCCGCCGGTGCGCGGAAGCCGTACGGCGAAAAGGACGTCGGCTCCGACCCTTCGGGGATGGCTGCAAGACCGGGAAGCGCGGTCATCGTTACGCGCGGTGGGTCGTTGTCGGCGGCGAGCAGATCGGTGAGCTCGCCCGCGCGTCCCTCGTCGTCCAGAGCCCGCCGGAGCGCCCGGATCACCCACACCGGGTGGGAGGTGCGCACCGAGAGGCGTTCATCGTCCGATCGGGCAGCCTCCTCGGCGCGGGAGATCCAGGTCGCGGCATCCGCGCCGCCGATTCTGCGCAGAACGGCGTTGACGAAGCCGAAAGCGCGCTGCCCCGCGCTTGCCCGCGTGAGCGCAACCGACTCGTTGACTGCAGCGTGCGGCGGGACCCTCGTGGCCAGGAGTTGATGCACGCCGAGACGCAGGATGTCGAGCACGGGCGGGTCGAGAGTCTCGGTCGGACGGTTCGCGGCGACGGCGATGACGGCATCCCAGGTTCCCTGTTGCCGCAGGGTTCCATAGGTCAGCTCCGTCGCGAGCGCTGCGTCCGCAGGACTCAGCTGTGCCCGGGCGATGGCTGTCGGCAGGACGAGATTCGCGTACGCATCGGCGTCATGGACCGCGCGCAGAGTGTCGAACGCGACCCGCCGGGCAGACAGTGCACTGCTCATGCCGTGGCCCCGCTCGCTCCGGGAGACGGCTCGCCGGCGTCGCCAGTGTCGAACTGGAGCTCGCTCAGCCGGGTGCCGCGCCACCAATCTCCGGCATCCATCGCAGGCTTGCCGGCAGGCTGGACACGCTGCAGCGCGATCGGGTGAGTGGCGGTTCCGACGATCACCTGCTTCGCGTGAGATGCCGCCAGTCCGGGGCGCAAGCGCGGTGAGTCGGCGGAGGCCGGGCCGGCGGCGAGGATCTTCAGCCGTGAGCCGTCAGCCGTCGCGAAAGCGCCCGGCTCCGGAGTGACGCCGAAGATCCGCGACACGACCTGTTCCCGAGGCTGCTCCCAGTCGACGCGACCGTCCTCGATCGAGAGCTTCGGTGCGTAGGTCGGCTCGCCTTGTTGCGGGCGGGGCCGAGCGGTGCCGTCTGCGATCTCGCCGACGACCGCCGCGAGCAGCTCGGCGCCGGACTCCGCAAGGGTCGCCAGCAGATCGCCTGCTGTCGCGTCTGCGGGGCGAGGGAAACGAATCTCGCCGAAAATGTCGCCCTCGTCGAGTCCGTGCGTCAGCTGAAAGACGTCGGCTCCCACCTCGGGATCTCCTGCGATGATCGCGTGCTGCACCGGAGCGGCACCCCGCCACCGGGGCAGCACGGAAAAGTGAAGATTGATCCAGCCGTGCCGGGGCGTCGAGAGCAGAGGCTCACGGACCAGTCCGCCATAGGCCACGATCACGCCAAGATCGGGCTGCGCCTCTCGCACCGCCGTGAGCGCTTCCTCATCGAGGCGCGCGGTGCGATGCACTGCAAGGCCCAGTTCGAGGCCGGCAGCGGCCACCGGTGAGGGAGTCAGGACGCGTCGGCGGCCGATTGGTGCATCGGGGCGTGTGATCACGAGAGGCACCTCGTGACCGGCGTCCACGAGGGCGAGAAGCGACGGTACCGCGGGCTGCGGAGTACCAGCGAACACGATTCTCATTGCTGTATCTCCAGGTTCAGGTCGGGCAGGTCCATACGGATGCGTAGGGTGGCGCGCGAGCCACCGCGTGTCCGCGATCGCCGTCCCCGCAGCGCTGAAGCGACAAGAGCCGCGCGCAGGGAGCGCGCGACGTCGGGTCCATCGTGGTAGTCGCAGCGCACGAGCGCGCGCACGTTGTCATCTCGTGAGTCGGTTGCGGGCAGCGGCACGGGCCCGAGGATGTCACCGGCACGCAACCGCGGCACGTCCGTCCTCACGGCGGCCAGCGCGGTCTCCACTGCCGGTCGGGCCCCCTCCAACGCGGCGACACGAACGGCGGGCGGCATGCGAAGCTCCGCGCGCTCGGCCAGTTCCGCGCGCGCGAATGCCGGCTGGGTCCAGGTAGCCAGGGCTCGGCCGAGTGTCCCGGCGACTCCGACCAGGTGCACCGGCGCACCCGGTGCGGCCAAGGCCGCCGCGTTCGACCACCAGCGCAGGCAGTGCTCCGCGATCCGCAGATCGTCGGCGAGCAGCATCCGTTCGCCGTCCAGGAGCAGGACTGCGCGGTATCCGCCCGCGGTTCGGGGCTCTGCCCCCCGGGTCGCGATGACCAGGGCCGGTGCGGCCGGCACGTCGAGGACCTGATGCTCGGCGTCCGAGACGATGACCCGGACGCCGGGAAACGCGCGACCCAGCTCCTCGGCGGTGCGGCGGCTCCCGGAGCCGATAAGCAGAAAGCGTGTGCCCCCGCACGACGCGCAGGTCCAGCCCTCAGCGCGGCGTCCGCACGCGGAGCAGGTGGGTGTCGCCCCTCGCGCTCCGGCCTGGAGCGATCCGCCGCAGGCGCGGCAGCGTGCGGGATGCCGGCAGTCGGCACAGGCGAGCACTGGCGCATAACCGGGACGAGCGACCTGCACCAGAACCGGACCGCTCCGAACTGCCTCGCGCGCGGCGGTGAACGCCGCAGAGGGGACCCGCGCGGTCCCGTTCTCCCCCTCGCGCAGTGGTGTGAGCACCACGCGGGGAGCTGCTGGACGGGCTGCGCGGAGTTCCTCCACCCACCCGATATCGACAAGACGTTGGACGTCGGTGGTGCGGGTGAACCCGGCGAAGATAAGCGCGAACTGTTCCTGCTCTTGCCGGACCAGCGCGGCGTCGCGCGCGTGGACGCCGGGTGAGAGCGGCTCACGCAGAAGCGGATCGCCGTCGTCCCAGACAGCGACAAGCCCGAGGGCGTGGACTGGCGCGTAGACGGCGGATCGGTTGCCGATCACGATCGACGGCGTGGGCTCGAGTACCCGCAGGTACGCGCCGTAGCGGGCGGGGGCGCTTTGAGCTGCATCCGTCCGGATGACTGCCTCACCGAGTCCGTGCGCGATCAGGCCCTGCTCGAGCTGGTCGAGATCTCGGTGGTCGGGCACGACGAGGATGCTGCTGCGTCCTGCCGCCAGCAGCTGCGCGGACGCGGCAGCGAGAACGCCCACCCACCCCGGTGCGGGCGAGCCAGGCGTTACCGGAGTGGTCGGTGCCGTCAGCGCGATGCGAGCACCTCGGGAGAGCGATTCCTCCAAACCGGGGAAGCTTGCAAGCCCTGCTGCCGCCCATTCTGCGGTGGATGCCTGAACCTCGGGAGCGGCCGCCCGTTCGGCGTTCTGCCACGAGCGTTCGGCCCGCACCATCCGTCGCGGCACGACCAGGCGCAGTATGTCGGATGCCGACCCCGCCGACCGGTCGGCGACCTTTCGTGCGAGGTCGTAGAGCCGCCGAGGCAGCACGGGTACCGGAGAGATGACTGACTCGAGCTCCGAGAGGGGGCGGTCAGCGGCGGGTTCATCGTCCAGCTCTACGATGAAGCCGTCAACGATACGGCCAGCCGCACGAAGCGGCACGCGCACGCGGACTCCCTCTCGAGCCTCAGGTGCCAGCTCGTCGGGAATCTCGTAGTCGAAGAGCCGATCCAGTTGTGGCAGCGGGGAATCCAGGAGCACTCGCGCGATGCGCCGAGTGGTCATGTCAGAGACCGGCGGCTGAGCGCAGGTCGTCGACGCGGTCCGTGCGCTCCCAGGTGAAGTCCGCAAGCTCCCGGCCGAAGTGCCCGTAGGCCGCGGTCTGCGCATAGATCGGGCGGAGCAGATCGAGCTGGTCGATGATCGCCTTCGGGCGCAGGTCGAAGACGTCCAGAATCGCCGTCGTGATGATCTCATCGGCCACGTGGCCGGTCCCGAACGTCTCGACGTACAGGCCGACCGGAGCTGCCTTGCCAATGGCGTAGGCGACCTGCACTTCGAGCCGATCAGCGAGTCCTGCAGCCACCGCGTTCTTCGCTACCCACCGCATGGCGTAGGCAGCAGAGCGGTCGACCTTCGAGGGGTCCTTGCCGCTGAACGCTCCGCCGCCGTGACGCGAGGCGCCGCCATAGGTGTCGATGATGATCTTCCGGCCGGTCAGGCCAGCATCCCCCTTCGGGCCGCCGATGACGAACGGGCCCGCCGGGTTGATGTAGTAGGTGACGCCCGAGAGATCGAGTCCGGTGCTCTCCAGAACCGGATCGATGACGACCTCCTGTATCTGGGCGCGCAGGTCCTCTTGCGAGATGTCGGGATGGTGCTGGGTCGAGAGCACCACGGACTCGACGGTGCGCGGGACGGCGCCTTCGAACCCGAGGGTGACCTGCGTCTTGCCATCGGGACGAAGGAACGGCAGCGCACCCGAGCGCCGGGAATCGGCGAGGCGTTCAGCCATGCGGTGCGCCGTCCATGCGGCCATCGGCATCAGCTGCGGCGTCTCGGTCGTCGCATAGCCGAACATGATGCCCTGGTCGCCCGCGCCCTGCTCGTCGCGGGGGTCGGACGATCCGCGTTCACGCTGCTCGAAGGCCTTGTTCACCCCCGAGGCGATGTCTGAGGACTGCGCCCCGATCGAAATGCTCACGCCGCACGAGTCGCCGTCGAAGCCGGTCTCGCTCGAGGTGTATCCGATGCGGTTGACGACGTCGCGAACGATCGCGGGAATCTCGACGTACGCGGAAGTGCTCACCTCACCCGCGACATGCACGAGTCCGGTGGTGACGAGGGTCTCGACCGCGACGCGTCCGCTCGGATCCTCGCTGAGGATCGCGTCGAGGATGCTGTCGGAGATCTGGTCGCAGATCTTGTCGGGGTGACCTTCCGTGACCGATTCGGACGTGAACAGACGCAACGCGGTCATGGAGCTCCCGTCAGTGGTGGACGTCGATCAGTATCGCGACGGCGTACGACACCGACGCGCAAAGAGGTGATCGTCAGTCGATCGGACGGAGGCGAAGCTTGTCTTCGTTGATCTCGTGGAGCGCGATGGTCAGGGGCTTGTCCTCGACGGTCGAGTCGACCAGCGGTCCCACGTTGTCGAAGAGGTTCCCCTCGTGCAGGTCGGAGTAGTAGTCATTGATCTGACGCGCGCGCTTGGCTGCGTAGATCACGAGCTGGTACTTCGAGTCGACCTTCTCGAGAAGGCTGTCGATGGGGGGCTCGATGATGCCCTGGTTGTTCCCGGCCATGGCGGAATCCCTTCGCTGGCGACGGATGTCGGTGAGAGGTCTGTGGCGCCGCTGTCGCGCTCAGCGCGCGGGCGCATTCATCAATTCTACGACCTCGCGCGCCGCAACGGCGACGTCGCCGTTCACGACGCGGTAATCGAACTCGTCTTGGGCCGCCAATTCCACCCGTGCCGTGCGCAGGCGTCGCGAACGTTCCTCCGCGTCCTCCGTGCCTCGACCGACCAGTCGGTTGACCAGTTCGTCCCAGCTGGGCGGAAGGAGGAACACCAGCGTCGCGTCGGGCTGGGCCGCGCGAACCTGTCGCGCGCCCTGCAGATCGATCTCGAGCAGAACTGCTTGACCGCGATCGAGAGCTGCGCGGATCGGTGCGCGCGGGGTGCCGTAACGGTACGCGTTGTGCACGGTAGCCCACTCGAGAAGCTCGCCATCGGCGATGAGCCGATCGAACTCGGCATCGTCGACGAAGTAGTAGTGCTCGCCGTCGCGTTCGCCAGGGCGGGGCGGGCGAGTAGTCGCCGAGACTGACAGGTGGATTTCGGGGTGATGAGCGCGGATGTACTGAGCCACCGTTCCCTTGCCGACAGCTGTCGGCCCCGCGAGCACGACCAGCGCCGACCGGTCAGCGCGTGGGCGCGGCTCGGGTACACGGTCATCGAGGAACGCGCGCAGGGCCTGCTGCTGTCGGCGGCCAAGCCCGCCGAGCCGCTTCACCGGGGAGATCTGAAGACGCTCGAGAATTCTGTCCCGCTTTCCGACGCCGATTGCGGGGATCGCGGTGAGGAACTCGGTGACACGCATGGCGCCGGCCGGTGAATGCGGAGCCGCAAGCGCTCGGCTGAGCAACTCCTGGGGGCTGATCACACGAGTGGCGACATCCTGCTTCAGCGAGGCACGCTCCCGTCGCGCGGCGACGGCACGCTGCGATGCTGCGACGCGGTCGACGTCGGGAGGGGCGGGGCGCTCAGTCATGGCTGGTTCGCGGATACAGGGCCGCACGCTCCTCGATGCGCGTCTCCAGGCGGTCCGGTCCGACAGCGAGGATGCTTCGGCTCTCGGACGCGACGACGTTGGTTGCCACATACCCGAACAGCCGCGTCAGATCGGCGGGCTGCGCCCCCTGCGCACCGAAGCCGGGAGCCAGGATGGGCGTTCCGGCGAGGATGACGTCGCGGAGTCCGAAGGCTGCACGGTCGACGGTTGCTCCGACGACCAGCCCCGCCGAACCGAGTGCGCCGGGTAGGCCGATGTTGAGGGAACCGATCTCGCGCGCCACCCGGGCCGCGACGCTCTCGTCGCCGGGAGCCGAGTCATCTCGGGTGAGAGCGGTCTGTACCGGAAGGCCCTCGGGATTGCTGGTCGCAGCGAGAACGAATACGCCCTTCTCTCGGCGGATCGCCGTCGTGATGGTGGCGTAGAGCGAGTCGGGACCCAGGTACGGGCTCAGCGTCACGGCGTCAGCCTCGAGCGGAGATCCGGGCTCGAGCCACGCGGCGGCATAACCGTCCATCGTCGTGCCGATGTCTCCGCGCTTGGCATCGGCGATCACGATCAACCCAGCGCTCCGGGCCGCTGCCAAGATGTCCTCCAGGGCCGCGAATCCCGCCGAGCCGTAGCGCTCGAAGAACGCGACCTGGGGCTTCACGACACCCACGCGACCCGCGCACGCCTCCACCACACGGAGCCCGAACCGGCGCGCTCCGTCAGCGGTGGCATCCAACCCCCACGACTCCAACAGGCTCGCATGCGGGTCGATACCCACACACAGCGGACCGAACTGGCCTAGCGAGTCCCACAGTCGAGCGCCGAACGACCTCACGCGCGCTCAGCCCTCTCGATCGCGTAGTCCTGCAGGCTCTTGACCTCGAAGCCTTCGCGAAGCACCGGGAAGGCACTCACCGCGGCGCCGAGGACCGCCATGGTCGTGAACAGAGCCTTGTCGCCGGCCACAGCGGCGGCACGGATCTCGTATCCATCGGCCCGGGCCATCCCGCCGCTTGGGGTGTTGACCACGATGTCGATGCGTCCCTCGTTGATGAGATCCACGACGTTGGTCTCACCCGAGGCTTGCGTCGCGGAGTACTTGTTCACGACTTCGACGGCGATCCCGTTGCGGGCGAGGATCTCGGCGGTGCCCTCGGTGGCGAGCAGCTCGAATCCGAGCTCCTGCAGCCGGTGGGCGGGGAGGATCACCGCGCGCTTGTCGGCATCCGACACCGAGATGAAGACGGTTCCCGACAGCGGCAGTCCGCCGTATGCAGCGGCCTGGCTCTTCGCGAAAGCCGTCGGAAAGTCGCGGTCGATGCCCATGACCTCGCCGGTAGAGCGCATCTCGGGCCCGAGGACAGAGTCGACGATCTGACCGTCCTTGGTGCGGAAGCGCTTGAAGGGCAGCACGGCTTCCTTGACGGCAACCGGGGCATCCAGCGGCACACGAGAGCCATCGGATGCCGGCAGCAGCCCCTCGGCGATGAGATCGGCGATCGACGTGCCTGCCATGATGCGGCTGGCCGCCTTCGCGAGCGGGATGCCCAGGGCCTTCGATACGAAGGGAACGGTGCGGCTTGCGCGGGGGTTCGCCTCGATGACGTAGAGCACACCGGCACTGATCGCGAACTGGACGTTGAGGAGGCCCCGGACGCCGACACCGGACGCGATGGCGAGGGTCGCTTCGCGAACGCGATCGATCTCGGTGCGTCCTAGCGAGACCGGTGGCAGGGTGCAGCTGGAGTCGCCGGAGTGGATACCGGCCTCCTCGAGGTGTTCCATCACGCCACCGATGTAGAGCTGGTGGCCGTCGTAGAGC
Source organism: Microbacterium schleiferi (assembly GCF_020781975.1). Classification (GTDB taxonomy): domain Bacteria; phylum Actinomycetota; class Actinomycetes; order Actinomycetales; family Microbacteriaceae; genus Microbacterium. The sequence continues at coordinate 44,041 of NZ_JAJGNI010000008.1, forward strand.
GCGTCGACGTCGATCTCGATGGCATCGTCGAGGAACCGATCGACCAGGAGCGGCATCCCGGGGCCGATGATGGCCTGGTCGGCGATGCGCACGAAGTAGTCGCGCAAGCTGGCGGTGTCGTACACGATCTCCATGCCGCGTCCTCCGAGAACGAAGCTCGGACGAACGAGCACGGGATACCCGATGTCTTCGGCGACGGCAACCGCGCCCTCGACGTCGACGGCGGTGCCGTGGCGCGGTGCGACGAGACCCGCATCAGCCAGGATGCCGCTGAACAGGCTCCGCTCCTCTGCAAGGTCGATCGCGGCGGGGCTCGTGCCGAGGATCGTATAGCCGGCTGCCTCGATGCCCTTGGCCAGCCCCAGCGGGGTCTGCCCGCCGAGCTGGCAGATGACGCCGAGGATCGTGCCCGAACGCGCCTCGGCGTGCAGCACCTCCAGAACGTCTTCGAGCGTGAGCGGTTCGAAGTAGAGCCGGTCGGAGGTGTCGTAGTCGGTCGACACCGTCTCGGGGTTGCAGTTGACCATGATCGTCTCGAAGCCCGCGTCGCTGAGGGCGAACGAGGCGTGCACGCACGAGTAGTCGAACTCGACGCCCTGACCGATACGGTTCGGTCCCGAGCCGATGATCACGACCTTGGTGCGCTCCGACGGCGTGACCTCGGTCTCAGCGTCATAGCTGGAGTAGTGGTACGGGGTGAGCGCGGGGAACTCGCCGGCGCAGGTGTCGACCGTCTTGTATACGGGCCGGATATCGAGACCGTGGCGGATGCCGCGCGCTTCGGTTTCGGTGATCCCCCGCAACTCAGCGATCTGCGCGTCGCTGAAGCCGTGCTCCTTGGCGATCCGCAGTGTTTCGGCATCCAACTCCCCCGCTGCGGCGATGAATGCCGCGACCTCGTTGATGAGCACGATCTGATCGAGGAACCAGGGGTCCATCGCTGTCGCCTCGAACGCCTGCTCAACGGTCGCGCCCTTGCGGAGGGCCTGCTGGAGGACGACGATACGACCGTCGGTGGGTGTCCGAGCGATCTCGAGCAGCTCCTGGACGCTGCGTTCTTCTGGGCCCCAGTGAAAGCTCGAGCCGCGCTTCTCGAGCGATCGAAGGGCCTTCTGCAAGGCCGTCGCGTAGTTACGGCCGATCGCCATGGCCTCGCCGACGGACTTCATGGTTGTCGTGAGCGTGGTGTCGGCGGCCGGGAACTTCTCGAAGTTGAAGCGCGGCACCTTCACGACGACGTAGTCGAGCGTCGGCTCGAAGCTTGCCGGAGTGACCTTGGTGATGTCGTTGGGGATCTCATCGAGCCGGTAGCCGATGGCGAGCTTGGCGGCGATCTTCGCGATCGGGAAGCCGGTGGCCTTCGACGCCAGCGCCGACGAGCGCGACACGCGGGGGTTCATCTCGATGACGATGATTCGTCCGCTGGCGGGATCGACGGCGAACTGGATGTTGCAGCCGCCGGTGTCGACGCCGACCGCACGGATGATGTCGATGCCGATATCGCGCAGCCGCTGGTACTCGCGGTCGGTGAGGGTCAGCGCCGGCGCAACGGTGATCGAGTCGCCGGTGTGGACGCCGACGGGGTCGACGTTCTCGATCGAGCACACGACCACCGTGTTGTCGGCGGTGTCGCGCATCAGTTCGAGCTCGTACTCCTTCCAACCCAGGATCGACTCCTCGAGCAGCACTTCGTGGGTCGGCGAGTCGTGCAGGCCGGCACCGGCGATGCGGCGCAGGTCTGCCTCGGTGTACGCGAAGCCCGACCCCAGTCCCCCCATCGTGAACGACGGCCGAACGACGAGCGGATAGCCGAGCTCCTCGGCACCCGCGAGCACTTCATCCATCGTGTGACAGATGCGGCTGGCAGCGACATCCGCGCCGGCTTCGATCACGAGCTCCTTGAAGACCTGGCGGTCCTCACCCTTGCGGATCGCGTCCACCTTCGCGCCGATGAGCTCGACGTCGTACTTCTCGAGGATGCCGCGGTCGTGCAGCGCCATGGCGGCGTTGAGTGCCGTCTGACCGCCGAGCGTCGGCAGAATCGCGTCGGGCTTCTCCTTCGCGATGATCGTCTCGATGACTTCGGGGGTGATCGGTTCGATGTAGGTCGCGTCGGCGAAGTCGGGGTCGGTCATGATCGTGGCGGGGTTGGAATTGACCAGGATCACCCGCACGCCTTCGGCGCGGAGTACGCGGCAGGCTTGGGTACCGGAGTAGTCGAACTCGCAGGCCTGGCCGATGACGATCGGGCCGGAGCCGATGACCAGGACGGAGCGGATGTCGTCGCGCTTAGGCATTCGCTTCTTTCGTGCTGAGGTTCGCGCGAACAAGCTCGGCGAACCGGTCGAACAGGTAGTTGGCGTCGTGTGGGCCGGCGGCGGCCTCGGGGTGGTACTGGACCGAGAAGGCCGGGATGTCCAGGGCGCGAAGGCCCTCGACGACCCGGTCGTTGAGCCCGATGTGGCTCACCTCGACGCGCCCGTAACCCTGGGGACTGTCGAACGGTTCATCCAAGGGTGCGTCGACGGCGAAGCCGTGGTTGTGGGCGGTGATCTCGACGCGGCCGGTCTGCTTGTCCAGGACCGGCTGGTTGATGCCCCGATGACCGAACGGCAGTTTGTAGGTGTCGAGGCCGAGGGCGCGGCCGAGCAGCTGGTTGCCGAAGCAGATGCCGAAGAACGGAACCCGATCATCGAGCACGGATCGCAGGAGCGAGACGTGATCCGCAGAGGCCGATGGGTCACCCGGGCCGTTCGAATAGAAGACCCCGACCGGGTCGATCGCGCGGATGTCGTCGATCGTGGCATCCTGCGGCAGCACGTGGACGTCGAACCCACGGGCGGCGAGGTTCTCGATCGTCGCCTTCTTGATACCGAGGTCGATGACCGCGAGAGACCCGAGCCTCTCCCCCGTCGCCGGGGTGATCTCCGCGGCCGTCACCGAGACGGATGCCGAGAGGTTCTGGCCGGCCATCAGCGGCGCTTCCCGCACCAGGCGTAGCTGTTCCTCGGCGTCCAGGGATGCAGCGTCTCCGGAGAAGACGCCACCGCGCATCGACCCGACCGACCGGATGTGACGGGTAACCGCGCGGGTATCGATTCCGCTGATCCCCACGATGCCGTCGCGTTCGAGTGCTTCGTCGAGGGATTCATCGGCTCGCCAGTTCGACACGACGCGCGAGGGATCGCGGACGATGTAGCCGGCGACCCAGATCCGGCGCGACTCGGGGTCCTCGTCGTTCATTCCCGTATTGCCGATGTGGGGCGCGGTCTGCAGCACGATCTGACCCGCGTAGGACGGGTCTGTGAGGGTCTCCTGGTAGCCGGTCATGCCGGTCGCGAAGACGACCTCGCCCAGAGTCACGCCGCGCGCCCCATAGGCGCGCCCACGGAATCGGGTTCCGTCCTCGAGGACGAGCACGGCGGGATCGGTGGTGAACAAGCTCATTCGGAATCTCCGGTTGCGGTGGAGGGGTCGGTGGCATCGGCGAGCGGCGCGAGGGCGTCGGCCAGCTGTCTGGCCGAGGTGTCGCGGGGGCGAAGGTAGGTGTCGACGACCACGCCGGTGTCGGCGAGCCAGCTCAGACGCACGAGGCCGTCCTTCTCGACGACACGATCGATCGTGAGGGTGGCCTGTGTGACGGCGGTGATCCTGTCAGCCGGGATGGTGATTCGCGGCTGGTTGGTCAGGTCCAGCGCGACAGCGGCATCCGTCACGGTGACAGTCACCGGTGATCGGAAACCGAGGCCCGGGGCAGCGATCCGTTCCAGCGGAGCATCGTGGACCGTGGTCGCGACGTAGAGCGCGTCTATCGTCTCGCGGGGTACGTCCGCAGCGTTCAGCTCGGCTGGCTGGATGAGGGGGGTCCGATCGCGACGGGCACGTCGCACCCAGCCCCAGGCGGCGAGTCCCAGCAGCACCACGGCCACCGCGACCATCACGAGGACGGCGGCCTCGCGGGTCATGACACCACCCCCGGCGTCTCGAGAAGAGCTCCGTCAGCCACGGTCACGGTGCCCCGGTTGATCGTCCAGCGGATCTCGCCAGGCAGTTCTTCGCCGAGGTAGGGCGAGTTACGGCTGCGCCCGCGAAGATCATCGACCGAGAAGGTGGTTTTCGGCGCCGGGTCGTAGAGCGTGAACGATGCCGGGTTGCCCGCCGCCACGGGAGTGCCGTGCCCGCTGAGGCTCCCGATCCGCGCCGGCGCTGCCGACATCGCGCGCGCGACATCCGTCCACGTCATCCGACCGGTGTCGACCATCGTCCTGTGCACGACACGGAGGGCGCTTTCCAGACCGACCATCCCGTGGGATGCCGCCTGCCATTCACACGCCTTTGTCTCGCTCGGGTGCGGCGCATGGTCGGTTGCCACGATGTCGATCGTTCCGTCGGCAAGGCCTTCGCGCACGGCTTCGACATCCTCGGCGGTGCGAAGGGGCGGGTTGACCTTGAACCGCGCGTCATAGCCGCGAACGCGATCCTCGGTGAGCAGCAGGTGGTGCGGGGTCACCTCGGCAGTGACATCGATTCCGCGTTTCTTGGCCCAGCGGATGATGTCGACAGACCCCGCCGTCGAGAGGTGACAGACGTGCAGGCGCGACCCGACGTGCTCTGCCAGCAGCACGTCCCGGGCGATGATGGCCTCCTCGGCGACAGCCGGCCATCCCGCCAGGCCGAGTTCGGCCGAGACCACACCCTCGTTCATCTGCGCGCCTTCGGTCAAGCGCGGGTCTTGCGCGTGCTGGGCGATGACGCCGCCGAATGCCTTGACGTACTCGAGGGCGCGCCTCATGATCACGGGATCCCAGACGCAGAACCCGTCGTCGCTGAACACACGGACCCGGGCCCGGGAGGTAGCCATGGCGCCGAGCTCCGCGAGCCGCTCTCCCTTCTGGCCGACGGTGACGGCCCCGATGGGCTGGACGGTGACGTAGCCGGCGGCCTCGCCGAGTGCCAGCTCCTGTTCGACAACTCCGGCGGTGTCGGCAACCGGGGACGTGTTGGGCATCGTGAAGACCGTGGTGAAGCCTCCGGCAGCTGCTGCGCGCGAACCGGTGAAGATCGTTTCGGATGCCTCGAAGCCCGGCTCGCGGAAGTGCACGTGAAGGTCGACCAGTCCGGGAAGTGCGATGAGGCCCGACGCGTCGATCACGCGCGCGCCGGGCTTGTCCAACGCGGAGCCTGTCTCGACGATCATGCCGTCTTGCACGAGCAGATCTGTGCGGGTGCCGTCCACGAGCTCGGCGCCGCGAACCAGGAGGACCTCGGTCATGCTCGTTCCTCCCCTGTCGTTGTCGTCGCTGTGGTTGTCGTCGAACCCGCCAGCAGCAGGTAGAGCACCGCCATCCTGACCGACACGCCGTTGGCTACCTGTTCCAGGACTGTCGATTGAGCCGAGTCGGCGGCTTCGGCGGAGATTTCGAGCCCACGATTCATGGGGCCCGGGTGCATCACAATGCTATCGGCGCCGAGGGCCGCGAGCCGCCGTGCGTCAAAGCCCCAGCGCCTCGCGTACTCCCGCTCGCTCGGGAAATGCGCTGCGTTCATGCGCTCCAGCTGGATGCGCAGCAGCATCAGCACGTCGGGAGCTGCTGCTATAGCTTCGTCGAGGTCGTAGATGACGTGAGCGGGCCAGGCCGATACATCCTGCGGCACGAGCGTCGGCGGAGCGACGAGGGTAACGTGCGCTCCCAGCGTGTGCAGCAGCCACATGTTCGAGCGCGCCACGCGGGAATGGAGCACATCGCCCACGATCGCGACCCGGGTGCCGGCGAGATCCCGGCCACGACTGTCATCGCCGTAGAGACGCTTGCGCATCGTAAACGCGTCGAGCAGCGCCTGCGTGGGATGCTCGTGGGTTCCGTCGCCGGCGTTCACGACGCCCGCACTGATCCAGCCGCTCGTGGCGAGGGTGTGCGGCGCGCCGGATGCTCCGTGGCGGATGACGACGGCATCCGCGCCCATCGCTTGGAGCGTCTGTGCGGTGTCCTGCAGGGACTCGCCTTTCGAGACCGACGAGCCCTTGGCTGCGAAGTTGATGACATCGGCTGACAGGCGCTTGGCAGCCGCCTCGAAGGATATGCGAGTGCGAGTCGAGTCCTCGAAGAAGAGGTTCACGACGGTCTTGCCGCGCAGGGTCGGCAGCTTCTTGACCTCTCGGCGTTGCGTGTCCGACATGTCTTCGGCGGTGTCGAGGATACGAAGCGCGTCGGCCCGGCTGAGGGTCGCTGTGTCGAGCAGGTGTCTCATGATCGGATGCTCACCTCGTCCTCGCCGTCGATCTCGCGAAGGCGGACCGCCACGTGCTCCGATCTGGAGCTCGGCAGGTTTTTGCCCACGAAGTCCGGCCGGATCGGCAGCTCGCGGTGTCCGCGGTCCACGAGGATCGCGAGGCGCACTGCTGCTGGCCTGCCGATGTCTTGCAGGGCATCGAGCGCTGCGCGGATGCTCCGCCCCGAAAAGAGCACGTCGTCGACGAGCACGACGGTCTTCCCGTCGATGCCCGAGTCCGGGATGCGTGTGGGGTGGGGCGTCCGCGTCGGATTGCGGTGCAGGTCGTCGCGGTACATCGTGACGTCGAGTGAGCCGACGGGCACCGCTTGGCCGGTGAAGCCGCTGATCAGCGCAGCGATGCGCTCTGCCAGCGGCACGCCGCGGGTCGGGATGCCGAGGAGGACGAGCTCGCCGGCACCGCGATTGGATTCGATGATCTCGTGAGAGATTCTCGTCAGAGCGCGTGAGATGTCGGCATCCTGCATGACTGCGCGGGTGCTCATCGTCGCTCCCTTCTCCGCCTCACAGGACGGTGTTAAAGGTTGCTGTAGTCCGAGCCTACCGGAAGCGCTCGTCAGGGAATCGCAGGCGCGTCAGCCGTCTCGATGATCCGCTGTGACCGGATGGGATGCCCCGTCGTGGTGAGACACTTGCCGCTGGCAAGATCCCACTTCCAGTCGTGCAGGGAACAGGTCAGTACGCCGTCCTCGATCTTGCCGGTCTTGGTGAGGTCGGCCCGGAGGTGCGGGCAACGGCGCTGCACGACCCAGTCCTCGAGCTGCACATCCTCGGTCTGATCTGACTGCTCCGCGTACCAGTTCTCGACGTACTCGATGCGGTCACGCGACAGACACTTGAGGAACGTGGTGAGAAACTCGTTGAATTTGCCGCTGCGACCGACCGAGAACTGCATCGAGAGGAAGATCGAGTTGGACCAGTCGATCTCGTGGTCGGCGATATTGGTCGAGACGAGGTCAGCCGGAATCGTGTACCAGTAGATGCACTCCTCCCCCGCGTACTCGCGAACCTTCGCCTTGGGGAAGTCGACGACCATATCGAGTTCGCCGATGCGGAACCGGACGTTGCCACCGACGCCATCGCGGATCGTCCGGGCCCGCCGCAGGAGCGGCTCCCACCATTCCTTGATCGCCGCGAGCATTTCCTGCGGCGGGAGTACTGTCGCACGCCGCGACTCCTCGGCGCGGACCTCGTCCTGCCGACTGTCGCGCTGCTCGGCGAGGTAGGTCCACTTGTCGTGGAAGATGCGCTCGATCTCGGCATCGGTGTACAGCGTCTGGGTGATCGTCACGTCGGAGCCCACGATGTCGACTTGGGTTCCGGGGATGAAGAGGTGACCCGCCTTGTCAGGCCGCTCCGCGCGCAGGTGCTCGAGGAACTCTGCCTGATCGGTGAAGATCGAATCGTTCTCAAGCCCGGTGCCGTTGTAGCGGAACAACTCTTCGCGCAAGAACATCGGCGGTCCCGCCATCGGGAAGACATGCCCGGCGTCGACCTTGTCGATGTAGTACATCGCGCGCTTGTTCTGCGCGTCGCGCTTGAGCTGCGCGAAGTGTTGCTTCGAATCCTGCGGCAGGTCGTAGACCATGGGCCACCAGATGGCTCCGGAGACTTGGGTGAAGTACGCGTCCGGGCGACCGAAGGCGAGCAGCTTCTCGAGGTCCAGCGGATGCGAGTCGTTCTGGTTCAGGATGCTGGCGGTGCCGTCGTCCACCGACAGCGACGAGTCCCCGATCGGGCCGTCGGAGGGGGCGCGCAGCGGCGTGATCATGAGCGTCATCTCACCGAACGTCACCGGGACGCCGGCTTCCGTGCGGACGATGTTCGTGTAGCCGAGGTCGATCAGGTCGCGTTCGAGGTCATCTGTCGGATACTCCGGCAACAGCACGGGGATGTCGCGGCGGACGTACCGGTGCAGCATCCGGGGATCGAAATGATCGCGATGCCGGTGAGAGATGTAGAGGAAGTCAGCGGCGCCGAAACGCTCCCAATCCAACCCCCGGTTGTCAGGGAACGGGAACCAGGATCCGAAGAACGACGGCCCGATGACCGGGTCGCACAGGATCGAACCTCCCGTGGTCTCGATGAACATGCCGGCATGTCCGAGTCCGGTGATGCGCATGGACGCTCCTCTCCCGAGACGAGTGTAGGCGGCTCCTGCGCGTCGGCAGTGGGATCACGCCGTGCAAATGCGGCGGGTCAGTCGAGCTTTCCCGTGGCAGTCTCGCCCCCGCGCGCCACACGACCGAGCACACCGTGCACGAACGCGCCGGAGTCGTCGGTCGAGAACTCCTTCGCGAGTTCCACCGCCTCATCGATCGCGACGGCGGCGGGAACGCCGTCGTTGTAGACGATCTCCCACGTGCCGATGCGCAACAACGCGCGGTCGACGGCCGGCATTCGGACAAGCGTCCAGCCCTTCGCGGCGGCCGTGATCGCCTCGTCGATCGCCGGCGCATTGTCGATCACACCGTCGACGATTTCACGGGCGTACAGCCACGACGCCTCGCGCGCCGGTTCGGACGCGGCGCGACGGGCTTCTGCGGCAAGTGTCAGCGCGACATCCTCACCGCGGACGTCAGCTTGGAACAGGATGTCCAGCGCACGCTTGCGCGCCTTCGAACGTGCACTCATCGGTGCTGTCGCGTCAGTTGACGCGGCCGAGGTAGTCACCCGTCCGGGTGTCGACCTTGACCTTCGTGCCGGTCTCGAGGAACAGCGGGACCTGGATCTCGTAGCCCGTCTCGACGGTTGCAGGCTTTGTGCCGGCCGACGAGCGGTCGCCCTGCAGACCCGGCTCGGTGTAGGTGATCTCGAGCACAACGGATGCCGGCAGGTCGAGGTAGAGCGCGGTGCCGTTGTTCATCGCGATGGTGACCTGCTGGTTCTCGAGCATGAAGTTCGCCGCGTCGCCGACGGTGGCGGCGGGCACGTTGATCTGGTCGTAGTCGGTCTGGTCCATGAACACGAAGCTGTCGCCGTCGTTGTACAGGTAGGTGTAGTCGCGGCGGTCGACGTTCTCGATCTCGATCTTGGCGCCGGCGTTGAAGGTCTTGTCGACGACCTTGCCGGTCAGGACGTTCTTGAGCTTGGTGCGCACGAATGCGCCGCCCTTGCCCGGCTTGACGTGCTGGAACTCCACGACGCTCCAGAGCTGTCCATCGATGTTGAGGACGACGCCGTTCTTGATGTCTGCGGTGGATGCCATGGGAGGAGGTTCCGTTCTTGGGTTTCCGAGGGACACTGAACTCGTCGAGGCAGGTCCGACGCACGATTCTACGGGATCGGCCGGCACGCACCGTCGCCCATGGAGGAGGCAGCGGTACGCGGCCGGCGAAATGCCGGACCGCATACCTGCCGCATCCGGTTCACGCGTACTTGTAGAAGCCCTCGCCGGTGGCAACGCCGAGCTTGCCTTGATCGATGTAGGTCTCTTTCAGCCATGTGGCGAGCTTCTCGTCTCCCGTCGAGCTGTGCGTCAAGATGTTGTACGGCGTGGTGAGTCCGATCACATCGAGAATCTGCAGCGGTCCCAGGGGTGCACCGGTCGCGATGCGCCACGTCTTGTCGATGTCCTCGACCGAGGCGTAGCCGCCGGCGGCGAGGCCCATACCTGCGTTCAGCAGCGGGACGAGAAGAGTGTTGAGAACGTAGCCGGCCTTCTCCTTGTGAATCGCGATGGGCACCATGCCGATCTCGGTGGCGAATTCCTCGACGGTGGCGAAGACGGCGGGATCGGTCTGCGTCGTGCCCATCACCTCGGCCGTATTGAATTTCCACACTCTGTTCGCGAAGTGCAGCGCAAGGAAGCGATCCGGCCGTCCGGTGAACTCGACCATGTCGGAGGGCAGCAGTGTCGACGAGTTGGTCGCGAAGATCGTTTTCGCCGGCGCCAGCTCGCCGAGCCTGGTGTACACGTCACGCTTGAGGTCCAGTACCTCGGGTACGGCCTCGATGACGAGGTCGGCTTGGGCTGCGGCGTCAAGGTCGGTGGAGAGCGTCAGACGCATCAGCGCGAGGTCGGCTTTACCGTCCTCGGCAGCACCGGGAACCTCGGCGCGGTACGTGGCGGCGAGGTGGGCGAAGCGTTCCCGTGCCGCGGCTAGCGCGTCATCGCTGATGTCATAAGCGGTCACGGCGAATCCGCTGTACGCGGTCTGGAACGCGATCTGCGAACCGAGGACGCCTGTGCCCAGGACGGCGACAGTGGTGATGTCGGTCATGATTCCTTCTCTCCAGCGGGGATCGCCCGCTCGGCTGTGCGCGGCACATCGGCTGCGCGGATGGTGCGCCGGTCCCAGCCGGCGACGATCTGCTCGATCTGTATCTGCAGCTGCGCGGCGAGGAGGTCACCGCCGGTGCTCGCGCGCACAAGAACGACATGCGCGCAGGCGAACACGGCGCGCGCAGCGCTATACGCGTCATCGGGAGGGGTCTCCCCCGCGAGCAGACGGGCGATTCCCCCCTCGAGGTCGGCGACGATGGCGAGTCCCTCGGCGCGATGCGGATCCGCCTCCCCGCCGAACATGAGCTCGCGCTGATACGCAGCAGTGTCGGCAGGGCGAGCGGCAGCCGCCGCAAGCGTGGGCGCCAGCGCAGTCCAGATCGCGGCCGTCGGGGGCCAGACGCCGGCGGCCTCGGCCAGACCGCGCTCGACGCAGGCTCGAAAGTCCGCGTTGAACACCATCAGCAGCAACTCCGCCTTCGTCGCCGCGTACCGAAAGACAGTTCCCGCGGCGACGTCAGCATGTTCGGCTATCTGCTGGGTCGTCACCTCGGCGTAACCGTGCTCCGCAAATAGGGTACGTGCGGCGGTGAAGATGCGCGCACGCTTCTGGAGCTTGCTGCGTTCTCGGCGGCCTTGTTCTGCGGTCATAATGAGTAGCCTCAGAAATGAGTCTACTCATTATTCGTCCGTCAGCCGTCGGCGTGGCCGGCGATGATGTCGATCAGCAGATCGGTCGCACGTGCGTAGCCGGTCACACCTTCGCCCACCACGTGGACGGCGGCGATGTCGCGGATGTACGAATAGTGACGGAATTCCTCGCGTGCGTACACGTCCGAGATGTGGACCTCGGCGACCGGCAGCGCGACGCCCGAGAGAGCGTCACGTAGCGACACCGACGTATGAGTCAACCCGCCGGGATTGATCACGATTCCGGCGCAATCCTCTCGAGCTGCGTGGATGGCGTCGATGAGCACGCCCTCGTGGTTCGACTGCAGTGCACGCACCTCGAAGCCGGATGCGGCGGCCGTCCGCGAGACGAGAGCTTCGACATCCGCGAGTGTCTCTCGTCCGTACACGTCGGGCTCGCGGGTCCCGAGCAGATTCAGATTCGGTCCGTTGAGCAGCAGGAGCCGGCGCGGAGTTGACGTCACGGTGTCACTCTATTGCCCGGCGCATTTCGAGCTCGCGCCCGATCGAGCTCACGAGCGTGACGCCGGTCGGTGTGAATCCGATCCGCGCATAAGCACGCTGTGCGCGCAGATTGTCACGGTGGACATCCAGTGTCAGAGCGTCATGCCCGCGTTCTGCGGCCCATGCTGACGCGGCGTCAATGAGATCGCCGAGCAGTCCCCGCCCGCGGAGTCCGGGGTCGATGTACACGCCGACCACATCTGCGCGCGGCGCCGTGAGGGCGCGGCCGAGGTGGTCGATGTCGCCGGAGGCACGCAGCAGCACGGTCGCGGTGCCGATCCAGCGCTCACCGGCAGCGATGGCTACGAACTGTGCAGCATTCTCGCCGAGGGCACCGCCTGCCGTTCGCTCCCGCCAGAAGGAGTCTTCTCGGGCGAGTTCTTCGTCTTGGGTGGTGAGGAATGCCAGCGCCGCGTCCGGGTCGCCGGTCGCACGGATACGCAGGTCGCGCACGTCTGCCCATTCGTGCAGCTGGACTCGACGTACTTCGTATTGCGCTGCCGGACGCGGCAGGTCGCGCACTACTCGGCGACCTCCTGATAGGCGGCGAACAACAGGGATTCGTCGGGGGCCTGCAGCACGGTGGGGCGGGCGATGTCGTCGAGGACGATGAAGCGCAACATGCTCCCCCGCGTCTTCTTGTCGCGTTGCATCGTCGAGAGCAGCTGCTGCCATGCGCCCGCTCGATAGGTGGTGGGCAGACCGAGCGAGGTCAGGATGTCGCGGTGTCGCTGGGCGGCATCGTCGGAAAGGCGCCCGGCAAGCCGAGAGAGTTCAGCGGCGAACACCATGCCGATCGAGATCGCGGCCCCGTGGCGCCACTGATACCGCTCGGTGTGCTCGATGGCGTGACCGAGGGTGTGACCGTAGTTGAGGACCTCGCGAAGGCCGGCCTCGCGCAGGTCCTCGGAGACCACTCGCGCCTTCATCCCGATCGCCAGCTCGATACACCGTCGGAACGATGCGGATGCCGGATCTGTGGCGGCATCCGGGTCCTGCTCGATCAGCTCGAGGATCTCCGGATGCCAGATGAAGCCGGCCTTCACGACTTCGGCGAATCCCGCGACGGTCTCGTTGCGGGAGAGCGTTTCGAGGAGGTCGAGGTCGCAGACGACGGCGGTCGGTGGCCAGAAGGCGCCCACCAGGTTCTTTCCTTCGGCCGTGTTGATGCCGGTCTTTCCGCCGACCGCCGCGTCGACCATGCCGAGTACCGTCGTCGGGATCTGGACCACGGCCACCCCGCGCAGCCAGGTCGCCGCGACGAAGCCCGCGAGATCAGTGACCGCTCCCCCGCCGAAGCCGACGACGGCATCGGTGCGAGTGAAGTTCGCCTGCCCCATCACCTGCCAGCAGAACGCGGCTACCTCGACGCGCTTGCCGGCCTCGGCGTCGGGCACCTCGGCGAGAAGCACCTGTCGCTCCCCTTGAAGGCGTCCTCGGAGTTCCTCGGCCTGTGCTGACAGTGTCGGCGGGTGCACGATGAGTACCCGCTGGGCGGCTGCCGGGAGGGCCTGCGCAACCGAATCCAGGATGCCGCGCCCGATCGTGATGTCGTAGGGGTTGTCGCCGGTGACGGCGATCGTCGTCGGAGGGGTCATGACTGTTCCTTCGCGGTGTCGCATGGTTCGGATGACGCTGCACGCGGGCGTGCCCAAGCGACGATCTCGTCCACAACGTGCTGCAGGGGGCCGGTCGAGGTGTCGATCGTGATGTCGGCGACGCTCTCATACAGGGGACGACGCTCCTGCCAGATGCGCCGCCACCGCTCCATGGGGTCCTCACCGGTCAGGAGCGGGCGCGCGGTTCCCTGAATCCGCCCCGCCACGACGCGAGGGTCGACAGTGAGCATCACGACATCGCATGTCGCCAGATCCGCACGAGTGTCGGCATTCAACACTGCACCGCCGCCGAGCGACACGACAACACCGCCCCACCCAAGGGCGTTCTGGATTGCCTCACGCTCCCAGGCACGGAACGTCGACTCGCCGTGGGTTTCGAAGATCTGCTCAATCGGCCCATGCTCGCGCTGGATCACGGCATCCGTGTCGATGAACCTGATGCCCAACGCTTTGGCAACGCGACGGCCGATGCTCGTCTTTCCCGCCCCCATGGGGCCGACCAGAACGAGCGGGCTAGTGGGAGCCATCGCCGGTGAGAACCGCGGCATCCAGCAGCGAGTCGTCGCTTTCCGCGCTCGTTCGCAGCGTTCCAGGAATCGCGTCGAGGTAGGACTGCAGGTTGCGTCGTGTCTCAGCGACACTGTCGCCGCCGAACTTCTCAAGCACGACATCAGCGAGCACGAGGGCCGTCATGGCTTCAGCGACCACGCCGGCTGCCGGGACCGCGCACACGTCCGAACGCTGGTGGTGCGCGCTGGCGGTCTCGCCGGAGGCGACGTCCACAGTCCGAAGCGCGTGCGGAACCGTGGCAATCGGCTTCATGCCGGCCCGGACCCGAAGCACCGTGCCGGTAGACATGCCGCCTTCGGTGCCTCCGGCGCGATCGGTGGCCCGGGCGATGCCGCCGTCGGTGGCGAACAGTTCGTCGTGGGCTTCCGAGCCCCGCCGCCGCGTGGTCAGGAATCCATCGCCGACCTCGACGCCCTTGATCGCCTGAATGCTCATGAGCGCTTGCGCTAGCTTGCCGTCGAGCCGGCGATCCCAGTGCACGTGGCTGCCGAGCCCCGGGGGGAGCCCGAACGCGAGCACCTCGACGACACCGCCGAGGGTGTCGCCGGCTTTCCGTGCGTCATCGACTTCGGCAACCATCCGCGCTGAGGTCTCCGGATCGAAGCAGCGCATCAGGTCGGCATCCAGTGCCTCCACGTCATCCGGCGTGGGCAGCGGAGCGTCCCGGGGAGCTTCGACCGGGCCGATACCCACCGTGTGAGAGACAAGACGGATGCCGAGCTCTGCCAGGAACGCGCGGGCGATGGCTCCGAGCGCGACCCGAGCAGCAGTCTCGCGGGCGCTTGCGCGCTCCAAGATGGGCCGTGCCTCATCGAAGCCGTACTTCTGCATCCCGACCAGGTCGGCGTGGCCGGGGCGAGGACGGGTCAGTGCTGCTCCCCGACCGCGCGACCTCTCGGTCAGTTCGACGGGCTCAGCGCTCATGACCTCGACCCACTTGGGCCACTCGGTGTTGGCGATACGCAGCGCGATCGGGCTGCCCAGGCTCAGGCCGTGCACGACGCCGCTGGAGATCGTGAGTTCGTCTTCTTCGAACTTCATGCGGGATCCGCGCCCGTATCCCAGCTTGCGACGAGCAAGGTCGGCCTGGATCTCTGAACGGGAAACGGGCACACCGGAGGGAAGACCCTCCATGACGGCAACCAGTTCGGGGCCGTGCGATTCGCCGGCCGTGAGCACGCGGAGCATTGGTCTAGTCTCCCACGAGGCTCGCGCGCATCGCGCCGACGACAGCCGACTCGTCGCGAAGCGGAACCGCTGGATCTCCTCCGACGAAGATCCGCACCTGCAGTACCGCCTGGTGCAGCAGCATCGCTTCGCCCGTATAGATGTCACGGCCGGCGCGCAACCAGGCTGCCTGAAGTGATGTCATCCCCTGCCCATAGACCACGTCGAACAACGGCCCGCCGCCGGAGGCAAGCGCGTCGGCGTCGGCCTCGGGCACCACCGCACCGCCCGGCAGTGCCGCAATCGTCAGATCGACCGGTACGGGCTCTGGTCGCGTGAGCGGGACCCCGTGAACGGACAGGCCCAGCCGTTCGCCGATCTCGCTGAGCGCGGCGACAGCTTCGGGCCGGCGCGCTGCAACCTCGATCTGGTCCGCACCGAGCTCGGCGACAGCCACGAGCGCGGATGTCGCTGTGGCGCCTGCCCCGACGATCCGGACGTGGCGCAGCTCGGCGATCCCGCAGTCAGCGAGGGCACTGACTATTCCGCCGACGTCAGTGTTGAAGCCGGAGGGCCCAGCGCCGGTCAACAGCAGCGTGTTTACTGCTCCCGTGAGCTCCGCGCGCGCGTCGCGGGTCACGGATGCCGCGAAAGCTGCTTCCTTCAGCGGGTAGGTGACCGATAAGCCTCGAAAGGTGTCGTCGAGCGAGGCCAGTTCTGTGGCGAACCCCACCGCCGTGACCCGGCGGCATCCGTAGGACCAGTCCAGGTCGAGTACGCGGTACGCGGCGGCGTGTAACTGGGGCGACCGGCTGTGCTCGATCGGGTCGCCCCAAACCTCCAGACGCGGAGGACGATCCGTCACCTCAACATCCGGCGTCGGGGTTATCCGTGCACCACTGGCGCCACTGCTCGACGGCGGCGAGGTGGTCATCGTAGTTGGTCGTGAAGACCGTCTCACCGGTATTGAGGTTCACCGTGACGAAGTACAGCCAGGGGCCATCCTCGGGGTGCATGGCCGCGTCGATCGCGAGGTCTCCGGGGTTGGCGATGGGGCCAACCGGTAGCCCGTCGATGACGTAGGTGTTCCACGGATTGTCGTCGGTCAGAGCCTCGCCGGAAGAACTCACGGTCCCATCGTGCAGTTCGCCGTAGCCGTACTGGGCAGTCGAGTCCATCTGCAGCTTCATGCCCTGATCGAGCCGGTTCTGGATGACGCGCGAGACCTTGTAGAAGTCGGCTTCAAAACGGGCTTCGCGCTGGATGATCGAGGCGATTGTGAGGATGCGCTCCCGATCATCGACAGGCACGCCTGCGGTATCCAAGGACTGGACCGCGCGGTCGACGAGGGTCTGAATCACCTGCTGCGCTGTCACGCCCGGGTCGAACGTGTAGGTAGCCGGGAAGAGCCAGCCCTCCAGCGGCTGCCCGCCCGCGGCAACGACAGCCTCGTTGACGGGAACGCCGAAGACACTGGGGTCGGCCACTGCGGCTTGGAAGTCTTCAAGCGGAATCGCCAGGCTCTCCGAGAGGATCTGGATCGACTGGTCGACCGTGAGTCCCTCGCGTAGCTGCGCAGTGTTCTCCATCCTGTTGGCCGGGTCGAGAATCGCCTCGAGTGCGGCAGCTGAGGTCATCTGCTGCTGCAGACGGAACACCCCGGGTACAAACGGCGGATTCAAGTCTTCGGCGACGAGGTAGTCATAGAACGCGTCAGGCGTCTTCGTTACCCCGGCCTCGTAGAGCTTCGGTGAGATCGAGGCGCCGGTATCGCCCGAGACGATCGTGAGGAACGCCTCACCGGTGGCCATCCCCTCCTCGTACTCCTGCGGCTCCTCCCAGCCCAACACCTCGCGGATCTTGTCCTCGTAGTTCGACCACACCCACCAACCACCGGCCGCAGCACCGCCGAAGAGCACGAGCACGATGATGAGGGCGATCCATCCACCGCGACGGCGGCGACGGCGTTCTGCGGGCGGAGGGGTCATGCCGATGTCATCCGTGGTGCGCTCTCCCGTGAAGAGGTCATCGAGGGTGCCGGCCGAGGCCGGCGCGGAACGATCCGCACGAGGGACGGATGTC
Source organism: Microbacterium schleiferi (assembly GCF_020781975.1). GTDB lineage: Bacteria > Actinomycetota > Actinomycetes > Actinomycetales > Microbacteriaceae > Microbacterium. The sequence goes on from NZ_JAJGNI010000008.1 coordinate 61,189, forward strand.
GAGGTCGAGGTGAGAGTCTGGGTTGAGGCTGGCGGAGCTGCGACCGCGGCCCAGAAGAGCTCAGGTGGCACATCGTCGCTATTCGAGCCAGAGCCGGTCGCGCTCCTCGGCTGCGCGGGGAGCTGAGAAACCGACCCGGAGCTGCCGCTCGCGGCCGAGGCGCGCGCTTCGCGGGCTGCGCGTCGCGACGGCGGAGGTTGCGTGGGTAATCCCTCGGAATCGGGTACCGATGCTGGCTTTTCGCCCTGCGAGGGCGACGTCGGCTGACCGCTGCCCTGGTCCTGTGCGTGGTCTTCCGCCGCGGTGTCAGCGGGGTCGCCTTCGGTGTTCGCGGAAGATGACGGTTCTGACGATGAGGCTGCGCCTGCGGTGGGTCGCGAACGGCCGTCCGGGAGCTTCCCGAAAAGATCGGCGAACGGATCGTCGAACGGTGACGAATCGTCGGGCATGTCAGGCGGGCTCCTCGGCGGGGGGTAGTAGCGCACCCGGTGGGCGGCCGGTGCTCTTCTCGATGTCCAACGCCTGCTGCAAGAGCACGACGGCGGCAACCTGATCCACAATCGTACGAGAAGATCGGGTGTTTCTGCCGGACGCGCGTAGTGCGCTGTGCGCCGAGACCGTGCTGAGGCGCTCATCCAGCATCCGGATCGGAACGCCGATTCGCTCTCTCAGCTCGTGGGCGAAGGACTCTGCATCCTCGGTTGAGGCTGTGCGCTCTCCGCGGAGATTGATCGGTAGCCCCACGATGACTTCGAGCGGACTGACCTCGCGCACGAGGTCTATCAGGCGGCCGATCGTGCCGTCGCCGCGCGCAACCGTCTCAGTCGGCGTCGCGAGCATCCCGTCCGGATCGCACTGGGCGACCCCCACGCGGGCCTTGCCGACGTCGACGGCGAGACGGATGCCGCGGCGAAATCCGCTCACGGTCGGGGCAGCCCCGCCACGACATCATCAAGGGCCCGCGCCAGCGCGCTCACGTCGCTACCACCGCCCTGGGCAAGATCATCGCGTCCCCCGCCACCGCCGCCAAGTGTTGTCGCCGCAGCTTTCGCGAGGGGACCTGCCTTCACCCCGAGCGAGCGAGCCGCTTCCGTCGTCGCAACGATGACGACCGGTCGGTCGTCGACCTCGCCTCCGAGAGCCACCACCGCAGCGTCGGAACCGAGTCGCTCACGAACCTTCAGTGCGACGGCACGTACGTCGTCAGCCGAGCCCGCGCGTCCGAGGTTAGCAGCGACCACGGACAGAGCACCCACACGACGAGCTCCGGCAACGAGATCCGGAACCTGCTCACTCAGAGCCTTCGCCTGCAGCGACGCGATCTTCTTCTCGGCTGCCTTGAGGTTCGCGGTCAGCTCAGCGATGCGCGCCGGCAGCTGATCCCGGGGAGTCTTCAGCGACGAGGTCAGCTGTGAGACGATCGCCCGTTCGGCAGCGAGCTCACGGAAGGCGTCCGCCCCGACGAGCGCCTCGACGCGGCGATTGGCAGCGCCGACCGATGACTCGCCGATCAGGTTGATGAGGCCCACCTCGGAGCTGGTCGCGACGTGGGTGCCACCGCACAGCTCACGAGACCACGGACCTCCGATGTCGACCATCCGCACGGTGTCGCCGTACTTCTCTCCGAACAAAGCCATTGCTCCGAGCTCTTTGGCTTCGTCGAGGGCAAGTACGCGGGTGGTCACCTGGAGGTTGTCCCGCACGGCGTTGTTCGCGATCTCCTCGATCTCGGATTTGGTCTCGGGCGACAGGGCCTGTGTCCACGCGAAGTCGAAACGCAGGTAGCCCGCGCGGTTCAGCGATCCCGACTGCGTGGCAGACGAGCCGAGCGTGTCGCGGAGGGCGGCATGGACGAGGTGTGTCGCCGAGTGCGCCTGTGCTGCCGCACGACGATTGGCGGCATCCACGATCGTCGTCGCGGCAAGGCCCACAGCTACTTCTCCGCTGGTCACCTCCACGGTGTGACTCACCAGGCCCGGTACCGGCTTCTGCACATCGATGACGTCGAGCTGATAGCCCGGACCGACGATGATGCCCTTGTCGGCGACCTGACCGCCCGACTCGGCGTACAGCGCGGTCTCGGCGACGATGACCTCGGCTACCTGACCGGTGGTCGCGCGATCGACCGAGACCCCATCCACGAGCACGCCCAGGATGCGGGACTCGGTTTCAAGATCCGTGTATCCCGTGAACGTCGTCTCGCCGAGGGCGCGGAACTCGCGGTACACGGAATGATCGGCGATAGCGCGCTTGCGGGACTTCGCGTCGGCCTTCGCCCGCTGGCGCTGCTCCTGCATGAGCGAATCGAAAGCGGCCCGATCCACCGAGAGGCCTGCCTCTTCGGCGATCTCGAGGGTCAAGTCGATCGGAAAGCCGTAGGTGTCGTGCAACAGGAAAGCCTCGGAGCCCGGGATCTCGGCCTTACCCGCGCTCTTGGTCTCGGCTACGGCGAGATCCAGAATCGTCGAGCCCGCTGCAAGCGTGCGCAGGAACGTCTCTTCCTCGGCGACGGCTGCGGACTCGAGCCGGTCGTACTCGGTGGCGAGAGTCGGATACGCGGGGGCCATGGCATCCCGTGACGCCGCGAACAGTTCGCGGAACGTCGGCGCGTCGACGCCGAGCAGTCGCATCGCACGGATCGTGCGCCGCATGAGGCGGCGAAGGATATAACCACGGCCCTCGTTCGAAGGGCGGACACCGTCCGAGAGCAGCATCAGCGAAGACCGCACGTGATCCGCGACGACGCGGAATCGCACGTCATCCTCGTGGACTGCACCGTAGGTGCGGCCCGACAGCGCGACGGCGAGATCGAGCACAGGACGCACCTGGTCGGTCTCGTACATGTTGTCGACGCCCTGTTTGATGAACGCGACGCGCTCCAGGCCCATGCCGGTGTCGATGTTCTTCTGCGGGAGATCCCCCACCACATCGAAGTCGACCTTGGACCGAACGTTCGTGATCGCGTACTGCATGAACACGAGGTTCCAGATCTCGGTGAAACGGCTGTCATCGACTGCCGGGCCCCCGTCGGGACCGTAGGCCGGTCCGCGGTCGAAGTAGATCTCCGAGCAGGGACCCGCAGGGCCAGGCTGACCGGTCGACCAATAGTTGTCTTCCTTGCCGAATCGCTGGATGCGCTCCTCAGGGAGTCCTGCGATCCGCTTCCAGAGGCCGGCTGCTTCGTCATCGTCCTCGTACACGGTGACCCACAGGTCCCGCTCGGCAAAGCCGAGACCACCGGCCGACTCGGGCGAGGTCAGCAACTCCCAGGCATATTCGATGGCGCCTGCCTTGAAGTAGTCGCCGAACGACCAGTTGCCGAGCATCTGGAAGAACGTGCCGTGGCGTGCGGTCTTGCCGACCTCTTCGATGTCGTTGGTGCGAATGCACTTCTGCACGTCAGCGGCGCGCGGATACGGTGCGGGAACGACGCCCGTCAGGTACGGAATGAACGGCACCATGCCCGCGACGGTGAACAGCAGCGACGGGTCGTCGGTGACAAGCGACGCACTCGGGACGATGACGTGATCGTTCTTCTCGAAGTAGTCGAGGTAGCGCTGCGCGATCTCAGCGGTCTTCATCGGGTTTCCTTTGCACAGGTGAACTGCACCGCCCGCGCGGGGCGATGCGAACACGCATGGAGATCAGTCAGTCAGCTTCTTGGCTGCGTCTTTTGCCGCGTCAGCGACGTCGCCCGCAGTATCCGTCACGGCGTCGGCCACAGTATCGACCGTCGACGATGCCGAGTCCACGGCGTCCTCGACGATTCCGACAATGCGAGCTTCCTGCTCGCGGTAGGCATCCGCGATGCGGTCGGTGAACTGCGAGATACGAGCATCCACCTCGGCGAGCAGTTCGTGTCCCCGTGGGTCTTTGTTGACGTAATGGGCGGCGACGAAACCCCCGGCAAGTCCCAGTGCGAACCACAGCAGGTTTTTCATGCGCTCACTCCCTTTCCGCGACGGCGGCTCATCCCATCGTAGGCGAGAACGGCGAAGGGCGCCGGGTCACCCCGACGCCCTTCGCGAACGTGCTTCTGCGGACTGCTTAGCGCGCCGCGTAACGGTGTTGTTGGCCGCTTCGCGGCTGTACTACGCGCCGCTTAGCGCGCCGCGTAGTACTCAACGACGAGCTGAACGTCACAGACCACGGGCACCTCGGCGCGCTTGGGGCGACGCACGAGACGGGCGTGGAGCTTGTCGAGCTCGACCTCGAGGTAGCCCGGAACCGGGGGCAGAACCTCGGCGTGTCCGCCGGCCGCGGCGACCTGGAACGGCTCGAGGCCTTCGCTCTTCTCCTTGACGTGGATGAGCTGGCCGGGTGCGACGCGGAACGAGGGGCGGTCCACGGTCTTGCCGTCGACGAGGATGTGGCGGTGCACCACGAGCTGACGAGCCTGCGCGGTCGTGCGGGCGAAGCCGGCACGAAGAACCAGCGCGTCCAGGCGCATCTCGAGCTGCTCGACGAGGTTCTCACCGGTCAGGCCGTCCTTGCGGCGGGCCTCGTTGAACGCGATGCGCAGCTGCTTCTCGCGGATGCCGTACTGCTCGCGCAGACGCTGCTTCTCGCGCAGGCGGACGGCGTAGTCGCTGTCGGCCTTGCGCTTGGTGCGGCCGTGCTCGCCCGGTGCATAGGGACGCTTCTCGAGGTAGCGAGCTGCCTTGGGGGTAAGTGCGACGCCGAGGGCGCGCGACATGCGCACCTTGCGGCGGTCCTGGGACTTCGTAGGCACGAAGGATTCCTTCCGATGACATGGCCGCGACTCTCGCGACTCATGGACGTATCCCGCACTCCCGCTTCGGTTCGCACGTCGCAGCGCACCGAAAGGTGATCTCGAGTGAGGGGATATCCGAAAACTCGGTTTCGAACCGAACTAGTCTACCAGAGCTCTCAGTCCCCGCCGGAAGCGGCACCCGAGCCGGGCTCTTCCGGCCTGCCGAGGATGCGGCGGATTCGGCTCCACCGTGCCGCAATCTCCCGTTCTGCGCCACGGGAGGTCGGGCGATAGTAGCTGCGGTCGCGCAGCGCATCGGGAAGGTACTGTTGCGCGACCACGCCGCGCTCATCGTCATGCGGGTAGCGGTAACCCTTCCCGTGTCCGAGCCGCGCGGCTCCCGGGTAGTGCGCGTCCCGCAGGTGCGGCGGGACTCTGCCGCCACCGCCCTGGCGCACGTCGGCGATCGCGGCATCGATCGCCAGATACGCGGCGTTCGATTTGGCCGTGGTCGCGAGGTACACCGTCGCCTCAGCAAGCGGAATACGTCCCTCGGGGAAGCCGATCAGTTGAACCGCGTCGGCTGCCGCAACCGCGAGCGGGAGGGCCTGCGGATCTGCGAGACCAATGTCCTCGGCGGCCGAGATGATCAGACGACGTGCGATAAAGCGGGGGTCCTCCCCCGCCTCGATCATGCGCGCAAGATAGTGCAGCGCGGCATCCGGATCCGACCCGCGGATCGACTTGATGAACGCGCTGATGACGTCGTAGTGCTCGTCGCCCTGACGGTCATATCGAAGGAGCGCCCGGTCCACCGCCTGCGCGACGTGCTCGGCGGTGATCGTGCCGGCTGCCCCGTCGGCTTCCGGTTCGGCGAGGGACGCCGCTGCCTCCAGGGCGGTAAGGGCGCGGCGGGCGTCACCGGAAGCGAGCCGCACGAGTGCAGCGCGTGCTTCGTCGGTCAGGGCCACGGCACCGGCAAGTCCGCGCGCATCCGACACCGCCCGGTCGATGAGTTCGGCGAGATCGGCATCCGTCAGCGGCTGCAGCGTCAGCAGCAGCGACCTGGACAGCAACGGCGAGATGACCGAGAACGACGGATTCTCCGTGGTTGCGGCGATCAGGACGACCCAACCGTTCTCGACGCCAGCCAGCAACGCGTCCTGTTGCGCTTTGGTGAATCGGTGGATCTCGTCGAGGAAGAGGATCGTGGAGGTTCCGTACAGGTCGCGCTGCGTCAGAGCGTCCTGCATCACCTCGCGCACATCCTTGACTCCGGCGGTGACAGCCGACAGCTCGACGAAGCGGCGACCGGATGAGCGCGCGACAGCCTGGGCGAGAGTGGTCTTGCCGGTCCCCGGCGGACCCCAAAGGATGACGGATGTCGCCGCTCGCGCGCCACCATCGGGATCCGCGAGCACGACAAGCGGCGCACCCGGCCGCAGCAGGTGCTGCTGTCCGGCGACCTCGTCGAGGGACGTGGGTCTCATCCGCACCGGCAGCGGGGTTTGCCCGGAGAAGAGCCCCGCCGTGTTCGCCATGGGATCCAGGCTAGCCGCGCACGACGACATCGCCGCCGCATCCGAGCCTGGCCGCGGAGGCGCTCCGTATTAGGCTTAAGCGTCCATCCCCCGCAGGCGGCTTCGCCGCATTGAGGTGCCTTCCGTGTCAGACACAGCTTCGTCCTCCACCCCCGTCGAACAGCCCTGGGGCCGCGTCGATGACGACGGCACGGTTTCGGTTCGCGAAGGCGACCAGTGGCGCGTCGTCGGTCAATACCCTGACGGCACCGCTGAAGAGGCTCTGGCCTACTACGAGCGGAAATTCTCTGATCTCGCCTCCGAGGTCACACTCCTGGAAGTTCGCCACCGCCGCGGTGGTGCCAGCGCCGCGGACCTGCGTGCGACAGCTGCGACCCTCAGCGGGAAGATCTCGGGAGCGTCAGCTGTCGGCGACCTCGCAGCGCTGAGCGCCCGGGTCGAGGCTCTCACCGCGTCGCTGACCGAAGCGAGCGCCGCCGAGGCCGCTCAGGCTCGGGAGGCCGTGGATGCCGCGATTGCCGAGCGGACACGGCTCGTCGAGCAGGCCGAAGCGATCGCCGCGCGCGACCCCAAGACCGTGCAGTGGAAGACGGCCTCGGCCGAGATGAGCTCGCTGTTCGACCAGTGGCAGTCTCACCAGCAGAACGGTCCGCACCTTCCCAAGTCGATCTCGCAGTCGCTGTGGAAGAGATTCCGAGACGCGCGGGCAACTGTCGACAAGCACCGCCGCGAGTTCTATGCCGAGCTCGATGAGGCGCACAAGGCAGTTCGTGAGCGTAAGAACCGTCTGGTTGAGCGCGCAGAGGCGCTCGCGCCGCGCGGCGAAGACGGCATCGGCGCCTACCGTGACCTGCTGAACGAGTGGAAAGCTGCGGGCCGCGCCGGCAAGAAGGTCGACGACGCACTATGGGCTCGGTTCAAAGCTGCCGGGGACGCGCTCTATTCGGCACGGGCGGGTCGTGAGGCTGCGGAGGTCGAGGCATCGAAAGAGAAGATCGACGCCAAGCGGGAACTCCTCGAGCGGGCACGCCCGATTCTCGACATGTCAGACCTTGCCGCTGCGCGCAGCGCCCTCACCGCGATTCAGCGGTCGTGGGATGACATCGGTCGCATCTTTCCGCGCGATCAGGAGCGTGCCCTCGATGATGAGCTGCGCAAGATCGAAGTGTCTGTCCGTGCGCGCGAGGACGCCGAGTGGACGCGGAACAATCCCGAGACCACGGCACGTGCCAACGACATGACCCGCCAGCTGTATGACGCGATCACCAAACTCGAGGCGGAGCTTGCCGAGGCCACCGCACGTAAGGACCAGCGGGCGATCAAGCAGGCAAGCGAGGCTCTCGAGGCCCGGCGCGCCTGGCTCCGCGCGGTCGAGGGCTGACCGGGACTTCTCCACAGACTGACAACAGCGCACCGGCGAGTGAGTCGACCGGAGGCAGACTGCGGGGATGACCTCGCCGTTTCTGTACTTCGTCGATGAGCGACTCTCGCTGGCGGAGCTGTCTGCCGCACGCCTCGACGGGCACCTCATCGAGATCGACGCCGCCTATATGCCGGCAGACACCGTGGAAACGCCCAGCGCGCGGGCAGCGTCTCTGGGGCCCTTGCTTCGCGATCTCATGGCGGCGACTCACCTCTCGGCAGCATGGGTGCACGGTGTCATCAGTGAGCCGCCCTCCCGGCATACCGTGCAGCGAGCGGTGCCGCATCGCATCCACGGCGTCATCCATCGCCGACTCCACTATCGAGACCCGTACCTGCCCGCCAGCGACCTCTACCGGATCGGCGGGGTGCTGGTCACGTCTCCGGCGCGGACGGTCGCCGACCTTGCTCGCGTGGGTGACGCCGACCACCGGACAGCTCTCGACGGCTTTGCGCGAGACCCCGCGACGATCCGGGCAGGCATCGACTGGCTAGAGCACGCCGGCACCGTTCCGCACAAGGTGCGAGCCCTCGACCTGTTGCGTTCCCGCAGCGCTGAACCTACGAGGACGTGACCCGGTAGACGTCGTAGACGGCATCGATGCGGCGGACCGCATTGAGGACGCGGTCAAGGTGGACGATGTCGCCCATCTCGAACACGAAGCGGCTAATCGCCAGACGGTCGTTCGTGGTGGATACGGATGCAGAGAGGATGTTCACGTGGTGTTCGCTGAGTACGCGAGTCACGTCACTGAGCAGCCCTGAACGGTCGAGGGCTTCGACTTGGATCTGCACCAGGAACACACTCTTGGTCGTCGGGGCCCACTCCACATCGATGAGGCGTTCGGGGTCCGAGCGCAGCGATGCCACGTTCGTGCAGTCAGCTCGGTGCACGGAGACACCGCTTCCCCGCGTCACGAACCCGAGGATCTCGTCGCCGGGCACCGGCGTGCAGCACTTCGCGAGCTTGACGAGGATGTCGGGTGCACCGCGCACGAGAACGCCCGAGTCACCGGCGCGCGGCTGACGCGAGCGCCCGACGTGCGGGAGGTCGATCGGCCCCGTGGCCGTGTCGTTCGATGCGCTGACGAGCGCCGTGACCTTCTCGATGACCGACTGCGTCGAGACATGGCCTTCGCCGACAGCCGCGTACAGTGCTGATACGTCTTCGTAACGCAGTCCGTCAGCTACTTCGCTGAGCGTGTCCTGGTTCATCAGTCGCTGCAGCGGCAGGTTCTGGCGTCGCATCGCGCGCGCGATCGACTCCTTGCCCTGTTCGATTGCCTCTTCGCGCCGCTCCTTCGTGAACCATCCCCGGATCTTGCTGCGAGCTCTGGTGCTCTTGACAAAGCTCAGCCAGTCCTGGCTTGGCCCGGCATCCGGGTTCTTCGAGGTGAACACCTCGACGACGTCCCCGCTCTTGAGCTCGGACTCGAGGGGAACGAGCCGCCCGTTGACTTTCGCGCCCATCGTGCGGTGACCGACTTCGGTGTGCACTGCGTAGGCGAAGTCGACCGGCGTCGCGCCCGCCGGAAGTCCGATCACGCGCCCCTTGGGGGTGAAGACGTAAACCTCTTTCGCGCCGATCTCAAAGCGCAGCGAATCGAGGAACTCTCCCGGGTCGGCGGTTTCTGCCTGCCAATCCGAAATCCGCGCGAGCCACGCGAGATCTGCGTCGACGGCTTTGTCGTCGATCTTCCCGCCGGCCATCCGCTCCTTGTACTTCCAGTGGGCTGCCACACCGTACTCGGCCTGCTGGTGCATCTCGTGGGTGCGAATCTGGATCTCGACGGTGCGACCCTCCGGTCCGATCACCGTCGTGTGAAGCGACTGGTAGAGGTTGAACTTCGGGGTGGCGATGTAGTCCTTGAACCGCCCGGGCAACGGCGTCCACCGGGCATGAATCGCACCCAGCACGGCGTAGCAGTCCCGCACCGACGCGACCAGAATGCGGATGCCGATGAGGTCGTAGATGTCGTCGAACTCGCGACCCCGCACCACCATCTTCTGATAGACGGAGTACAGCTGCTTCGGGCGACCGAGTACGCGCCCGCGGATGCGCAACTCGCGCAGATCGGTGTCGACGGCGTCGATGACGTTCTGCAGGTACTTATCGCGCTGCGGGGTGCGCTGCTTGACCAGGCTCTCGATCTCGGCGTAGAGCTTCGGATGCAGAACAGCGAACGACAGGTCCTCGAGCTCGGACTTGATGGCCTGGATACCGAGGCGATGCGCGAGTGGTGCGTAGATCTCGAGCGTCTCGGTGGCCTTCTTGCGGGCCTTCTCGGGAGGGACGAAGCCCCACGTCCGTGCGTTGTGCAACCGGTCAGCGAGTTTGATGAGCAGGACACGGATGTCGCGCGACATCGCGACGATCATCTTGCGTACGGTTTCTGCCTGCGCGCTCTCGCCGTACTTGACCTTGTCGAGCTTGGTCACCCCGTCGACGAGCATCGCCACCTCGTCGCCGAACTCCGCGGCGAGGGCATCGAGCGAGTAACCGGTGTCTTCGACGGTGTCGTGCAGAAGGGCGGCCGCCACAGCCTTGGGGCCAAGGCCCAGATCGGCGAGGATTTGGGCCACAGCCAGCGGATGCGTGATGTAGGGCTCGCCGCTCTGACGCTTCTGTCCCGAATGGGCGCGATCGGCGATCGCGTAGGCGCGCTCGATGATCGCCAGATCACCCTTGGGATGGTGCGTGCGGACGGTGCGCAAGAGCTTCTCGACATCGTCGCGACGTGCGGCACGCGAGAAGATGCGCGGCACGAGCCTCAGCAACGACGAGGACCCTGGAGGCACGCTCTGGGCGGGCGGGACTGTCTCGGTCACCCGGTAGCCCTCCCTTCGCTGGAGCCCATATCCTACGCTGCGCTAGGGGCGATCAGGCCGAAGCTACCGCCTGTTCGCGGGCGGCGAGGACCCGCTCATCGCGCTGACGGATGGCCGGCTCGCCCTCACGGAACAGCGAGAACAGCGGCGCCGCGACGAACAGCGTCGAATAGGCCGCAACGATGATTCCCACGAAGATCGACAGTGAGATGTCGCTCAGCGTCTCGGCTCCGAGCCAGAACGCCCCGATGAACAGGATCGCGCCGACCGGCAGGATCGCCACGACTGTCGTGTTGATCGAGCGGACCAGCGTCTGGTTCACTGCCAGGTTCACCGACTCGCCGAAGGTGCGGCCCGATATCTCGCCGTCTTCCGAGGTGTTCTCCCGGATCTTGTCGAACACGACTGTCGTGTCATAGAGCGAATACGCGAGAATCGTGAGGAACCCGATCACTGCGGCAGGCGATATCTCGAAACCGAACAGCGCATAGATCCCCACCGTGATCACCAGCACGTCGACGAGGCCGATGATTGCTGCCGCAGACATCTTCCAGGTGCGGAAGTACAGCGCGAGGATGATGAAGGTCAGCGCGAGGAAGATGGCCAGACCCCAGAGCGACTGGCGCGTGACGTCCTGTCCCCAGCTCGGGCCGATGAACGACGTGGTCACCTCGCTCGCGTCGACGCTGTACGCCTCGGCGAGTGCTGCAGCGACATCGCGCGTCTCGGCATCCGTCATCTGATCGGTCTGGACGCGGATCGTGTCGGCACCGACTGTCGCGACCTTCGTCGTCGCGCCCGGCACGACCGACTGCACTGCTTCGGTGGCGATGAGCTGGTCGGTGCTGGTGGCACCCGAAACGGTGAACTGGGAGCCCCCGGTGAATTCGATCGAGAACTGAATCGGCCTGATGAAAGGCACAAGTGCCGAACCGATGACGAGGATCGCGGCGATGATGAACCACAGCCGCCGCTTGCCGACGAAGGGGAAGGACGTCTTCCCGCTGTACAGGTCGTTTCCGAGCTGGTTGAGGGAGCGCATCAGGGGGTGTCCTCTCCCTCGGTGGTCTGGCTAGAGCCGGACGTGCGGGACTCGGCAAGCTTGCGCTCGGCGATCGTCTGGCGGCGCGCGGCCTCACCTTTGGAGCGAGACGCCCGCTTCTCGGCGGCTGTCTTTGGCGCCACGACCGGCGCGCGGAACTGTGCCCGCCCGCGGTAGACGGCGCCCAGGGCGTCGGGATCGAGGCCCGAAAGCGGGTGGCCGGATGAGAAGAATCTCGTGCGGGCCAGCAGCTGCATCACGGGGTGCGTGAAGATGATGAAGATCAAAACGTCGATCGCGGTCGTGAGGCCGAGGGTGAAGGCGAAACCCTTCACCGTTGCGTCGGCCAGGATGTAGAGCACGACCGCCGCGAGAATGTTGATCGACTTCGAGATGTAGATCGTGCGCTTCGCTCGCGACCAACCGTCTTCGACGGCGCCGGTGATCGACTTGCCGTCGCGCAATTCGTCTCTAATGCGTTCGAAGTACACGATGAACGAGTCAGCGGTGAACCCGATCGACACGATCAGACCCGCGACACCGGCGAGCGAGAGCCGGAAGCCCATGCGCCAGCCAAGGATCAGCAGCATCACGTACGTGAGCACCGCCATCACGACGAGGGAGGCGATGATCACGAACCCGAGGGCGCGGTAGACGATGAGCGAGTAGATGGCGACCAGGGCCAGGCCGATAAGGCCCGCGATCAACCCGATCTGCAGCTGCTGGGACCCGAGGGTTGCCGAGATCGTGTCAGAGCTCACGACGACGAAGCTCAGCGGTAGCGCACCGTACTTCAGCTGGTCGGCAAGGACCTTTGCGGACTCCTGCGTGAAGCTGCCGCTGATGCTCGGGCGTCCGTCGAGGATCTGCGCATTCATCGACGGAGCGGTCAGGACGTAGCCGTCGAGGACGAAGGCGAACTGGTCGAGCGGCGGCGTCGCTCCGAAGAGCCGCTGGCTGATCTGCCCGAAGGTCTCAGTCCCGGACTCGTTGAACTGCAGGTTCACGACCCATCGACCGGAAGTCTGCTCGAGTCCGCTCGTCGCGTCGACGATCGATGACCCGTCCAACTCCACCGGTCCGAGGATGTACTTGACCGTTCCCGATGCGTCACACGTGATGAGTGGCTCATCAGTGGGCGCGTTCGCGGGATCGTTGTCCGGGTTCGCACAGTCGTACGCAAGAAACTCCGCCTGCAATGCCGGCGTGATCCAGTTGGTGTCGCTCCCGCTGGTGGGCTCCACTGTCGGCGTCGACTCGAGGCTGGGGTCCGGCGTCGGATACGGGGTGGACTCGCCGTCCTCGCCGATGAACGACGTGGCAGGCGACCCCGTGTACAGCACAGCTCGCAGCTGCAGCTGCGCGGAGGCCTCGATCCTCTGCCGGGTCTGCTCGTCTGCCTCGCCCGGGATCTGCACGACGATGTTCTTGCCACCCTCTGTGGTGACCTCAGCTTCGCCGACACCCGAGGCGTCGACACGCTGGCGGATGATCGTGACAGCCTGATTCATCTGCTCGGCCGACGGGTCAGCACCGTCCGCGGTCTGCGCTTCGAGAATGATCTGGGTGCCGCCCTGCAGGTCCAGGGCGAGCTCCGGTGCCCATGAACTTGCGTTGAACACATAGACGCCCAGGGCGTTGATACCGAACAGAACCGCCGTGATTGTCAGCAGACCGGTGAGGGCCCGCCAGGCACGGCGAACAGGAGTGGATGCAGCCACGGGATGCTTTCCAGAAAGGGTCAGGCGTTGGGCTTGGTGTCGCCGTCGCGCCCGTCGGCGTCGGTCTCGGCGGCCGGCTCCGCGTCCGTGGTCACAGCATCCGAGGACTCGCCGTCGTGGGTCTCGTGATAGTTGTCGACGATGTCGTCGAAACCGTCGTCGGTTTCGTCCTCAACCTCGTCAGCGGGCGTGATGATCCGCAGAATCGCCTGGCTGTGGACCTTGATGTCGACGCCGGGCGCGATCTCGACAACCGCAGGCTGGTCGAGATTGTCGGGGTCGAACTCGACGATGGTGCCGTACAGGCCGCCCTGCAGCAGCACCTCGGCGCCGGGAACGGTCTGGCGCGCCTTCTGTGCCTGCTCCTCGCGCTGCTTCTTCATGCGGCGGCTGGAGTTCCAGAACATGAACACCAGGAGGGCGCCCAGCAGGATGAGCAGGCCGTAGTTGAGGAAGAAATCCTGGAAGTTCATGAAGAAGGGCGCCTTTCGGGTGCGGCCGCGCAGACGTCGGGCCGCGTGGGGTCAAAGCCTCCAGGAATTATAGGTCATCGAATCTCAGCGTCTGATCGGCATGACGTACACCGAGGTGCGCGTAGGCGTCAGGAGTCGCAACGCGGCCGCGGGGGGTGCGGCCCATGAAGCCGATGCGCACGAGGTAGGGCTCGATCACAGACTCGATCGTGTCGGCTTCCTCGCCGACGGTCACGGCGAGAGTGTTGAGTCCGACGGGACCGCCATGGAACCGGCGCACGAGCGCCTCCAGGACGGCGCGATCAAGTCGGTCAAGGCCAATCGCGTCAACGTCGTACAGGTCGAGGGCGGCGTCTACGGATGCCGCAGAGGCGCTGCCACCGTGGACGACGACGTAGTCGCGGACCCGCCGTAGCAGCCGGTTCGCGATGCGCGGTGTCCCTCGTGAGCGCCGGGCGATCTCGGCGCGAGACTCGGCTGGCAGCGGAACGTCCAGCATCCGCGCCGATCGCTCGAGGACCCGCTCCAGTTCTTCGGGCTCGTAATACTCCAGGTGCGCTGTGAAGCCGAACCGATCTCGCAGCGGATTCGGGAGCAGGCCCGCGCGCGTCGTGGCGCCCACGAGCGTGAACGGGGCCAGATCGAGAGGGATGCTCGTGGCACCGGCGCCTTTGCCGACCATGATGTCGATCCGAAAATCCTCCATGGCGAGGTAGAGCATCTCTTCGGCAGAGCGAGCCATGCGATGGATTTCATCGATGAAGAGCACTTCACCGGGAGTCAAGCTCGAGAGCAGAGCCGCGAGATCGCCGGCGTGCTGGATCGCCGGTCCACTCGACATCCGCAGCGGCCGTTCGCTCTCGTGAGCGACGATCATGGCGAGCGTCGTCTTGCCCAAGCCTGGTGGACCGGCCAGCAGGATGTGATCGGCGGGTCGCTCCTGAAGGCGTGCTGCGTCGAGGAGGAGCTGAAGCTGTCCCCTGACCTTGGTCTGCCCGACGAACTCAGCAAGGGACGACGGCCGCAACGCTCCCTCGATCGCGAGCTCAGACTCATCCTTCGAGGGCGTGGGGTCGGTGAGGTCATCCACGGGTCGTCTCCTTGCGTGCGGGCCCGAGCTCTGCCAGCGCTCGGCGCAGCAGATCCTGCACTGACGCCTCGGAGGCGGCATCCTCAATGACGCTCGCTGCCACCTCGGCGGCGTGGCGCTCGGGCCATCCGAGCCCGGTCAACGCGGCTGTCACCGCGTCAGCTCGGCTGTCAGATCCGGATGCCGCGCGCGACGCCACAGCGGGGGCTATGACCTTCCCCGTCAAGTGCAGCACGATCAGCTTTGCCGTCTTCGGGCCGATTCCCGATACCCGACGGAAGGGCGCGTCGTCTTCGGCGGCGACAGCGGTGGCGATCTGATCGACCGACATCGCGCTGAGCACTCCCAGTGCGGACTTCGGGCCGACGCCGGTGACTCCGACCAGCAGCAGAAACGTCGTCAGCTCGTCGCGGGTCTCGAAGCCCACGAGGCTCAGTGCGTCCTCTCGGACGATCAACGATGTGTGCAGGAACAGCGGTTCACCGACTCGCGCCGCGCGGGCGACGTCGGGCGTCACGGCGACGTTGAGTCCCACGCCCCCGACTTCGATCACCACCGAGTCCAGGTCGGCGTAGCCGACGACGCCCCGCACTGACGAAATCATCGTGCTCCTCCCGTTCGGCGCGGCCCGCGCCTCAGAGCAGGCTATGCGGCGAATCGGACATTTGTTCGAGCGACACGCTCAGACCCGAGCGCGCCGCTCGGCATCCCGCCAGGCCTGCTGCGCCTTGGTCAGCGAGCCGCCGGTCGCCGCGCGCGCCTGAGGAGCGCCGCGCCACGCATGACACAGAGCGAGCGCCAAGGCGTCGGCGGCGTCTGCAGGCTGCGGGAGGACATCCAGCCGCAGGATGCGCGCCACCATCGTCTGCACTTGGCGTTTGTCGGCGCTGCCGTACCCGGTGATCGCGGCCTTGACCTCGGTCGGGGTGTGCGTAGCCGCCGGAAGACCCCGCTCGCCCGCGAGCATCAACGCGATACCGCTGGCCTGCGCAGTACCCATGACCGTGCTCCGATTGTGCTGGGCGAACACGCGCTCCACCGCAACGACATCGGGCCGATGCGAATCCAGGATCTCGCGGATGCCGGACGCGATGCCGGCGAGCCTCAGCTCGATGGCGAGGTCGGCATCCGTCCGGATCACGCCGACATGGACAAGTGCCGCAGAGCGGTCGGCAGCGACATCCACGACACCCACGCCGCAGCGGGTGAGGCCGGGATCGATTCCGAGCACGCGAACAGTCGCCACCCGGTAACGCTAGGCGCGACGAGCGGCGGTGCCCAGAAGGCGCGCCCTACTCGTCGTTCTCGAGCTCGGCCTGGACCTCGGCCGACAGGTCGAAGTTGCTGTAGACGTTCTGGACGTCGTCGCTGTCTTCGAGAGCGTCGATGATCCGGAATACCTTGCGTGCAGTGTCGGCGTCGACCTCGACCTTGAGCGAGGGAACGAACTCGACATCCGCCGACTCGTAGTCAAGGCCCGCCTCCTGCAGCGCCGAACGCACGGCGACGAGGTCGGATGCCTCGGTGATGACTTCGAATCCCTGAGCGTGCGGCTCGATCTCCTCGGCCCCTGCCTCGAGTGCCGCCATCATGACGTCGTCTTCTGTGGTGCCCTCACCCGAGACGACGATGACTCCCTTGCGGTGGAAGTTGTAGGCGACTGACCCGGGGTCTGCCAGCGTTCCTCCGTTGCGCGAGAGCGCTGTGCGCACTTCGGCTGCCGCGCGGTTCTTGTTGTCGGTCAGACACTCGATCATGAGGGCCACGCCGCTCGGTCCGTAGCCTTCGTAGAGGATCGTCTGGTATTCGACGGCGTCGCCCGAGATGCCTGCACCGCGCTTGATTGCGCGGTCGATGTTGTCATTGGGAACCGAGGTCTTCTTCGCCTTCTGCACGGCGTCGTACAGCGTGGGGTTACCAGCGAGATCGGCACCGCCGAGCTTGGCTGCGACTTCGATGTTCTTGATGAGTTTGGCGAACGACTTGGCACGACGCGCGTCGATGACGGCCTTCTTGTGCTTGGTCGTCGCCCACTTGGAGTGGCCGGACATGCGCTCGATTCTATCGGCCGCGTGAAGCGTGCTCCGTCAGGCTGCCGAGCGCACGGCGCGCAGGAACAACTCGTGGAACCGCGTCTCGCCGGTCACCTCGGGGTGGAACGAGGTTCCGAGCAGGGCACCCTGGCGGACGGCGACCACACGGTCGTCGTCGAGGGACGCCACGACCTCGGCTCGCTCCCCGACCTGCTCGACCAGCGGCGCACGGATGAAGACCGCGTGCACCGCTGGCTCGCCGAAGACTGGCACATCGATGTCGGTTTCGAACGAGTCGACCTGGCTTCCGAACGCGTTGCGGCGCACGATGACGTCCAGGCCACCAAATGTCTGCTGACCCTCGATGCCATCGATGATGTCGTCGGCCAAGAGGATCAGGCCGGCGCACGTGCCGTACATCGGCATCCCGGCCTCTCGCGCCGCGATGATCGGCTCACGCATCCCGAAGGCTCGGGACAACTTGTCGATCACGCTGGACTCGCCGCCGGGGAGGACCAGCCCGTCGACAGCGGCGAGTTCCTCGGGTCGGCGCACGAGGGAAACTTCGACGTCGAGGCCGCGCAGCACCGCCACATGCTCGCGCACATCGCCCTGGAGGGCGAGCACACCGACATGCGGACGGGTAGTGCTCACCAGCCCCGCTCGGCGAGGCGATGGGGTGCCGGAAGGTCGGCGACGTTGATGCCGACCATCGCTTCGCCGAGGCCCCGGGACACGTCCGCGATGACCTTCGCGTCGTCATAGAAGGTCGTCGCCTTCACGATCGCCGCCGCGCGCTCCGCCGGATTCCCGGACTTGAAGATCCCCGATCCGACGAAGACGCCGTCGGCCCCGAGCTGCATCATCATCGCGGCATCCGCGGGCGTAGCAACGCCCCCAGCGACGAAGAGCACGACCGGCAGCGTTCCGGTCTCAGCGATCTCGGCGACGAGCTCGTACGGAGCCTGAAGTTCCTTAGCGGCGACGTACAGCTCATCCTTGGAGAGCGCACCGAGTGCGGCGATCTCGCCCTTGATCTTGCGGATGTGCTTCATGGCCTCAGAGACGTCACCGGTGCCGGCTTCGCCCTTCGAGCGGATCATCGCGGCGCCCTCGTTGATACGGCGCAGAGCCTCACCGAGGTTCGTGGCACCGCACACGAAAGGCACCGTGAAACCCCACTTGTCGATGTGGTTGACGTAGTCGGCGGGCGAGAGTACCTCGGATTCGTCGATGTAATCCACGCCGAGCTCCTGCAGCACCTGAGCTTCGACGAAGTGCCCGATCCGCGCCTTGGCCATGACGGGGATCGACACCGCCTCGATGATGCCGTCGATCATGTCGGGGTCGCTCATGCGCGACACGCCGCCCTGCGCGCGGATGTCAGCGGGCACCCGCTCCAGGGCCATCACCGCGACGGCGCCCGCGTCCTCGGCGATCTTCGCCTGGTCGGGGGTGACGACGTCCATGATGACGCCGCCCTTGAGCATTTCGGCGAGCCCGCGCTTGACGCGAGACGAACCGGTGGTGGATGCGGACACGAGGATCCCTTCGTCTTGACCTATGCCAAAACCTAGCATGTCCCACCGCTTAGACTCGTCGGGATGACTGCTCTCGATGCGCACCCGGCCATCGCCGGCTCGACGGCGACCGACATCGCGGAGAGCGTTCGGGGCCTCGTCGAACGCGGCGTGCTCGCTCCCGGTGACGCGCTCCCCCCGGTCCGCGCCCTGGCCGAGCGTTTGGGCGTGAATCGCAATACTGTCGTCGCTGCCTATCGCCATCTCGCCCAGGCGGGAACTGTTGTGACACGGGGCAGGGGCGGGACCCTCGTTGCCGGATCGCCCCGGATGCCGCAGGAGGGCTTTGCTTCCGGAACGGTTCTGCGTGACCTCGGCACCGGAAATCCGGATGCCGCACTCATCCCCGATCCAACCCGCCTGCTCTCGCGCGTCACCGGCCGACCCGTGCTCTACGGTGAGCCGGTCATCGACCGCAACTTCGAGGCGTGGGCGAACGCGTGGATGCGCGAGGCGATGGTCGATCAGCCCGAGCTGCGTTTGACGATCACCGGCGGCGCGTCAGACGCGATCGAGCGGCTGCTCGGACAGTCCCTCGCCCGTGAGGATGCCGTCGCCGTCGAAGACCCCTGCTTCCTGTCGACGATGAACATCCTGCGTTTGGGCGGCTACCGGGCGGTGCCGGTTCCTGTCGACGACGAAGGAATGACTGTCGCTGGGCTCCGTGCGGCCCTGGATGCCGGGGTGCGTGCCATCGTGAGCACCCCCCGCGCCCAGAATCCCACCGGCGCCAGCCTGTCAGCAGCGCGGGCAGCCGCGTTGCGCGCTGAGCTCGCCGCGCACCCGTATGTTCTCGTCGTGGAGGACGACCACTTCTCCCTCCTCTCCGAGCGCCCCTTCCACACGATCGTCGGACCCGATCACGAACGCTGGGCACTCATCCGGTCGGTGTCGAAATTCCTCGGCCCCGACATGTGCCTGGCGGTTACCGCGTCGGACCCCGAAACGGCGGCGCGACTCGCGCTGCGTCTGAGCCCGGGGACGACGTGGGTGAGTCATCTGCTGCAGCGCCTAGCCCACGCGCTGCTCACCGACGATGCAGTGCGCGACGACATCCGGCGTGCGGGGGCCCACTACGCCGAACGCAACGCTGCAGTTGCGCAGCTCCTGCAGGACGCCGGTGTACCGGCACACGCCGCCGACGGCCTCAATCTCTGGGTGCCGCTGGGAGTCCCGGCCCGCGCCGTGGGCGAACATCTCATGCGGCGCGGCTGGTTGGCGCGCTCCGGCGAAGAATTCGTGCTCGCCGGAGAGGATGCCGCCCAGCGACTGCGCCTCACCGTGCACGACCTCACGGATGCTGAGGCGACACGCCTGGCATCCGATCTGTCAGCCGCCATCGACGCGGCCCGTTCCGCGAAAGCAGGTCAGCCATCATGAAGGTCCTCTCGATCCAGTCCGCCGTCGCCTACGGCCACGTCGGCAACTCGGCAGCAGTGTTTCCGCTGCAGCGCATCGGCGTCGAGGTCTTGCCGGTGTACACCGTGAACTTCTCCAACCACACCGGGTACGGCGCCTGGCGCGGACCGCTGATCTCGCCGGCGGACGTCGCGGAGGTGCTCACCGGCATCGAGGAGCGCGGAGTCTTTCCGCAGATCGACGCGGTGCTGTCGGGCTACCAGGGCTCCGAGGGCATCGGAGATGTGATCCTGGACGCCGTCGCCCGGGTCAAAGCCGCCAACCCGGCGGCGGTCTACGCCTGCGATCCGGTCATGGGTAATGCGAAGTCAGGATGCTTCGTCGCGCCGGCCATCCCGGTGCTGCTGCGCGAGCGTGTAGTTCCCGCTGCCGACATCATCACCCCGAACCAGTTCGAGCTCGGCTTCCTGACGGGCACCGAACCCGCCGATCTCGAATCCACGCTCGTCTCGGCGGATCTCGCCCGCGCCATGGGCCCGCGGACAGTCCTGGTCACCAGTGTCGAACGCCCGGATGCTCCCGAGGGCACGATCGAGATGCTCGCCGTCACCGACGACGGCGCATGGATCGTGCAGACGCCGCGCATCCCGATGAAGGCGAACGGCTCTGGCGATGTGACTGCCGCGCTGTTCACCGCCCACTACGGGGCGACCGGTGACGCCGCGCTCGCCCTCGCACGGACGGTCTCAAGCGTGTTCGATCTGTTGCAGAACACCTACGACTCGGGCGAGCGGGAACTGCAACTCATCGAATCGCAGGAGGTTTATGCCCACCCGCGGATGCAGTTCGAGGTCGCACGCGTTCGCTGACCTCTACGCTCAGTCGGCGGGCCAGGCTGCCGCGAGGGTCTCGCGCACGTCGCCCAGAAGCTGAGGCAGCGCCTTGGTGCGCGCGATGATCGGAAAGAAGTTCGCGTCCGAGGCCCATCGCGGAACAACGTGCTGGTGCAGGTGCTCGTCGACACCCGCACCGGCTACCGCACCCTGGTTCATCCCGATGTTGAAGCCGTCACAACGCGACACCGAGCGAAGTACGCGCATAGCTGTCTGCGTGAGCTCGGCGATCTCCTGGGTCTCCTCGGCCGTTGCCTGATCGTACGTCGCGACATGGCGGTACGGGCACACCAACAGGTGACCGGAGTTGTACGGAAAGAGATTCAGCAGAACGTAGGCGCTCGTGCCGCGGTGGACGATCAGGCCGTCGGCATCCGACTTTCCCGGAGCGGCGCAGAACGGACACGCGGCGCGCATCGCGTCTGCACCGGCCTGGACGTACGCCATCCGGTGAGGTGTCCAGAGCCGCTGAAAGCCGTCGGGGACCCCGGCGAACTCGGAAGACGGCACGCCCTCCGAACTGGATGCCGCGGCATCCGTCATGCCAGATCCTCGGCGGTATCGACGAGCGCCTTGTTCTCGATGGCGGCGCTGATACGCGCGACCGCCTCATCCAGCGGAATGCCGTTCGTCTGCGAGCCATCACGGAAACGGAACGAGACGGTTCCCGCGGAACGGTCCTGCTCCCCCGCGATGACCTGAAGCGGGACTTTCTGGGTCGTGTGCGTGCGGATCTTCTTCTGCATGCGGTCGTCGCTGCGATCGAGCTCCGCTCGGACGCCCGCGGAGCGGAGCCGGTCGATGAACGAACCGAGATAGGCGGCATATTCATCGGCGACGGGAATGCCGACGACCTGAACGGGGGCCAGCCATACCGGGAAGGCGCCTGCGTAGTGCTCGAGGAGGATCGCGAAGAACCGCTCGATCGAGCCGAACAACGCGCGGTGGATCATCACCGGCTGGTGCTTCGCGCCGTCGGGACCGGTGTACTCGAGTTCAAACCGCTCGGGCTGATTGAAATCAAGCTGGATCGTCGACATCTGCCAGGTGCGACCGATCGCATCGCGGGCCTGCACCGAGATCTTCGGTCCGTAGAACGCGGCGCCGCCCGGGTCGGGCACGAGCTCGAGGCCCGAGGCTTCGGCCACCTCGCGGAGGGTCTCGGTAGCTTCCGCCCACAAGGAGTCGTCACCGATGAACTTCGGGTTGCCTTCCTCTTTGGTGGACAGCTCGAGGTAGAAGTCCTGCAGACCGTAGTCGCGCAGCACCGAGAGCACGAAATCGAGGTTTCGCGTCAGCTCGTCGCGCACCTGATCGGCGGTCACGTAGATGTGGGCGTCATCCTGCGTCATCCCCCGCACGCGGGTGAGACCCGCAAGGGTTCCACTCTTCTCGTAGCGATAGACCGTGCCGAACTCTGCAAGTCGCAGCGGCAGTTCACGGTAGCTGCGGCCTCGCGACCGGAAGATCAGGTTGTGGAACGGGCAGTTCATCGGCTTGAGGTAGTACTCCTGCCCCTGCCGGGTGACGTGGCCTTCGGCATCCACGATCTCGTCAAGCTCCATCGGCGGGTACATCCCGTCGGCGTACCACTGGAGGTGGCCGCTGGTCATGAAGAGGTCGCCCTTGGTGATGTGGGGCGAGTTGACCATTTCGTAGTCGGCGGCGAGCAGGCGCTGACGCATGTACTGCTCGATCTCGTAGCGGATGATGCCACCCTTGGGATGGAAGACCGCCAGTCCCGGCCCGATCTCGTCCGGGAACGAGAAGAGGTCCAGTTCAGCGCCGAGCTTGCGGTGATCGCGCCGCGCAGCTTCTTCGAGACGGTGCTGGTGGGCGCGCAGCTCGTCTTTCGTCGGCCACGCGGTGCCGTAGATGCGCTGCAACTGAGGGTACTTCTCGCTGCCGCGCCAGTAGGCGCCGGCGATTCGGGTCAGATCCCAGCCGTTACCGATCATGCGAGTGCCCGGAACGTGCGGACCGCGGCAGAGGTCCTTCCAGACCGTCTCGCCGTCGCGGCTCACATTGTCGTAGATCGTCAGTTCCGCACCGCCGACCTCGACCGACGCACCCTCGGCGGCATCCGCTCCTCCACCCTTCAACCCGATGAGTTCGAGTTTGAACGGCTCGTCGGCAAGCTCCGCACGTGCTTCATCCTCGGTGACCACCCGTCGAGTGAAGCGCTGGCCCTCGCGGACAATGCGCTCCATCTCCTTCTTGATGGCTTTGAGGTCTTCGGGCGTGAACGGTTCCTCGACGCCGAAGTCGTAGTAGAAGCCGTCGGTGATCGGCGGTCCGATCCCGAGGTTCGCCTGCGGCCGGATCCGCTGCACGGCCTGGGCGAGCACATGCGCTGTCGAGTGTCGAAGGATGTCGAGCCCGTCGGCACTGTCGATCGTCACGGGCTCCACCGTGTCCTCGGCGGTCACAACCGTCGCGAGATCCCGCAACGTGCCGTTGACCCGCAGGGCCACGACAGAGCGATCGGGGAAGAGGGCGAAACCGTCGGCGGGATAGGCCACGTCAGACGGGACGAGCGGTTGTGTCACAGCGAACTCCTGGGCGATGTCAGTCTCAAGGCTACCGAGCCGAGCGGGGGCATCCGACCAGAGCGATCACATGATCTGCCCGATGTACGAGTACTTGACGAAGACCTCGGGCGCGAGCCCCGCCTCCTCGAGCACTCCCTGCACGGCAGCCATCATGTATCGCGAGTCCCACCCCATGTACAGGTGATGGTCGTCATCCAGGCTGTCCCAGTCACCGTTCCACGCACGCTCGTTGTAGACGGGCCCACCTCGCCGGGAGCAGTACGCGATGACCGCGTCACGTCGATCCGCCCACAACCGCTTGAAGACGCGATTGAAGAGGTACTTGATGTCGGGAACTTCCCAGTGCTCACCGACGTACTCCACATACGAGAATTCGCGCTCCCAGCCTCGGGGCCATCCGCGGCGCGGAATCGCATCCAGAATGGGGGTCAACCCATCGTCGTCGATGACGAGCGGGCCCCGGCGGCGCCAGAGCGTCATCACCTGCTGAGCGAGCTCCGCTGACCGACCGCTGATCGCGGCGGTTCCCCACCTCTCGATCGACGCCAACGGCTGCGTGACGGTCATGGAACTCCTGCCATACACCGTGCGCTTATCGGGGAAGTCCGCGTCGAAGACCTGGGCGGCAAGGGGCTCCTCGAGCAGCGCGAGGTTACCGAGGGTCGCGGCTAGAGCCCGGTGACTGTTCTGTTCGTCCTCGCTGTAGTCCTTCCACCGCCGCCCATCGCCGCCGGTCCAGTCGTCCGACGGCGCTGGCGGGAAGACGTGGTCGATCACGAGGTCATCCTGCGCCGGATCGACGTCGGCCAGCCGGGACAGGACATACTCCGGATGCGGCAGCGGGCTGTGCTTCAGCGCAACACGCACGCGGTCATCGGACGGGGTCTGGCGAGAGATCGCAGCCGCGAGTGCGCCGATGCCCTCCCGTGATGCGCGGACGAGGCGGGCAACGAGACGATCCGACCCGACGCTGACCACGTCGCGGCGCAAGAGAAGCGACTGCAGATCGTCGAGCACGCTCAGAAAATCGTTGCGCTCGATCTCGCCGGCGCGGTGGCGCGCGTAGAGCGCCATGACGAGCGGATACATCCCGCGGGCGAACGTGTTGAGGTAGTGCAGACGCGCCCGGATTTCGGGATCCGGTTCCCCCTTGGGGTCAAGCAGCGTCGCGTAGAGCTGCGCGAAGGAACGCCACTGTTCTGCCAGGGTTCGAAGCGCCACGGGGTCGAGCCGCGGGAAATGAGTGCGGAATACGTCGTAGACACCGCGACCCGACGCGGTAGTGGCGACCTCGCGTCCGCCGACCATGACGAGGTAGTGGGCCCAGAACGAGGCGATGTGATCGCCGGTGCTGCGCTCGATGGCAGCCCAGTACTCGTCTTCGATGACCAGCTGCTCGGCATGCGAGAGTCCCATGAGCACGTAATTGTGAATCAACTCGTGGTCGCGCAGTGGCTCGCCCGTGGAGTTCAGGCTCTCGAAAATCTGCTGCGCATTGGCGCCAGTACCCAGCGAAATGGCGACGTGCTCGAGCCGCTGAAGCCCGCGCCAGACCCGGGCCACATCATCGGCGGAAATCTGGCTACGGAAGAACGCGTAGTTGTCGGCGAACCGTGAGGGCGCGGGGACCCCATCCGCAGCCCCAACGACGACGTCCCGGAAGGCTCCTGCCCACTCACGGTGAGGCCGAAGCTTCGTGTCACCGGTGGCAGCGTGAAGGAGCACGCGCTCAAGTTCTGCGGCAAGGGCGGCGTCTTCGTCCCGGATGGTGTGGAACAGCGCGGCGACCAGCAGCATCAGTGTCGTGATGCGTTGCTGCCCGTCGATGAGCACCCATTCCTCCGTGTCGTCGCCCGAGCGGGGACTCGAAGAATCGGCGGCGCTGAGAATCGAGCCGATGAAGTGCATCTGATCGGCATCCCGATCGGCGACAGCGCGGATGTCGCTGAGGAGCTGTTCGCACCCGCCGATATCCCAGCGGTACTGCCGCTGATAGACCGGGACGACGATCGTGGCCTGCGCAGACGCTAACCACGCAACCGTGTTCACGGCGTGAGCGCGGATGTTCGTCGCAGTGATCATCGAGTGTCTCCTCCGGCTGCGTGGACGACCCCGACGAGTCTAATAATCACGGCGCGGATGCCCAGGTTCCCGCGCAGGGCCGGAGGTAGGGTTGCCTAAGTTGGGCCTGTAAAAACGCGCTGGCTCACCGACCGAAAGGCACAAACCCTATGGGTTACATCAAGAGCGCCGCTCTCGACGAGACCGGCTTTGTCGTCCTCGACAGCTACAACGATCCGATCGATCCGAAGGAATGGCTCGACATCGAGTACGTGGATTGGAAGTCCTCGGGTGACACTCGTTTCGCACCTCTTGCCTCTGCCAAGGGCGAGATCGAGTGCAACGGCTTCTGGAACCACCAGCCGCCCCGTACCGACAAGGACGGCGTCTGGATCGATTCCCAGACCGCACTTGCACCAACCCTCACCGCCCGGGCGAAGGAGCCAGGCGCGAACGTGGGACGGTGCCGCATCATCGAGCTGCAGCCGAACTCGTACGCCGACTGCCTCTACAACCTCCACCAGGACGACAACAACCGCCTCAACCCCGACGGCACCGGTTGGGTAGTTCGTGGGTTCTTCAACCTGACCGATGACAAGGACAGCTACTTCGTCCTGCGTGAGAACCGCACCGACCCGAGCATCGAGTACCGCATCGCGCTGCCGGCTGGTGCTCAGCTGATCGTCGACACGCAGCGTCTCTGGCACGCCGTCCACCACCAGGGCGACGAGCCGCGCTACTGCCTCATCACATCCTGGACGTCGGGCCCGGAGCTTGACGCCTACATCGAGAAGTACCACGGCAAGCCCACCACCGAGTACTACCCCGTCTCGGAGGAGATCCGCGAGGCCGGCCAGGCCGAGCAGGCGCGCCGGGATGCAGCCCGTGCCGCGTACTACGCCGCAAAGGGCCAGAAGGAGAAGCTCGCGATGAGCGAGGCCTGATCCACAGCGACCCGAAGGCCCTCATCCGATGAAGGACGGGGGTCTTCGTCGTTACGTGCTGGAATCGACCGGCACGTGTCGTGCGTGCGCAGCGAGACTCTGGGTCGGGTCAAGGCGATCAAGAATGATCTCCGCGATCTCGCGCAGCAGCGCCTGCTGGGTCGGGGAGAGCGCGTCGAGCACGAAAGAACGCACGTTGGCGACGTGCCCTGGTGTGGCCGCGATGACCTTGCGGCGTCCAGCACTGGTGAGTTCGACATCCATCGCACGCGCGTCCTCAGGCGCCGGGAGGCGCCGAACGAATCCTCGCTCTTCGAGGCGTGAGACGACATGCGACAGACGCGGAAGCGTGGCGTTTGACTCGATCGCCAAGGTGCTCATCCGCAGTGTGCGCCCATCGCTGAGTGCCAGTAGCGAGAGGACGAAGTAGTCGAAGTGGCTGAGCTGTTCATCCCGCTTCAGCTGCGTGTCCAGTTGTTTGGGGAGCAGTTCGAGCACGGCAACAAGCGGAACCCAGGTGGCCCGCTCCTCGGCCGTGAAAGATCGGGTTCTGTGCATTGTGCGATTCTACGGGAATAGTTGTTGCTACAACTATGTTGGGCAGTCACATAGCTCGCATGGGCTATCCACCTCCCGCAGGCCCGCGGGACTCTCAGAGAAGGCAGGTCACATCATGAGCACGATCACCATCTTCGGCAACGGAAACATGGGCGGGGCCATCGCCGGCGTCCTCGCTCGCGGGGGCGCCTCGATCCAGCACATCGTCAGCGGTGATACGGACGCAACGATCGAGGGCGACCTTGTCGTCCTCGCCGTCCCGTATGGCGCCCTCGAGACGATCGCAGCAACCTACGGCGAGCAGCTGACGGGCAAGACCGTCGTGGACATCACGAACCCCCTGAACTTCGAGACGTTCGACTCCCTCGTGGTGCCGGTCGGCTCATCGGCTGCGGCTGAGCTCCAGAAGGCTCTGCCGGGCGCACGCGTCCTCAAAGCCTTCAACACGAACTTCGCGGCTACCCTGGCGGCTGGAACGGTCGGAACCGAGAAGACCACGGTGCTGGTCGCCGGAGACGACGCTGACGCGAAAGCTGCCTTGATCAACGCTGTCACCGCCGGTGGGCTTGCAGCGCTTGACGCCGGCGCTCTGGCGCGTGCACACGAGCTTGAGGCGATCGGCTTCCTCCAGCTGACCCTGGCGGCCTCCGAGAAGATCAGCTGGACCGCTGGCTTCGCGGTCGTCCGGTAACGGCTCTGGACGACAGGAACGAAAGGTTCGGCATGTCTGACAAGCTCGCGGCAGCAACCCACATGGGAGCGGTCACTCTGAAGGTCGGAGACCTGGATGCGATGATCCGCTACTACACCGAGGCGGTGCCGCTGCAGCTTCTCAGTCACGCCGGACCGACCGCCACGCTGGGACGCGGCGGCGTTCCCGTACTGGTCCTTGTTCACACGCCCGAGCTCCGTCACGCCGCGTCCGGGCAGGCGGGCTTGTATCACACGGCAATCCTGTTCGAGACAGAAACTGCCCTCGCTTCGGCTGTGGCATCGGTCGCACGTCGGGCCCCCGGAACGTTCACCGGCAGCGCCGATCACCTCGTCAGCAAGGCCTTCTACTTCACGGACCCTGAGGGCAACGGTGTCGAGTTGTATTGGGACCGCGCCCGAACGCAGTGGTCCTGGACGCACGGACAGGTCGAGATGGACACCCTCTTCCTCGACCCGAATCAGTTCCTGCGCGAGCACCTCAGCGACCCGTCCACCGAGCCTGACAGCATCCGTGCGGCGCGAGTCGGGCACGTCCACCTCAGCGTCGGAGACGTAAGCATAGCGCGCGATTTCTATGTCGACCGGCTGGGGTTCGACGCCACGCTGGACTTCCACGGCTCGGCGCTGTTCGTCTCCGCCGGTGGCTACCACCACCACATGGCGATGAACGTGTGGAACAGCCGCGGCGCCGGGCGGCGTCAGCCCGCGCTGGGCCTCGGTGAAGTCAATCTCCTGGTCCCATCTCGTGACGACCTCGGCGCGCTCGATGAACGGATGCGCCACCACGGTGTCGACGTGGCCGATGACGGCGCGACACTTACCTTCGAGGATCCCTGGGCGAATTCGATCCGGGTGGCCCTGGCCGCGTAGTGCGCAGCGAGCTTGCGCGGAACCATCCACCTGGACACACGAGAAAACCCCCGGAACTCCGGGGGTTTTCGTTGTTCGTGGTGCGCGATACTGGGATCGAACCAGTGACCTCTTCCGTGTCAGGGAAGCGCGCTACCGCTGCGCCAATCGCGCCTAAAAAAGGCTATTCAGTTGTCATGCGAGGTGGCGACGGGATTCGAACCCGTGTAAACGGCTTTGCAGGCCGGTGCCTAGCCGCTCGGCCACGCCACCGTGTGTGGTTCGACCCACGTGTCGTGCTCCCGAAGGAAGCCCCGCACTCGAGCGGATGACGAGACTCGAACTCGCGACCCTCACCTTGGCAAGGTGATGCGCTACCAACTGCGCTACATCCGCATTGCACCACCGTGTGGCGCCTGACCGACTTTAGTCGAGAATCGCCGCCGCGCAAAACCGAAACGGCTCCGCGCGTGTCGGGGTCCGCGGTCGTGTGCTCGACCAGGAATCCGGTAGGATCGAGACTTGGCCCGCGAGGGTCTTGGGCGATTGGCGCAGTTGGTAGCGCGCTTCCTTCACACGGAAGAGGTCATCAGTTCGAGTCTGGTATCGCCCACAGCGAGAGAGCCCCTGGCATGAAGCCAGGGGCTCTCGTGTTCCCGCGCGACGCGCCCGCTACCGGCCCAGGCCGTGCCCGCGATCAGGCGCCTGCCGGTGCGGGTCGGTGGTGCCGAATCGGCTCAACCCAGGCAGCTTCTTCGCGCGCTCGCTCAGCGCCTTGGACGCGCCGCTGTTGAGCACGTCGAGCGCGGTGCGGTCGGCGAAGTCGCCGAGGTGGTGCAGGTAGCGGGCGGTGATCTGGATGGAGCCGTGCCCGAGCCACGCCTGCACGGTCGTCAGCGGCACGCCTCCCCACGCGTGGCCGAGGCGCGGCAGGAGGCGCTGCAGGCCCACCGCGAGCGGGCTCGGCTCGCGGTGCGACACCTGCGCGAGTCCACCATCCTGCGCCGACAGGTGCTCGGCCCGGCGACTCCGAGTGCCGCGATCACGCGTGCGAGCGGGTGGCGTGCCCGCGCGGAGCAGGCCTGGCACGACCTCGCTCGGATCGAGGCGCTACCAATCAGCGAGGCCGTCCAGTACGTCCGCGAACTCGCCGCCCGAGCCGAGGCCGAGCGGCAGGCCGCCGAGCGCGCCCAGGCAGCACGCGAGGGACGCGCCGCCCAGCTCGGCCGACCCCGACCGTCCACCGACCACGGCAGGACCGGGCCGGAGCGCGACGGTCTCGGCGTCTAGTTATATCGGTGGCCGGTTCCATGCGTGGCCGTCGTAGTGATGGACCGTTCACTCGGCCATATCGGGACGGCATCCGCTAGACGCGCTACTTACTGCGGTTCGCCGTGAGTACGCAGCTTGGTGATGACTCCTGCGATGGAGACGATGGCCCAGACGCCCTCCAGGAGTAGGAATCCCCATTGCTGTTCTTGGAGTGCCAGGACTGCGAGCGTCGCGGAGCCGACCAGGTTGAGTACGAGGTAAGTCCAGGAATCGTGCTTCAGGCGGCGCGTTTGGGTGGCGACGAATGCGCTGAGGATCAGCAGAGATCCAGCGATCTGGACGATTTGTTCGAACATGACGATGCGCCTCTTTCGGATCGTCGTCTTGTCGTTCCGGGTGCGGCGTGTCTCGTCCGGGCGCACCCACTGTCGGCTGCCCTGCCGTTCTCCCACGGCGTCGCCGCGCTGTCTGAGAGATCGCAGGGCAGATGGCATACACACTGCATCGCGGCTGGATGAGCCGCGGCATGCGTGAGGGCGGGCGGCCTATCGGGTGCCTGCCGTGTGTTGCAGTCGTTCGAGTCGCGAGTGCCAGTCCTGCTGTAGGCGGGGCAGGAATCGTGCGTCCAGGTGCCAGTGGACGACGTCGACGCGGATCAGGTTCGCGTCGCGGTGGATGGCGAGTTCGAGTCGGGTGTCGAGTGGTTGGGGCTCTCCGGGCCATGTGATGCGCCATTGGTAGATGACCCAGCCGGCGGGGCGCTGATCGAGGGCGAGTGCGGTGATGTGCCGGCCGTCGGCGTCGGCGTGGAGTATCTGGCCGGCGTCGGTGCGGGCGATGCGGGCCGTGGTGGCGAGCCAGTGCGTGAGCAGCACGGGGTCGGTGAAGTGGCTGAACACGGCCGCCGGGTCCGCGTCGACGGTTGTGCTGGCGCGTAGCTCAGTGTCCATCGGGCACGCCTGCGGTGAGTTCGGCGAACACCTCGTCTGCTTCGGTCGAGCGGGACACCGCGGCCGCTTGTCCTGCCCACAGTGAGAGCAGCTCGCCATGGTTCTGGCGGGCGGCTTCGGTGCGGAACTGGCCGGTGAGCCAGTTCTGTGCGGGGAACCGGGCGATCGCCCGCTGATCTTCGATTGTGCTGGTGGCGCGGTTGGGGATGCCGCGGGCCAGGCGGCCGCTCATCGCCCGGGTCAGCATGGTGCCGTGCGCGGGGCTGTGGCTGATCGCCTGCCGGTGCGCGTCGGGGGCGGCGGACTGCCGGGTGCGCAGGAAGGCGGTGCCGACCTGGACGCCGGAGGCGCCGAGTGCAAAGGCGGCGGCAACTCCGCGGCGGTCGCCGATCCCGCCGGCCGCGACGACGGGAATCGTGACGGCGTCGACGACCTGCGGTACGAGCGCGATCGTGCCGACCAGGGACTGTTCGGCCGGGGCGAGGAAGGAGACCCGGTGGCCGGCGGCCTCGAAGCCGGTCGCGACGATCGCGTCGGCGCCGCTGGCTTCGAGTGCGACCGCCTCCTCGGCGGTCGTGGCGGTGCCGATCACCCGGATCCCGAGGCTGTGGGCGCGGTCGAGGAACCAGGCCGGGGGCACGCCGTAGACGAGGCTCACCGCGGCGGGCCGCGTCTCGAGCACGGTTTCGAGCTGCTCGTCGATGTCGGGCAGGAACCGGGCCGGCACCGGCGGGACGTCGATGCCGAGCTCGACGAAGAACGGGGCCACGGCGCCGATCGCGGCGTCCAGGTCGGCGTCGATCGGGTCGACTTCGTCCCCGGTCGGCAGCCATAGGTTCACGGCGAACGGGTTCGCGGTCGCCGCGCGCAGCGCCTGCACCGTCTCGCGGATGCGCTCCGGGGTATAGCCATACAGGCCGTAGGAGCCGAGGCCGCCGAGGCCGCTGACCGCGGCGGTCAGCTCCACCGAGGACAGCCCACCGAAGGGGCCGAGCACGATCGGCGTCTGAATGCCGAGCAGTTCCTCCAGCCGTCTAGTCCCGCTCATTCGCGTGCTCCTGTCGGTTCGGGGTGGGGATGCCGCACCGCCAGCAGGCCTCCGCATCAGGCGAGGTGAGCGCGCCGCAGTCCGGGCAGACTCGGTCCAGCCAGCACACCGCCTCCCCGCCCTCGGCGGCCGCCTCGGTCATCGCGCGTGCTCCTGGAGGACGTCGCGGAGCACGATCGCGTGGTTGATCTGCGGGTCGCGCGCCGCATAGAGGAGCGTCGCGGGCGGGTGGTCGCGCAGCAGCGCGCCCAGTTCCTCGAGCGTCGGGTTGTCGGTGAGTTCGGCACGGTAGCGGTCGGTGAACGCTGCGAAGCGGGCCGGGTCGTGGTCCCACCAGGTGCGCAGGCCGGGGCTTGGGGCGATCTGCTTGCACCACAGGTCAAGGCGGGCGCGTTGCCGGCTCAGTCCTCGCGGCCAGAGCCGGTCGACCAGCACCCGGAAGCCGTCGCCGGGCTCGGGGGCGTCGTAGACCCGCTTGAGGCGCAGGCCCTCGGTCACGATGCGCCCCCTCCGTTGGTGCGAGTAGGCTCTGAATAAACAGGAGACTACTCCGGTTTATTGGAGGTAGACGGATCATGACGGCGGCCCTGGGCGTGCAGATCGCGGCGGTGTTCACCTGGCTCGGGATGGTGCTGGCGATCTCGTTCCTGGAGGCGCCGCTGAAGTTCCGTGCCCCTGGCATCACGATCCCGCTCGGGGTCGGCATCGGCCGGCTCGTGTTCCGAGCGCTGAACATCGCCGAGGCCGTCCTGTGGCTCGCCGTCCTCGCCGGAGTGCTGGTGAGCGCGGCCGACGCATCGCCGGCGCAGCTCGCCTTGGTCGTCGCGGTCGGCGTCGCCCTCGGGCTCGGCGCGCTCGTGCTGCGGCCGCTGATGGACCGCAAGGTCCGCACCGAAGGATCGGCCGACCATGCACCCCGCACCGGCCTGCACCTGGGCTACATCGCTCTCGAAGTCGTCAAGGTCGGGCTGCTCATCGCCCTCGGCGTTCTCCTGTTGGCCTCATGACCGAGCATTCCGAACCGAGCAGGGCAGCGACCGAGGTCGGGGCGGCGCGTGTGGTGATCCGTCCGAGCATCCTCTACGTGGGCACCCCGGTGATGCTGATCGCCTCGCGAAACCCGGACGGCACCGCGAACCTGGCCGCCGCGTCCTCGTATTGGGCGCTCGGGCAGATGCTCGTGATCGGCCTGGAGGACGGCGGTCAGACCATCGACAACGTCCTCGCCCTACCGGAGCTGACCGTCAGCTTCCCCCAGCCGGAGTTGTGGGAGGCGGTCGAGGCGATCGGCGACACCACCGGCAAGAACCCCGTACCGGCCTCGAAGGCGCCTCGTTACCGGCATGTCGCCGACAAGTTCGCCGCCGCGGGCCTCACCCCGCGCGCATCGGAGACGGTGACCCCGCCGCGGGTGGCCGAGTGCGTGCTGCAGTTGGAGGCCGTCGTCCGCCGAGTCACTCCGGGGCTCGGCGAGTATCACCTGGTCGAGGCCGAGGTCACCCGTGTGCATGCCGCGCCGGAAATCGTGGTGCCGGGCACCGAGCACATCGACCCGCGTGCCTGGCGGCCGATGATCTACTCCTTCCGGCACTACTTCGGCCTCGGCGCCGAGCACGGCCACCGCCCCACCAGCGATATCGCGGGGCGCACGCCGTGAGGGATCTCGCGGATCGCACGGACGTCGCTGAGCTCGTGACCGGGTTCTACCGGGCGGCGTTCGCTGACCCGCTGCTGGGGCCGATCTTCACCGAGGTCGCGAAGCTGGATCTGGAGCGCCACCTGCCGATCATGTGCGACTTCTGGGAGACCGTGTTGTTCCGCGCCGACCGCTATCACCGCAACGCGCTCCAGCTCCACCTCGTCCTCCACGCACGGCATCCGCTCACCGCCGAGCACTTCGACCGGTGGCTGGAACTGTGGAACCAGGCCCTCGACGACCGGTTCGCCGGCCCGGTCGCCGAACACGCCAAGGTGCAGGCCGACCGCATCGCCGCCTCGATGCTGCGACGCCTGGCCGGGCGCTCCGGCAGCGCCTTCGAGACCATCACCCGCCGCCCCGACCAGGAGCCTGCCGATGCCCGCATCAACCCGTGAACCCTCGCTCGTCTGCGCCGAGACCGAGCTGCGCACCGGCCAGCCCATACGGAAGGTCATCGACGGTCAGGCGATCCTGATCGTCCGCGACGACACCGGAGTCATCCGCGCGGTCGACGACACCTGCACCCACGCCCAGATCTCCCTGGCCGACGGCTTCATCGAGGGCCGCACCGTGGAGTGCTGGGCCCACGGGGCACGCTTCGACCTCGCCACCGGCCAGGCACTGACCCTGCCCGCCGACCGCCCCCTGACGACCCGCCGCATCGAAGTCCACGACGGGATGATCTATGTCACCTGAGCAGAACGAGCACCGCCCCGAACGGCACCGTGCCGCGTCGCCCTCCGCGGCCGGCCGCCAAGTCCTCGACGAACTGCATGCCGCCAACGCCCCCCTCGACGCTGCAGCCGTGGCGGAGCGGCTCGGCGTCCACGTCACGACCGCCCGATTCCACCTCGACCGCCTGGCCGACGCCGGCCTCGCCCACCGCCGCACCGGCAGCGAGACGCGGCGCGGACGCCCCCGGATCCTCTACACCCCGGCCGGCGCCGAGCGAGATGAGGAGTCCCGCGAACAGCTCATCCACGTCCTCGCCAGCGCCCTCGCAGCAGACGACACCGCCAGCACCGAGTCCGTCGACGCCGGCCGCCGCTGGGCCGACAGCTTCGACCCACTCACTGACACCGACCCCGCAGCAGGACTCGTCGACGTCCTCGACCGGCTCGGCTTCGACCCCGACCCCCACGAACAGCAGATCCGGCTGCGCGCCTGCCCGTTCCGCGACGCCGCCCGCGAGCACCCTCAGGTGGTGTGCGCCGTCCACCGCGGACTCATCGAACAGCTTCTCGAACCGAGCGGCACCCGTTCCCGCCTCGTCCCCTTCGCCGAGCCCGACCTCTGTCTCGTCACCCTCGAACCCGCCCTCGCCGCGTCCCGGTAGCGTCGGAACCCGTGTGCCGCGAGCCGGCCCATATGCCGCACCCGCGGCAGCGCACCACCGAAATGGAGTCCCACCGTGCCCGTACTGGATGAGTCCCTGACGCCGGTCTTCGAGGAGGTCGTGCGCCGCAACCCCGGCGAGGCCGAGTTCCACCAGGCCGTCCGCGAGGTCCTGGAGAGCCTCGGCCCGGTCGTGGCCAAGCACCCCGAGTACGCGGACGCCGAGATCATCCGGCGGCTGTGCGAGCCGGAGCGGCAGATCATCTTCCGCGTCCCGTGGACCGACGACGCCGGCCGGGTCCAGCTCAACCGCGGCTTCCGCGTCCAGTTCAACTCCGCGCTCGGCCCCTACAAAGGCGGCCTGCGCTTCCACCCGTCCGTCTACCTCGGCATCGTGAAGTTCCTCGGCTTCGAGCAGATCTTCAAGAACGCCCTCACCGGCATGCCGATCGGCGGCGCGAAAGGCGGCAGCGATTTCGACCCGAAGGGACGCTCGAGCGCCGAGGTGATGCGGTTCTGCCAGTCCTTCATGACCGAGCTGTCCCGCCACATCGGCGAGTACACCGACGTGCCAGCAGGCGACATCGGCGTCGGCGGCCGCGAGATCGGCTACCTGTTCGGCCAGTACAAGCGCATCGCCAATCGCTATGAGTCCGGCGTACTCACCGGCAAGGGCCTGACCTGGGGCGGCTCCCAGGTGCGCACCGAGGCCACCGGCTACGGCACCGTCTACTTCGTGGACGAGATGCTACGCGACGCCGGCGACGTCCTGGACGGCAAGCGAGTGGTCGTCTCCGGCTCCGGCAACGTCGCGATCTACGCGATCGAGAAGGCCCAGCAACTCGGCGCCATCGTGGTCGCCTGCTCCGACTCCGACGGCTACGTCGTCGATGAAACGGGGATCGACCTGGAACTGCTCAAGGAGATCAAGAACGGTCACCGCGGCCGCGTCAGCGACTACGCCCAGCATCGCTCCGACACCCGCTTCATCCCCGGCGGGTCGATCTGGGACGTGCCCTGCAAGATCGCGCTGCCCTGCGCGACCCAGAACGAGCTCGACGCCACCGGCGCCGCGGCGCTGATCCGGGGCGGCACCCGCATCGTGGCCGAAGGCGCGAACATGCCAACCACACCCGAGGCGATCCGCGCACTCCGTGAGGCCGGCGTCCTGTTCGCGCCCGGCAAGGCCGTGAACGCCGGCGGCGTCGCCACCAGCGCACTCGAGATGCAGCAGAACGCCTCCCGCGACTCCTGGACCTTCGAGTACACCGACGAGCGCCTCGGCGAGATCATGCGCTCCATCCACGACCGCTGCCTGGAGACCGCGGATACCTACGGAAAGCCCGGCGACTACGTCGCCGGAGCCAACATCGCCGGCTTCACCCAAGTCGCCGACGCCATGCTCGCCCTCGGTCTCATTTGAGCCTCGGACGTCTCCGACTGGGTTTCGTGACAGTCGTACGTTGAACGCCCGCGCCGCAGCAGGCTGGCCGGGAAACCTTCATCGGATGAGCGGTCACCGGACGGCCACGGCGAGAAACCTACGCGCTCACCCGAAAATCACCCCGAGGGCGGATTCCGAGGTCCAAGAGGGCCGCGGCGATCCCGAAGAATCAGGGGAATCGGCCTCCCGACCGCGTTCACACGGAAGAGGTCATCAGTTCGAGTCTGGTATCGCCCACCACATTCGGCATCATCGGCGCCTCTCGGCGTCCCATCCGTAACGGCGGCGCAGTGCGTTGGCGACGAGCACGAAGCGATCGAGATCCAGCGCCGCCGCCTCACGACGCATGCCCCGACGGTGCACACTGTAGAGCTGCTCGATGTCGACCCAGGATGCTCTCCCTCGCCCATCCCACGGCCCTGAGCCGATCGCGATGTAGCCTCCCTCGCCGTCGTGCGGTTGGCTGGTCAGTCGTACGGCATAGACGTGATCGGCGTCCTGGCGCCCGATCACGAGGACTGGCCGATCCTTGCCTCGCCCGTCGCCTTCGGCGTAAGGCACCCAGGTCCACACGATCTCGCCGGCGTCAGCGTCCCCGTCGGCGTCGGGCGCGTAGCTGATCTTCAGTCCGTGTGCGCCGGGTGGCGCGATCAGCCGTGTCCGGATGGCGAGCGGCGGTACACCCGGTGAGGCATCCCGACTCGCTCTCACACGCCGCGGGGAGGTAATCGCGCGGGCAACCCTGTGGACGAACGAGGACAGCCGATTCACGAAGTCACCCTAGCCGCCGCCGACGCGAACAGCGGTGGGGCGCCGCGACTACGTCGCGACGCCCCACCGCTGTGTGAAGACAGCTGAAGCTTACTTCTCGACTGTCTCGTACGCGTAGCCGTCTTCGCCGTGGACCGACACGTCCACACCGGCGAGCTCGTCCTCGTTCTTGATGCGGAAACCGATCGTCTTCTCGATCGCGAAGCCGAGGATCCAGGCGACGACGAAGGAGTAGACGAGCACGCCCACCGCGGCAATGAGCTGCAGCACGATCTGCTCATAGTTCCCACCCACGAACAGACCGGTCTCCGTCGCGAAGAACCCGAGGTAGAGGGTACCGACGAGACCACCGACGAGGTGGACGCCGACCACGTCGAGCGAGTCGTCGTAGCCGAGCTTCCACTTCAGCTCGATGGCGAAGGCGCAGATGACACCAGTGACCAGACCGAGGAGGAGAGCCCAACCCGGCGTGAGGCTCGCACAAGCCGGCGTGATCGCAACCAGACCGGCAACCGCGCCAGACGCAGCACCCACGGAGGTCGCCTTGCCATCCTTGAACTTCTCGACGATCAGCCAACCGATGATGGCGGCCGCGGTAGCGCCGAGCGTGTTCACAATGATGAGGCCTACTGTCGAGTCCTCGGTTCCGAGCAGGTTGAAGGTACCCTCAGCACCCGCGTTGAATCCGAACCAGCCGAACCACAGGATCGAAGCCCCGAGCATGACCAGCGGCACGCTGTGCGGCTTGTTGATGCCCTTCTGGAATCCGATGCGCTTGCCGAGAACCAGCGCGAGAGCGAGGGCCGCAGCACCGGCGTTGATGTGAACGGCAGTACCACCCGCGTAGTCGATAACGCTCGTCGAGAAGCCCAGGGTTTCGCCGAGGCCCATGATCCAGCCACCGCCCCAGACCCACGCGGCGACGGGGAAGTAGACCACGGTTGCCCACACGCCGGCGAAGATCATCCACGATCCGAACCGCGCGCGGTCAGCGATCGCACCCGAGATCAGCGCGACGGTGATGATGGCGAAGGTGGCCCCGAAGGTCGCCCCGACCAGGGTGTCGCTGCTTGCGCCGCCCAGACCGAAGTCCGAGAACGGGTTGCCTGCGAACTCCCAGGTGCTCGAGACGGCGGACATGTTGAAGCCGTACAGGATCCAGAGAACGCTCACGAGACCAAGCGCCCCGAAGCTCATCATCATCATGCTGACGACGCTCTTGGCCTTGACAAGGCCTCCATAGAAGAACGCCACACCCGGCGTCATAAAGAGCACCAGGGCCGTCGCGGCGACGGACCAGGCGAGATTTCCAGCATCCATTGAGAATCCTCAATTCGTGTCGTGTGTCAAAAGCTGCACCGACGCGGGTAGTCGGGCACTTGCGGAGCCAGTCTCGCGCCGACCGGTTTCGACCAGAGGGTGCCCCGTGTTTCACGTCTGTTACACGACCGACGCTCAGGTAAACATCAGGTTTCGGGCGACCCCGAGGTCGCCACGAACTTCACGCGAGCGTCGATGCGACCAGGCGCGAGATGGCCCGGAGATACTTCTTGCGATACCCACCGGCCAGCATTGCCTCCGGAAACACCCGGTCCAGGGTGATGCCGGTGGCCCGAATCGGTATCTGCGCGTCATAGATGCGGTCGACGAGAGCGACGAACCTCAGCGCTGCGGACTGATCGGTGAACGCCGACACGTCACGCAGACCCACCAACGACACCCCCTCGATGAGACGGATGTACCGGGAAGGGTGCACGCGCGCCAACTGAGCGACCACATCGTCGAAGGCGTCGTCGCTGACCAGTGCCTCGCCGGATGCCGATTCGATTGCCGCTTCGTAGTCGGCAGCCTCCAGGGCCACCGCGTGTCCGTCTACGTCGCGGTGACGGTAGTCGGTGCCGTCGATCCGTATGGTCTGGAAACTCTCGGCCATCGCGTGGATCTCACGCAGGAAGTCCTGCGCCGCGAATCGCCCCTCACCGAGCGCATTGGGTGGGGTGTTCGATGTCGCCGCCAGCCGGGTTCCCGTGGCGACCAGCTCGCCCAGCAGACGCGTCATGACCATCGTGTCGCCGGGATCATCGAGTTCGAACTCGTCGATGCACAGAAGGTCGGCGCCGGTGAAGAGTTTGACGACGTTCTGGTAGCCCAGGGCCCCGACCAGCGCCGTGTACTCGATGAACGATCCGAAGTACTTCCGCCGCACCGGCATCGCATGGTAGATCGCGGCGAGCAAGTGCGTCTTGCCGACCCCGAACCCGCCGTCGAGGTACACGCCGGGCTTCAGTTCGGGCTGCTTAGGACGGCGCCGGAACAGCCCCCCGCGCGGCGCGTCGGGTCGTCCACCGGCAAAGGCGATGAGCATCTCCTTCGCCTCCTGCTGTGACGGGAAGGCCGGGTCGGCGCGGTACGACTCGAAAGACGCGTGCGCGAACTGCGGCGGAGGCGTGAGTGACGCCACCATCTGGTCGCCGGAGAGTTCGGGAGAACGCGTTGCGAGGTGGACGATGCCGGTGGGGCCGGATGCTGGCATGGGTTGCTTCCGCGGCGGAGACGGATGCGGGCTGGCCGCGTGCCGCCTAGAGTCAGGGGGGCGGGAGGACCCTCCTACCTTACGCGGGCTGTCGCCGCGCCCCGCGCACCCGAAGACTCCCCCGACCGAACTCCCGTGGGCACAGAGAGGATCTCTCCATGATCGTGACCGAGCTGTCTCCCCGAAGCCTCGACACGATCGACATCGATGCCGATCGTGATGCAGCACGCGCGTGGATCGCCGCGCGCTACGGGTCGGCGGAGGCGGAGACTGTGCGGCTGAACATGATCACCTCCCTCACCGGGTCCGCCGTCGGCGGTGACGGCACCAGCGAGACGCTCACCGGAGGAGCGGACCGGCTAATTCTCAGCGCCATCCGCGCGGCGGCGGATGCCGTGATCGTCGGGGCGCAGACAGTTCGCGCCGAGAGCTACCTTCTCCCCCGGTCCGCCACTCTTGCGGTCGTGACGCGCTCTGGCTCACTCGAGGGGTTGCGAGTCTCGGACGAGGCGGGCCAGCGCCTCATCGTCCTGTGTCCCGCGTCACGGACGGAGCAGGTCGAAGCCTCAGTCGCTCACCTTTCCGCCGAGGTCGTCGGACTGCCCGCCGATGAAACGACACCGCAGCAGATCGTCGACGCTCTCCGAGACCGAGGCCTTCGTCGCCTCGTGTGCGAGGGTGGACCGTCGCTGGCTCGACAGTTCGCGGAGTCGGGGATCATCGACGAGTACTGCATCACTGTCGCGCCCGCGCTGACGCCCGCCGATCATCCGTTTCTGGGGATCAACGACGCCGTCGAGACGGAGATCGCGGGTCACCTCGTCGACGACACGGGGTTCACGTATCTGCGTCTGCGCGCTCGCTGACGAACCCGTGGTGTGTCAGCCACCGCGTGATCCTGCCCGTCCAGCGCTCTTGGTCGTAGTTCCACAGCTTCGTGTGGCGGGCGACACTGAAGACGTCGAGGTCCACGAGGTCGGGGCGTGCAACCACCAGATCGTGGGAAGCATCCGAGGGGACGAACCCGTCATCGTCGCTGTGGAGAATGAGAATCGGATGCCGCAGCTCCGCCGCACGGGCAAGCACATCGAGGCGTCGGAAGGGGATCGCAGCGCCGGCGCCGGTGAGGGCCGTCGCCCAGTCGGCACCGAGGACGGTGATCGCCAGGCGCGTGACAGCCGGAGGCAGCTTGATGAGCCGCGCTTGGTAATCGAGCACGATGCGCCAATCGACGACCGGTGAGTCGAGAACGAGGCCGACGATGAGATCGCGATGGGCCGAGTTCAGGGCGAGCTGCAGTGCGATCGCTCCTCCCATGGACCACCCCATGATGATGACTCGCTTCGCCCCCCGGCGGCGGGCGAAGCCGACAGCGGCGTCGACGTCGCGCCACTCGGTGGCTCCGAGCGTGTAGGTGCCGGAGCGGCTGCGGGGCGCCTCGCCGTCGTTGCGATACGAGACGACCAGCGAGGTGATACCAAGCCCGTGGAAGATCGGCACGGCGCGCAGGCACTCCGCGCGAGTGGTGCCGCGCCCGTGCACCTGGATCACCCAGATGTCCCCCTCACCGGCGGGGAACAACCACGCGGGGCAGGGACCGAGTGCGGAGCCGACGAGCTCGGGGCTGAAGGGCAGATGCAGTTCCTCGGGGCGCTCGTAGTACCACCCGCTGAATGCGGCATCCCTGACGATCCGAGCCTGAGGACCGACGTGAGTGAGGAGCTTCCGCTTGACGGTGTCGGTTGTCTCCGACAGCACGGATCCGAGTTTGAGGTAGCGCTCGGTGCCCGTCGTGAACAGGCCATACCGGCCAGCGAGTTCGGTGTCGGGAGTGCGCGTCAGCGTGATGGTCTGGGCAGAGGTATCAAGTTCGAGGATGCGGCAATCGGGGATGCGCGCTGCCGGCGTGACCACCTTCCTCGCCATTCGGACGGCGATCCCGCCCCACAGCGCGAGGACAGCGCCGAGGGCCAGCGAGATCACCGCAAGGGCCGCCTTGACGACAACGACGTACTGTGGGGAGGCGGCGCGCCTGGACTCGACCATGGGGTCCTCACTCTAGTCTGTCGGGGTGACCGGAGACCTTCTGTCGGGGGTGGCATTCGACGACGTGGCCGCGGTGATTCGCGAGGCCACCTTTCGTGACGACCTCACGGTCCGGGAGATCCCCGCACCAGCAGGCCTTGCTCCTCATGCGCTTGCGTTGGCTGCGGACGTGAGGCCCGAGGCATCCGGCAATGATTCAGCCTACGGAACTGGTCGCTTCATCCTGTTGCACGACCCGGATGAGCCCGCCCAGTGGAACGGCACCTGGCGCATCGTGTGCTTTGCGCAGGCACCGCTCGAGCCCGAAATCGGCATGGATGCGCTGCTGGCGGATGTGACGTGGTCATGGCTCACCGACGCCCTCCAGGCTCACGCTGCGACGTACCACTCTCCCTCCGGAACCGCCACGAAAACCCTCTCCAAAGGATTCGGGAGTCTTGCCGACGAGGGTGACGGCGCTCAGATCGAGTTGCGCGCATCCTGGACACCGACTGCGAACCTCACCGCGCACGTCGAGGCCTGGGCAGAGCTCGTCTGCATGCTGGCGGGGCTCCCGCCCGGCTCTGAGCAGATCGCAACGGTGACGTCCCGCCGGGTGAGCCGTGGCTGAGTACACCGTCATCGCGGATGCCGACGGATTGCATCGTGCCGCCGCTGAGCTCGCAGCAGGCGAAGGACCGGTGGCCGTCGACGTCGAGCGCGCCTCCGGATTCCGCTACTCGCAGCGCGCCTACCTCGTTCAACTCTTCCGCCGTGGCGCCGGCGTCTTCCTGGTCGACCCACCAGCTGTCGGTGCCGACTTCACGTCACTGCAACAGGCAATCGGTGACCTCGAGTGGGTCTTTCACGCCGCCAGTCAGGACCTGCCTTCCCTGCGCGAGCTCGGCCTCGAGCCTCCGACGATCTTCGACACCGAACTGGCATCACGACTTCTCGGACGAGAGCGTGTGGGCCTGGGTGCCGTCGTCGAAGAAACCCTCGGCGTCACCCTGGCAAAGGCACACTCGGCATCCGACTGGTCCACTCGTCCTCTTCCGCAGGCGTGGCTCGAGTACGCCGCGCTCGATGTCGAGTACCTGATCGATGTGCGCGACATCCTTGTCGAGCAGCTCGCGGATGCCGGCAAGACGGCGTTCGCGGCGCAGGAGTTCTCTGCGGTCCTCACCCGGGAGCCCAAACCGCCGCGGGAGGATCCCTGGCGCCGGCTCAGTGGTCTCCACACGGTGCGTGGACGCCGGGGGCTCGCGATCGCGCGGGCGCTGTGGCTCGCCCGTGAAGAACTAGCGATCACGCAGGATGTCTCGCCAGGGCGACTCGTGCCCGACCGTGCTCTGGTCGCGGCTATCCTGGCCGACCCGAAGACCAAGCAGCAGCTCGCGGCGGTCAAAGAGTTCACCGGCCGAGCCAGCCGCTCCGAGCTCGATCGGTGGTGGGCAGCATTCGAAGCAGGACGCGCCGACCCCGACCTGCCACCCGAACGGGTGCGAAACACCGACACGATCCCGCCGGTAAGGGCGTGGGCCGATCGCGCGCCCGAGGCCGACGCCCGTCTGAAGGCCGCCAAGCCGGCGATCGACGAACTCGCGCAGTCGCTGCACATGCCGGTCGAGAACCTCCTCACCCCGGAGCTGCTCCGACGCGTCGCCTGGGCTCCCCCGGCGTCGATCGACGCCGAGTCCATCGGCGCAGCGCTGTCGGAACTCGGTGCGCGACCCTGGCAAATTGAGCAGACTGCACAGGTGATCGCCGAAGCCTTTGTGGAATCCGGTCAACCCTCGCCGGAGGCCTCCGAGAGGGCTTCGTAGGTTCGACCCAACCGATTCCGCGCCGTTTTGACTCCTTCCTAGGCTGGCGTCATTCCCAATCCTTGGAGGCAGAGTGGCCGAAATGTCGGACGTCTTCTTCGTCGACGGTATGCGCACCCCATTCGGGCGCGCGGGCGAGAAGGGCATGTACTGGAACACCCGGGCTGACGACCTGGCAGTCAAAGCGATCATCGGACTGATGGAACGCAATCCCGACGTTCCGAAAGACCGCATTGACGATGTTGCGATCGCCGCGACATCACAGACCGGCGATCAGG
The DNA here is from genome assembly GCF_020781975.1 of Microbacterium schleiferi. Taxonomy (GTDB): domain Bacteria; phylum Actinomycetota; class Actinomycetes; order Actinomycetales; family Microbacteriaceae; genus Microbacterium. Next base: position 104,745 of record NZ_JAJGNI010000008.1, read on the forward strand.
GACTGACGCTCGGCAGGTCTGCGGCGATCCTCGCCGGACTGCCGATGACCGTTCCTGGCTTCGCGATCGACCGCATGTGTGCCGGGGCGATGACGAGTGTCACCACGATGGCCGGCTCGATCGGTTTCGGCATGTATGACCTTGCGATCGCCGGCGGCGTTGAGCACATGGGCCGCCACCCGATCGGCTCCAACGCCGACCCCAACCCGCGCTTCGTCGCGGAGAAGATGGTCGATCCGGGCGCGCTGAACATGGGCGTCACCGCTGAGCGGTTGCATGACCGCTTCCCGCAGCTCACCAAGGAGCGCGCCGACCGCTTCGGCATGAGGAGTCAGCAGAAGGCGCAGGCAGCCTATGACGCCGGAAAGATCCAGCCTGATCTCGTCCCCGTCGCGATCAAGACTGCTGAGGGTGCCTGGGGGCTCGCGACGGAGGATGAGGGTCGCCGCCCGGAGACGACGATGGAAGGGCTCGCATCGCTGAAGACCCCGTTCCGCCCGCACGGGCGCGTTACCGCGGGCACGTCATCACCGCTCACAGACGGGGCCACGATGGGGCTTCTGGCCAGCGGCGACGCGGTCAAGCAGTTCGGGCTCGCCCCCAAGATGCGACTGGTGTCTTTCGCTTTCGCGGGAGTGCAGCCCGAAATCATGGGCATCGGGCCCATTCCTTCTACCGAGAAGGCGCTTCAGAAAGCCGGCCTGACGATCGATGACATCGGGCTGTTCGAACTCAACGAGGCCTTCGCCGTGCAGGTGCTGTCACTGCTCGATCACTTCGGCGTGGCGGATGACGACCCTCGCGTGAACCAGTGGGGTGGCGCCATTGCTCTGGGGCACCCGCTCGCGGCATCCGGCGTGCGGCTGATGATCCAACTTGCGGCACAGTTCGCCGAACGCCCCGACGTCCGGTACGGCTTGACCGCCATGTGCGTGGGTCTCGGGCAGGGCGGTTCGGTCGTTTGGGAAAACCCGCACTACAACGGCAAGAAGAAGAAGTAGGAGTTCGCCGCCATGACCAACTACGACGAGATCGACTTCTCGCCGCTGGATGACCTCACCGACGGCGAGGTCATCACGCACTCGCTGGTGACCGACGTGCGTCTGGCCTCCGGCAAGGTGCTGGCCCTTGTCACCCTCGACAACGGGCGTGATCACACGCGGCCCAACACGCTCGGACCGGCAACGCTCAAGGAGCTCGGGGAAACACTCGACGCTCTCGCCGCTCGCGCCGCGGCCGGCGAGATCGATGCTGTGGCCATCACGGGCAAGCAGTACATTCTTGCCGCCGGTGCCGACCTGAGCGACGTCTCTCGGGTTCCCTCGGCCGCTATCGCCAAACTGATCGCGCAGCGGGGCCATCAGGTCCTCGGCAAGCTCTCGAGCCTCGGCGTACCCAGCTTCGCTTTCGTGAACGGTCTCGCGCTCGGCGGCGGGCTCGAGATCGCGCTGAACTCCACGTATCGCACGGTGGATGCTTCGGCGGCCGCTATCGCGCTCCCCGAGGTGTTCCTCGGCATCATTCCCGGCTGGGGTGGAGCGTACCTGCTCCCCAACCTCATCGGTATCGAGAACGCGCTCGAAGTCGTCGTCTCCAACCCGCTGAAGCAGAACCGGGTACTCAAGCCCCAGCAGGCTTACGACCTCGGCATCATGGATGCCATCTTCCCGGCAGCGAATTACCTTGAGGATTCACTGCGCTGGGCCGATGGCGTCCTCACCGGCTCGGTCAAGGTCGAGCGCAAGAACGAGCCGGGCAAGATCGAGCGTCTGACCAAGTGGCCGATCGCGATCAAGATGGCTCGCGGGATGCTGGAGAGCCGCATCGGCACGGTCCCCCGCTCCCCCTACGTCGCGCTCGATCTTCTCGATAAGGCCAAGGGCGGCACGAAAGCAGAGGGCTTCGCTCGCGAGGATGAGGCACTGACCGATCTCATCACCGGCGATCAGTTCGCGGCATCCATGTACGCGTTCGACCTCGTACAGAAGCGTGCCAAGCGACCCGTCGGCGCTCCCGACAAGGCGCTTGCCAAGAAGGTCCAGAAGGTCGGGATCATCGGTGCCGGCCTCATGGCCAGCCAGTTCGCGCTGCTGTTCGTGCGAAAGCTCCAGGTGCCGGTCCTGATCACCGACCTTGATCAGGCGCGCGTCGACAAGGGACTCGCCTACATCCACGAAGAGATCGGCAAGCTCGAGCAGAAGGGACGACTCGACGGGGATGGTGCGAATCGCCTTCGTGCGCTCATCCACGGCACCACCGACAAGAACGAGTACGCCGACTGCGACTTCGTGATCGAGGCGGTTTTCGAGGAGGTCGGGGTCAAGCAGCAGGTGTTCGGCGAGATCGAGAGGATCATCGCCGAAGACGCGATCCTCGCGACAAACACGTCGTCGCTGTCGGTCGAAGAGATCGGAGCGGAGCTCGAGCACCCGGAGCGGCTCGTGGGATTCCACTTCTTCAACCCGGTGGCGGTGATGCCGCTGATCGAAATCGTGAAGACCCCCACCACCGACGAGGCGGCGCTGTCGACTGCCTTCGTTGTGGCCAAGGGTCTGGGCAAGAACGCCGTCTTGACGGCCGATGCCCCGGGCTTCGTCGTCAATCGCCTTCTCGCGAAGGTCATGGGCGAGGCTGCTCGGGCCGTGTACGAGGGCACGCCGCTGCTCACGGTCGAGAAGGCCTTCAGCCCTCTGGGGCTACCGATGAGTCCCTTCCAGCTCATCGACCTCGTCGGCTGGAAGGTCGCTGCGCATGTGCAGGACACCATGGCTTCCGCTTTCCCCGAACGCTTCTACGCCAACGAGAACTTCCACGAGCTGGCGGAGCTGCCCCAGGTCGTGGAGAAGGACAAGAACGGCAAGGTCACCGGTTGGACGAAGCCTGCCGAGAAGATCCTCAAGCCGGCCGTGGGTACCGCCCCGGCAGGCGAAGACGAGATTCTCCGCCGCGTCCAGGACGGGTTGGCGCAGGAGATCCGCATCATGCTCGATGAGGGCGTCGTACCCGAGGTTGAAGACATCGATCTCTGCCTGATCCTCGGCGCCGGCTGGCCCTTCATCGACGGGGGCGCATCGCCGTACCTTGATCGCGAGGGCGCATCTCAGCGCGTGTTCGGGGGTACCTTCCACGAACCTCCGATCCGAGGAATCGCCGCCGTCTGACCTGGCGACAAACGAGGAGGGGCCCGGCTGGATCAGCCGGGCCCCTCCTCGTTTGCCGTTGTTGCGTCAGTCGCGGCGCTGGGCGAACTCGGCGATGAAATCGGAGCTGTTTTCAGCGCGGCGCGCGATCGGAATTCTGGTGCCGAGAACTTGAGCGACCACATCCTGAGCGATCTTGCTGGCGACCAGCCCCGCATCCTCGAGGATCTGCTCACGGCTTGCATGGGCGATGAACTCATCCGGAAGGCCGAGCTCATCAACGGCGGTATCGACGCCCGCCTCGCGCAGGACCTGGCGCACGCGCGTCCCGATCCCGCCGACACGGATGCCGTCTTCGATCGTGATCACGAGCCGGTGCGCGGCGGCGAGGTCGATGACAGAACGCTGTACGGGGATCACCCAGCGCGGGTCGATGACCGTCGCGCCGATCCCTTGGGCGCGCAGGCGGCTGGCGACGTCCATAGCGATGTGCGCCATGGGGCCGATGCCCACCAGCAGAACGTCTTCCGCGCCTCCCCTTGTAAGGACATCGACGCCATCCTCCAGACGTTCGACGGCGGGAAGGTCGGGAAGCACTGACCCCTTCGGGAAGCGCACCACCGTGGGTGCATCAGACACCGCGACAGCCTCGCGGAACTCTTCGCGCAGACGCTCCGCGTCCCGCGGGGCAGCGATCCGGATGTTCGGGACGAGTTGGAGCATGGCAAGGTCCCACACGCCGTGGTGGCTCGGACCGTCAGGCCCGGTGACACCGGCGCGATCGAGGACGAAGGTGACGCCCGCGCGGTGCAGAGCGACATCCATCATGACCTGGTCGAACGCACGGTTCATGAAGGTGGCGTAGATCGCCACGACCGGATGCAGGCCCCCGAAGGCGAGACCCGCGGCTGACGCAACGGCGTGCTGTTCAGCGATGCCGACGTCGTAGACCCGCTGCGGGAAGCGCTCTGCGAACGGTTGCAGGCCCGTGGGGCGCAGCATGGCAGCGGTGATGGCGATCACGTCTTCGCGCTCGGTTCCCACCTCCACGAGCTCCTGGGCGAAGACATCGGTCCAGGCCGATGCGCCCGACCCACCGACCGGCTCACCCGAAACGGGGTCGATCTTGCCCACAGCATGGAACTGGTCCGCGACGTCGCGAAGGGCTGGTTCGTAACCGCGACCCTTCTCGGTGATCGCGTGCACGATGACAGGCGCCCCGTGCTCCTTCGCGAGCTCGAGTGTTTCGAGCAGCATCGGCAGGTCGTGGCCGTCGATCGGGCCGAGGTACTTGATATCGAGGTTGGAGTACAACGCCTCGTTATTGGTGAATCGGGAAAGGAATCCCCGCGTTCCGCCGCGCACCCCCCGGTAGAAGGCGCGAGCTGCAGGCCCGAGTCGGCTGGATATCCGGTCGGAGCGTTTACGCAGCGTCTCGTAGCTGGATGCCGTACGTACACGATTCAGATAGCGCGCCATGCCGCCGATCGTCGGTGCGTACGAGCGTCCGTTGTCGTTGACGACGATGACCAGATTGCGATCGTTGTCGTCCGAGATGTTGTTGAGCGCTTCCCAGGTCATGCCGCCCGTCAGCGAGCCATCACCGACAACGGCCACCACGTGCCGATCTCGACGACCTGTTCGCGCGAAAGCCCGCGAAATTCCGTCAGCCCAGCTCAGGGAGCTGGAGGCGTGCGACGACTCGACGACGTCGTGTTCACTTTCCGAGCGCTGAGGGTAGCCGGCGAGCCCATCACGGCTGCGCAGCTGTGAGAAATCCTGACGCCCCGTGAGGAGTTTGTGGACATACGACTGGTGCCCGGTGTCGAAGATGATCGGGTCATCGGGTGACGAGAACACCCGATGGAGCGCGATGGTCAGTTCAACCACTCCGAGGTTCGGCCCGAGGTGGCCTCCCGTGCGGGCGACGTTCTCGACGAGAAACGCGCGCACCTCTGCTGCGAGTTCGCACAGCTGATCCGTCGTGAGCGCGTCCAGATCCCGTGGTGAGCGGATCGTGGGCAGCAGAGCCATCTCACTCCTCCCGTCGGGTCGCATCCCAGCTGGGATGCGATCTGGCAAGTCTATCGAGGCACCACTGGGCGGGATCGAGCACACTCGTGTTTCGATCCCGCCCAGCGATGAACGTCGACAGCGCCGTGATGAACCTCAGACGAGCGAGCGCAGCACGTACTGGAGGATGCCGCCGTTGCGGTAGTAGTCAGCCTCTCCCGGGGTGTCGATGCGAACGATCGCGTCGAACTCGATGGTCTGCTTGCCCTCCGACGAGAACTCGCTCGGCTCGGCGGTCACCCGCACCGTCTTGGGTGTCACGCCTTCGTTGAGCTGCTCGAGGCCGGTGATGCTGATGACCTCGGTGCCGTCCAGGCCGAGAGACTTCCAGCTTTCCCCGGCGGGGAACTGCAGCGGCACGACACCCATCCCGATGAGGTTCGAGCGGTGGATACGCTCGAAGCTCTCGGTGATGACGGCCTTCACGCCCAGCAGATTCGTTCCCTTGGCAGCCCAGTCGCGCGATGAACCGGAGCCGTACTCCTTGCCGCCGAAGACCACCAGCGGAATACCGCGCTCCTGGTAGTTCATGCTCGCGTCGTAGATGTAGGACTGCGGGCCGCCCTCCTGCGTAAAGTCGCGCGTGTATCCGCCCTCGACAACCTGACCGTCGTTGACGGCAGCGACAAGTTCGTTCTTCAGCCGGATATTGGCGAACGTGCCGCGGATCATGACTTCGTGGTTTCCGCGGCGCGAGCCGTAGGAGTTGAAGTCCTTCTGCGCGACGCCGTGCTCTGCCAGATACCGAGCGGCGGGGGTTCCCGCCTTGATGTTTCCGGCGGGGCTGATGTGGTCGGTCGTCACCGAGTCACCGAGGGTAGCCATCACGCGTGCTCCGCGAATGTCGCTTACGGGGGTGAGCTCCATCGTCATGCCGTCGAAGTACGGGGCCTTGCGAACGTAGGTGGAGTTCGGGTCCCATTCGAACTGCGCGGCATCCGGGGTGGGAAGGCTCCGCCACCGCTCGTCACCGTCGAACACTGTCGCGTACTGCTTGATGAACTGCTCACGCGAGATCGACGAGTCGATGACCTCCTGGACCTCGTCGGTCGAGGGCCAGATGTCCTTGAGGAACACGTCGTTCCCCTCCTGGTCCTGGCCGAGCGGGTCGGTCTCGAAGTCGAAGTTCATCGAGCCGGCCAGGGCGTAGGCCACCACGAGAGGCGGCGATGCCAGATAGTTCATCTTGACATCCGGGCTGATCCGACCCTCGAAGTTGCGGTTGCCCGAGAGCACCGCGGTCACTGCAAGGTCGTGGTCATTGATCGCTGCCGACACCTCGTCGATGAGCGGACCGGAGTTACCGATGCAGATCGTGCAGCCGTAGCCGACCGTGTAGAAGCCGAGACCCTCCAGCGCCTTGTCGAGGCCCGAGGACTCGTAGTAGTCGGTGACGACCTTGGACCCCGGCCCGAGGGTCGTCTTGACCCACGGCTTGCGCTTGAGCCCCTTGTCCACGGCCTTCTTTGCCAGCAGGCCCGCTGCGAGCATGACCGATGGGTTCGAGGTGTTGGTGCAGGAGGTGATCGCGGCGAGGGTTACCGCGCCGTTGTCGAGCAGGTAGCTCTGGCCCTCGGGCGTGGTCACCTTCACGGGCTTGGATGCCGCGACGGGGCCGCCGGATGAGATGAGGACGTCGTGCACGTGACCGTCCTCGTCGCCGGGCTCCCCGCCCGGGTCGGATGCCGGGAAGGAGCCTTGCGACTCGAGGTCGACGATCGAATCCGATGACGTCGGCGCGGCGTAGTTGAGAATGTCCTTCTCGAACTGCGCCTTCGCCTCAGAAAGCAGGATGCGATCCTGCGGGCGCTTGGGGCCGGCGATCGAGGGGACGACGGTACCGAGGTCAAGCTCCATGTACTCGCTGAAGACGAGCTCACGTGCCGGGTCGTGCCACATCCCCTGCTGCTTCGCGTAGGCCTCGACCAGCGCGACGGTCTGCTCGTCGCGGCCGGTGAGGCGCAGGTAGTCGAGCGTGACATCGTCGATCGGGAACATCGCAGCGGTCGAACCGAACTCGGGGCTCATATTGCCGATGGTCGCGCGGTTGGCCAGGGGAACGGATGCCACACCTTCGCCATAGAACTCGACGAACTTGCCGACCACGCCGTGCTTGCGGAGCATGTCGGTGATCGTGAGCACGACATCCGTGGCGGTCACGCCCGCCGGGATCGAGCCGGTGAGCTTGAAGCCCACGACTCGCGGGATGAGCATGGAGACCGGCTGACCGAGCATGGCGGCCTCGGCCTCGATGCCGCCCACTCCCCAACCGAGCACGCCGAGACCGTTGACCATAGTGGTGTGCGAGTCGGTACCGACGCACGTGTCGGGGTAGGCGCGGAGCACACCGCCGACCTCACGGTCGTACACGACCTTCGCGAGGTGCTCGATGTTCACCTGGTGCACGATGCCGGTGCCGGGGGGAACGACCTTGAAGTCGTCGAAGGCCGTCTGGCCCCACCGCAGGAACTGGTAACGCTCGCCGTTGCGCTCGTACTCGATCTCGACATTGCGCTCGAGTGCGTTGGGCGTTCCGAAGAGGTCGGCGATCACCGAGTGGTCGATCACCATCTCGGCGGGCGAAAGCGGGTTGATCTTGGCGGGATCCCCACCGAGGTCGGTCACGGCCTCGCGCATCGTCGCGAGATCGACGATGCAGGGAACACCGGTGAAGTCCTGCATCACGACGCGTGCCGGGGTGAACTGGATCTCGGTGTCGGGCTCGGCGTCAGGGTTCCAGGAACCGAGCGCCTGGATCTGCTCCTTGGTGACGTTCGCACCGTCCTCGGTGCGAAGCAGGTTCTCCAGCAACACCTTCAAGCTGAAGGGAAGCTTCTCGTAGCCGGCGACGGAGTCGATCCGGAAGATTTCGTAGTCGGTCTCCCCGACTGTCAGTGTGCTCTTGGCACCGAAGCTGTCAACGGTGGACATGTGTGCTCCTTCGTCGGCGGAGGCGGGAAGCCGGTCGCTCCCCATCTTGTTCGTCAGCTTCGGACCCTGCCAGCAAGGCGAGCCTTACTGGGTCTGAAGCCGAAAAGTATCTTGACGTCAAGATAAATGGTATCACTCGGCGCGGCGCGGATACAGAGCCCGAACCACCAGCCAGGTCACGGCGATGAGGGGCGCGAATAGCGGGATGCCCATCAGCAGCTTGGTCGTCCCGAGCGCCGTCACGTCTCCCGCGAAGTAGAGCGGGAGCTGGACGATCAGGCGCGCAGCGAAGAGCGCGGCCCATGCGATCGACAGCCAGAAGAAGACCCGGCGCTTGCGCGGGTCGCGGCGCCAGGCCGTTCCCTCGCCCATGAGGAATCCCACGGCGAGCCCGATCAGCGACCATCCCACTACCGCTGACACCAGAAATGCTGATCCGTAGACGGCGTTCGTGACGAAACCGAGGACGAAGTTGTCCTCCGCCCTTCCCGTCCAGAGGGCAAGCGCTGCTGCAGCGGCTGCGGCGATCAAGCCCCCCAGCGCGGCGTTCAGCGACGAGCGCGCAATGAGACGCGCGACGGTGAAAACCAGTGCGAGCCCCACCGACACTGCGAGCGACAGCACAAGTTCGCTCGTGAGCGTATAAAGCACGAGGAAGGCAAGGCTTGGGAGGACCGATTCGAGGATGCCGCGCCAGCCGCCGATCGCAGCCCAGACTGCACGCCCAGTCGTGACGTCCTGAGCGGGGTCGAGCCCCGCGCGCCGAGCAGCCTCACCGAGAGCGGCGCTCACGGCATCCGAGACCCGCGGCTGCTCTCCGCCTGCCGGGGAAGGCCCTGACTCTTCGGGCTGCGCCGAGTCATCGGCGCCCGAGCGTGGAGTGCTCACGCGGTACCCGGCGTTGCGGGCATTCGAAGCGGGATCAGGTCTCGGGGGGGCATCGGGGTGGTCCCGCGCACCACGACGATCGAGCGGAACAGATCCTCGATCTGTGCTGCAGCCTCCACATCGGTGGCCGCGGCGCCGCCGACGACGCCACGCAGGAACCACCGGGGTCCGTCCACACCGATGAAGCGCGCGATGCGCTTACCTGCCGACGGATCGGTTCCGGCCACAACCGGCACTTCCGCGAGGAGCTCTGGCCCGAGCGGGCCCTGGCGCTCTTCGACGCGACCGCCCTGTTGGCGGATCTGCGCGCGAATCTGGTCTCGGGTCTCGTTCCACAGACCGGTCGATCGAGGCGCTGCAAAAGCCTGGACCTGCAGAGTAGAACCAGCGTAGTCAAGGCCGACAGCGACGATGCGCTTGGTCTGCTCCTCCACCTCGAGGCGCAAATTCAGGCCCTCACGCGGCAGGATCTTGATCGCGCCGAGGTCGATGTACGGACGCACGGCCCGCGCTTCGGCCTCATCGAACGGGCCCGACTGCTCCCGGTCCGCGGGAGCGGACTTGGCGTCCTTCTCGGGTCCGTCCGTCGAGGCGTCGGGTGAACCGTCGTCGATCTGCTCCGTCATCGTGCTGCGCTCCGTCCCATGCCGTCAACGCTACCCCCGACGCATCCGGTCGATCCGAATCCGCCGTCGCCGCGGACGCTGTCGGGCAACTCCTCGACGGGCAGGAAACGCGCGATGGTCACCGGCATGATGATCATCTGCGCGATACGGTCCCCCACCGCGATCTCGTAAAACTCACGGGCGTCGGTGTTCAGAAGGCACACCTTGATCTCGCCGCGGTATCCGGCGTCCACCGTGCCCGGCGAGTTCACAACCGTGATGCCGTGCTTGGCGGCAAGCCCGCTCCGGGGAACGACGAAGGCCGCGTATCCATCCGGGAGTGCGATGCGAACACCGGTTCCCACGAGGGCGCGCTCCCCCGGCTCGAGGCGCACGGCCTCAGCGGCGACCAGATCCGCGCCGGCGTCGCCCGGGTGGCTGTATGTCGGCGGGTGGGCGGCGATAATGGGGATGTCCACGGATGGGGTCACGCAACGAGGGTAATGCAGAACACGATGGCGACGACGAGAGTCCAGACGTCAGCCGACTACCGCGAACGGCTGGGTCCGTCGCTGTGGGTGGTCGTGTCTGCGGCGGTGGTGGCGCCGATGGCGGCGCTGGTCCTGGTGCCGATCGACACCACCGTCGCACTGGCTGTCGGTGCCGTGATCGGGGTCGCCGCAATTGCGCTGCTGGTCTGGGTCAGCCCGGTCGTTCGCGTCAGCGAGGGACGCGTCTTCGCCGGCCGCGCCTGGATCGAGGCCAGCTACCTCGGCGAACCCGTCGCCCTCACTGGTGAGGATGCGCGCTTCGCGCGTGGCCCGGGACTGGATGCGACGGCATGGCACGTCATTCGCGGCGGGATCGACGGGCTCGTGGTCGTCCCTGTCGTCGACTCGGACGACCCGGCACGGGCCTGGGTCATCTCGAGTCGGACACCGGACAGGCTCGCTGCGGCGATTCGGCGCGCGCAGGCGTCGCACTAGGCGGTTCGCCCGCTGATCAGGCTGCGCACTCCTTGCAGATGATGCCAACTGCTTCCTCGTGGTCCACCTGCGAGCGGTGCTTCACCAGGAAGCAGCTGGCGCAGGTGAATTCGTCCTGCTGCGGCGGGAGCACCACCACGTCAAGCTCGAGGTCGGAGAGGTCGGCCCCCGGCAGCTCGAAGCCAGACGGGTTGTCGGAGTCGTCGACGTCGACCGAACCCGACATCTTGTCGGGGACCCGCTCCTTGAGCGCCTCGATGGACTCGCTGTCGTCGTCGCTCTTGCGGGGTGCGTCGTAGTCGGTGGCCATTCTCTACTTCCGTTGCGTGATGCTGTGGTGCGGTGCTGCGGGGCCGCTATGGGCGGCGATAGTTTGCACGACGGATCGGGATTTAGCAAATGCTCACTCCGTGTGCCGACGTGGACGAAACGGGCGGCGCGCGATGGATATTCCCTGACGCAGGCGAACGGTGTGCCAGCATGGGGCCGACACGCCGAAGAGGCACGGGAGGAGCGTGGGATGGAACAGCTCAAAGTCATCGCGACGGAAGACGATCAGCTGATCCTCGCAACAGAGTCGGGCGACAGGTTCACGCTCGCCCTCGATGATGCACTGGCATTCGAGGTCCGCCGGGCCCGCCGGGCACGCGAGTCCGACGCATCTGCTGCTCGCCCGAGCCCTCGAGACATCCAGACGCAGATCCGCGCCGGCCTCAGCGCAGAAGAGGTCGCGGAGCTTCTCGGGGCTCGTGTCGAGGATGTGCGCCGGTACGAAGGTCCCGTGCTGGCCGAACGAGAGCACGTCCTCAGCCAGGCGCTGGCAGTCCCGGTGCTCGTTTCTGCAGAGCTGGAACCCGACGGCGAGTCCACGTTCGGTGCGGCGGTGCGCGCGAAGCTCGCTGAAGCGGGTGCCACCGCGGAGCGGTGGACGAGCTGGAAGGATGCGACGGGCTGGGTGATCAAGCTCGAGTTCCGCACCGGTGATGTCGACCGCGATGCGCGCTGGGGCTTTGACCCGCGACGTACGGGGCTGTCGCCGTTGAACACCGATGCAACGCAGCTGTCGAGGCAAGGAGCACTCCCCGACGGTCTCATCCCGCGGCTGCGTGCCCTTGATCCGTCGCCGTCGAAGGATGACTCACGGTTCGACTCCGGCGCGTTCGGCCCTCGGCGAGACGATGATCAGGCACGCGACGCGGAGCGCCCCGCTGAGCGCACCCCGGAACGCGCAAGCGCCGCGGTCCGTGAGGCGGCGACCAAGCGCGCCGCCGACCCTGTCGTGACGACCTCTCCGGAGACAGCGGATCTGCTCGAAGCGCTGCGCCGTCGTCGCGGCCAGCGCGAATCCGCTCCGGAGCCTTCGACCGATGAGGCAGAACGTTCGCCGGTTGCGCTGTTCGATGCGCTCGAGCCCGGATACGACGAGACCACCACTCCCCCTGCAACGGCGGCCGACGAGGAGCCGGCGGATCTGGAAGCCACACAGCTGTCGTCATCCCGCAGGCGCGGTCGCTCGTCCCTACCGACGTGGGACGAGATCGTTTTCGGCGCTCGCTCTGACGAGTAGCCCGACCCCGGGCCCAACGCCGTCAAACTGCGTATGCGCCAGCTCGTAGCAGGGGGACGACTGACTCCTCGAGCGTGAGCGATCCGTGCTGCCCCACCATGCGCTGCGGTGACCGGTCGTCGAGACGGTTGTCGTAGTAGGCGACCCGGGCTCGTGCGGCGACAAGGACATCACCGATCCGATCAGCGACGGTCGGGCGCACGCTCCCGAACACCCCGGCGGCAATGGCTTCGTCACGGGTCATCACCCAGGCGCGGTCGGCATCGGCGGCTCGCCACACGCCCGCCACCGCGTCAGCCGCTTGAGGCTCCGTATACAGATGCAGCATCCGCGGTTCGCCCGCTATATCGGCGACGCCCTCGAGCCGTGGATCGCCGTCGTCCAGGAGCACGTGACGGCTCGCTGGGACATCGATCATTCCGTGATCGGCGGTGATGAGCACGCCGGCCTGCGGCGCTGCACGCACGAGGTCGCGAAGGGAGGCATCCACGCGTTCGAGGCCCTCCGTCCACGCCCCGGACTCCCAGCCGGCGCGGTGGCCGATGCCGTCGAGCTCGGGAACGTAGAGGTAGGTGAAACTGCCCGGATGCTGCGCCGCGAGTGCACCCGCACGGGCGATCCGCTCGTCCAGGTCGGTGACCCCGACGAACTGGGCTCCGTCGGTGGTCGCGCGGGTGAAGCCCGTCGTGGCAAACTCCGGCTTCGAGACCACGAAGACCGGCGCGTGCCGGGCCTGCGCACGAGTGAGCGGCTGCTCTTGCTGCCAATCGTCGGGCAGGTCGCCGTCTTCCCAGCCATGGAGCAGGTTCGCAACGCGGCCGGTCTTGGGGACACGAACCCGGTACCCGAGCATCCCGTTCTGTCCGGGATCCGTCGCCGTGAGCAGGCCCGTGAGCGCGCTGGCTGTGGTCGAGGGAAAGGTCGTACGGGCGACGTCGCGGATGCCGCTGATGCTCGCCAGAAACCTCGCGTGGCCGGCGCGTGCCCGCAGTTGTGCAGCGCCCACTCCGTCGAGCATGACGAGGACGGTGCTCTGGGCGGGTCGCAGCCAGATGCTCTCCCCGCGCAGCGAACGGAACATCTCCGGCACGACGTCGGTGAGGCTCCGGGTTCTCGGCGAGTGCGCAGGTAGTGTGATCGGCATCCACGCCAGTCTCCCACGGCCCCTCTTCCCGGAGGCCGAGGTGCGTCCGTCCCAGCGTTCGAGGTTTTGTCATGCCGTCATCCCGTCCCCCCCAGCCCGCTGAGGTCGCCGAGCGGATCGAGGATGTCGACGTCGCAGCTGAAATGCAGGGCTCGTTCCTCGAGTACGCCTACTCGGTGATCTACTCCCGCGCACTTCCCGATGCACGCGACGGGCTCAAGCCTGTGCAGCGGCGCATCCTCTTCCAGATGGCAGACATGGGATTGCGGCCCGATCGCGGGCACGTCAAGAGCTCGCGCGTCGTCGGCGAGGTGATGGGAAAGCTCCACCCCCATGGCGATGCGGCGATCTACGACGCCCTGGTGCGCCTCGCGCAGCCCTTCTCGCTGCGCGTGCCCCTCGTGGACGGGCACGGAAACTTCGGGTCGCTCGATGACGGTCCCGCGGCTCCCCGATACACCGAGGCGCGACTGGCGGCCCCGGCGCTTGCGCTCACCGAGAACTTGGATGAAGACGTCGTCGACTTCATCCCGAACTACGACGGGCAGTTCCAGCAGCCCGCGGTGCTGCCCGCAGCCTTCCCGAACCTGCTCGTCAATGGCGCGTCGGGCATCGCGGTGGGCATGGCAACGAACATGGCGCCGCACAACCTCATCGAGGTCGTGGCAGCCGCGATCCATCTGCTCGAAAACCCCGAGGCCACCGTGGAAGAGCTCATGGAGTTCGTTCCCGGACCGGACTTCCCGTCGGGAGGCATCGTCGTCGGCCTCGACGGAGTGAAGGATGCCTACGCGAAGGGCCGAGGCTCGGTCAGGACCCGCGCGAAGGTGTCGATCGAGTCGTTGGGGCCGCGACGAACCGGCCTGGTGGTGACCGAGCTTCCCTACCTCGTCGGCCCCGAGCGGGTGATCGAGAAGATCAAGGATGCCGTCACGTCCAAGAAGCTGCAGGGCATCGCCGATGTCACCGATCTCACCGACCGCCACCGCGGACTGCAGCTGGTCATCGGCATCAAGACCGGGTTCGACCCGAATGCCGTGCTGGAACAGCTGTACCGACTGACGCCACTTGAGGACTCCTTCGGCATCAACAACGTGGCGCTCGTCGAGGGGCAGCCGCAGACGCTCGGCCTCAAGGAAATGCTCGAGGTCTACGTCAGGCACCGCATCGAGGTCGTGACGCGGCGCAGCCGTCATCGCCTGGGAAAGCGGCGCGAGCGGCTGCACCTGGTCGAGGGCCTCCTGATCGCGATCGTGGACATCGACGAAGTCATCCAGGTGATCCGCACCTCGGATGACGGCGAGCAGGCCCGCTCACGACTCATGGAGGTCTTCGACCTCTCCCAGCCGCAAGCCGAGTACATCCTTGAGCTTCGTCTGCGCAGGCTTACCCGCTTCTCGCGCATCGAGCTCGAGCAGGAGCGCGACGCGTTGAAGGCTGAGATCGCCGAGCTGGAGGCGCTGCTTGCGAGCGACAAGCTGATCCGCGCGCAGGTCGCCACCGAACTGGATGCCGCGGCTGAGGCGTTCGGCACGCCCCGCCGCACGCTGCTGCTCAACGGCGGCCCCGTTGCGTCACGGTCGTCGTCGAAGAAACCCGTCGATCTGCAGATCGCCGACACTCCCTGCCGTGTGTTCCTCTCGGCGACAGGCCGAATGGTTCGGGCTGACCTCGATCCGGAGGCGACGGGCGGCGGGATCGTGTCGCCCACACGGCGGTCGAAGCATGATGCGATCCGCAGCGCCGCCGACGCGACCACTCGCGGGCACCTCGGGGCCCTGACGACCCGCGGACGCCTCGTGCGCTTTACGCCGGTCGACCTCCCGTCCGTCCCCGGCAACTCGGTGCAACTGGCGGCGGGAACCCGCGCAGACCACTACCTCGGGCTCTCGGGCGGTGAACACGTTGTCGCGATCGTTCCGCTCGATGGGACGATCCCCCTTGCGCTGGGTACCGCCCAGGGTGTCGTCAAGCGCGTCCTCCCGAGCGAAATCGCCGCCCGCGACGAGATCGAGATCATCTCCCTGAAGCCCCACGACGCTGTCGTGGGCGGAGCGCTGGCTCCCGACGATGCCGAACTTCTCTTCGTCACCGACGATGCGCAGCTGCTGCGTTTCGACGCGAGCGCGGTGCGGGCTCAGGGGCGCGCAGCCGGCGGGATGGCCGGTATCCGTCTCGGCTCGGGCGCTGCCGTCATCGGCTTCGCCGTGATCCCGGCCATGGAAGCTGCCGAGGCGGTCGTGGTGACGGCGGCGGGAAGTGCAGGTGCACTTGCTGGTGCAGACGTGAGTTCGGGCAAGGTATCGCCGCTGAGCGAATTCCCACCGAAGGGTCGCGCCACCGGCGGTGTGCGCGCGCACCGACTGCTCAAGGGTGAGGATCGCCTGGTTCTGGCCTGGGCAGGTTCCGACCCGCGCGCAGTGGCGCAAGACGGTGCAGCACGAACCCTGCCCCCCGCCGGCGCCAAGCGCGACGCGTCCGGGGTCTCGCTCGAAGCCGGCGTCGCCGCGATCGGCACTGTCGTCCGCTGAGCCCGACGCCGGCGCTGTTGCCGGGAACCGCTCAGGCGTCGATGCGTTCGCGGGCGAGCCGGTCGGACGACTCGATCAGGAACTCGCGTCGCGGTGCGACGTCATTACCCATGAGCAGTTCGAAAACGGATGCCACAGCCTCCGCATCCTGGACGCGAACCCGACGCAGAGTGCGACCCGCGCGATCCATCGTCGTGGTCGCGAGCTGCTCGGCATCCATCTCACCAAGACCCTTGTAGCGCTGGATGGGCTCCTGCCACGTACGGCCGGCCTTCGTGAGGCGGTTCAGCAGGGCATGAAGCTCCGCCTCGCTGTACGTGTAGAGCGTCTCGTTGGGTTTGGACCCCGGATGCTTCACGACGACGCGGTGAAGCGGCGGAACGGCGGCGAACACCCGTCCTTCTTCGATCAGTGGTCGCATGTAACGGAAGAAGAGGGTGAGCAGCAGCGTACGAATGTGGGCGCCGTCAACATCGGCGTCGCTCATCAGGATCACCTTGCCGTAGCGCGCGGTGCTGATGTCGAACGACCGACCTGAACCGGCACCGATGACCTGGATGATCGACGCGCACTCCGCGTTCGAGAGCATGTCGCTGATCGACGCTTTCTGAACGTTGAGGATCTTTCCGCGGATCGGGAGCAGCGCCTGATACTCGCTGTTGCGCGCGAGCTTGGCGGTACCGAGCGCCGAGTCACCCTCGACGATGAAAAGCTCGGAATCGGCAACGTCGTTCGAGCGACAGTCGACAAGCTTCGCGGGAAGGGACGACGACTCCAGCGCATTCTTGCGTCGCTGGGTCTCTTTGTGTGCGCGCGCGGAGATGCGCGCCTTCATCTCAGCGACGACCTTGTCGAGCAGCAGCGAGGTCTGCGCCTTGTCGTCACGTTTGGACGAGGAGAATCGCGCAGCAAGTTCCCGGGCAACCACGGTCGAGACGATCTGGCGGACGGCAGGGGTGCCCAGAACCTCCTTCGTCTGTCCCTCGAACTGCGGCTCGGGGAGTCTCACCGTGAGCACGACAGTGAGGCCTGCCAAGATGTCGTCTTTATCGAGCTTGTCGTTGCCGACCTTCAGCCGACGTGCATTCTGCTCGACCTGCGTGCGGATCACCTTCATGAGGCCGGCCTCGAACCCCTGCTGGTGCGTGCCGCCCTTCGGGGTAGCGATGATGTTCACGAACGAGCGCATCGTGGTCTCGTAGCCGGTCCCCCACCGCACCGCGACGTCGACCTCACACGTCCTCTCCAGCTCCGTCGGCACCATGGCCCCGGATGCCTGCAGTACCGGCACGGTCTCGGTAAAGGTACCCGTGCCCTGCAGCCGCCAGGTGTCGGTGACCGCGGCGTCCGGAGCGAGGAACTCCGCGAACTCCGAAATCCCACCGTCGAAGCGGTACTCCGTCGTGAGCGGCGCCTCGGGGTCACGTTCGTCGGTGATCGTGATCGACAGGCCCGGTACGAGGAAGGCCGTCTGCCTGGCCCGCTGCTGTAGGTCTTCGAGCGAGAAGGATGCGTCGCGCGTGAAAATCTGCCGATCGGCCCAGTAGCGGATGCGTGTTCCGGTGACGCCCTTCGGAGCCCTGCCGACCACGCGAAGGGTCGAGCTCTTCTCGAACGGTGTGAAGGCGGAGTCCGGCGTGGGGCCCGCGAACTCGCCCGGTTCACCCCGGTGGAACGACATCGCCCAGGTCTTGCCGCCGCGGTCTACCTCGACATCCAGACGCTCCGACAGGGCATTGACGACTGACGCCCCGACGCCGTGCAGACCGCCCGACGCACTGTACGAACCGGACCCGAACTTTCCGCCGGCGTGCAGCTTCGTGAACACGACCTCGACGCCGGACAGTCCCGTGCGAGGCTCGATGTCGACGGGGATGCCGCGGGCTCGATCTCGCACTTCGACGCTCCCGTCGGCGTACAGCACGATCTCGATCGTCGAGCCGTGGCCGGCCAGCGCCTCATCGACCGAGTTGTCGATGATCTCCCACAGGCAGTGCATCAGACCGCGGGAATCCGTCGATCCGATGTACATTCCGGGGCGCTTGCGCACAGCCTCCAGGCCCTCGAGCACCTGCAGATGATGGGCGGAGTACTCGGCGGTCACAATCGTTCAGATTACGCGGCGTGGACAGGATCGACGGGGAGCCACGCGGCACTGGGGGCTGCCGTACGCGCTCAGCGAAATGTGACCCAATAGCGGCATACCCGAAACATCCCCGTGGTTGTATGTCATGACACCGCCAGGAGTGACGCACCGAGGAGGCATGACCATGGCTACCCTTTCCCCCGCAGAGATCGACGTCATCGAGAGCCGTCTTACCGCCGCCGACCGCTGCGACTCGTGCGGCGCTCAGGCCTACATCGCCGCCGAAGTGAACGGCAGCGAGCTGCTCTTCTGCGCCCACCACGGACGCCGCTACGAAGAGAAGCTGCGCGAGGTTGCGACGAGCTGGCACGACGAGACGCACCGTCTCAGCGCTGAGTGAGCTCAGCACACGTCGAGTCCTGCACACCCTGAATGGCTTCGCTTGATCCGCGGACGCGGATGCACTACCGCGCCGCGCGGGCACGACAGATCGACGTCGTGTCGCTGTGGCAACGCGCGCGCGAAACGTCACGGGAGCACGATCGCTGGACTCCTGCCGTGCTCGCCGACATGCTCTGGTCGGCGGGCGTGCGTCAGGTCGGATTCCAGGACTACGTCGACTATGACTTCGCGACCCTGACCCGCGCGGAACGGGACACCTATATGACGCATCCCGTTTCGAACGAGCTGTCACAGCGATACGACGATCCGCGCCACCGTTCCCAGTTCCACAACAAGATCACGTTCAACGAGACGTTTGCGCCGTTTCTCCATCGCGAATGGATGACGATCACGCCCGACAACGCGGACGAGTTCCGCGATTTCGTCGAGCGCCACGGCACCGTCATCGTCAAGGAACCGGTCGGTCAAGCGGGATCCGGCGTGCACCGCTATCGGGCGGATGCCGTCACCGACTGGTCGGCGTTCCACAGGGGTCTGCTCGACCGCGGAGAGCTTCTCGCCGAAGAAGTGATCACGCAGCATCCTGACCTTGCGGCTTTCTGCCCGGGCACGGTCAACACGACCCGGGTGACGACCTTCTTCGACGGCGAACGCACACATATCCTCGCGATGGCGCAGAAGTTCGGCCGAGGACAAGTCAGCGACCAGATGAGCTTCGGCGGCTTCTATTCGATGCTCGACGACGACGGCCGTGCGGTCGGCGCCGGATACGACTCGCACGGCAACGTGCACGAGCTGCACCCCGACACCGGACGCCGCATCTCCGACTTCACTCTGCCGATGCTCGGCGAGGTGAAGACCTTCATCGATGAGGTAGCACGTGTCGTTCCGACGGTGCGTTACGTGGGGTGGGATGTCGTCGTGACTCCCGCCGGCCCTGTCCTCGTCGAAGGCAACTGGGCGGCAGGGGTTTATGAGAACAAGCCCAGCGTGACCGGCATCCGCACCGGCCACAAGCCCCGGTACCGGGCTGCAATCGGCTTCTGAGAGGCGGCTAGACGGCGCGAACGATCCCGAGCGGCGTGGACTGGTGGCCTTGGCCCAGCGGGTTGTCGCGAAGCACAGCGAGCAGCGTCTTCTCGTCGGTCTTCGAAAGGGTCGACCCGAGGATGTTCCCGCCGAGGTCGTTGATGTCGACCACCGCGACCTCGACGCCCGGCGCCAGCAGCGTCTTCAGATGCTGAGCTACCTCTCGGGGACGCTCCGGGCCCAGCACGACGGCGCTGTTGTAGGGCGGGATGGTTCCGCTCGTCGGGCCGTCGATGGCGCGGGCACGGTCGCCGGCGATCCGGTAGAAGTCGCCGGAGCGCCCAAACGCCTTCGTGACCGCGGAGACTGCCGCCGCGAACAGGATGCGGGGTGTGCCGCACTCGCGCAGCGCCATTTCCATCGTCTCGGGCATTCCGAGTCCGATCCCGTACGGAGTTCGGGTCACGTAGCGCGCCAGGAATCGGGCCAGCTTGCGCGGCTGAATGTCCGAAACCGCGTACGAGCGGCCCTGTGTGATCGCGACGATCTTCTCGGTGACGAACAGCGTGTCGCCGGCGGCAGCGTGCTCGAGGGCGTATTCGCGGATGATGTCATCGAGATCATCGCCGGGCATGACCACCCGCGTGCGGATCGGAATCCGTCGATAGCGCGCGCCGTCGATATCGACTTCGAGCGCCTTCCCCTCGTTGGCGACGCCGGTCATTCCAGATAGTCCCGCAGCGACTGCGACCGCGACGGGTGGCGAAGCTTGGCCATCGTCTTCGACTCGATTTGGCGGATCCGCTCACGGGTCACACCGAACGTGTCGCCGATCTGGTCGAGCGTCTTGGGCTGACCGTCGCCGAGTCCGAAACGCATCCGGATGACGCCGGCCTCTCGCTCCGACAAGGAGTCGAGGAGAGACTCCAGCTGGCGCTGCAGCATCGTGAACCCGACCGCGTCGGCAGGAACAACAGCCTCGGTGTCCTCGATGAGGTCACCGAACTCGCTGTCACCGTCCTCACCGAGTGGCGTGTGCAGCGAGATCGGCTCACGGCCATACTTCTGAACTTCGATGACCTTCTCGGGGGTCATGTCCAGTTCGCGGCTGAGCTCTTCGGGGGTGGGTTCGCGACCCAGGTCCTGCAGCATCTGACGCTGGACGCGGGCGAGCTTGTTGATGACTTCGACCATGTGTACCGGGATACGGATGGTGCGCGCCTGGTCCGCCATGGCGCGGGTGATCGCCTGACGAATCCACCACGTCGCATAGGTCGAGAATTTGAAGCCCTTGGTGTAGTCGAACTTCTCAACAGCTCGGATGAGGCCGAGGTTGCCCTCCTGGATGAGGTCGAGGAACTGCATCCCGCGACCCGTGTAGCGCTTGGCGAGCGAGACGACCAGACGCAGGTTCGCACCCAGCAGGTGGCTCTTGGCGCGCTGACCATCGCGCGCGATCCACTGCAGGTCCAAACCGAGCTGGCTGGACTTCTCGGCGGGCGTCATGTTCGAGAGCTTCTCTTCGGCGAACAAACCCGCCTCGATCCGCATAGCGAGCTCGACCTCTTCGGCCGCATTCAGCAGCGGAACCTTACCGATCTGCTTCAGGTAGTCCTTGACCGGGTCAGCTGTCGCACCGGTGATCTGCGTTGAGTAGATCGGGACGTCATCCTCGTCGTTCGACGTGATGACGATGGCGCCGCTGGGGAGCGGCTCGGTGAACACCGGCTTGCCGGACGTTTCGTCGTCGTCCGAGTCGTCGCCGTCGTCGGAGGCATCCTTCGCGGCCGGCGCGTCGGAAGCGTCATCGGACGATTCCGAGTCCGAAGAGTCGTCATCTTCGCCCTCATCGTCGCCGTCCACGTCAGCCTCGGCGAGTTCTTCATCCTCGTCGACGTCGTCGTCATCCGCGCTCTTCTTGGATGTCTTCTTGGTGCTGGCCTTCGCACCCGCGGCGCCGCTACGCTTCTTGGCGGCGGGACGCTTGCTGGCAGGAGTCGTGGCGACTTCGTCGTCGCTCTCGATCTCGGGCGCCAGCTCGTCCGCGTCGGCCTTCTTAGCGCGCGTACGGGTGGATGTCGTGCTTGCGGTCACGTTTCGCCTCTCAGCGCACGGCGATCTGATTGCCGCGCTGTTGGTTTCGGACGCTAGTAAGACCCTTGTCAAGTCCCGCGGCGTGTGACGGTCGCGGGTGACAATGGGTCGAACCATTATTGTCTCATACTCCGTGCGCGATTCCTGGCCTACTCCCCTGGCCACGCGAACGGATACCCAATACAACCTCTCTGAGGCGTTACCTATTCCAGTCGCACAGGTGGCGATCAGCCCTTGTCGTCGTCGCCGGCGGGCCGGGTCGCGAGGTAGCGCTCCAATTCCGCGGCAATCTCGTCCGCGGTCGGCAGGTCACCGGTGTGGATGATCGGCGTCGCGTTCGTGGCCCCAGCCATGTAGGCGTCATAGCGCTCTTCGAGAGTCTCGATCATTCGCTGCAGCTCGTCGCTGCCACCAACCTGCTCCTGCACCTTCTCGAGATACTCGCGGTTCTCTTCGCGGAGCTCGTCTCCCGCGAAGACCAGTCCGGTGGCAACCGTCACGCTGTCCAGCGCAGCGAGAGCTGCTGCAGGATATTGCGTGTCGGCGAGATAGTGAGGGACGAGAAGCACGAAACCCGCGACATCCGCAGCGGTCTCGGCAAAGCGATACTCCAAAAGGTGGCCGACAGTCGCAGGCACCTGTGTCTCGGGCTGCCATACCGAGTGAGCCGCCGTCAGTTCCGTCCGGGTGCCGCTCACCGTGGTTCCCAACGGGCGCGTGTGAGGCACGGGCATCGGAATCGCATGCACCCACGTGACGCTCGACACGTCGAGTTCCGCGGCGAGGTCAAGGACCGCTGCCGTGAACGAGTCCCACGCAAAGTCCGGCTCGTATCCCGTGAGCGCGACGAACGGTTGACCCAGCGCGTCGTGGACGAGAGAGAGCTCCAGCCGAGGAGGACGATAGTCAGTGAGGTGGTCGTGCTCGAAGGAGATGACCGGGCGACGGGCACGGTAGTCGAGAAGGATGTCGTTCTCGAAAACCGCGATCGGGGTCGGCTCCAGGTCTTCCCTCACATACGTGACGATCCGACTCACGGCGGAGCCAGCGTCGGTGAAACCGGTGAGCGCGATCACGAGCGGCAGACCCGCGGGCACCGGCGGAGCGCTGGCGACGCGGTGATAGACGGGTACCGACAAAGTCATGCCTCCATGCTAGGCGCGTGGTCGCGGCGACCGCCCCGACGCGTGCCGCTCAGAGCGAACACCCCCGACCTAGGATGAATGCATGGCCAGTCCTGTCGTCGATTTCAGCGAAGCCCCGGTTACCGAACACGACGCAGACGCGGTGGTGATGGTCGTCCCTCTTGTTTCTGCAACCACTGACGACGAGTGGGAGTCGCTTCCCGGTTTGCGCGAGAGCCTGGAGTCGATCGGGTTCACCGGCTCGTCCGGGTCGTACGCTCGCGTGGCGGCTCCGCAGCTCTTCGCCAAGCCCGTCGCCGTGGTCGGTAGCGGCGCGGGGCGAGACGCCGCGTCAGTTCGCAACGCCGTCGGTATCGGATGCCGCACCCTCACCGGGTTCGCGTCGGTCGCTGTCGCTCTGCCCTTCCATGAGGCAGCAGACACGGCGCTTGCAGCAGCCGAGGGTGCAGGGCTCGGCGCCTACAGCTTCGCCAGCTTCAAGAAGGAGCCGCCCAAGCCGCGTGCTACCCGCGTCGTCGTTCACACCGCCGCGGCGGTTTCGCCAGCGGATGTGGCTCGGGTTCGCGCCGTCATCGAGGCAGTCGCGCTGGTGAAGGACCTCGTGACGACCCCTGCCGACGCTCTCGGCCCTGCCGATATGGCCCAGGCGACCAGCGACCTGCTGCGTGAGCTCCCGGCCACAGTCCGGGTGTGGGACGAGACCGAACTGGAAACGGGCGGGTTCGGCGGCATCCTCGGTGTCGGCCGCGGCTCGGCGCGCCCCCCGCGCCTCGTACGCGCCGAGTATGCGCCGGACGGCGCGACGCGCCATGTGGCTCTGGTCGGCAAGGGCATCACCTTCGATTCGGGTGGGCTTTCGCTCAAACCCGCCGCCGGAATGATCGACATGAAGTACGACATGTGCGGAGCTGCAACCGTGCTTGCTGTGCTTCGCGCCGTTGCCGGGATCGGCGCTCCCGTGCGAGTGTCGGCGTGGCTGTGCCTGGCCGAGAACATGCCCTCGGGGACTGCGATCCGCCCGGGCGATGTGCTTCGCATCGCCGACGGCACGACGGTCGAGGTCCTGAACACGGATGCCGAGGGTCGGCTCGTCCTCGCAGACGGACTGGTCGCCGCCAGCCGCGAGCATCCCGACCTCATCGTCGACGTCGCAACCCTCACGGGTGCGATCACCACGGCACTGGGAACGCGACACGCAGGCGTCATGGGAGATGACGACGCCGTCGCGCGATACCTCGCAGCCGCCGATCGCGTCAACGAACTCGCCTGGCAGATGCCGCTTCCCGACCACATGGTGGATGAACTCGACTCGCCTATCGCGGATCTCCGCAACGCGAAGGTCGGCGATCCCGCGGGTGGATCTCTCTTCGCAGGGCTGTTCCTTCGTCACTTCGTCGGCACACGCGGCGAAGCCGACGGCAACGAAGCGCGCATCCCGTGGGTTCACCTCGACATCGCCGGCGTCGGCATGAACAAGGGGGCAGCGTTCGGCTTCACCGACAAGGGACCGACCGCCGCGACGACCCGCAGCCTCATCGAGTTCGTGCTCAGCGAGGCGCGCCGATGAGCGAGGACGGCTTCGACATCATCGTCCTCGGCGGCGGCTCCGGGGGCTATGCGGCGGCGCTGCGCGCCCGGGAGCTCGGACGGACCGTCGCTCTGGTTGAAAGAGACCAGGTCGGTGGCACCTGCCTTCATCGCGGTTGCGTTCCCACGAAAGCCCTGCTGCACTCTGGTGAGGTTGCCGATGTCGTGCGCAACGCTGCCCATCACGGCGTGAGCGCGAGCTTTGAGGCCATCGATATTGCTGCGGTCCACGACTACCGGCGCAAGATCGTCAGCAAGAAACACGCGGGCCTCACAGGACTTCTCGCCGCACGCGGAGTCGTGACGATCACCGGTGACGGCTACCTCGAAGCTGATCGACGGGTGCGCGTCGGTGACCGTGTTCTGTCGGCATCCGACATCGTCCTCGCGACGGGGGGACGCACCCGCGAGCTTGCGGACGTGCCGCTCGGCGGAAGAGTGTTGAGCAGCGACACCGCGCTGGAACTCGACGAGGTGCCGTCATCGGTCGTGATCCTGGGCGGCGGCGTCATCGGTGTCGAGTTCGCCAGTATCTGGCGTTCATTTGGCGCCGAGGTCACGATCATCGAGCCGCTGGCACGCTTGCTTCCCTCCGAGGACGAGGCCAGCAGTGCCGCACTGCTCCGAGCGTTCCGCAAGCGCGGGATTGCGGCGAGCTTCGGAGCATCGTGCACCGGCGTCGATGCCGGCGAGGATCGGGTCACGGTGACGTTGTCGGATGGTTCGACGCGCACCGCCGACTACGTCCTCGTCGCCGCGGGCCGCATACCTGCGACCGCAGGTCTCGGCTTCGAGGATGCTGGCGTGGAACTCAACGCCGGTTTCGTTGTGACGGATGCCGAGCTGCGCACGAGCGCGCCGCACGTCTGGGCGGTGGGCGACATCGTCCGGGGCCCGCAACTTGCCCATCGCGGGTTCGCTCACGGCATCGCGGTGGCGGAGCGGATAGCGGGGCTCGCCGTTGCCCCGCTAGCGGACGAGGTAGTGCCCCGCGTTGCATACTCCAGTCCCGAAGTCGCGTCGGTGGGCCTCACGACGGCTGCCGCGATCGAACGCTTCGGCGAAGACGCTGTCGAGACCGCCGAGATCCCGCTGGCCGCGAACGCCAAGAGCGAGATCTTGGGAACATCCGGGTTCGCGCGGGTCGTGCGCCGTCGCGAAGGTCCCGTTCTCGGCGTGCATCTCGTCGGAGATCGGGTCGGCGAACTGATCACCGAGGGGCAGTTGCTCGTGGGGTGGGACGCGCATCCGGAAGATGTCGCTCCGCTCATTCACGCCCATCCGACACAGAGCGAGGCGCTGGGCGAGGCGCTCCTGCTGCTCTCGGGCAAACCGCTGCACGCGATCTGACGACCGCACCCGCAGAATCACTAAGCTGGAAAAGACATCGGCATTCTGAAGGAGACAAGCTCATGAGCACTTCCGTGGTCCTCCCCGCACTCGGCGAGAGTGTTACGGAGGGAACGGTGACCCGCTGGCTCAAGAAGGTGGGAGACACAGTTCAGGCCGATGAAGGGCTTCTCGAGATCTCGACCGACAAGGTCGACACCGAGATCCCCTCCCCCGTTTCGGGCGTGATCGAGGAGATCCTCGTGGACGAGGACGAGACCGTCGAGGTTGGTGCAGTCCTCGCCAAGATCGGTGATGGCTCGTCAGCACCGTCGTCGGAGTCTCCCGCCGAGGAGGCCCCCCAGGATGAGGCGCCCCAGGAGGCCGAGCCGGAGCCGCAGCCCGAGCCGGCCCCAGAGCCTGCGCCCGCGCCTGCCCCCGAGGCACAGACTGCCGCGTCCGGTGGGGGCAAGGACGTCGTCCTCCCCGAACTCGGCGAAAGCGTGACGGAAGGCACAGTGACCCGCTGGCTGAAGGCCGTCGGTGACACGGTCGAGGTCGATGAGCCACTACTGGAGATCTCCACCGACAAGGTCGACACCGAGATCCCGTCCCCTGTCGCGGGGACGCTGCAGGAGATCCTGGTGCAGGAAGACGAGACAGTCTCGGTCGGCGCGACGCTCGCCCGCATCGGGGACGGCGCCCCGCAGCAGTCAGCTCCTGAGCCCGCGCCCGCCGAAGAGCCGAAGCCGGAGTCTGAGCCCGAGCAGAGTGCCCCGGAACCCGAGAAGCCTGCTGCCGAGCCGGAGAAGCCGGCAGCTGAGCCAGAGAAGTCGGCAGAGCCGAGCCAGACCGCGCAGACCCCCGCGACCTCGTCCGAGGTGACCGAGGCAGCTGCAACCGAGTCCGGCTCTGAGGCTGACGGCGACAGCAAGACCTATGTGACCCCGCTCGTACGCAAGCTGGCGCAGGAGAAGGGCGTCGACCTCTCGAACGTCAAGGGAACAGGCGTTGGAGGGCGGATCCGCAAGGAGGACGTCCTGGCAGCTGCCGAGTCGGCGGCAACTCCCGCAGCCGCGAGCGAGGCGCCCAAGCGTTCTGAACGCGAGGTTTCGGAGCTGCGCGGGACCACGCAGCCGATGTCGCGTCTGCGCAAGGTTCTCTCCGAGCGCGCTGTCGCGTCGATGCAGTCGACAGCTCAGCTGACCACGGTCGTCGAGGTCGACATCACCAAGGTCGCGGCGTTCCGGGATGCGGTGAAGGGCGACTTCCAGAAGAAGACTGGCGACAAGTTGTCGTTCCTCCCCTTCTTCGCGCTGGCAGCCGCTGAGGCCCTGCAGGCGTACCCCGTGATCAATGCTACGGTCGACGAGGGCTCGATCGTGTACCCGGCAAGCGAGAACCTCTCGATCGCCGTCGACACCGAGCGGGGCCTGCTCACGCCGGTACTGCGGGATGCTGCGACGAAGAACCTGGCTCAGATCGCGCACGAGATCGCTGACCTCGCGGCGCGCACGCGCGAGAACAAGCTCAAGCCCGATGAGCTGGCAGGCGGCACGTTCACGCTCACCAACACCGGCTCCCGAGGCGCGCTCTTCGACACGCCGGTCGTCTTCCTGCCGCAGTCAGCGATCCTCGGCACCGGCACCGTCGTCAAGCGCCCCGGTGTCGTGCAGGTTGATGGCAAGGATGCGATCTCGGTCCGCTCGTACGTTTACCTGGCACTGTCATATGACCACCGGATCATCGACGGTGCGGATGCTGCACGCTTCCTCGGCGCCGTGAAGGCCCGCCTCGAAGAGGCAGACTTCGCCGGCGACCTCGGTATCTGACGGATCGGCGTCGAGCCCGGAGGAACGTATCACCGCTACGACGATGGCTGCTGTGCGAGGTCGAGAACCTCGCGCAGCAGCCATCGGTCGTCGTGCCGCGCAATCACAACGAGCTGGGGCGGGTAACCGTCTGCCTCGGCGCGGATGACCGCGACGTCCCCGTATTCGTCAACCACGTGCAGGGTTCTAAGCGGGGCGGGGGCTGTGGCAGCTCCGGTCGCGGGCGTCACATCCGCACGTTCGGCGATCGTCTGCACGCACGCGGCATCACCGGCGCACGTCGTCACGGCATCGAGGATCGCGCCCGCCGCACGGGGCAGATCCGGCTGGTCGTCCTGAACACGGGATTCAGACGAGGCATCCACTCCGGCATCCGGTGGGATAGCGGCTTCACCGGTCGGCGCGCCCTCCTCTGGCGCGCTCCGCGCATCGGGAGCCAGGACCGTGAAAGCGATAGCCAGGACCGCGCCGACGGCCGCGGCGGCGATCAGGAGTCGGCCACGCCGGACGGGGCGCTCCGATGTCGGCCGACGCCGGAATGACCGCATGGCGCCGCGCGCCGAGGCAGCGACGTCGGCAAGGGTCTCCTGCCACCGGCCATCGCCACCGCGCACAAGCCGATCGAATGCACCGGGCTCATCCGGCGCTGCACCCCCGTCCCCCGCCCGCGGCGGCGGTTCGACGGATGCGGGGCTCGGCGTCAGCCGTACGGCGGCCGGGGCCTCGGAAGACGGGCGAAGGGGCCCGGGCTCCACCCACTCGAACACCGCGCGTTCACAAGCGTCGATGCCGCCCGCCCGAACGTCATCGGTCCGCAAGAGCGCCACGATGGCATCCCGCACGGAACCTCCCCGGGCATCATCGAGCGGTAGTCGATTCAGGATGCGGCATGCGCTCTCGCGAGCGGGCTCAGCACCGGGCGAGAGCGCGAAGACCGGCCTGGCCGAGCCCGACAGCCACCATCCTCCGCCAGGGTCGTTCCGGGCTTCAGCGCGCAGCTCGTTCGCTCCGCGCAGAAGGCTGATCATGATGGTGGCGCATTCGGGTTCCGTGACAGGCGACCTCAGACTGTCGCGAACCGCGAGGTACGTCTCGAGGGGCTCGCGGCACGCTTCGACGAGCGCGCCCGCTGCTGCGTCAGAGCGCGAGGTGCCCATGTGGACGACATCCAGCGCTCGGAGCACGTGCGTGTCATCCTGAGGCGTCCAGAAGAGCTCGCCACCGGGCACCTGTTCTGGATCGATCAGAAGGTGCACTCCCGCCGGGCTGCGTACCAGCGTTCCCGCGTACGGCGACTCTCTCGTCGTGACGCGGCGGAGCGGGGTGAAGGCGATCAAGAACGGATCATCCGCCCACCCGGGCATTGCATCACTCATGCCCCCAGCCTGAGCGGAAGCGGCGGCGGCCCAGCCAAGGCCCATCCGGTGCGGGGACTGACGAGCCCAAGCATGGCCTGGGGAGGAGAGCGCTCGGGGATCGGCTGCCGTACGCAGCAACGCATACGGCACGCCCCGCCCGGGTACGCTGGAGGGATGGCAGCACGCGCGTCCTCACCGGAGAAAAGGCCCGGCTTCTTCTCGCAGCTTCGTACCCTGTATACGTTCACGCAGCAGACCTACCGCGGTCTTCCCTGGATGCTCGTCGGTGTCGTGCTCGCAGGCGCCGCCCTCGGCGTCGGAATCGGGTTCCTCATCCCGCCGGTCGCGGTCTGGAGCATCATCCTCTGGGGTGTCACCGGGCTTCTCTTCGGCGTGCTGATGGGCCTGACCCTGACGACGCGACTGTCGACACGCGCGATGTACAAGCGCATCGACGGCGTCCCCGGGGCCACCGGCCACGTGATCTCCACCTCACTCGGCCGTTCGTGGCAGGCTAACGAGAACCCCGTGGGCGTCAACCCCAAGACGCAGGAAGCGGTTTATCGCGTCATCGGTCGCGGCGGCGTCGTCATCATTGGCGAGGGCTCACGCGGACGACTGACTCGGCTGGTCAACGACGAGCGTCAGAAGGTTCAGCGTGTGGCATCCGGTGTACCGCTGACGGTGATCTACGTCGGGCACGGTGATGACGATGTGCCGATCTCGCAGCTCGCAACCCGGATCAAGAAGCTCCCCAAGAAGATCGACCGCGCAACGATGGCCGCCGTCATCAAGCGAGTTGACTCGGTTTCACAGTCGCTGACGTCGCTTCCGATTCCGAAGGGCATCGACCCGACCAAGGTCAGGGCACCGCGTCCGCGCTGATCCCTGACAGCCCGCGGAGCGTCGATCCCACGGACGTGCCCCCGCCTCAGCGGCTGCGCAGCAGAACCGTGCCGGCAGCCTTGTCGTGCAGCCCTCGCTGATCGGCATCCCAGATCACTGCCGGGATCACAACGATCAACAGCAGCGTGCGAATCACCGGTCGCCACAGGCCGACCCAGCCCCCGTCTACGCGCTGGAGCGTCAACCCGAAGATCCGGTGACCGGGGCTGCCCTGCAGCGTCGGCAGGAAGGCGATCTGAATGAGCGCGAAGATTCCCAGAATGGCGAGCGGGTCCCATCCGAAGAATCCTGAAATCAGGTACGCCGCGCCGTAGTCGATGCACAGTGCACCGACTCGGCGACCGAGTCGACCCATCGATCCGGGCCCAGACTCCGGAAGTCCGAGCCGTTTTCCGGGGTAGTCCTGGGCAACTGAGGTCACCGGACGAGCCTACCTGGGCGAGTCGATTCGACAGGCTCGTAACATGCCCGAAACAATAGGGACACGGCAGGGCAATCCCTGCCGACTACCGTTTTGGGAAACCCGACACGGGTATCACCACGCCCTACCTCTGGAGTCTTCATGTTCAAAGATTCATCTGAGGTGCTGAAGTTCATCAAGGACGAGGACGTCAAGTTCCTCGACATCCGTTTCACGGATCTCCCCGGTGTGCAGCAGCACTTCAACATTCCGGCATCCACCGTCGACGAGGACTTCTTCACCGTCGGCCAGCTGTTCGATGGATCCTCGATCCGCGGATTCGCGAACATCCACGAGTCGGACATGCAGCTCATTCCGGATGTCACCACGGCGTACCTCGACCCGTTCCGCGACGCCAAGACGCTGATCATGGTCTTCGACATCTACAACCCGCGCACCGGCGAGATCTACCACAAGGACCCGCGCCAGGTCGCGAAGAAGGCAGAGAAGTTCCTCGCCTCAACCGGCATCGCGGACACCGCGTACTTTGCACCGGAGGCTGAGTTCTACATCTTCGACGACGTGCGCTACGAGGTGAAGCAGAACTCTAGCTTCTACTCCGTGGACTCCTCCGAAGGTGCCTGGAACACGGGCCGCGAAGAAGAGGGCGGCAACCTCGGAAACAAGACCCCGTACAAGGGCGGCTACTTCCCCGTCTCCCCCGTCGACAAGACGGCTGACCTGCGTGACGACATCTCGCTGCGGCTGATCGAGTCGGGCCTTGAGCTTGAGCGCGCCCACCACGAGGTCGGTACCGGTGGCCAGCAGGAAATCAACTACAAGTTCGACACGATGGTTCACGCCGCCGACGACATCTTGAAGTTCAAGTACATCGTCAAGAACGTGGCTGAGCAGTGGGGCAAGGTTGCGACCTTCATGCCCAAGCCGCTGTTCGGCGACAACGGCTCGGGTATGCACACCCATCAGTCGCTGTGGCTCGAGGGCAAGCCCCTCTTCTACGACGAGGCCGGCTACGCACAGCTCTCCGACACCGCTCGGTGGTACATCGGTGGCCTGCTCGCCCACGCTCCGGCTGTTCTCGCATTCACCAACCCGACGCTCAACTCCTACAAGCGTCTGGTCAAGGGCTACGAGGCTCCGGTCAACCTGGTGTACTCGGCCGGTAACCGTTCGGCAGCTGTGCGCATCCCGATCACCGGATCCAACCCGAAGGCCAAGCGCCTCGAGTTCCGCGCCCCCGACTCCTCGGGTAACCCGTACCTCGCGTTCGCTGCGCAGTTGATGGCCGGCATCGACGGCATCATCAACCGCATCGAGCCGCACGAGCCCGTCGACAAGGACCTCTACGAGCTGCCCCCCGAGGAGGCCAAGCTCATCCCGCAGGTTCCGAACTCGCTGCTGGACTCGCTCGACGCCCTGCGCGCCGACCACGAGTTCCTGCTCCGTGGCAACGTGTTCACGCCCGAGCTCATCGAGACCTGGATCGAGTACAAGTTCGAGAACGAGATCCAGCCGATCAACGCCCGTCCTCACCCGTTCGAGTACGAGCTGTATTTTGGAGTATGAGCCAAACGGGGCGCATGCGTAGGAGTGCGTAGCTACACGTAGCGGTACGCACCTCGTTTCGCCCCGGAGGTCACCTCCACTTCCTGAGCCCCGGCTACTGCTGGTATCTGTTGACTGATGCCAGTAGAGCCGGGGCTCAGTCGTCCCGCGCCAAGTGGCCCGCACTCCCCCGCGTTGGCGCGCGGTGGGTGCTGCTCGCACGAGCGCCCGTCACTCCCGACTACAAGAAGTCCACAAGCGGACCTGGTCGCCACCTCCAGCACATTCCCGCGCATAGAGGGACCATGACTACACAGAGCAAGCTGCCTCGTCTGCTGTCAACCGTCGAGCTCTCCGAGTACTTGGATGTGCCGGCCCGCACGCTCGAAGCGTGGCGCGCTCGCGCAGGAGGGCCTCCGTTCGTCCAGTTCGGGCGCCAGGTCTGGTACCCCGATGACGCGCTTGTCGAGTGGCTGAACGAGCGGACGACCGTCCCGACGCAGAGATAGTCCACCTCTCGAACCACGCCATAAGGCCCAACTGCCCGGCATCTCCGGGGAGTTGAGCCTCGCTTGTCATCGGGAACCAGTGCGGAAATTGCACGGGTTCCCGATCAGGACCCTGAGCCCTCCTCACCAATGGTCGACTTCAACTCAGCGTCCCGCCGCGCATAGAAGGGATGTGAACAACGACAACGAGGCCCTCCGCGGTCAGACCAACGTCCACCCGTCCAACAACCCCAGCACCGCGCATCGCGCCGGCATCGGCAGGCCAAGGCTTGCGGTCGGCGAGGTCGGCAAGATCGACCTCAAGCAGGTCGAGTCACGCTTTCACGCGCGAGGAAGCACCCGCGACACAGCCGGCAAGCTTCGCCGCATTAGCGCGACTGGCGAAACCGCCGACGAGGCCGTGGCTGCCCTGCGAATGCGAGCTGCCCGACTCGGACTCATCCCAGGCGAACTCTCCGGCGCGTCGACTCTTGGTGAACTTCTCGACGTCTGGCTCAGTGAAATCGTCGAGAGCCGGAACATCCGCCCGCAAACTGTCGCCGCCTACCGAACCAAAGCCAACCGGTTGAAGCGAGAATTCGGTGCACTCGAAATCGCCGAGCTTCGTCCTCGACGCATGCAGATCGTCATGAACGACCTCGCGAAGCACAAAACGGCGTCCGAGTTCCAGGCGCTGAGGACGGTCCTGAAACAGGCCTTCCGCTATGCCGTCCGGGCTGAGATCCTGAGCGCGAATCCTCTCGACTCGCTGGAGCCTGTGCGTCCGGCCGAGCAAGGCCCTCCCGTGGCACTCAACGTCGAGCAGGTGCAGGCCTTCCGCCGCGCGTTCGCTGAGTACGTCGAGGAGGGCGTGCGCGACTCCAACCGACGCAAGGCTCAGCTCGCCGTCGACATCATCCTCGGACTCGGCGGGTTGCGGATCTCGGAAGCGCTCGCGCTCAGGCACCGCGACGTTGACTTCGACAACTGCACGGCGAGCATCAACGGAACCCTTGTGTATCTCCCCCACGAGCCGCTGCAGCGCCAGGACAAGCTCAAGCGAGACGGACAGTCACGCATCGTGCGGCTCGCGTCAGGTGGTGTCGGGATGCGCGCCCTCCGGGCAGCCCTCGAGCAATGCGGTCCAAGCGAGCGCGGGCCAGAGCAGCCGCTGCTGCGCCGGGTCGAAACCGGGGGCATCGACGAGCCATGGATCAACCCTGCCGTCATCAGCTTCCACTTCGACATCGTCTCCAAGCGTACGTCCGTCGTCGAAGCGCTCGCCAGCACTGGACTCACCTCGAAGCAGCTCACGCCACATACGCTGCGCCGGTCGGTCGCAACGGTCGTGTCGCGCGGCCTCGGGCTGGAGCACGCTTCGGAGCTCCTCGGGCACTCCGATACGCGCATCACGAAGAGTGCCTATGTCGCGCCCGAGCAAAAGTACGTTTCATCGGGGTCCGTCGATGAGTTGTTCGGCTTCGAAGACGACCTCATCACGTAGCCGCTAGTCGCCCCAGAACGAAACCATCTCCGCCCGCCTGCGGCAATCGCTTCGTGTCCGAGGTACGCGCGGGAACTACCGAGTGCTTTGCGGCGGTTCCCGCGCATGCTTCGTGCGAACGCCAGTGAGTGAGACTGACAGTTCAGACAGCACCGTCGACCAGCCCGAGCCCAACGGCCCGGTTGACTGGACGTCCATGAGTGGCTTCGCCACGAGCGATGTATCAATCGCTTGAAAGATCAGGGCTTCTTTGTGGTCAACCTCGCACGGTTGCCCGAACCAAGTCGGCGCTCGTCCCTACGCTGGAACCATGACTTTCACCGCCCTCCATCGCGCGCTCGGACTCGCGCCCGCTCCCCTGACGGATGTTCTGCTCGACGCCGCCGTGGCTGCCGAAGTGGTGGAGGCGAACGATCTGGATTGGAAGTCGGAGCTCCCTCCGGCGAAGGGCCTGCCTCAGACAGACTTCCCGAAGGACGTTGCGGCGATGGCGAACAGCGGCGGCGGCGTCATCGTGTTCGGTGTGCGCGAGTCGCAGAAGGCGGCGGTCGAGCGGGTCGATGTCGGTGAGCTGGATGAGGCGTACGAGCGTTCCTTGCGGAGTGCGGCGATCACCGCCATCTCACCGCCCGTCTTCGGACTCAACGTGTACCGCCTAGGAACCGTAGGGAGTCGAGCCGTCATCGTGGAGGTGCCCGCGAGCCTTGACGG
This sequence comes from Microbacterium schleiferi, assembly GCF_020781975.1. Taxonomy (GTDB): domain Bacteria; phylum Actinomycetota; class Actinomycetes; order Actinomycetales; family Microbacteriaceae; genus Microbacterium. Next base: position 139,047 of record NZ_JAJGNI010000008.1, read on the forward strand.
GCCACACCTGATCTACAAGAACGAGTACTTCGCCGCTCCGGTGCGCAACGACTCAGACACGGTGTGGATGAAGGAACGGCAGATCGAGGCGATGTACCGTGCTCGTTTCGAGGAACGTCGGCACGCCACCGAGGCGTTGGATCTGCTGTATGGCGAGGCTGTAGCGGGGCGGGACTCTGACAAGCGCGCCTGGCTGATCGCGGTTGCTCACCCTCGTATCCCACGCTTCCGCGACCGGCTGACGCGTGAGGAAGCCCGAGGGGTGCTGACGAAGACCGTGGGACTCGCCCTGACCTACGCCGGCCGCGGAGGCGTCCACCCGCTGGAGAACGTCGACCGCGACAATCCGCGCCCCGGCTTGCGCCGCTGGATGGCTGTGAACGCGGCGACCGGCGAACGCTCAGTCTGGAGGGAAGCGTGGATCAGCGTTCACCATGACGGCTCCGTCACGGTTGCCGCAGCGGTGGGCGGGCATCGCATGAGCAGCGACGGATACTTCGAGGGTTGGCAGGTGGAATCTGCCGCGATTGAGTGCGCCATCGCCGATCTGCTGGCCCTAGCGAGGACTACAGCGGAGACCACCGGCAACGACGAGTACGACGTGCGCCTTGGAATCGAATGGGCCGGTGAGCAGCCGTTGATGATCCTGACGAAGGACAACATGGGGTTCACCTACGATGGCGTTTCAGTCCCGCTGCACCGCTACACGCCGGTCGAGACCACTGTGAACGCCATCGAGCCGGCGGCAGATTTCTTCTGGCACGTTCACGACTTCGCTCAGGACTGTGTGAATCAGGGCGGCATCTCGAACGTGCTGATGATCCAGCCGCCGACCCGCGACGAGCCGGCATAACCCGGACTCGCCGCGAGTGCCGCACCGAGGCGGGTTCGCCTCGGCTCGCTGCGCAGGCGGTTTCCGCCTCGTCGATTAGGCGACTGGGTGCACGACGACGGGTTCCAGCGCCCAGTCGCGAACGCCCCTGCCATCGACGAAACGCCATTCTGCGTGGCACTTGTCGCAGTCGATCCGCACGTCGTGCTCGCGGAAGCCAGGGATGTTGTCGTGCTCTTCGACGATCGTCCCGTCTCCGCAAGGGCACAGGAACTCGTAGCGCTCTACTATCCCGGCCCCAGCGCCCCATCCTCCGTGATTGTGTGTGTCTCCGCCGACCGGCTCGGTGCGGATGGGCTCGGCCGAGGGCACTGTTCGCATCCACTCGGCGATCGAAGTGACTACGGCGTCGTAGGCCTCCGGCGAGTGGGAGACCTCGTGGAAGATGGCCAGGAGCTCGTCGGCGGTGCGAGCGACGCGGTGGTCGCTGTCTCGGACGCCGGCTGCGTAGTCGCCGGCGAGATCGCCCACCACATCGTTGCGGCTGACCTGCTGGACGAGCCAGTCGTGGAACGGAGCCGGCTCTGCGACCGGCTCCGGCCGGAGCCAGCCTTCGGTGATGAGTTCCCCGGCGGCAGCCCGCGCGAGCGCGGCGCGCAGGTGCTCGTATCCGACGGGACGGTAGTGGTCAGCCTGCGGCCGGGACTGACCTGAGCCGACCAAGCGGCGCACGTAGTCGTGCTCGCGCTCCGAAACGCCGATAAGGAGGTTCGGACCGTCGCCGTCCGGGTCTGTGATCGGAAGTCCCAGAGCTGCCGCCGCCCAGATCACGCGGCCGTTGGACACGTATGAGAAGTGGGTGCTGAGAAACCACTCTGCGGTGTGTTTCAGGGAGTAGCTGCCTACCTCTGGAACCTCGGAGCCCGGCGTGGGCGTGAACATCCGCAGCATGTCCGTGATGAGGGCAAGCTGGATGTAGTCGGTCTTGCCGTTGAAGCTCCATGGCGAATCCGAGCGGACGCCGTTCTCGCCGAGGCGGGGCGCGCCGCCGTTAGCGCCGATCAGCTCGTGATCGTTGAGGGCGGCGATCAACCGTCGCGCGCTCACCCGTGGACCGAGGAGTCCTTGGGCCAGGGGGGAACTCATCTGCCGCAGCGCGGAAGTGTAGTTCGTGCCCGTGAAGGCTGACCAGGCGCGCGCGTCCTGCTGGAACGCGCGGCTCGGAGTGGTGTTGTTGAGAGTCATCTCATCTCTAGTTCCGGGCTATGCACCCCACGCCTGCCAGCCCTGTGACTTGAGAGAGGTCTCGAACCAACAGGTACTGCTTCTCTGGATTCCGCATCTGCGGTTGTCCTCGACGTCTTCGCCGCGTGGGGGCTCGGACTCGGAGACAGGCAGGCCAGACTGCCTGTGCATAGCGTACCCACCAAGGCTCCACCCGTCCATCACGAGCTAGCCGCTTCTACGTGCGCCGGCGGCTACTAGTAGATGTCCACTGACTACGGAACGATTGAGACGTGACTGATGCTGAGTCGGGGCGGTCGGCCCACGAAGGTATGAAGGAGCTGCTGCGCGAGCAGATCGCGAAGCTGTATCTGGAATCGCCGGACTTCAATGGTGTTGCAGCTGCTTCGCTCATGACTGTTACGGAGGAGTTCTCTGTAGACCCCGAGATCGTGCTTACCGACCTCGTCGCGGAGGGTGCGGTGTATGCCAACTTCGGGCACGAGATGGTCAACCCGCACATTCTCGGATTCCCCCACCAATCAGCAGCGGACAACCTTGCAGAGGTCCGGCTGCGCGGCGGGACGCGTTCGGCTGTGCTGTATCCGACTCGTGCGACGCTTACTGCGATGGAGGCGGGTAGCCGCTATCCGAATGCCCCATATTCAGCGGCTCTTGCCCTTGGGCATGCCCAGCTTGAGTCGGTGTTCTTTCGAGCCGACGTGCTCGGCCGATACCGAGATGACCCGCGGTATGACTACACCCTCGACATTGGCGGCGAGATCAGGGCTCGGGAGGGCACCCCGCTCGACACCTACCTTACGACGTTCAGTATCGGGTTTGATCGCGACCCGGATAGCAACGAAATCGTCGTTGGCGTGCCATTGCGCTATCTCCACGATCTCTCACCGGCCGAGCAGGCGTACTGGAAATCTTTCGAGCATGAGCGCCAGGACTGGGTGCTTCACCCCGATTGGGTGCGACCTCATCTCATGGGAGAGTTTCCGGAGCGGGTCAGCCCATACACGGCGATCCTCATGGAGATGAGTCTTGCGAACGAAATTTGCGATGCGATCGGCTATCCAGCGCTCTTTCGGACTCTCTACGAAGGTGCTGGCCGCCCCACGGACTACGGTTACCTGATTCGCCCCACTCGACGCGAGCTATCCAACTTCATCGAGCAGCTCAACAAGCTATTGATCGACAATCTCGACCAACGATTCTTTCGCAGAGCTGGACTCTCGCTCACCGAGGAGAGGCGGGATGGCGAGGGCAATACCTATCAGGGCCAGCGCGGCACGATGAACATGCTCATAGAGTGGATGGAGCGGACGGTAAGGCACGATCCCGAAAATATGGTGCCCGCTGCAGCGACGACCCTCAAAGAGATTCGCCGGGCGCGTTCTGACGCAGCGCACACTCTGCGTGAGAACGAGTACGACCTGGCAGCCTGGACCGATCAACGGCGTCTAGTCATAGAGGCCTACTTCGCCATTCGGACCGTGCGGCAACTTCTTCAATCCCACCCCAAAGCTTCGTCGGTCAGGGTGCCTGAGGAGCTTGACGAGCCGAGAGTCTGGCCGTTTTAGGATTCCTCATTTCTGCTGACTCCACGCGCAGTAGCCGGTCCACGGAGCGCTCCTGCGCGCCGGCACATTTGATGTTCCGTGATGTGCACCGCGCGCGCAGCCCTCTCACGCGCATGAATGCAGAAGTCACATGCCGGGCACCAGGAGCGCGCGGTATGGTCGACATATGCGACGATCGCAATCCAGCGAATAGTTCGCGCGCCAGAAGCAAAGGTGACCTTCCGGGTCCGCCATTTCAGGGGGTTAGCGGTGCGAGACGAAGACGCCCGCCAGGTTGTCGATGACCTCGTGCAACTCCTTCGCTCCCCAGAGATTGGTTTGAACGAGCTCGTCGAACAGCATCTCGACGCCGTAGCTAACGGTCGCGTCGTCGAGAACGTTGCGGAAGACACTCCGAAGAAGCCAGGGAGGGCAGACTCGCGAAAGCTTCTACCGAGCGATGTCCGTCATCGACATCTCACCGTGACGGAACAACTATCCGGTCTGATTGACCTAATCGAAGTGGCCGTCGCCGGAACAATCGATGTCGAAGAACGCACCGTAGAGATGGCTCGCGAGTTTCTGCCGGAGAACGCGGACCTGAAGATTCTGTTCAGCAGCGACCCCGCAAACCTCGCTGAAGAAGCCAGTCCTCGTCGGTCGCAGACATTCGAGAACGAGCCGAGATCCGTGACTGCGCCCAGCGCAGGCCGGATGGACGCGGCCAAGGGAATCCTCGACACGTTGCGACAGCTGCGCGAGGTAACTGGGGTGTCGCGCGCAGACTGGCTGGAACCACAAGAGGAAAGGCTCAACTCGACCCGACCAAACTGGAGAAGCGCGTGATGGCCTCCGCGATCCCTACGGCCTCCACCCCGAGCCAACTTCTGGCTCAGCTACGCGCTCAACTGCCTCAAGCATTCCCCACAACCATGTCCGCGACCGCCACCCCTGGGAACGACCTCTACGAGGCCTACCTATTCGGACTAGTGCTCGAGGCAGCGAAGATCGCTGGCTACCTCGTCGAGCTGCGAGATGGCAGCGGGGCCGCCAGACAACTGCACCTTCGACGTAGTCCTGGACGAATCTTCAGTACTGGGGCGCCCGGCGCCCTCTTCACCCACGCACGCCTAACAGTCGGAAACCGCCCTCCACTAGAAGTGCACACGGGTGTTCGTTTCGTGGGGAGGTCTAGAGTGCTCCACGAAGCAGACGTATTAGTCATTCCGGAGAAGGACGCGAACCGGTGTCGCGCGGTCGGTGTCGACCCCCAAAGCAAGGCGGCCTTCCTGGTCATTGAAGCCAAGTATTGGACGAAAGCGGTGAAGCTCGGTACTGGACGGGAGTTTCTCGGTCTTAGACGAGACTCGTCTGCGAAAGCGCAAGCGTTCGTTTGCACCGTCGCTAAGTCCTCGGCGATTGCACTTCTCGCTGGGTCGCCGGGGGTTGAATACGACGACGGCGTATTGCCAGCCTTGGCGGGCGAGCAAAGTCTCCGCAGCTACGTCCATCGCTTGCTTCGCGACTACCGAGATCGTCAATAGGCGGTCCGCTGGCGAGCGGCCCAGGCAGCGGGATTCGAACCCGCGGGCGACTTGCACCGCCACCCGAGTTTCAGTCGGGCGCCTTAGGCCGCTCGAGCCATGCCTCCGTGGCACGCTGCGCGGTGGGTGCAGTCCATTCATCCGCCAGCGAGGTGCCTCCGCTTGCGCGGTGGATATCCAACTATGCCAGAACTGCGCCCACCCCCACACACTGCACGCACGCGCGCGGACGCGCGTCGCGATGCTAGCCGCATCTGCCCTTCTTCAGCTCTTGGGTCGCCAGCGGGACGCCTCTGACGCCATATGGGCTCGCGCACGGCTGAGACCGGCCAGCTTGCCTGGATTCTTGTCGATATTGATCGGCGGCGTGAGCTCAACGATGACCGCAGTCTCGACGTCACCGAGCGGCACAGTCATGCTGGCGGGCGCGGGCCAGACTGCAAGGGTCAGCCTGGCGTGCATCCACTCGTTGAGGCGTGTGTCCCCGCCCTCCGCGAGCGCGTAGTTCGCGAACCGTTCGGGCTTGGTGAGGTTCCTCGGGACGGCGCGCAGGTCGAGAGCATCGCGCAGAAGAGCTGCGAACGAGCGTCGAACGGTGGAGCCGCCGGTTCGGGGCGTGGAATTCGGGTTCGTGGCGAAGTGGCCGTTCAGATCCCGGGAAACCAAGCTTCTTTCAGCCTTGCCGACGTAGAGAGGTTGGTGGTGTGTCACGGTGAGTCCGAGGTCGGTCCATGCCTGCTCGTCGCCGTAGATGGCGTACAGCCCTGGCTGAGGAGGAACGTGGGATGCAGCATCGGTGATCGTCCAGCGTCGTCCGGTGAGCGCGCCAACGGCGGAACTTGCCAAGGCCACGAGTGGCGTCGTTGTGGTCACCTTCGTGACTCTACTGAGAAGCGGCGACCTCGCTGGGTAGGTCGCTCGGTCCCCGGCTAGGGCTGAGTCGCGGCCCGAACAAATGCCGGAGACCGAGAGACGGTCAACTACGGGGCCGTCGCGCGCGTCGTCAGACTCAATGAAGCCTGGTACAAGCTCCGTACGTATGCCCCGCCCAAGTGCATGCTCGCGGTGCGCCCCCTGACCGACCGTTGGGGAGCGCAACGTCCCGCGACTCCAGAGCGACACAAACTCCACATGATCTTGCATGCGCTGGTCAACTCGAATCAGTTCGCGAGTGTCGGAATCTGCGTGAATCCACGGCTACACGTTCCCGATTCCTGCACGAGCTGTACTTCGGCGTCTGATACCGATCACGAAGAAGGCCCGCATCCACTCGGATGCGGGCCTTCTCCCATTTCCACTGGGCATCGCACGTCGATTTCAGCCGTAGAAGTGCTTCTCGAAGACACGACGTGCGCGCCGCGTGACGCCGAGATAGTCCTCTTCCACCCGCGAAGCCGAGTGTGGCGGGTACTCGAGCAGGCGAGCGAGCCCGTCGAGTTTGCGCCGATCCGTCGGCAAGACATCGCTCGTCTGCCCCGACAGCAGGGTGTTAGCCGACCGCAATCTGCTCGCGAGGATCCAGGCATGTCTCAGACGTTCGACGGCGCTGGCGGGCAACAACCCATGCGAAGCCAGCGCGTCGAGTGCTCGAAGGGTCGACGTGGTGCGCAATTCGGGAACGTCATGGGCGTGCTGCAGCTGGAGCAGCTGCACCAGCCACTCCACATCGCTGAGAGAACCGGGGCCCAACTTCAGATGTCTCGCAGGATCGACACCCTGCGGCAGACGTTCGTTCTCGACCCGTGCCTTGATGCGCTTGATCTCACGCAAACCGCTCTCGTCGGCAGACGCCGGATAGCGGACCGAGTCGGCGAGCTCCGTGAACGCGCCGATCAGCTTCACGCTTCCTGCGACACCCCGGGAGCGAAGCAGTGCCTGGGCCTCCCACGACAGCGACCACCTGCGGTAGTACGCCGCGTAGGCCTCCAGCGACCGGACGATCGGGCCAGTACGACCCTCAGGGCGTAGGTCAGCGTCCAGATCGAGCGGCAGCCGCAGATCCTCCGAGTGCTGCCGCAAGCCGGCGACGAGCGCGTTCGCCAGCTGGCTCGCACGCCCCTCCTCGACACCGTTGGCACGATAGACGTAGAGCACATCGGCATCGGACCCGAAGCCGAGTTCCGCGCCGCCGAACCTGCCCATCGCGATGACCGAGAAGTCGAGTGCATCATCTTCGGGCGGCACGACCTCTCGCCGCACCGCCCGCAGCGTGGCTTGGATCGTCACCTCGGTGATGGTCGTCAGCGCGTTGGCGATCTCGTCGATCGAGAGGATTCCGAGAACGCCGCCCATCGCAGTTCGGAGGACCTCCCGGCGGCGCAGAGCCCGCACGGCCCGCGCTGCGTCCTCGATGGAGCTGTGCCGGGTCTGGATGGCTCGGGCTTCCTCCTGGAGCGCCACACCAGAGCGGGGCCGAAGTTGCTCCTCCCCGTCCAGCCATGCCGCTGACTCGGGAATCCACTCGACGAGTTCCCCCACGTACCGCGAACCGGAAAGAACGCGGGTCAGTCGCTCAGCAGCCCCCGTCGAGTCGCGCAGCATTCGGAGGAACCACGGAGTGTCACCGAGACGCTCACTCAGGCGCCGGAAAGAGATCAGGCCGTAGTCCGGATCAACGCCGTCAGCGAACCAGCGGATCATCACGGGCATGAGATGACGCTGAATGGTCGCCTTGCGACTGAGACCGGTCGTCAGCGCACGAATGTGGCGGAGCGCACCCGGCGGATCGAGGAAGCCGATCGCCGCGAGGCGGTCGTGAGCCTGATCCTCGGACAGGGCGCGCTCCTCAGCGGGCAGTGCCGCCACGGCCGACAGCAGCGGCCGATAGAACAGCCGCACATGAATGTCGCGGACTTCGCGCTTGATCGCTTCCCACTGCGCGATGAGGTCAGCGCCGGTGTCAGCCAGGCCGGATGCGCGGGCCAATACGCGCAACTCGTCGGGATCAGTGGGCATCAGGTGCGTACGCGAGAGCCGACGCAACTGTAGACGGTGCTCCAGCAGCCGCAGCAGCCGGTAGTCACGCGCGAATGCCGCGGCATCCGTGCGCCCGATGTACCCCTCAGCGACCAACGCATCGATCGCTGCCAGCGTGCCGCGCTGCCGAATCGCCTCGTCACTGAGGCCATGCACCAGCTGCAGCAACTGCACCGTGAACTCCACGTCTCGGATGCCGCCCGGACCCAACTTGATCTGCTGGGCGACCTCCTCAGAGGGGATGTGGTCGGTCACGCGCTCCCGCATCCGCTGCACGCTGTCGACGAAGTTCTCACGGGCGGCGCTCGCCCAGACCCGCGGTCGAACTGCCTCGATGTAGGCCTCCCCCAGGGCCGGGTTTCCCGCGATGGGGCGAGCCTTCAGGAGAGCCTGGAACTCCCAGCTCTTCGCCCACCGCTCGTAGTAGGCCACGTGCGAATCGAGCGTGCGCACCAGAGCGCCCTGCTTACCCTCGGGTCGCAGGTTCGGGTCAACCTCCCACAGTGGCGGCTCGATCTCAACGCCGGAGATTCCACGCATCGTTTGCACGGCCAGGCGCGTGCCGATATCCACAGCGCGGCTCTCGGACACCAGGGACTCGTCATCCGTCCCCGCGACGAAAATCACGTCGACGTCGGAGACGTAGTTGAGTTCACGGGCACCGCACTTGCCCATGCCGATGATCGCCAGCTGGGTCGCATCGACCTGCTCGCGAGAGAACTGGCCGGCAGGTCCTCCCGTTGAAATACGGGTTCTGGCGATACACAGGGATGCTTCGAGCGCGGCGGCCGCCGCATCGGCCAGCGCCCTCGACACGGCGTCCAAGACGGCTTCCGGTGCGACATGCGAGAGGTCGAAGAGCGCGATGCGCGCCAGTTGGGTCCGATACGCAATGCGCAAACGGACCCAGGCGGCTTCCGACCCGTCGTCGGCGAATCCTCCCTGGACGCCCACTGCGGTCAGAAGGACTTCGCGAAGCTCCGCCTCGCTCGGGAGCCTGTCGGCGCCACCCTCGAGCTGAATGATCTCATTCGGATGCCGGCCATAGAACTCGCCGAACCCGCGCGACGCGCCGAGCAGAAGCCACAGGTGCGACCACCGGCGCTCGTCGAAGGCGGCGACCCGCAGTGCGTCGGCGTCGCGGCGCGCTACCCGGAGTAACGCCTGCAGTGCCGCGTCGGGATCTGCGGCGGCTGCAGCAGGGGCCGCCACGGATGCTCGGTCGATGCCGAGTGTCTCAGCCAGTTCCGCGAGCCCGGCGTCTGCCTGAGCAAGTTCGCTGAAGCCGACGCGCGCCAGGTCGGTGAGACCCGTGGTCCGTTCGGTGGATGCCATCGACGGTCCCGGGCGCGTCAGAGCATCTCGAGGTTGCTCTTCAGCTCGTACGGGGTGACCTGTGCACGATACTGCTGCCAGTCGCGGCGCTTGTTGAGCAGGACGTAGTTGAACACCTGCTCGCCGAGCGTCTCGGCCACGAGTTCGGAGTCCTCCATGTACTCCAACGCGTGGTCGAGGCTCTGCGGGAGCGGCGCGTAGCCCAGGGCTCGCCTCTCGGAGTCACTGAGCGACCAGACGTTGTCTTCCGCCTCTGCCGGCAGCTCGTACCCTTCTTCGATGCCCTTGAGGCCGGCGGCGAGCAGCAGCGCATAAGCCAGGTAGGGGTTGGCAGCGGAGTCCAGCGCTCGGTACTCGACCCGCGAGGACTGACCCTTGTTGGGCTTGTACATCGGGACGCGCACGAGGGCCGAGCGGTTGTTGTGACCCCAGCAGATGAAGCTGGGCGCCTCGTCGCCGCCCCACAGGCGCTTGTAGGAGTTGACGAACTGGTTCGTGACGGCGCTGATCTCGTTGGCATGGCGCAGGAGACCGGCGATGAACTGCCGCCCGACCTTCGACAGCTGGTATTGGGCGCCTTCCTCGTAGAAGGCGTTCACGTCCCCCTCGAACAGCGACATGTGCGTGTGCATGCCGCTTCCCGGCTGACCGCTGAGCGGCTTGGGCATGAAGGTCGCATAGACGCCCTGCTCGATGGCCACCTCTTTGATGACCGTGCGGAAGGTCATGATGTTGTCGGCGGTAGCCAGCGCGTCGGCGTAGCGCAGGTCGATCTCGTTCTGTCCCGGACCACCTTCGTGGTGGCTGTATTCGACCGAGATTCCCAGGTCTTCGAGCATCCTCACCGACCGGCGACGGAAGTCGTGAGCGGTGCCGCCGGGAACGTTGTCGAAGTACCCCGCGGAGTCGACTGGTTCCGGCCCCTCCGCGCCGTACGACGAGGACTTGAGGAGGTAGAACTCGATCTCGGGATGCGTGTAGAACGTGAATCCCGCGTCCGCGGCCTTTGCCAGGGTGCGCTTGAGCACATGACGCGGGTCGGCGACGGCGGGCTGGCCGTCGGGGGTCGTGATGTCGCAGAACATGCGCGCGGTCGGGTCGATCTCTCCGCGCCACGGCAGGATCTGGAACGTGGTCGGGTCGGGATGCGCGAGCAGGTCGGACTCGTAGGAGCGGGTAAGCCCTTCGATGGCCGAACCGTCAAAGCCCAGGCCCTCCGTGAACGCACCCTCAACCTCGGCCGGCGCAACTGCCACCGACTTGAGCGTCCCGATCACGTCGGTGAACCACAGGCGCACGAACTTGACGCCGCGCTCCTCGATCGTGCGAAGAACAAAGTCCCGCTGCTTGTCCATGGAGGTCCTCTCGGTACGAACGTCAGTGGGCGGCGCTGCCGCCGGAACCCCAGGAGTCCTCGCGTGCTTCGTCATCAGCCCACGCGCGCGAGCGCTCCTTCATGATCTCCGGCGCGCGAGCTGCCTCTTCTGCGGTCTCGAACGGACCGGCACGGTCGACAGCGGGCGACTCGAAGCCCTTCTCTACCTGACCGGTGGTCAGGTTGTACCAGTACTTCTCGGCGTCAGCTGACACGTCTGCTCCCTCGGTGGGTTCCGTTGACTCGATCCTACTGATCGGAGGCGCCGGGATGGGTAGGCTGATCGCATGGCATCTGACCTGACCCGAGCAGTGGGCATCGACATCGGCGGCACGGGAATCAAGGGGGGTGTTGTCGACCTCGAAGCGGGTGAGCTCGTCACCGATCGCATCAAGGTCCCCACCCCGCCCGGAGCCGAGCCGCCCGCGGTGCTGGATGCCGTCAAGCAGGTTCTCGAAACGCTCGAGGTGGCGGACTCGGATATCCCCCTGGGCGTTGCGTTCCCCGCGATCGTGAAGAACGGCAAGACCCTGTCGGCGGCGAACGTTTCGGAAAAGTGGATCGGCTTCGAGGCTGAGAAGTTCTTCGAAGACGGGCTGGGCCGCGACATCCATTTCGCCAACGATGCCGATGTCGCCGGCGTTGCCGAGGTGCGCTACGGCGCGGCGAAGGGTGTTGAGGGACTCGTCTTGCTCACCACCCTCGGCACCGGCATCGGCTCGGCGATGATCTACAACGGCGTCCTGATTCCCAATTCAGAACTCGGCCACCTCGCTCGCCCTGGCAAGGACAAGGATGCCGAGTACTACGCGGCCTATTCCGCCATGGAGCGGGAAGAACTGTCCTGGGCAAAGTGGGCTAAGCGGCTGCAGTGGTACTACAGCCACCTCGAGTTCCTCTTCTCCCCCGACCTTTTCGTCGTGGGTGGCGGCGTTTCGAAGCACCCGGAGGAGTTCCTGCCGCTGCTGAAGCTCAACACCCCGATCGTGCCGGCGGTGCACCGCAACAACTCCGGGATCATCGGCGCAGCTGCACTCTCGCTCGGGGTGATGCCGCAGCTCGCGCAGGCCACCGCCGCGCAGTGAGAGGGCGGCCCTGTCGGGAGCTGTACGGCCCCGACAGGGCGAATGGGCCGGCCTGTACGCCGGGTTCTGTTCGGGAGCGCTGCTCCGTCGACGGTCATCTCTCTCGGCGACGCGTTGCCGCGCCGCTCTAGCGGCCTACCCGGGGACTCGGCGAGCCGCGTCATCATCCCCTGTCTGGCCTTGCTCCGGACGAGGTTTACCGTGCGGGTCGTGTCGCCACGACCCCGGTGGTCTCTTACACCACCCTTTCACCCTTACCGGGACGAGCCCGGCGGTCTGCTTTCTGTGGCACTGTCTCGCGGATTGCTCCGGGTGGGTGTTACCCACCGCCCTGCCCTGTGGAGCCCGGACGTTCCTCGGCGTGGCACCGCCACGACGCGACCGTCCGGCCGACCCATTCGCACCGCCGAGTCTACGCGGCGCCCCGCGGGGTCTACGCGGCGCCCCGCGGGGTCTAGCTGCCGGCTGAGCTAGAGACCCGACTCCTCCGTGCGCACGAGGATGCAGCCGCACTCGGGGCAGGTGACGACAGACTCCGGCGCGGCGGCACGCAGCGCGCTGAGGTCGCTGCCAGCAAGCACCATGTGGCATCCGCCGCAGGTCTGTCGGGTCAACAGGGCGGCACCGGCGCTTCGCTGGGCGAGCTTGTCGTAGAGACCGAGAAGATCGGAGGCGACCGTGGATGCGACAGCCTCGCGGTCACGGGTCGCGGCAGCCTCGTCGGCCTGGGCCGCTGATACCGCCGCCTTCGCCGCGGCGCTGAGCGATGCGCCTTCTTCGTTGACCTCTCGAAGTCGAGCTTCGAGGCCGGCGACAATCTCTTCGGCAGCCTCCGCACGCTCCATCGCCTCGAGGTCGGCGTCTTCCAGATCACTCTTTCGCCGCGCCAGAGCCGCTAGCTCGTGCTCGAGGTTCTGCGCCTCCTTGGCGTTGGCCGAGTCGGCGAGCCGTGCCGTATCGCGGGCGATGCGGGCCTCGACGACCTTCAGATCGTCGTCGAGGCGACGCTGCTCGGCGCGGACGTCATCGACGGTCCCCCGCGCCCGAACGAGGTCTTGATTCAGCTCGGTGCGCGCCTGCATCAGCTCAGAGATCCGCGCGGCCTGTTCGGGTGAACGCGCCGCTGCGGCGGCACTCCGGATGCGGGCGTCCAAGGCAGCGACCTCGAGAAGACGCCGCTGGTCGTCGGGACTCGCATTCATGTGGGCCCTGCCGGGATCGAACCGACGACATCCACGGTGTAAACGTGGCGCTCTACCAGCTGAGCTAAAGGCCCTCGAGGCGAGTCTACGGGGCCAAAGCGGCATCCATGGTTTCGGCTGACCGAGCCCGGCCGCCTCGCCCGCTCCCACCGGATGCGGGACTCGCTAGGCTGGGTCGTGGTCTGCCGTACGACACGCGCACGACCAGACCCTGCGATGCTCACCCTGCAGCGCACGGCCGCCCGTTCGTGGCACACCCTGCCCGTCGAAGAAAGGTTTCACGTGACCGTCAACGATCAGGATCCGTACTCGCAGGGACCGCTCGACAGCGACCCCGACGAGACTGCGGAATGGCAGGAGTCCCTCCACCAGCTCGTCTCGGCCAAGGGCCAGGGGCGGGGCAGGGAAATCATGCTGAGCCTGTTGCAGACATCGCACGAGCTCCAGCTCAACGTGCCGCAGGTGCCAACCACCGACTACATCAACACGATCTCGCCGGATGCGGAGCCTGAGTTCCCCGGTGACGAGGAGCTGGAGCGCCGCTACCGTCGCTGGATTCGCTGGAATGCTGCCATCACGGTCCACCGCGCGCAGCGTCCGGGCATCAGCGTCGGCGGTCACATCTCGACCTACGCCTCGTCCGCGTCCCTCTACGAGGTCGGCTTCAACCACTTCTTCCGCGGCCCGGATCACCCGTCCGGCGGCGATCAGATCTTCATCCAGGGGCATGCCTCCCCCGGAACCTACGCTCGCTCCTTCCTGGAGGGACGCCTGACCGAAGCACAGCTCGACGGCTTCCGGCAGGAGAAGTCGGCGGCACCCAACGGTCTGCCGTCGTACCCGCACCCGCGTCTCATGCCGGACTACTGGCAGTTCCCGACCGTGTCGATGGGTCTCGGGCCGATCAACGCGATCTACCAGGCGATGACCAACAAGTACCTGACGAACCGTGGCATCAAGGATGTCGGCGACAGCCACGTCTGGGCGTTCCTCGGCGACGGGGAAATGGACGAGGTCGAAAGCCGCGGTCAGCTTCAGGTAGCCGCTAACGAAGGCCTCGACAACCTCACGTTCGTGATCAACGCGAACCTGCAACGTCTCGACGGTCCCGTGCGTGGCAACGGGAAGATCATCCAGGAGCTCGAGAGCTTCTTCCGGGGCGCGGGCTGGAACGTCATCAAGGTCGTCTGGGGAACCGGCTGGGACGAACTGCTCGCCAAGGACACCGACGGCGCGCTCGTGCACCTGATGAACACCACGCCGGACGGCGACTTCCAGACCTACCGTGCTGAAGACGGCGCATTCATCCGTGAGCACTTCTTCGGCCGCGATGAGCGCACGGCGGCGCTCGTTAAGGATTGGACCGACGACGAGATCTGGGGCAAGCTGCGCCGCGGTGGCCTTGACTACCGCAAGGTCTACGCGGCCTACAAGGCGGCAGTCGAGCACAAGGGCCAGCCCACCGTCATCATCGCCAAGACGATCAAGGGCTACGGCCTCGGTCACCACTTCGAGGGTCGTAACGCGACCCACCAGATGAAGAAGATGACGCTCGAGGATCTCAAGCACTTCCGCGACTCGATGCGTATCCCCATCTCGGATGCCCAGCTCGAGGAGAACCCGTACCTGCCGCCGTACTACAACCCCGGACCGCAGGACGAGACCATCCAGTACATGATGGAGCGCCGTCGGTCCCTCGGCGGGTTCCTCCCCCAGCGCCGAACCTCGCACACCGCGATCACGCTGCCGGGCGACGACGTGTATGCCATGCCAAAGAAGGGGTCGGGTACGCAAGAAGTCGCCACCACGATGGCGTTCGTGCGCCTGCTCAAGGACCTGCTGCGCGCGAAGGGATTCGGCAACCGCATCGTGCCGATCATTCCCGACGAGGCACGCACCTTCGGGATCGACGCGTTCTTCCCGACGCAGAAGATCTATAACCCGCACGGCCAGAACTACACCTCGGTCGACCGCGATCTGCTTCTCGCCTACAAGGAGAGCCCGCAGGGTCAGATCATGCACGTCGGCATCAACGAGGCCGGCGCGCTGGCCGCGTTCACCGCCACGGGCACGTCCTACGCAACGCACGGCGAGCCGCTCATTCCGGTGTACGTCTTCTACTCGATGTTCGGGTTCCAGCGGACGGGCGACGCGCAGTGGGCCGCCGGCGACCAGATGACGCGCGGCTTCGTGATCGGCGCGACCGCGGGACGGACAACCCTGACAGGTGAAGGTCTCCAGCACGCCGATGGCCACTCGCACCTTCTGGCGTCGACGAACCCGGCCACGGTCTCGTACGACCCGGCATACGGGTACGAGATCGCGCACATCGTGCAGTCGGGCCTGGAGCGGATGTACGGCGGACACCACCCCGACCCCGACGTCATGTACTACCTCACGGTCTACAACGAGCCGCTTGTTCAGCCTGCGGAGCCCGAGGGTGTGGATGTCGAGGGCATCGTGCGCGGCATCCATCGCATCTCCACCGCCGAGGGTGAGGGCCCGCGTGCCCAGCTTCTGGCATCGGGGGTCGGTGTGCCGTGGGCGCTCGAAGCCCAGCAGTTGCTGCGCGACGATTGGGGCGTTCAGGCCGACGTGTGGTCGGTGACGTCGTGGACCGAACTGCGCCGCGACGGCCTCGCCGCCGACGAGCACAACTTCTTGCACCCCGAAAACGAGCCCCGCCGCGCGTACATCAGCGAGAAGCTGCAGGACGCCGAGGGCCCCGTGGTCGCCGTCAGTGACTTCATGCACGCCGTTCAGGATCAGATCCGTCCGTGGGTTCCGGGGCGTTTCGCGACGCTCGGCGCCGACGGCTTCGGCTTCTCGGACACGCGTCCGGCTGCGCGACGCTACTTCAAGATCGACGGCCCCTCGATCGTGGTGCGCACGCTGCAGGCGTTGGCCGAGGAGGGAGCCGTCGATCGGGCCCTTGCCGGCCAGGCGATCCGCAAGTATGACCTGCACAACGTCAAGGCGGGCACAAGCGGAAACGCGGGCGGGGAGAGCTGACGACCCGGCCATGACAGCGCATCCCACCGACAAGGCCGAGACTCTGGCGTGGCTACGCCGCATCTCGGGGGATCTCGCGACCGCGACGATTCAGCGACTCGAGCAGAGTCTGCCCTGGTACTCGGAGATGCCGCCTGCGCGTCGGTCCGCGGTAGGCCTGGTCGCTCAGGCGGGAATCACATCCTTCATCCAGTGGTACGACGATCCGCAGTCGACGCCCTGGATCGCCGCCGACATCTTCGCCGCCGCGCCCCGCGAGCTGTTGCGCAGCGTGAGCCTGCAGCAGACGCTTCAGCTCATCCGCGTCTCAGTGACGGTCACGGAGGAGCGGATCGCGAGCAAGAGCGAAAGTCTGCGTGAGGCGATCCTCCTCTACTCCCGGGAGGTCGCGTTCGCCGCGGCCGACGTGTATGCGCGAGCCGCCGAAGCGCGGGGACTGTGGGATGCACGTCTTGAGGCCCTCGTCGTGGATTCGATCCTCACGGGCGAGACCGACGAGGAGCTCCCGAGTCGGATTGCCGCACTCGGATGGCATGGTCACGGCGAAGTCGCTGTTCTGGTGGGCACGACGCCGCCGCAGTTCGACGTCGACCAGCTGCGCCGAACCGCGCGCAAGCTCGGCGTGGATGTTCTGATCGGCGTGCAGGGGTCGCGACTGGTTCTGGTGATCGGGCGGTCGGAGCCGTCACCACGGGCGGAAGACGCGGAGCAGGACTTGCCCTTCCCCGAGATCGCTCGTCGCCTCGAGCCCGGCTTTGGGCCGGGCTACCTCGTGCTCGGCCCCGCGGTGCCGGCATTGGTCGATGCAAGCATGAGCGCGCGGGCGGCCCTGGCCGGTTTTGCCGTTGCCCGAGCGTGGCGGCATGCGCCACGGCCGGTCGAAGCCGACGATCTGCTGCCCGAGCGCGCCCTCGCCGGCGATCCGTTGGCCAAGCAGACCTTGATCGAGCGCATCTACCGTCCGCTTCATGCGCATTCGACGGATCTGGTCACGACCCTGTGGAGCTACCTCGACAACGGCCGGTCGCTCGAGGCCACCGCGCGTGAACTGTTCGTACACCCCAACACGGTTCGGTATCGCCTCAAGCGGGTCTCGGAGGTCATCGGCTGGGATGCCACGGGTCCCCGGGAGGCGCTCATCCTCCAGACTGCACTCATCCTGGGATCGATCGGCACGGAGTCGGTGCGTCGCCGACCTGCCGCGCTGCACCGCCGCGTGTCAGCCTGAGCGTGTAGACGCGCGACAAACGAATGCGCGTTTTCTCGATCAGAATCTCCAGAATGACCGCTCGACACGCTGGCAGGATGGGATGGTGATCATCGCCCTCTTCCCTGGTCAAGGCTCCCAAACACCAGGATTCCTCCGGCCCTGGCTCGAACGCGATGGGGTCCGCGCACGTCTCGATCAGTTCTCGCAGTGGGCAGAGGTCGACCTCATCGAGGCGGGAACCGAGGCGGACGCTGAGACTATTCGTGACACGCGAATCGCGCAGCCGCTCATCGTCGCCGCCTCCGTTCTGTCGTGGGAGCTCTTTACGCAGAGCGCCTCTGCGCCGGTCGACGGGGTCGCCGGGCACTCGGTGGGCGAGTTCGCCGCGCTGGCAGCTGCGGGGGTCATTGATGCGGAGACTGCCCTGCGGCTCGTCGGGATCCGCGGCCGGGCGATGGCGGATGCAGCATCGCTCGCTGACACCGGAATGAGCGCCGTGATCGGCGGCGACCAGGCAGTGGTTGAGGAGCGTCTCGCGTCGCTCGATCTCACCCCGGCGAACTTCAACGGCGGTGGCCAGATCGTGGCCGCAGGTGCGGCTGAGGCGCTCGCCGCGCTAAGCGCCGAGCCCCCGACGGGGACCCGTGTGATTCCGCTCTCGGTTGCGGGTGCCTTCCATACGCACTACATGGCGCCAGCGGTCGAGACACTGCGGTCAGCCGTAGCAGCCGTCACCCCGTCAGACCCGGGCCTGCAGTTGTGGACGAATCGAGACGGTTCGCTCGTGAACAGCGGCGCGGAGGCACTCTCGCTCGTCGTCGATCAGGTTGCATCCCCGGTTCGGTGGGACGCGTGTATGCAGTCGTTCGCAGCCGCGAGCGTGAAGGGACTGATCGAGTTCGCTCCCGGCGGCACGCTTGTCGGCCTCGCGAAGCGTGCTCTGCGCGGAGTACCCTCAGTCGCGGTCAAGACTCCCGAAGACCTCACGTCTGCAGCCGAGCTTGTGGCCACCGCATCCGCTCAAGGAGAAGCCGAATGACCGTGTCCCTTCGTCAGCCCCAGGGCGCTGCGCACACCCGGATCTACGCCTATGGCGCTGCCCGGGGCGAGCGCGTCGTTCCGAACGGTGAGCTCGTCGGTCCGATCGACTCAAGCGACGAGTGGATCCGCCAACGGACGGGAATCGTGACCCGAGTGCGCGCGGTCGAGACGACCACCGCGATCGACCTTGCCGCGGATGCTGCCACCGAAGCCGTCTCGAAGTCGGGCGTCGCTCCGGACAAGATCGACGCGGTGATCGTGGCGACGATCTCCAACCCCCGGCAGACCCCGTCAGTTTCGGCGATTGTTGCGGAGCGCATCGGGGCTAAAGATGCCGCAGCGTACGATCTCAACGCCGCATGTGCGGGGTTCGCGTACGGCGTGGGGCAGGCCGATGCTCTCATCCGCGGGGGCGGCGCGCACTACGCCGTCGTGATCGGCGCTGAGAAGCTCAGTGACATCGTCGACCCGACCGACCGCTCGATCTCTTTCCTCCTCGGCGACGGTGCAGGTGCTGCCGTTGTCGGCCCCTCCGAAACACCAGGTATCGGCCCGACGGTGTGGGGCTCGGATGGCTCAAAGGCCGACGCTGTCGGGATGAACCACACACTGACAGAGTTCCGGGATGGAACTGCGCCCTGGCCCACGCTCCGCCAGGAGGGCCCGACGGTCTTCCGCTGGGCGGTATGGGAGATGGTCAAGGTTGCCCGTGAAGCCCTCGCGGCTGCCGGAGTCGAGGCATCCGACCTCGCTGCTTTCGTTCCGCACCAGGCGAACATGCGAATCATCGACGAGTTCGCCAAGCAGCTCGGGCTTCCCGAGTCCGTCGTGATCGGACGCGACATCGAGACGACCGGAAACACCTCCGCTGCCTCCATCCCGCTTGCGACGCACCGGCTTCTCGAGGAACACCCCGAACTGAGCGGCGGCCTGGCCCTGCAGATCGGTTTCGGAGCGGGCCTGGTGTACGGCGCGCAGGTCGTCGTCCTTCCGTGAGGCCCGAGCCTCGAACTCTAGACTGGCAGGACGGCCTCACCTGAGGCCCACACCGACCACAACCCATCCATATCAACCCAGAGGGAGATACCCATGGCACTCACAAACGACGACGTCCTCGCAGGACTCGCCGAGCTCATTACCGACGAGACCGGCATCTCTGCCGACGAGGTCGCCATGGAGAAGTCGTTCACCGACGACCTCGACATCGACTCGATCTCGATGATGACCATCGTCGTCAACGCCGAGGAGAAGTTCGGCGTGACGATTCCCGACGACGAGGTCAAGAACCTCAAGACCGTCGGCGACGCCGTCACCTACATCACGTCGAACCAGGCGTGACCCCATCTCCGGTGGGGGCGCCGCCCCCACCGGACCATCCCTGAGGACTACATGAGCAGTTCACGTATCGTCGTCACCGGTATCGGAGCCACCACCCCCATCGGAGGAACCGCGCCCGATTCCTGGTCGGCACTGCTGGCCGGCGAATCCGGGGCGCGCTCACTCGAGCACGACTGGGTTGCCACCTACGAGCTTCCCGTGACGTTCGCGGCATCCGCGCGCGTTCCGGCGGACACCGTCCTGGCCCGGCCCGAGGCCAAGCGTCTTGACCCGTCTTCGCAGTACGCCCTGGTGGCTGCCCGCGAAGCGTGGGCGGATGCCGGAACCCCGGAGGTCGAACCCGAACGCCTCGGTGTCGACTTCGCTACGGGGATCGGCGGCCTGTGGACTCTCCTCGATGGCTGGGACACGCTTCGTGAAAAGGGTCCGCGGCGCGTCATGCCGATGTCGGTTCCCATGCTCATGCCCAACGCGCCTGCAGCGGCCATTTCGATGCACCTGGAAGCGCGCGCCTACGCACGGACCGTGGCCTCGGCCTGTGCATCCAGCACCGAGTCGATCGTCAACGCCGTCGAACACATCCGTCTCGGCCTCGCCGACGTCGTGATCGCGGGCGGCACCGAGTCGGTGATCCACCCGATCACCCTCGCGGCCTTCGCGTCGATGCAGGCCCTTTCACGGCGCAACGACGACCCCGCGCACGCCTCACGCCCCTACAGCATCGACCGGGACGGCTTCGTCATGGGCGAGGGGGCTGCCGCCCTCGTGCTCGAGACCGAAGAGCACGCTCGGGCCCGCGGCGCCCGAATATACGCCGTCGTAGCCGGCGGGTCCGTCACTGCCGACTCGTACCACATCACGGCTCCCGAGCCTGAAGGCCTCGGCGCCTCACGGGCGGTGCGGCAGGCTCTCGAACAGGCTGACGCCTCAGTCGACGATGTCACGCACATCAACGCACACGCCACCTCAACACCTACGGGTGATATCGCCGAGTACAAGGCGTTGCTGTCGGTCTTCGGCGACCGCGTGCACGAGATCCCCGTCTCTGCGACCAAGGCTTCCACCGGACACCTGCTCGGTGGAACGGGTGCTCTGGAGGCAGTCTTCACCGTCTTGGCGCTGCACAACCGCCTCGCTCCCCCGACGATCAACATCACAGAACAGGACCCCGAGATTCCGCTGCGGGTGGGCGAAGCCGTCGAACTCGGCGACGGCGATCATGTCGCTATCAGCAACTCGTTCGGATTCGGCGGACACAACGCCGTCGCGGCGTTCCGCAGCGTCTAGGGACGCTCAGCCGGGCTGACCCCGTGTGGCAGACTCAACCTGTGGGTTCTGTTCGTGCGATGGTGCTGGCTCCGGTCATGGCGCTGTCCTTCCTCGGGCTGAGTGGGTGCACCTTCGGACCTCCCACTGCCGCACCGGAGACCTCAGCGTCCCCCTCCTCGTCGCCCTCGGCAACCATCCAGGGGCGTCAATCGACGCCGACCGCTACCCCCACTGCCACTCCGACCGCTCGTCCGACGCCCGCTCCGCCAGCACCGATCGATCCAGGTCACGGCGGCGGCACGGGCGGCTCCGGTCGTCCAACACCGCAACCGACCTCGAACCCCGACCCGGCGCCCTCGCCGACACCGACACCGACACCCACGATCCCGCCGGCGTGCCCCACCAGCAACACACCACCCGCGGATCCCGTTCTCGCGTTCGGCTCCATCGCCCAGTACTCACCGGTGCCGCTCGCACAGGGTCGGGACTGCACCGGATTCCGGGCCTACCTGTCAACCGGTCTCCCCCAGTACGACTCGCAGTCCTACGAGTTCTTCGGGCACCTCGTCGGTGACGACGGGAGCATCAACGCGATCGCGTTGATGTCGCAGGGAAACTCTGTCATCCCCGGCCTTCAGGTTCCCCTCCTCACCATTGAAGAATCAGGGCTCATCTTCAACCGGCTCGACCAGAACAGCGGACCCGCGTTCGGTGGAATCGACGGCCTCGCCGACATCACGGTTCCCACGAGCATCACCTACCAGCCGTGGAGCATCCACGTCGAGCAGCAGAATCACGGCGAGCCGCCTCAGACGGTCGACATGCGGGTCGTTTCCGGATCCATCGGCGCCGTCGGCGCGATCTACGAGCTCACCGTCTCGGTCGACACCGGAATTTACCAATCCGGCGTCAGCGAGCCGACCTCCCTGACTATCCGCGCGCGTGACACGACAGGGATTATCCAGTGGGGATACGGACCCAACGGGTTCTTCCCGCTGTGGATGTTCGATGGGATGCCGCTCCCGGCATCCGGTGGCCCGATCGCGACCACCGACCAGCGCACCCGGATCATGAACGACTACGGCGGGGACATCGGAAGCTACCTCGCCGCCACAGGCGACCCGATGACCGGCCAGGGCTCGCACTACTACTCGATGCCGCTCGTCGAGGTCGAGTCGTGGTCGATTCAGATCGGATCGACCTACGCGGGAGGCGGCACCGGAGGCGTGCTGTTCTTCGACAATCTCACCGAGACGTACAACGATTCCGCCAAGTACATCGTCAGCAGCGGGTACGCATGGACGGAGTTCTCGGTCCAACTACCCGACACCGACCAGGGCATGCTGATCGCGGTGACCGGCCAGCAGGACGTTGGGAACCTCTACTACGCCATGCTCGGCGGAGCCGGATCTTCCCAGTCAGGCAATGGCACCCTTCAGCCGACCGCCAACTGGCCGCAGGGCGCGATCCACATAACGCCGGATCCGACGAGCACGTGGACCTCGCCGCATAGCTGCTACGTCTATGAGCTGTCCTACGCCGTGAAGCTGGATGCCTCGGCATCGCGACCCGCGGCCGACCTCGTCTTCAACGCCACCGCCCAAGACCAGGAGCTGAACGCACTCGGGCGCGCCGTCTACGAGGGGCTGTTCTCGTACTCCGGCACACTCGACGGCA
This sequence comes from Microbacterium schleiferi, assembly GCF_020781975.1. GTDB lineage: Bacteria > Actinomycetota > Actinomycetes > Actinomycetales > Microbacteriaceae > Microbacterium. The sequence goes on from NZ_JAJGNI010000008.1 coordinate 161,735, forward strand.
ACGCGGTCAGCGGATACGCCTGGGGCGAGATCCAGGGGCGCCCGCCGGCTGGTCATCCGACGCCGCCGAACTGCTGAAGCCAAACGCAGAACGGGCCCCTCCGCAACTCTGCACGGAGAAACCCGTTCTCATCGTCACGTGCTGCCACGCTCTCCCAGCGCCGGGAATCGACTCATCCGACATCCGGTACGCACGCGCGCTGCACGCGAAGCCTGCTACCCCACCTTGTGAAGCCACACCACTGGCGCGTCGTCACTGGCGTGACGAAACGGCTCGAGTTCGTCATCCCATGCCGAACCGAGCGCGACCTGAAGTTCGCGCTGCATGTCATGAACGTCCCGTATCGCCAGTTCCAGCGCGTACCGGATGCGGTCCTCCCCGACGACCACGTTGCCTGCGGCATCCGTCTGCGCATGATGGATGCCGAGGTCCGGCGTGTGCATCCACCGAGCGCCGTCTGAGGCGGCCGACGGATCTTCGGTCACCTCGAAACGCAGGTGCTCCCAACCGTGCATGGCTGACGTAATCGCAGCTCCCGTGCCGACAGGTCCCGACCAGAAGTACTCAGCGCGCCGCGCGCCGGGCAATACCGGCTGGTCGGCCCAGTCGAAGCTCACCGCGCGACCGAGCGCGCGTCCCACCGCCCACTCCAGGTGGGGGCACAACGCCCGCGGCGCGGAGTGAATCATCACCACACCGCGCGTCATTGATGTAGCCATATCGATCTCCGTTCTGAGGTGCGTCTTCCCCAACGTCCTCAGGAGATCTGTGGCTGTTCTGTTATTGGGCCCATTATCGCCCGGGGCGACCCGAATCACAAGCCTGTGATTCACCGGTGCAGGGCGCGATATTCGGGCTTTGCCGGAGCCCGTCCGTCTGAAAGGCTGAACCCGGGGGCAACATGCGGCTCTCGGCGCGCGCTTGTTCGAGCGCGCGCCTGAACCAAAAGAAGACATCCATGGAGGCAGCCGGTTTTGTCGGCATTCTGATCATCATCGGGATAGCAGTCGTTGCGGCGATCATCATCGCGCTCATCGGCCTCCTGTTGGCGAAGGCGTGGATCAAGGTCGCTCGCGCAGACGAGGCCCTTGTCATCTCGGGCCGCAAGCAGCGAGTGCAGACCACGGTGATGGATGCCGACGGCACGAGCCGATCGGAGATGTCCGAATCCCCGGTCACCGTGATCGTCAACGGCAAGTCACTGGTCAACCCCATCACGCAGCGTCACGAGATCATCTCCCTGCGTTCTCGCCAGGTGTCGTTGAACGCCGAGGCGCAGTCGCTCGACAATGTGACGCTCAACGTCGATGGCGTCTGCGATCGTCAAGATCGGGTCCGACCCGGTGTTCGTCCGCCGTGCCGCCGAGCGTTTCGCGTCACAGGACAAGGCGATCGAACAGTTCACCACGGAGCAGCTTGAGGGAGCGCTGCGCGGAATCGTTGCGACGCTGTCGGTCGTCGAACTCATGCGCGAGCGCAAGAAGTTCTCGGATCAGATCGCCGCCGATGTCTCTCAGGAGCTCGCCGAGCAGGGCCTCATCCTCGACTCGTTCCAGATCAAGGGAATCACTGACGCGATGGGCTACATCCAGTCGCTCGGCGCACCCGAGATCCAGGCCAAACGCCAGGCCGCCGAGATTGCGCAGACCAACGCCGACCGCGCGATCAATCAGAAGAACATCGCGAACCAAGAAGCGAACCTGATCGAGCAGACGGCGCTGGACACCAATACCGCCAATGCGAATGCCGGTATCGGTCGCGCCCGCGCCGAGGCCGAACAGGCTGAGCAACTCGCGAGAGCCCAGGCTGAGCAGGCGGTTCTGCAGCAGCAGGCCGAGAACCGGCAGGCACAGCTGGATGCCGACGTCAAGCGCGTCGCCGACGCTCAGCGATACGAGGCTGAGACGCGTGCTCAGGCCGAGCTCTACACTCGCGAACGTGCCGCAGAGGCTGCCGCGATCGAGAAGATCAAAGAAGCTGAGGCTCGCACCCGAATCGCCGAGCAGCAGGCTGAAGCGGATCGGGCCCGCGCCGCCGGTGAGGCAGCCGCTGCCGAGGCGCGCGCCGCCGGTGAGGCCAGCGCACTGCGCGCCCTCGCGGACGCAGAAGCCACCGCGCGGCGCCTGCGCGCAGAGGCCGAGGCCGACGCGATCCGGGCCGAAGGTCAGGCGCGTGCCGAGTCGATCGAAACCGAGGCCGAAGCCATCGCTTCGAACCAGGAGGCGATTCTGTCTCAGCGCGCGCTCGATGTGCTCCCCTCGATCATGGCGGAGTTCGCGAAGGGCTACTCCGCCATCGGCAACGTCTCGATCGTCGGTGGCGGATCCGGCGAGGAGGGCGCATCCCGCGTCATCGGGGCCGACAGCGCGACAGCCATGAAGTCGGTTTTCGACAGTGTTCAGGCGGCAACCGGCATTGACCTCGCCACCATCATCCAGGGGCAGGCCGTCGGCCGTGCCTTCGGCTCCGGTATGGCGGATGCCGCCGCGAGCGAACCCGTGCAAGTAGTCACCTCCCGGCGCACAACCAAGCCGAAGGCGGAATAGCGTTCGACGGCAACACCCGCCCACCCACAGGCGCGCTCTCGGCAACACCCCCGACAACGAACAGAACCCCGCCAGACGGCGGGGTTCTGCTCGTAGGGCGGGTGGGACTTGTCCCTTTCGCCCCTCCACGGCTCGCTACGCGATCCGTGGAGCCTCCGGCGAATGGGGCCCACCCACAAGGTGCGTTCGCGGCAACACCCCCGACAACGAACAGAACCCCGCCAGACGGCGGGGTTCTGTTCGTAGGGCGGGTGGGACTTGAACCCACGATCGTCGGGTTATGAGCCCGCTGCCTTGACCAGCTTGGCCACCGCCCCCTGCCAGATCAGCGTACCGGGCGTGCGCTCACGACGCGGACTTCGAACCGTCTGCCGATGACTCGTCCGAGGAGCTTCCGCGCGTGAACGGTAGCTCGAGGCTGTCGCTGATCACCTGGGGGTGGTTGCGCGCCAGGCTGATCACTCCGTATACGGCGAGGGCGCCGGCGACCCCGAACCCGATGAAGGCCCACAGCGGCGCAGTCTCGGCTTCCTGCAGCACGACAAGCCCGATGAACACCGCCACGATCGGGTCGATCACCGTCAGGCCCGCGATCACGAGATCGGGTGGCCCGAGGCTGTACGCCGTCTGGACGAAGTACGCACCGACCGCCACCGCCGCCAACAGGGCGACGACGCACAGCAGAGTGAGCCAGTCGAAGTTCTGGTCCCGGATCCGGCTCAGGACCACCTTCGCGAGTGTCGCCACGAAGCCGTAGAGAACGCCTGAGGCGACGATGTAGAACAGCGCTAGACCGTGCTTGCGGAACACGAGCCAGAGAACGGCGAAGATGACGATGGTCACCGCCAGCAGACCGAGGATTACCAGCAGCTGCGCCTGCGTGACGGGGCGCTCGGTGGCAAAGAACGCGGCGATCGTCACGAAGATGAAGATCCCGCCCACTGCCGCGATGATCGATCGAATCGACTGGCGCGTGGGGCGATGCCCACTGATGCGGGCGTTGAGCAGGGTGGTGATGACCAGCGAGACGGCTCCGAGCGGTTGCACCAGGATCAGCGGCGCAACCGAAAGCGCAGCGAGCTGGCAGACGATCGCGAGCCCCAACATGATGGTGCCCGCCAGCCACGATGGCCGCCGCAGCAGGTTCAGAAGATGATTGCGGTCGAGCCCGTTCCCGCCAGAGCGGCCGGTGAGCTTCTCAACCTTCTGGACGCCCCGGTACTGATACTGGGCACCGAACGACATGAAGATGGCACCGAGCAGTGCGAGGGGAATCCCGGCGAGGATCGCGGGGTCGCGGAACGCCTCAGTGATCTGGTCGGTCACGCTTGCCGACACGGTCAGGAGGAGCACCATTCGACCCTATCCCGGCGTCGGCCAGACGCCGTGTGTCTCAATAGGCTTGTCGCATGGCTGTTCTCCCGATCCGCATCATGGGCGATCCCGTCCTCCACGCTCCCGCCACTGCCGTCGCGGAGATCAGCGATGACATCCGTCAGCTCGTCGCTGACATGTACGAGACGATGGATGCCGCCCCTGGCGTCGGCCTGGCGGCCCCGCAAGTAGGCGTAGGGCTTCGGATCTTCACCTACAGCTACACCGATGATGACGGTGCACCGTGGCGAGGCGTGGTCATCAACCCGGAGCTGTGGATCACTCCCCTGGAGCCGGGCGAGCCCGATCCCGAGGAGGAGTCGGAGGGGTGCCTCTCATTCCCGGGTGAGCGGTTCCCGCTGCGCCGCTCCGAGCGTGCCCGGGTCACCGGGATCGATCTCGACGGCCAGCCCGTCGACATCGAGGTCGACGGGTGGCGCGCCCGCATCCTGCAACACGAGTTCGACCACCTCGACGGTGTGCTCTACCTGGACCGGCTCGGTGACCGCGACTGGCGCACCGCCCAGAAGATCTCCCGCAAACAGGGCTGGGGCACACCGGGGAAGTCGTGGATGCCGGGAGTGGACGACCTCGACGCCTGAACGGAGGACGAGGGTATGGAGTAATGGCTCCCCGGCTTGGACTCGAACCAAGAACCTATCGGTTAACAGCCGATTGCTCTGCCAATTGAGCTACCGAGGAATATGCCCGCCGCAGCGGGCAACCCCACTATCTTAGCAAAGCCGACGGGGTTTCAACGACGCGAGCCAGGCCCTCGTCGCGCCGTCAGGACACGACGAAGCGGCGGTCTGCTTCTGCGCTCGGCGTCCAGATCAGATCGTTCGTACCGTGGCCGAACGCGACGACGTGCCCACCGCGAAGTACGAGCACGTTTGCGTCGAGTTCCTTCACGGCTTCGGGGTCATGCGTGGAGATGACAGCTGCCATGCCGGTGTCATCTCGTCGCCGCGTGATGGCCTCGCGCGCGGCTTTGCGGACTTCGACATCGAGATTCGCGAACGGTTCGTCGGCCACGAGAATCCGCGGGTCGACGACGAGGCCTCGGGCGAGCGCCACACGCTGGCGCATCCCCGCCGAAAGCTCGTAGGGGAACTTGTTCGCAACGCCCAGGGGAAGCATGAGCTCATCGAGCAGGCCCGCGACGCGGATCGCGAGGGCCTTCTGGTTGATTCGCCGCTCCCTCGAGGTGATCGGCTCGGCGATGACCTCCGAGACCGTCAGCCGGGAGGGCAAGTGTGCGCCGGCTGATTGAGGCAGGTAGCCGGCGAAATATGTCAGTTCGCGGATCGCCCTGCCGGGGCGCCGGACCGAGATGCCATCGACGAGCGCGTCTCCCCCGGTGACCGACACGCCTTCGTGCGCGCGACCAGCAAGCACCGAAAGGAGGCTCGATTTTCCGGCGCCGGTAGGACCCATGAGCGCAAGAACCGAGCCGCGAGCGACAGTGAAGGTGATCCCGTCGATGAGCTTGTCGGTCTCGCCGCGACCGGTGTGACTGATCGAGAGGTCCGAGCACACGATCGCCGCTTCGGTGGCTCTGCGACGAGGAGACATACCCTCATCCTGCCGTGCCGTTGCGCTGGGATCCAGTCCAGAGTCCCGGTCGATCAGCGTTCGGTGTCGCCTGTCCAGCGCTGCCGCTCCAGATCGAGCTCGCGCAGCTGCAGGCGAATCCGACGCCCCTCCTCGGAGTCCGGAGGCACGCGCTGGACTGCGCGAACCAGTTCCGCCTTCTCCGAATCGACGCGTCGCACGATCAATCGACGCATCAAATCGGATGCCGAGGCTGCGGCATCCGCCTCGCCGAGGGCCGGGAACGCAGACATGAGCAGCTCCGAGCCGAGCGCGCGGTAGGGCTCGCGGATGGTGTCAACGGCCTGCACTGCCCATCCCGCTCGCGTGTAATCGGGCGCCTCGACCACGGCGGCACGAACGGCATCGAGCGCGGGGTGCTGGAACGCCGCTCCCAGGGCGCGCCGGACCGTCGCATCGTCGAGGCGGTGCCCGAATTGCAGAGCCGCCATGAGCGCGTCACGCTCGATTACGACATCGCGGGTACGAGGAAGCGACGCGATCGTCGGGATCAGCACCGGTGCAGAGACGGCCGCTCCGTCATCCGGATGCTGGCGCTCAGCCGGCGCCGCGTCATCGCGCCCACGCCGCTGCGGCGACCCGCCTGTGTCACGCGAACGGGAAGCTCGCGATACCGCTGCGCTCACCTCGTCGAGATCCAGACCGATCCGGCGCGCGAGGACGCGGACGTACCCGGGTCGCAACGACGGGTCTCGGATGTCGGCGACAACAGGTGCGGCTGCGCGGAGCGCTGCGGCGCGCCCCTCCACAGTGCCGAGGTCGTACTGCGAAAGGCGCTGGTCGATGACGAACTCGAACATCGGCGCCTTGGTTGTCATGAGGGCGCGCACGGCGTCGTCACCACGAGCGAGCCTCAGGTCGCACGGGTCTAGCCCGTCCGGCGCCACGGCCACGTACGTCTGTGCCGAAAAGCGCTTCTCGTCGGCGAAGGCGCGGAGCGCCGCCTTCTGACCCGCGGCATCCGGGTCGAAGGTGAAGACGACCTCTCCCCCGCTCGAATCGTCGCCCATGACACGCCTGAGCACCGTGATGTGATCGCTGCCGAACGCCGTTCCACAGGTTGCGATCGCCGTCGTGATGCCTGCGAGATGACACGCCATGACATCGGTATAGCCCTCGACGACCACGACGCGATGCTCCCGGGAAATGTCTCGCTTGGCAAGGTCGAGGCCGTACAGTACCTGCGACTTCCGGTAGATCGAGGTCTCTGGGGTGTTCAGGTACTTCGGCCCCTGGTCATCCTCGAGCAGCCGTCGCGCCCCGAACCCGACGACTTGGCTGGTCACATCTCGGATCGGCCAGATGAGGCGGCCGCGAAAGCGGTCGTACGTGCCGCGCTGGCCCTGCGAGAGCAGCCCCGCAGCCAACAGCTCCTCGCGCGTGAACCCTTGCCCAGCGAGAGCGTCTGAGAGGTTTGACCAGCCCTTGGGCGCAAAGCCCACCCCGAAGTGCGCAGCGGCAGCAGCGTCGAACCCTCGCTCACCCAGAAACCGGCGTCCGACCTCGGCCTCGGGCGTCAGAAGCTGGGCTCGAAAGTACTCGGCAGCTGCAGCGTTTGCCGCGTAGAGGCGACTACGTCCCGAGTTCTCCGGTGCCGCGCCGCCCTCCTCGAAGTGCAGGGTGTAGCCGATCCGCCCGGCCAACCGCTCGACAGCCTCGGTGAAGCTCAGGTGGTCCATCTTGCGCAGGAATGAGTACACATCGCCGGACTCGCCACACCCGAAGCAGTGATAGAAGCCGACCTGCGGTCGCACATGGAAGCTCGGGCTGCGCTCATCGTGGAAGGGGCACAGTCCCTTCAGCGAACCGACACCGGCGGGCTTGAGGGCTACACGCTCGCCAATCACATCGGCGATGTTCGTCCGCGCCTTCACCTCGTCGATGTCGGCCTGCGCGATCCGTCCTGGCATCAGGCCGCCCTACCGGGCCCGCATCGGCGCGCCGGGCACCCAGATGCCGAGGGATGCGACATCGACCTCGCCAACGAGGCGGCCGTGCCACGAGATCGCGTGCTGATCGGTCAGGCTTGCGACTTGATCGACGATGGTGCGGCGCCGTTCGCGGTCGGTCGTGGCGTGATCGAAGTCTTCACGGTGCACAGTATCCAGCTCGTGCGGGTTCTCCCACAGCGCTGTGGCCAGGCGCTTGAGCAGGCGCCGCTGCTCTTTGTACAGCGCCTTGCGGCCGTCGATACTCACCACCACAGCACCAATGATGCCCTTGAGCACCCCCATCTCGGCCTCGATGACACGAGGCACCACGACGTGTGCGTGAAAACGCGTCAGTTCCGGACCTCCGGCTGCTGCCCGGGTCGCCGTCACTGCGGCACGCGCGAAGCGTCCAATGAGGTCGCTGGTCAGGTTCTTCAACCGCGCGAGGTCGGAGCGCGTTCCCGAGAAACTGGCAACCCATTCCGGCATCCGCATGAGGCGATAGAGGGCGTCCTCGAGCTCGTCCCGCGCAAAGTCGTATCCCACCCAGGTCTGGATGGCCTGGATGAGCGCGTCATGCTCGGCAGGGTCGGCCAGGCGCGCGGGGTCGAGGTACCCGTTGACGATGGCGTCCTCGAAATCGTGTACGGAATAGGCGATGTCGTCGGAGAGATCCATGACCTCGGCCTCGATGCAGCGAACGCGGCCGGGAGCGCCCTCGCGCATCCACGTGAAGACCGCCTCATCCTCGTCGTATACCCCGTACTTGAGCCGGCCACCCGGATCAGGAAGCGGATGCGCGGAAGTCCACGGGTACTTGCAGGTGGCATCCAGGCTCGCGCGCGTGAGGTTGAGGCCGTGGCTTCGGCCGGTGGCGTCGATCACCTTGGGCTCCAGGCGCGACAGGATGCGCAGGGTCTGCGCGTTCCCCTCGAACCCGCCGATGTCTTCTGCCCAGTCGTTCAGGGCGCGCTCGCCGTTATGGCCGAAGGGAGGATGCCCCAGGTCGTGACTCAGGCACGCGGTATCGACCACGTCAGGTGCGAGCTGCAGCGCCGTCGCAAGCTCGCGCCCGACCTGCGCGACCTCGAGCGAGTGCGTCAAGCGGTTGCGAGCGAAGTCCGCAGGGCTTGCCGGGCTCAAGACTTGGGTCTTTGCGGCAAGTCGACGAAGCGCAGCCGAATGCAGCACGCGCGCCCGATCCCGTGCGAAGCCGTCGCGCTGCGATCGGTGGTGCTCAGCGTAGAAGCGCTCGGCATCGGCATCCGCATATCCCGGATGCACCGGAATGCCCCGCTCAGCCACCGCTGTGATCCAGTTCGGCCTCGGCCAGCGCGCACGATTCCACGCCGTCGATCTCCTGCGACTCAAGCCACCGGTCGGGCAGGGCGGGTCGCTTCGGGCTCCCTGCGCGCCCACGCTGGCCCTCGGCGGCGGCGCCGGGATAGGGGGCGTCCAGGTCCAGCTCCGCGAGAAGCTCGTCGATCTCGGCGAGCGAGGATGCCGTCGCGAGCCGAGCACGCAGATCACCGCCTACCGGGTAGCCCTTGAAGTACCAGGCGACATGCTTACGGATGTCGCGACAGCCGCGGCCCTCGTCCTCGAAGAACTCGACGAGGAGTTCGGCATGCCGGCGAAACGCCTGCGCGACGAACCCGAGGTTCGCGTCCACGGTCGGGCCGGCATCCACATCGAACGCCCGCGCCAGCTCTCCGAACAGCCAGGGCCGCCCAAGGCATCCCCGACCCACGACGACCCCGTCACACCCGGTCTCGGCCATCATCCGCGTCGCGTCCTCGGCGGCCCAGATGTCGCCGTTGCCGAGCACCGGAACTGACGTGACGTGCTCCTTGAGTCGGGCGATCGCCTCCCAGTCAGCTTCCCCGGAGTAGAACTGGGCGGCGGTGCGAGCGTGAAGCGCGACGGCTGAGACCCCGGCATCCTCGGCGATTCTGCCGGCTTGGAGATAGGTGAGATGGTCGTCGTCGATTCCCTTACGCATCTTCACCGTCACGGGGATGGGCCCCGCCGCGGCTACGGCGCGCGTCACGATCTCACGGAAGAGGCCGAGCTTCCACGGCAGGGCGGCGCCGCCGCCCTTGCGCGTGACTTTCGGGACGGGGCATCCGAAGTTCATGTCGATGTGATCTGCCCGGTCTTCCTCGACCAGTACCCGAACCGCACCCTCCACCGTGGCGGGATCCACACCGTAGAGCTGAATCGATCGCGGCGTTTCGGACTCGTGATGGGTGATCAACCGCATCGTCGTGTCGTTGCGCTCGACGAGTGCCCGTGACGTGATCATCTCGCTGACATAGAGACCGGCGCCGTACTCGCGACACAACCGCCGAAACGCGGTGTTGGTGATGCCGGCCATCGGCGCGAGCACGACCGGCGCGTCGACCGTGATCGGGCCGATGCGCAACGGCGCGACAGACGTGGCTGACGGTGTTGACGGCATCCACCCATTCTCCCAGACCTGCGCCTCGACGTGCCGCGCCCTCCCCCGCAGCCGCCGGTAGCCTGAAACCATGACCGACGTGCAGCAGCTTTCTCTTCGTGACATCCCCTTCGTGACCGCCGACGGCCAGACCGCGACGCTCGGGGACTACGGCGACGGCGTTGTACTGGTGGTCAATGTCGCCTCAAAGTGCGGTCTGACACCGCAGTATGCGCAGCTCGAGCAGCTTCAGAAGACCTACGGTGATCGCGGATTCACCGTGGTCGGGTTCCCCTGCAACCAGTTCATGGGTCAGGAGCCGGGCAGCATGGACGAAATCCTCGACTACTGCTCGACCACCTGGGGTGTGTCGTTTCCGATCGCCGAGAAAGTCAAAGTCAACGGCTCTCACGCCGCGCCGCTCTACAAGGCGCTCAAGAAGGCGAAGGATGCCGAGGGCAAGCGGGGTCCGGTGCTCTGGAACTTCGAGAAGTTCTTGCTCACACCCGACGGCACCGTCCACCGGTTCCGCCCGACGACCAAGCCCGACGATCCGTCGATCGTTGAGGTGATCGAAGACTCACTCCCCCGCTGATCTCGCGAGGCCTTCACCACCGGTCAGTGGTGGAAGCTGCCCGCCTCTTCCTCGCTCATCGGCACCGAGACGGGGTGCTTGTCGAAGTGCGCAATGGCATCGCGGTAGTCATCCATCAGCAGGCTTGCCTCATCGCGGCTGAAGCCGGCGCGCACGAGGATGCGCTGTACGGCCAAGTCCTGCCGGTCGGCGGGCATAGTGTAGGCCGGGACCTGCCAGCCCCGTGTGCGCAGCCGGTCGGCAAGATCAAACAGGGTGAATCCGTGCTCGGCTCCCTCGACGAGTTTCCACGAGATAGCCGGAATGCCGTGCTCTGGACTGCCATCGTTGATGATCTCGAAGTGACCGAGCTTCGCGATCTCGGCCGCGAGGTACATCGCTGTGTCGTAGCAGGCCTGATGTACGCGCTGGTACCCCTCCCGACCGAGTCGCACGAAGTTGTAGTACTGGGCGATCACTTGGCCGCCGGGACGGGAGAAGTTGAGCGCGAAGGTCGGCATGTTGCCGCCGAGATAGTTCACGTCGAAGATCAGATCCTCGGGAAGCTCGGATGCGTCGCGCCACACGATCCACCCGACCCCCAGTGGGGCCAGACCGAACTTGTGGCCTGACGCATTGATCGACTTCACGCGGGGTAGGCGGAAGTCCCACACGATGTCGGGGGCGGTGAAGGGTGCGAGGAAGCCACCGCTCGCGCCGTCGACGTGGATGGGGATGTCGAGTCCGGTACGTGCCTGGAGGTCATCCAGTGCCGCACTGACTGCTTGCACTGGCTCGTACTGGCCGGTGAAGGTAACACCCAACGTGGGTACCACGCCGATCGTGTTCTCATCGGCGCGAGAAAGAACCTCATCCGGCGTCATGATCAGCCGGTCATGTTCCATGGGGATTTCGCGCAGCTCGATGTCCCAGTAGCGGGCGAACTTGTGCCAACACACCTGAACGGGCCCGCAGATGAGGTTCGGTTTGTCCGTCGACAGACCAGCTGCCCGCCGGCGCTCGCGCCATTTCCACAGCAGGGCCATACCGCCGAGCATGGCCGCCTCGCTCGAGCCGGTCGTCGATGTGCCGAGGGTGTTCTCCGCCTCGGGAGAGTTCCAGAGGTCGGCGAGGATGTGGACACACCGCGCCTCAATCGCCGCGGTCTGCGGATACTCGTCCTTGTCGACCATGTTCTTATCGAGTGTCTCGCGCATGAGGTCCCGAACTTCGGGCTCCAGCCAGGTCTGGCAAAACGTCGCAAGGTTCTGACGCGAATTGCCGTCGAGGATCAACTCGTCGGAAACGAGCCGATATGCGTGCCGCGCGAGCTGCTCGCTCTGGGGCATCTGGAACTTCGGCAAGCTCGCCGAGAGCTCTGTCGAGGCGAAAACCTCGTCGAAGATCTCGTCACGGATGGTGTCGCGTTCGTGCAGCATGGCATCCCCCTCGGGTCTCTACCGAGTCTTTCAGCACGCACCGAGGCTCGCCACCGGCGAGCCGAATCAGGCGTGGACGCCTACCAGCGAGCAGCCTAGAGAGCGGGCGCCTCCGGAGTGTCGACGGCACCACCGAACCGGCGGTCGCGGCCGAGATAGAGGTCGATCGCGCGCCAGAGGTCTGTTCGGGAAAAGTCGGGCCATAGCGTGTCGAGGAACACGAACTCCGCGTACGCCGACTCCCAGAGAAGGAAGTTCGATGTGCGCTGTTCTCCGCTTGATCGAATGAACAGGTCGACATCCGGCATGTCCGGCTGATAGAGCCGTCGAGCGATGAGCTTCTCGCTCACAGCCGACGCTCGCAGGCGACCCGCCGCCACGTCATCGGCGATGGAGCGCACCGCGTCGACGAGCTCGACACGACCCCCATAGTTGACGCACATCGTGAGCGTCAGGACGTCATTGCCTGCGGTCAGCTGCTCGGCGAACTGCAGTTCCTTGATCACGCTCGACCACAGCCGAGGCTTGCGGCCAGCCCAGCGAACCCGAACACCCCACTCATTGAGCTGATCACGACGCCGGTGCAGCACATCGCGGTTAAAGCCCATCAGGAACCGGACCTCGTCGGGTGAGCGCGACCAGTTCTCGGTCGAAAAGGCATATACCGACAGGTGCTTCACGCCAGCTTGGATGGCGCCAGCCACGACATCGAGAAGTGCCGCTTCGCCGGCCTTGTGACCCTCGACACGGGTGAGACCCTGCCGATTGGCCCAGCGTCCGTTTCCGTCCATGACGATGGCGACATGGTTCGGTACCGAGCCTGCGGGAAACTCGGGCGGATAGAGACCTGTCCAATCGATCGGCCGGTAGGGAACGGCGTCACGGTGGGTGTAGGACTTGGGGCTCATGGAGTGGGTTCCATCGTCTGAACGGCTGCTGGCTGCTGTGGAGGCGGCGCAAAGGTGCCAAGGTGTTCGAGCGAACGGATGCCGCGCTCGAGGTGCCACTGGGTGTACGCCGCGATCAGGCCAGATGCCGCCCCGTTTGCCCCACCGGATGCCGCGTCCACGATGTCCCACTCCCCCGTCATGAGCGCGCGCAACACTCCGAGGGTCTCGGCATCCACCCGCGCCGAGCCAACCGGCGAGCACTCGGAACACACCATCCCGCCGAGCTGGGCGACGAAGGAGGTGTGCTCCCCGACGCGCCCGCAGCGCGCACACGCATCCAGCCCGGGCGCCCATCCCGACAGAGCCATCACGCGAAGCAGGTAGGAGTCGAGAATGCTGCGCGACGCGTGCTCGCCCCGAGCCAGCGCTCGAAGGCCGCCGAGCAGCAGAAGATACTGCTGCGTCGTCGCCTCGGACTCCGTCAGCCGGTCCGCGGCCTCGACCATCGCGTGCGCGGCCGTGTACCTGTCGTAGTGGAGCGCGATGTCAGCGCCGTAGGCGCCGAGGCTGTCAGCCTGCTGCACGATATCGAGCGAGCGCCCCTGGTACAGCAGTACATCGGCAACCATGAAGGGCTCGAGGCGAGCACCGAACCGCGACGATGTGCGGCGTACGCCCTTCGCCACGGCGCGAACCTTGCCGTGGCGCCTGCTCAGTAGCGTGACGATCCGGTCCGCTTCACCCAGTTTGTGGGTGCGCAGAACCACGACTTCGTCACGGTAAGTGGGCACCCCTCGATTATCCCGGCATCGAGCGACAATAGACGGGTGAACGAGCCGCTCTTCGTGATCCCGCTCTGGGCGGATCTTTCCGCCGTGGCGCTCGGTGGCCTCCAGGGAGCTCTGTTTGCCTCGGGATTCCGTGGCCAGCGGCGCCTTGACCTGCTCGGCGTCGCGATCATCGGGATCGTGATGGGGATGGGCGGCGGTCTGATCCGTGACCTGCTGCTGAACGTCACGCCTTCGACGTTGCAGTCCAACTGGTACCTGCTCACCGCGGTCGCGGCAGCGCTCCTGGGGATGCTGCTCGCAACGATCCTCGAGCGCGTCAGCTGGCTGATCGTCGGACTCGACGCTCTCGTCATCGGCCTGTTCGGCGCGTTCGGCACGAGCAAGGCGCTGTATCTCGGGCTTCCGGAAGTGCCCGCGATCTTCGTTGGTGTCGCCGCGGCAGTCGGTGGCGGCATCCTGCGTGATGTGCTGATGGGCCTACCGGTCGCCATCATGCACGTCGGATCGCTCTACGCGGTAGCTGCAGGCGCCGGGTGTGTCGTGCTCACCGTCTCGTTCTCATTCGGGGCGCCGTTGACTGCCGCGGCGATCATCGCGGTGGCCGTGACGACGGTCATCCGGCTCCTCGCCGTCGTCTTCGATATTTCGCTTCCCGAGCAACGCGCCCTCTACCGCCGGAAGGTCGCCGTCGAGACATCAGCTATCACTGTCGTCGCCCCGCTAGCAACGGACAACGGCGACGCGGGGGCAACCGGCTGACCGGCGACCCCCGCGCGCGCTCGACTGTCAGACGGCCGCGAGCACTCCGGACTCTTCGCGAACGCGGATAGCGCGGTTCACGCCCGAGACGATCGCCTTCAGCGACGCCGTCGAGATGTCGCCGTCGATACCGACACCCCACAACCGCTCACCTTCGACCTGCAGTTCGACGTAGGCCGCGGCCTGCGCGTCACCCCCGGCGCTGAGAGCGTGCTCGACGTAGTCGTAGACGGTGACCCCGAAGCCGTGTTCGCGCAGCACCTCCAGGAACGCCGCTACTGGTCCGTTGCCGTTTCCGCGCGCCGAGACCTCGGAGTCGCCGTCGCGGAGCTTCACGTCGAGGACCACGTCACCGGTCATGTCGCTTTCGGTGCGGGTGGAGAGCAGTTCGAAACGGCCCCAGCGCTCGTCGGCGACGGAGCTCGGCAGGTATTCGTCGGTGAAGATCGACCAGATCTGGTCGCTGGTGACCTCGCCGCCCTCGGCATCCGTCTTTGCCTGCACGACGCCCGAGAACTCGATCTGCAGTCTCCGCGGCAGGTCCAGGGCGTGGTCGGTCTTCAAGAGGTACGCAACGCCACCCTTGCCGGACTGCGAGTTCACGCGGATGACGGCCTCGTACGAGCGGCCGAGATCCTTCGGATCGATCGGCAGGTAGGGCACAGCCCATACCAACTCATCGACGCCGACGCCCTGCGCCGCGGCGGCGGCATCCATCGACTCGAAGCCCTTCTTGATCGCATCCTGGTGCGACCCGCTGAAGGCGGTGAAGACGAGGTCGCCAGCCCAGGGACTGCGCTCATGCACGGGCAACTGGTTGCAGTACTCGACGGTGCGCTTGACCTGGTCGATGTCGCTGAAGTCGATCTGAGGGTCCACCCCCTGCGTCAGCAGGTTGATCCCCAACGCGACCAGGTCGACGTTTCCGGTGCGCTCGCCGTTACCGAACAGGCAGCCCTCGATCCTGTCGGCCCCGGCCATGTAGCCGAGCTCGGCAGCCGCGATCGCCGTGCCGCGGTCATTATGCGGATGCAGCGAGATCAGGACGTTCTCGCGGTGGTTCAGGTGGCGGCTCATCCATTCGATGGAGTCGGCGTAGACGTTCGGCGTTGCCATCTCGACCGTCGCCGGCAGATTGATGATGACCTTCCGCTCAGGCGTCGGCTCGAAGATCTCGAGAACCTGGTTGCACACATCGACGGCGAACTCGAGCTCGGTGCCGGTGTAGCTCTCAGGCGAGTACTCGTAGAACACCTCCGTGCCCGGAACCGTCGCCTCGAACTTGCGGCACAGGCGAGCACCTTCGAGGGCGATGTCGATGATCCCCTGCTTGTCGGTGCGGAACACGACATCGCGCTGCAGGATGCTCGTCGAGTTGTAGAGGTGCACGATCGCGCGCTTCGCGCCGCGGATCGATTCGTAGGTGCGCTCAATGAGGTGCTCGCGCGCCTGCGTCAGAACCTGGATAGTCACGTCGTCGGGGATGACGTCGTCTTCGATCAGGTGACGCACGAAGTCGAAGTCCGTCTGGCTCGCGGACGGAAAGCCCACCTCGATCTCTTTGTAGCCCATCTTCACCAGCAGATCGAACATGATCCGCTTGCGCTCGGGGCTCATCGGGTCGATGAGCGCCTGGTTACCATCGCGCAGGTCTACGGCGCACCAGCGCGGTGCCTGGGTGATTGTCGCGTCGGGCCACGTGCGGTCGGGAACCGACACGCGGATCTGCTCGTGATAAGGAACGTACTTGTGCGTCGGCATCCCCGACGGCTGCTGAGTGTTCTTCATGGTGTCGCTTCTTCCTGCTTCTGGCTCGAGGTGAACGGGCCGACACGAAGCTCCGCGACGAGGTAGGCCCTAGATGGCCCCGCCGCGGCAGCTAAGAAGAAGCGAGAGTGCACGCATACCGCGATGTTATCAGCAATTCGTCCCCTGATCCGTGAGACGTTTCTTTCGCGCTCGACACAGTATGGGTATGAGGATCACTGCTCGTCTCGGTACTGCCGCGCTCGCCGCTGCGTCGCTCCTGCTGATCACCACCGGATGCGCCAGCGGGTCCGGTGCATCCGGCGGCTCACTGTCGACCACACAAATCAGCCCGCCGGACGGCGAAGTGGTCGGCACGGGAACTGTGCTGGATGTCGCTGGGGATGTGGCGCTCTGCCTCGGCCCGATCGCCGAGTCCTACCCGCCGCAGTGCGACGGGTTGCCGCTCATGGGCTGGAGTTGGGAAGGCGTCGACGGGTTCGAGGAGTCGGGGGACACGCGGTGGGGCACCTATGCCGTCTTCGGAACGTTCGACGGCGAGGTCTTCACCGCCACCCAACCGCCGATCATGCTTGCGCTCTACGATCCGATTCGCCCAGAGGACCCGACGGGAGGAGTCCCGGGCGAAACGCCAGTCGCAGAGCTCGACGAGATCGCACGTGAGCTGCCGACCGAGCTCGGTGATCTGCTGCTTGCGACCTGGACGCAGGATGGCTACGTGTGGGCGCAGGTGATCTGGGATGACGGCACCCTGCAGGATGCCGCAGATGCCGAATACGGCGACGGCGTCGTCATCGTCCAGTCTGCTCTCAGACCGATCGGCTGAGGCGGGATCTGCACGTGAGGTCAGAAACCGAGGCGACCGAGCTGCTTCGGGTCGCGCTGCCAGTCCTTGGCTACCTTGACGTGCAGTGACAGGAAGACGCGGGATCCAAGCAGTGGTTCGATCTGTTCGCGGGCAGCGGCACCCACGCGCGCGAGTCGGGAGCCCTTCTTGCCGATGATGATCGCCTTCTGACTGTCGCGTTCGACCACGATGTCGGCGTAGACGTCGATCAGGTCCGAGTCCTCGCGCGGTTCGACATCCTGAACGACGACGGCGATGGAGTGCGGCAACTCGTCGCGCACGCCATCGAGCGCGGCCTCCCGAATGATCTCGGCGATCCGGTCGTCATCGGCCTCGTCCGTGACGACGTCGTCGGGGTAGAGGGCCGGGCCTTCGGGGAGCATCTTCAGGATCTCGTCAGCCAGAACCCCGAGCTGATCGGCTGTGACCGCCGAGAGCGGAATGACGGCCGCCCAGTCCTCGCGCAGGGCGTCGACCTCCATGAGCCGCTCCGTGATCTGATCGCGGGATGCGGCATCGGTCTTGGTCACGAGGGCGATCTTCTTCGCCGAGGCGTAACCGTCCAGGGACTCGGCGATCCGCCGATCTCCGGGCCCGACCTTCTCGGTCGCCGGAGCGCAAAAGGCGATCACGTCGACATCCCCGAGGACCTCTTCGACAAGATCGTTCAGGCGCTGACCGAGGAGGGTGCGCGGGCGGTGCAGACCGGGGGTGTCGACGATCACGATCTGCCCGCCGGGGCGGTTCAGGATGCCGCGAATGGCGCGCCGGGTGGTCTGCGGCTTGTCGCTGGTGATCGCGATCTTCTCGCCGACGAGGGCGTTCATGAGCGTGGACTTGCCGACATTGGGGCGCCCCACGAAGGTCACAAAGCCGGACCGAAAATCAGAGCCGGACCGATAATCGCTGCCGCTCACGAGCGCACCTTCCGCTCAGATGATGTCTCGGATGCCGCCACTGAGCCATCGCCCTCAGCAGCGGCCTCGCTCTCCGCGGCATCGGCCCGGACGGGGATGCGCTCCACAAAGACGGTGGTGATGCCGCGACCCTTGCCGCGGGATGCGCCGCCAGTGATGCGCAGCCCCTCGAAGTCTGTGACCGCTCCGGGCTGCGGCACCTTGCCGAGCTGCTTGCCCAGCAGTCCCCCGATCGAGTCGACCTCGTCGTCTTCGAGATCGAGGTCGAAAAGCTCCCCGACCTCGGCAAGGCCGAGTCGGGCACTGACGCGGTAGCGCCCCTCGGCGACCTCGGCTATTTCGGTGGCCCGCGGGTCGAACTCGTCAGCGATCTCGCCCACCAGCTCCTCGATCAGGTCCTCGAGGGTGACAAGGCCCGAGACCCCGCCGTACTCGTCGACCACCATGCACACGTGCACGGCTTCGCGCTTCATCTGCTGCAAGAGGGTCTCGGCTCGCATCGATTCGGGGACAAAGACGGCCGGTCGCGCAAGTTGCGAGATCGCAGCAGCACGCCAGCCAGCCTCGTCGCGATACGCGAACTGCACCAGGTCTTTGAGGTAGAGCATCCCGATGACGTCATCGGCTTCGTCGTCGACCACCGGAACGCGCGATACGCCCTTGTCGAGGAACAGCTCCATCGCGTCCTTCGTCGTCGTGTCTGCCTCGACTGTCACCATCTCTGTGCGCGGAATCATGACCGCGCGCACATACGTATCGGTGAAGTCGAACACGGAGTGAATCAGTTCGCGGTCATCCTCTTCGATGAGGTCTTGTGACGCGGCTTCATCCACCATGCTGAGCAGCTGCTCTTCGGAGGCGAACGACGAGCCGCGGGCTACGCCGGGTGTCACCCGGTCGCCGAGCGCGACGAGGCCGTGAGCGAGCGGGCCCAGCACGATGCGCATCGCACGGATGACGGGTGCAGCGCCACGGAGCAGCCCCTTGGCGTGAAGGCGCCCGACGCTGCGCGGGCTCGCGCCGACCACGACGAACGAGATCCCCGTCATGATGATCGCGGCAGCGAGCATCGCCCACCAGATGCTGTCGAACAGGATCGTGAGTGCGACAGTGACCAGCACCGCCGCGGTGGTCTCGGACAGGACGCGCATGAACCCGGCGGCGTTCGCATGGGCCGCCGGATCGTCCGCGATGCCGCGAAGGAACGCAGCATTGCGTCCGGACTGGCTCATTTCCTCGAGGTCGGATCGCGAGGTCACCCCGAGGGCTGCATCCACCGCCGCCATCAGACCGCCGAAGGCGACCAGGAGTGCAGCTGTAGCCAGCAGGAGGGCCGCGGTCACGGCTTGAGGCGGCGGCGTTCGGCCGCGTGGAATCGGACGATGAGGTCTCGTTGGAGGGCAAACATCTCCCGTTCCTCCGCCGGCTCGGCGTGGTCGAAACCGAGCAGATGCAGAAGACCGTGGGTCGTGAGCAGGATCAGCTCGTCCATCGTGGAGTGACCGGCAGCCTGAGCCTGGCTTTCAGCTACCTGCGGGCAGAGCACGATGTCCCCCAGGAGTCCTTCCGGCGTCGGGGCATCTTCAGTTCCCGGCCGCAGTTCGTCCATGGGAAAGCTCAGCACATCCGTTGGGCCAGGCTCGTCCATCCACTGGACGTGCAATGACTCCATCGCGCCCTCGTCGACCAGAAGGATCGCGAGGTCGGCATCCGGGCTCACGAACAACTCGGCGAGGTTGTTCTCGGTGAGTCGCAGGAGGACCGTTTCGTCGACGTCGATCCCGGACTCGTTGGTGATTTCGATCGTCATCGGCGTCCTCGTTTGGGCATGTGATCGCGTGGTCCTGCGGGCCGGCTTGCCCCGCGGCGCTCGGCACGATTGCTGAGCTCGCTCGCCTCGTCGCGCTCTCGCTTCGCGGACAGGCGCCGCTCGTCGTACTCGGAGTAGGCGTCGACGATCCTGCCGACGAGCGAGTGGCGCACGACGTCGTCGCTCGTGAGATACGCGAAGTGGATGTCGTCGATCGTGCTCAGCACCTTCGTGACCAGGCGCAGACCCGATGCCCCCTGCGGGAGGTCGATCTGAGTGATGTCTCCTGTCACGACCATCTTCGTGTTGAAACCCAGGCGAGTCAGGAACATCTTCATTTGTTCCGGTGTGGTGTTCTGGGCCTCGTCGAGCACGACGAACGAGTCGTTCAGTGTGCGCCCGCGCATGTAGGCGAGTGGCGCGACCTCGATTGTTCCTGTCGCCATGAGCTTGGGAACGATCTCCGGGTCCATCATTTCGTTCAGCGCGTCGTACAGGGGACGCAGGTACGGGTCGATCTTGTCCGTCAGCGTTCCCGGCAGAAAGCCGAGGCGCTCCCCCGCCTCGACGGCGGGCCGGGTCAGGATGATGCGGCTGACCTCTTTACGCTGCAGCGCCTGCACCGCCTTGGCCATCGCCAGATAGGTCTTGCCGGTACCCGCCGGTCCGATGCCAAACGTGATCGTGGTGTTCTCGATCGCATCCACGTACGACTTCTGCCCGAGTGTCTTCGGACGAATCACCCGACCGCGGCTGGAGAGAATCGCTTCGCCCAGGACCTCGGACGGACGTGGGTTGCCATCGCTTCGCAGGATACGGTTCGAGCTGGATACGTCAGCTGGCGCGAGATCGTGACCGGTGCGCGTCATCGTCAGGAGTTCCTCGACGAGCTCTCGGGCCGCGGCCACAGCTGCGGCGCTTCCCGCGAGAGTGATCTCGTTCCCGCGCACGTGCACGTCGACATCCGGGTGCTCCCGCTCGACCACGCGCAGCAGCCTGTCTTGGGGCCCGAGAAGCTGGACCATGGCTACACCGTCGGCGAACAACCGCTCCGTGACGCGATCTCCGGATTCCGCACTGTTGTCCGAATCAGCCACCGAGACTGCCTTCTGCAAGGTCGCCGCCGAGCACGTGGGCATGCACGTGGAAGACCGTCTGCCCCGCGCCGGGACCGGTGTTGAAGACCAGTCGGAAATCGCCGCTGCCATGCTCTGCGGCGACATCCCCCGCCACCGCCACCATCTCGGCGAGCAACGCAGGATCACCCGCCGCAAGCTCGGTGACATCGCGGTATTCGGCGGTCTTCGGAATGACCAAGAGGTGCAGCGGCGCCTGCGGAGCGATATCCCGGATGACGAACACGTTCTCGGTCTCGCTGAGGATCTCTGCGGGAATCTCGCCACGCAGGATGCGGGTGAAGACGGAGGGTTCGCTCATGCGCTCAGTCTACCGACGGCCTCTCCGGCGGGCCCAGCTACCACTTGCACGATCACCACCGGCCGAGCGTGCTGCTGAGCACAGCGATTGCCGCGGGTCCCGCTGTGGAAGTACGCAATACATGCTCGCCCAGGCGCACGAGCGTCGCGCCCGCAGCTTCGAGGGACGTCAGCTCGCCTGCGTCGATCCCGCCCTCGGGCCCGACGACGATAGCGATATCGCGGCAGTCGGTCGGGTCAGGCATCCATTCGCTGAGACGCAGCGCCGCTGTCGGCTCCAACACGAGCATCCGGGTCGCCGCGGCCCGCTCGCACAACTGTGCAGTCGTCAGCGGGCCGCCGACTTCTGGAAGCCACGCACGGTGCGCCTGCTTGCCTGCTTCCCGCGCGATCTGACGCCAGCGCGTGACACCCTTCTCACGCTTGGCCGCGTCCCACCGCGAAACGCTGCGGGCAGCTTGCCACGGCGTGATGACATCCACGCCGAGTTCGGTCGACGCTTGGACCGCGAGTTCGTCGCGGTCGCCTTTCGCAAGAGCCTGCACGAGCTCGATCCGCACGGATGGACGCGGTACCTCCTCCCGGTTCGTGACGCGAACCAGGACCTCGCGGGCTGCGACGAGCTCGCAGGCGCCTTCGAGCCACACTCCGGCTCCGTCACCGAGCGTGACCGTTTCTCCGACGCGGACCCGACGCACCGTGGCGGCGTGGTGCGCCTCAGCGCCGGTGAGGGTCACGGTCTGGCCGGTATCGGCATCCAGCGGTTCGTCGACGACGAAGTGAAGCGGCACGATCAGCCGTTCCGGAACCGATCGCGCAGCTTCGAGAACAGACCCTGATGGAACTCCGCCAGGTGAGGCGCGGGAGCCTTCGTGCGCTTGGCGAACTCCTCGATGAGGCCCCGTTCCTTGGCGTCGAGCTTCGTGGGCGTGACCACGTGCACGCCAACGCGCAAGTCACCACGCTGATTGCCGCGCAACGGTGTGATGCCTCGACCCTTGATGGTCAGCACATCGCCCGACTGGACTCCTGGACGCACCTCGAGGTCCACCGGCCCATCGAGGCCCTCGATCGTCGTAGCCGCGCCGAGAACGGCATCCGGCATCGACACTTCGAGCGTTGCGAGCAGGTCGTCACCTTCGCGGCTGAATACCGGATGCGTCGCGACGGAGACCTCGATGTACAGGTCGCCCCGCGTCCCACCGCCAGGGCCGACTTCGCCCGATCCGGGAAGCTGAAGCCGCAGGCCCGTGTCAACACCGGCCGGGATATCGATCGACACGGTGCGACGAGCGCGAACGCGGCCCTGCCCCTGGCACGTCGCGCACGGGTACGGGATGGTCGTGCCGTACCCCTGGCACGTGCCGCACGGTTGGGAGGTGACGACGTTGCCAAGGAGGCTTCGAACCGTGCGCTGGATGTGACCCGTGCCGTGGCAGATATCGCAGCGAACCGGTGTCGTCCCAGGCTGCGTGCACGAGCCGTTGCAGGTCTCGCACATGACAGCGGTGTCGACGTCGATGTCGCGATGCACACCGAACACCACATCCTTGAGGTCGAGGTCGACGCGAACCAGCGCATCTTGCCCGCGCTCCTTCCGCGACCGCGGGCGCCCGCCGCGGGCCGCGCCACCGCCGCCGAAGAAGCTCTCGAAGATGTCGCTGAAACCGCCGAAGTCGCCGGCACCGCCGAAACCGCCGTTCTGGCCGCCGCCCATGTCGTAGCGCTGCCGCTGCTGCGGGTCGCTGAGGACGTCGTAGGCGTGCGTCACGAGCTTGAACCGCTCAGCAGCCTCTTCCCCCGGGTTCACGTCGGGGTGAAGCTCCCGCGCCAGGCGTCGATAGGCCTTCTTGATCTCTTCGGGCGACGCGTCTCGCGACACGCCAAGGACCTCGTAGTGGTCAGCCACGGTCACCTTTCTGCATCCCGCGTGTGGTCGCGGGCAGTTCGTACGGGCTCATCGGCCCTTCTCGTCCTCAGCCAGCAGTCCGGTGAGGTAGCGCGCTACCGCCCGCACCGCCGCAAGGTTGCTGGGATAGTCCATTCGGGTCGGACCCATCAGGCCAACACGGGCTCTGGCGCCCGTCGCATCGTAGTCACTCGCGATGACAGATGCCTCAGACAGCCCGAATGCCTCATTCTCGCGTCCGATGCTGGCCGCCAGCCCGTTGTCGTCGGCGACCATTTCGCCCATCAGGCGAAGGATGGTCACCTGCTCTTCGATCGCCTCCAGGAGCGGGTAGATGCTTCCCCGGAAGTCGCTCTCGCGCCGGGCGAGATTTGCTGCGCCGGCCATGACGAGCCGATCCTGTCGAAACTCGTCGAGCTCCTCCTGGACGACCCGAAGAATCTCGGTCACCGCCGACTGGTGGGCGGTTCGCGCGTCGCTGTCGGCTTGCTCCTCGACGCGCTTCGCGCCCTGACGCACGCTTCGCCCAACGAGCAGTGTCGACACCTCGGCGCGCACGCGTGCGAGATCCGTCTCGTCGAGGGCCACGGTCAGAAGCGCAAGTCGCTGCGACACGCGTCCGGTGTCAGTCACGACGATGACGAGCACCCGGGAAGGCTCGAGCGCAACGAGCTCGACGTGCGTGATGGTCGCCTTGGAAAACGAGGGATACTGCACGATCGCCACCTGACCGGTGAGCTGCGTGAGTGCCCGCACGGTTCGCGCCAGCGCATCATCGAGGTCACCGGGCCCCTGCAGGAAGCTCGCGATTGCGGCGCGCTGGGCGGGCGAAAGAGGCCGGATTTCGGCGAGGTGGTCGACGAAGACGCGGTACCCCTTGTCGGTCGGGACGCGGCCCGAGGAGGTGTGGGGCGCCGCGATGAGTTCTTCGTCTTCGAGAAGCGCCATGTCGTTGCGGATGGTGGCTGCTGATACGCCGAACGCGTGGCGCTCGACGATGGCCTTGCTTCCGACGGGCTCGCGGGTATCGACGTAGTCCTGCACGATCGCCCGGAGCACCTGAAGCCCACGCTCGCTGACCATGTCGCCTCCTTCCGCATCCGGCGTCGGCCGTCTGAGCGGCTCGACGTGGCACTGGCACTCACATCCTCAGAGTGCCAATTCTAGCGGATGCCTCTCCCCCGCGCCCCAGATCACGACGTCAGTGCGCGCACGACAGCGTCGGCCAGCAATCGTCCGGCGCGTGTGAGTACGAGGTTCCCGCGAACCGCCCCGCGGCCGTCCACGAGTCCGTCCGCGACGAGACCGGCGACGGCTTGTCGGCTTTCCGGTGCCAGCTCCGACACGGGCAGGCCCTCGACCGTACGCACCCGCAGCATCACCCGCTCAAGCAGTCGTGCATCCTCGTCGGGGATCTCCGAACCGGCCCCCGGCGAGTCACCGGCAGCCAGCCGCTGCGCGTAGGCGGCAGGATGCCGGACGTTCCAGAATCGAACCCCTCCGACATGGCTGTGAGCACCGGGACCGAACCCCCACCAGTCGTGTCCGCGCCAGTAGGCGAGGTTGTGCCGCGAGCGATCGGCGGGAGTCTTCGCCCAGTTGGATACCTCGTACCAGCCGTAGCCGGCTTCCTCGAACGCGGTGTCGGCGTGCTCGTACATGGCGGCCTGCAGGTCGTCGTCGGGTGTGCTGAGTTCTCCGCGTCGGATGCGGCGCTCCAGAGCGGTGCCCTCCTCGACGATCAGCGCGTAGGCCGAGATGTGGTCGGTCTCCAACGCGAGCGCGGCCTCGATGCTGCGTCGCCAGTGATCGAGCGTCTCTTCCGGGGCGCCGTAGATGAGGTCGACGCTCACTGACAGTCCGCTCTGCCGTGCCGCGCTCACCGCCGTTGCGACGTTCTCGGGCCGATGCGTGCGATCGAGCGTGCGAAGAACCTCCGGCACGGCCGACTGCATTCCGATGGACAACCTCGTGACTCCCGCACTGGCCAGTTCCTCCGTGACCTCGGGAGTCACGGTGTCGGGGTTTGCTTCGACGGTGACCTCGGCATCCGGCTCGAGCCCGAACCGATCCCGCAGGGTTGACAGGATGACCGCCAGATCGCGGGCGGGAAGCAGGGTCGGCGTTCCGCCCCCGAAGAAGACCGTGTTCAGCGGGCGCGGATGCGCGGAGAGCACACCCGAAGCAAGGTCGATCTCGCGAAGGAGCGTCCCTGCGTAGTCCTCGCGGCGCGCGCCACGCAACTCCTCGCCCGTATAGGTGTTGAAGTCGCAGTACCCGCAGCGAACGCGACAGAACGGGATGTGGACGTAGGCCGACAGCGGCGTGGCGGGGTCGATGACCGCACCGGGGAGCGATCCGTCGCGCGGAACGGGATCGCCGAGGGGAAGCGCTGCGCCCATCAGGGAGCGAACAAGGGCGATACCGCCGTCAGGTAGGCCCGGAAGAGCCGGCGCCGCCGCCCGCGAACGAAGCGCGGTACGAGCCGGTAGAGCGCCGAGACGGGGCGATCGAATGCGCGCACGGTGAACCAGACCTCGTCGTTGTCGCGCCACTCGATCAGGAACAGCTCCTCGCCGCTGACGACAGAGCCACCAACGGTGCCGAGCGCGAAAGCCGTGCGCCGGGGTTCTTCGACGGCCAGGATGACACGCAGTTCGGCATCCGCGCGGTATCCGCTGAGCCGGCCGGTGACGTGCACGGTCGCGCCGGCACTGACATACGGAGTGCCCTCGGCATCAAAGCGCTGCTCGGCTTCGCGACGCGACGGCGCGATCGGTGCGCCATCCGAGTCGTACGCGACCCCGGCGTAGCCGGACCCGGATGCCGGGCGGATGTCTGCCAACGACAACCCGGCGCCACGCAGCGGCGCCCACGCCAAGAGTGACTCGGTCGCCGACTCGAATCGTGCCTGGCCGCTTCCGATCCGCCAGGACTCTTCGGCGGGAATGCTCTTTTCCGGCGGGTACTGCATGAGGTCGGGAGCCTGAGTGGCCCCGACTGCTGCATAATCGACGGTCTCGTCCCGGAAGGTTCCGCGGCGCATGGCGATCAGACTACTTCTCTTTGCCCTCGACGTCGCCCGAGAGGGCTGCGATGAACGCCTCCTGTGGCACTTCGACGCGACCCACCATCTTCATGCGCTTCTTACCCTCTTTCTGCTTTTCGAGGAGCTTGCGCTTGCGGGTGATGTCACCGCCGTAGCACTTTGCCAGCACGTCCTTGCGGATCGCGCGGATGTTCTCGCGAGCAATGATCCGCGCTCCGATGGCGGCCTGGATGGGCACTTCGAACTGCTGGCGCGGGATGAGTTTGCGCAGGCGCTCGGTCATCATCGTGCCGTACCCGTACGCCTTGTCGCGGTGGACGATCGAGCTGAAGGCGTCGACCTTCTCGCCCTGTAGCAGGATGTCGACCTTGACGAGGTCGGCGGTCTGCGACCCAGCCGGCTCGTAGTCGAGGCTCGCGTAGCCTTGCGTCTTCGACTTCAGCTGGTCGAAGAAGTCGAAGACGATCTCACCGAGCGGCATGTTGTAGCGCAGCTCGACGCGGTCCTCGCTGAGGTAATCCATGCCGAGGAGCGACCCGCGTCGGGACTGGCACAGCTCCATGACGGTACCCACGTAGTCCTTGGGCAGCAGGATGCCGACCTTCACCACCGGTTCCGAAACCTCGGCGACACGGCCGTCGGGGTATTCGCTGGGGTTGGTGACCGTCACGGTTTCTCCGGTGTCGGTCGTGACCGTGTAGGTCACCGACGGCGCCGTGGTGATGAGGTCGAGGCCGAACTCGCGGGACAGACGCTCGGTGATGATTTCGAGGTGCAGGAGGCCGAGGAATCCGCAACGGAATCCAAAGCCCAGCGCCACCGAGGTCTCGGGCTCGTACTGCAGCGAAGCGTCCGAGAGCTTGAGCTTGTCGAGCGCTTCGCGCAGATCCGCGTAGTCGCTGCCGTCGATCGGGTAGATGCCAGAGAAGACCATGGGCTTCGGGTCGGTGTAGCCCGGGAGTGCGTCGGATGCCGGCTTTCGCTGGTCCGTGATTGTGTCGCCGACCTTCGACTGGCGGACATCTTTCACGCCCGTGATCAGATAGCCGACCTCCCCGACGCCAAGACCCTTGGTCGGGGTCGGCTCGGGGCTGGAGACCCCGATCTCGAGCAGATCGTGCGCCGCCCGCGTTGACATCATCTGGATGCGCTGACGCGGCTCGAGCTTGCCGTCGACCATTCGCACGTAGGTCACGACGCCTCGATAGGCGTCGTACACGGAGTCGAAGATCATGGCGCGGGCCGGCGCATCGGCGTCACCGGTGGGTGCCGGAATTTCGGCGACGAGCCGGTCGAGCAGCTCTTCGACGCCCTGACCGGTCTTGCCGCTGACGCGGAGCACATCGGCCGGGTCGCCGCCGATGAGGCTGGCGAGTTCTGCCGCGTACTTCTCGGGGTCGGCGGCGGGCAGGTCGATCTTGTTGAGCACGGGGATGATGTGCAGATCGTTCTCGAGCGCCAGATAAAGGTTCGCCAGGGTCTGCGCCTCGATGCCCTGCGCAGCATCCACGAGCAGGACCGCACCCTCGCACGCTGCGAGCGACCGTGAGACCTCGTAGGTGAAGTCGACGTGACCGGGAGTGTCGATCATGTTGAGGGCGAACGTGCCGGCATCCGTCTGCCAGGGCATCCGCACCGCCTGGCTCTTGATGGTGATTCCGCGCTCGCGTTCGATGTCCATGCGGTCCAGGTACTGCGCGCGCATGTCGCGATCGGAGACGACACCCGTGATCTGCAGCATGCGGTCGGCCAGGGTGGATTTGCCGTGGTCGATGTGCGCGATGATGCAGAAGTTGCGGATCTGCGCGGGCGGCGTGGCTGCCGGCTGCAGCGGCGTGGAGGCACGGGGGGACATATCCGCACGATTCTACCGGCGTGCGCACTGTCGCATCGCCCCTGCCTCGGGGCGGCGGCGGGCTACTCTACCGACATGGCGGTCGCGGTGGTTCTCGTTCACGGCATCCGCACCTCCCACACGATGTGGCGGGCGCAAGAGCAGTACCTAACCGAACGCGGTAACCCCGTGACAGCCGTCGACCTCCCCGGGCACGGGTCACGGATGAGCGAGACGTTCTCACTCAACGGTGCGTTCGCAACGATCGATGGGGCCGTTCGCCGCGCCGCCGAGGAACACGGCACCGTACTGCTCGTCGCTCACTCGATGGGCGGACTGCTCTCGATCGAGTACGCCGGGCAAGAGGATGCCCCTCCGATCGCCGGCCTGATCGCCGCATCATGCACCGCGATCCCGCGCGGTGCCGCTTTGCAGACGTACCGACTGCTGGCGCGGGGCTTCGATTCGCTTCCGGATCGCGGAGCGTGGCTGAGCGAACGGGTGTTGGATGCCACCCTGCCGCCCGAGACGCGGGCGGACTTCGGCGCCGGGGGCTATGCACTCGACGCGCAAGACACGGCGCTGCGTAGCCTGTCGGTGCTGGATCTGCTGTCTGCACTGGGGCGTATCGGGGTTCCGCTGTGGTTCGTGAACGGACAGTTCGACCAGTTGCGGGTCAACGAGCGCCTGTTCACGCGGGTCGCACCGGATGCCGAGCTGATCGTTGTGCCGCGGACCAGCCACTTGGTCACTGCCATGCGACCGCGCGTGTTCAACGCTGTCCTGAACCTCGCGCTCACGACCATCGAACAGACCTGGTAGACTCGCTGATTGGCTTGTGTGTGGGTTTAACCCTCACGATCGCCGGTGGACGCCCCTCTCTCGTCGCCGGCAGTCCATCCATCACTCGAACGAAAGAACGTCTCCACGTGGCGAACATCAAGTCGCAGATCAAGCGCAACAAGACCAACGAGAAGGCTCACGAGCGCAACAAGGCAGTCAAGAGCGCGCTGAAGACCGAGGTGCGTCGCACCCGCGAGGCCATCGCCGCCGGCGACAAGGCCGCCGCCGAGAAGGCTCTGGCCACGGCGACCAAGAAGCTCGACAAGGCCGTCAGCAAGGGCGTCATCCACGCCAACCAGGCTGCCAACCGCAAGTCGTCGATCGCCAAGCAGGTCGCGGCGCTCTAAGCGTTACGGTTCATACAAAGCCCGCCCTTCGGGGCGGGCTTTGTCGTTTCTCCGACCGTCAGCTCCCGAACTCGCTGCGCGTCGCGACCACCGTGACGAGCCGCTCGAGAGCGAAAATCGGGTCACGCGAGGCGCCCTTGACCTCGGCATCCGCTCGCGCCGCTGCCTGAATCGCCCGCCCGAGCGACTCCTCGTTCCACCCCGCGAGATCCCGGCGAGCCCGGTCGACCTGCCAGTCCTTCACGCCGATCCGGGCAGCGATCGCGGCGGATGACTCGCGCAGGCCGGCAACGCGCGCCATCGTTCGCAGCTTCGACGCGATCGCCGCGACAAGCGGCACCGGGTCGGCCCCGCTGGCTAAGGCGTGCCGCAGCGTGATGAGCGCCTCGCCGTAGCGTCCCGCGATAGCGGTGTCTGCCACAGCAAAGGCCGTGGTCTCAACGCGACCCCCGTAATACCGCCGCACGATCTCTTCGGTGACATCGCCATCGACATCCGCGATCAGCTGCTGGCATGCTGCAGCAAGCTCTGTCAGATCGTCGGAGAATGCCGAGACGAGGGCGCGGAGGGCGGCAGGCGCGATGCGCTTGTTCGCAGCGGCGAACTCGGCGGCGGCGAAGTCGTACCGGTCGCTATCCCGCTTGATGGCCGGGCATGCGATCTCGACGGCATCCGCCGCGCCGCTGCGGATCGCATCGAGCAGCTTCTTTCCTCGCACACTCGCGCCGGTGTGCCGGAGCACGACGGTTGCGCCTTCCTGGGGTGCCTCGAGATAGGAAAGCGCTTCGGTGAGAAACGAGTCGGATGCCTTCTCGACCCCGAACACGCGCACGAGGCGCGGCTCGCCGAAGAGGGAGGGCGAGGTGACGGTCAGCAGCGTTCCCGCGAGGTAGTCGTCGGCGCGGAGGTCGGTCACCTCCACTGCCGGATCCTCGGCGCGCACGTAGTCCCGCAGGCCCGCGATGGCTCGCTCTGCACAGACGTCTTCGGGACCTGACACCAGCACGATGGGCGCGGGACGCGGATCGCGCCACGGCACCTGCCGGATCGCCGACTTCGAAGTACTCGAGCGACGGGGTGCGGCCATGCCGAAAGCCTATCCGCCACCCACGACAGACGCGGTGCGCTCCCGCCACAGGGCGAGGGTGTCGCCCTCTCCGACGACCGCGACGATCCCATCTTGGTCGGTGCGTCCGACGGCGCTGCCCTGCAGCATCGCCAGCGTCGTTGCGGTGGGGTGCCCATAGGTGTTGTCGGCTCCCACGCCAATGAGCCCGATGCGCGGTGCGATCTGGTCGTACAGGCCAGGGTCCTGGTCAGCGCTGCCGTGGTGCGACACTTTGACGACCTCGACGGCGCCGCGAATGCTCGCGCGCAGCATCCGTTGCGGATCCGCCGAGAGATCGCCGAGGAAGAGCGATCGGGGGACGCCGCCGCCTTCGATGCTCACGGTCACCGACGAGTCGTTACCCGCAGCGAACAGTGCTGTCGCGCGCGGCCAGACCACACTCCATCGCGCGCCTCCGAGCGTGCCCGTCATGCCCTCCTGCGCCGATACCACTTCCGCTCCAGCTTGCGCGAGATCTGCCAAGAGCCGTTCGTCGGCACTTCCGTCCGTCGGGCCGTGGAGCACGGTGGCGGCGCGACCTATCACCGCCTCGGTGCCGCCCACGTGGTCTTTGTCGAAGTGAGTCAGCACGAGCAGGTCGAGCCGTGTGACGCCGACTCTGTCGAGGCATGCGCTCATCAGCGCGGGGTCGTGGCCCGTGTCGATGAGCGCCGTGACTCCTTCGCTACGAACGAGCACCGCGTCGCCCTGGCCCACATCGCACATCAGAATGGACCAGTCACCGGGGATCCCCCACCTCTGCGTGATCGTGGTGACCACCGTTGTGCAGGTGAAGACGGTGACGACAGCTGCGACCAGGAGCGCCGAACCGCGGCGGATGCGGGCGGACCGTCGATTCTGTCCTGGTAGGCCCAGCGCGAGGGCGACGAGTGCGCCCACCAGAGCCAGTGAGAGTGCACCGACCAGCCCGTCCGCCCAGGGAATCCGCGCGAAGGGCAACCCGCTGGCGACATCCGCGATCCCGGCGATCCACGTCGCCGGGAGCCACGCGAGTGCCGCCAGGCCGCTTTGAAGCACAGGGAATGGCGCGGCAAGGCAGGCGGCGAGCCCCAGCACCGTCGCTGCAGGGGCGGCGGGCGCTGCGAGCAGATTCGCTGGCACTCCCCAGAGCGGCACCGACGGATCGATCAGCACCAACAGCGGACCGCACGCCAGTTGCGCGGCAAGCGGCACCGAGAGGGCGAGCCCTAGCGGGGCAGGCATCACTCGCGTTAGCCCCGATGCGAGCGGCCGGGCGAGCGTCAGGAGGGCGGCCGTGGCAGCCACCGAGAGCGCGAACCCCAGAGAGCCCGCCAACCAGGGGTCGGCCAGGAGCAGGATGACGACGGCCGCGCTCAGCAGGGCGACACCGGCGCCAGCGCGACCCAGAAGAACGGCGATCATGGCAATTCCGGCCATCATCGCGGCACGAACGACACTCGGCTCCGGCGTGACCAGAATGACGAACCCGACGAGCGCGCCGAGACCTGCGATCACACGCACGCGGCGGCCTGCTCCCAGCCCAGCCGCAACGACGAATGCGATCCCCACGACGAGCGCACAGTTGGCGCCAGAGACCGCGGTGAGGTGGGACAGCGAGGATGCCTTCATGTCGGCATCCGTCTGGGAGCTGACAGCTGACGTGTCCCCTACCGCGAGCCCCGGAACGAGCTCTCCCCCGCCGCCGGGAAGCCCCGCCGCGGCGCGGACGAGCGACTGCCGCAGGTCGGCTGCGAAGCGCAGGATGCCGGTTGGCGGTTCGACGATCTCTGTCTCGTGCGCCAGGATCTGCACGACAGCACGATCGCCCGGATACGCCGGCCTGCTCGTTCCGCTCATGCGCACACGTGCGCCGACATCCAGCGCGCTGCTGGCCTGCTCGCCCGACACGCGAACTGCCGCGTCAGTCCACCCGGTGAGAGCACCTCCATCGGTTCCGAGGAGTCGAATCGAGGCATCGAACGCGCGCTGACCGCCAGCGCGTGGCTCGACTTTCCCGCTGACGATCGCCTCGACCTCGACCACACGCGAGCCGCTCCCGAAGGCTTCTAGCGCGGCATCCCGCCCAGGCTGCGCCAACAACACATGGATGCCGACCGCAGCGCCCGCCGCGAGGGCCACGACAACAACAGACAAAACGCCCACGCTGGCCGGGGCACGCCGAGTCACGCCACCGAACTCCGGCGCAACGGTCGACGCACGCCGTCGCGAGAGCGCACCGAGCACAACGCCCCCGCCGATGCCGGCCGCCGCCAGCGCCCCGACCGTCATCGGCGCCAGCGCAGGAGCGTTCACCAGCACGAAAGCCGTCGCCCACGCCACCACTGCGGCCGGCACGAGCCGCGCGGCCCGCCACCGCCGCCCTCCCCTCAGCACACGATGCCCCGCTCACACCGTGACGAGATCACGAATGGACTCGAGCATCTTGGGTCCGATCCCCGACACCGACAACAGGTCATCGACGCTCGCGAACCGCCCGTTCGCCTCCCGCCACTCGATGATCCGTCCGGCAATAGCCGGCCCCACGCCTGGAAGCGTGTCGAGGGCTGCCTCATCCGCAGTGTTCAGATTCACGCGGCCGTCCGCCGCGACACCCGCGGGTCCAGCCGCCGACACCTCCCCCACCCGCGGCACGATCAGCTGCTCGCCGTCCGACACGGGACGAGCAAGATTGACCCCAGACGTGTCGGCATCCTCGGCGAATCCCCCTGCCGCGGCAACGGCGTCCACGACCCGCGAATCGGGATGCAACACGTATAGCCCCGGCGCATTCACCGCGCCCGAGACGTGAACGTAGAGCGAGGCGGACGCCGTCGCCACCGTGACAGGTGCCGGAGTCATCGACTGAGCGGATGCCGCACCCCGAACAACCCCGACGATCACCGCGATCGAAAGGCCGCCCAGGGCGAGAATCACGACCGCACCGACACCCCAGCGACGTCGATCCTCGCGTGCAAGCCCACCCACACCGCGACGCTAGAGGCATGGCTCAACCCGGGATCGACGCATCGACCTGGGCGGTGCAGAAGCTCTCGCAGACCTCCCGTGGGGAGGAAGGCGTCAGTTCGTGCTGAAGCTGACGACCTTCGGAGCGCGAACGATAGCGCGCGTGATCTCGCGCCCGGCCAGCGAACGAACGACCCGCTCGTCTGCGCGAGCCAGCGCCTCCAGGTCGGCACCGTCGATCTTGGCCGAGACTTCGAGCGTTCCACGCACCTTTCCGTCGATCTGCACAACTGCCGTGACCGTGTCCTCGACCAGCAGCGTCGGATCGGCCTGACGCCACCCGACTAGTCCGACGAAGGGCTCGTAGCCGAGCGCTTCCCACATCTCCTCTGCCGTGTGCGGGGCGAACAGGTCGAGAATCATCGCCACCGCTTCGGCCGCTTCCCGGACGGCAGGGTCCGCGGGTCCCGCACCGGTGTCAATGGTCTTACGGATCGCGTTGACCAGTTCCATCAGGCGAGCGACGACGACGTTGAACTTCGTCTGCTCGATCAGACCCGGGGCTTCGGCCCAGAGGCGGTGGGTGACGCGGCGCAGCGCAACATCGCCCTCAGCCCACACGACATCCGGTTCGCTCGTGACGTCTTGCGCGATCCGCCACGCACGCGAGAGGAACTTCTGCGCACCCGTCGTGGAAACGTCAGCCCAGTCCTTGTCGTCCTCGACGGGGCCCGCAAAAGCAAGAGCCACGCGCAGCGCGTCGGCGCCGTGCGTCGCGAGCTCCTCGTGGAAGAGCACGAGATTGCCCTTGCTCTTCGACATCTTCGTGCCGCCCAGAATCACCATGCCCTGGTTGATGAGGCTTGAGAAGGGTTCGGTGAAGTCGACAAGTCCCATGTCGAAGAGGACCTTGGTGATGAACCGCGCGTAGAGCAGGTGCAGGATGGCGTGCTCGACGCCTCCGATGTAGAAGTCCACCGGCGCCCAACGCTGTGCCTCTGTCGGGTCGAACGCCACCGAGTCATTGCCCGGAGACAGGAACCGGAGGAAATACCACGAGCTGTCGACGAACGTGTCCATCGTGTCGGGGTCACGGAGAGCCGCGGCACCGGTCTCGGGGTCGGTGGTGGCCATCCACTCCGATGCTGCGCCCAGCGGCGACGTTCCCTTGGGCGCCAGGTCGAGGCCGTGTGCGTCGGGAAGCCGCACGGGCAGCTCGTCCTCGGGCACCGGCACGATCCGACCGTCCTCGGTGTGCACCATCGGGATCGGCGTTCCCCAGAAGCGCTGGCGGGAAATGAGCCAGTCGCGCAGGCGATAGGACTTTGACGCGCGACCGGTTCCGGCAGCTTCCAGCTCCTCGGTGATCCGCGTGATGGCATTGCGCTTACTCAGCCCATCCAGCGACCCGGAGTTGATCAGACGCCCCTCACCGGTGAGCGCCACACCCGTCTTCGCGGGATCGATCGATTCGATGTCATCGGCATCCTCCGACAGCGGCCCGTCTTCAGCGATGACCGGAATCGCGCCGGTGGCAGGTGCCGTCGTGTCGACCACAACACGGATGGGGAGACCGAACTCCCGCGCGAAGTCGAGGTCACGCTGATCGTGTGCTGGAACTGCCATGACCGCGCCGTGGCCGTAGTCGGCCAACACGTAGTCGGCGGCCCAGATCGGCAGACGCTCACCGTTGATCGGGTTGATCGCGTAGCGGTCCAAGAACACGCCGGTCTTGGGGCGATCCGTGTTCTGACGCTCGATCTCGGTCTGCTTCTGCACGGTCTCGAGGTAGTCCTGGAACCGCATCCGTACCTCGGGCGTTGAGCCGGATGCCAGTTCCGCAGCCAGATCGCTGTCGGGAGCGACAACCATGAAGGTTGCGCCGTACAGCGTGTCGGGCCGGGTCGAGAAGACCGTGACCTTCTCGGCGCGACCCTCGATCTCGAAGTCGATATCGGCACCTACTGAACGGCCGATCCAGTTGCGCTGCATCTGAATGACCTTGTGAGGCCAGAAGCCCTCAAGCTGGTTCAGGTCATCGAGCAGGCGATCGGCGTAGTCGGTGATGCGGAAGTACCACTGCGTGAGCTTCTTCTTGATGACTTCAGCGCCGCAACGCTCACAGTGGCCGTCAACGACCTGTTCGTTTGCCAGCACCGTCTGGTCGACCGGGCACCAGTTGACCGGGCTCTCTTTGCGATACGCCAGCCCGCGCTCGAACAGCCGCTGGAACAGCCACTGGTTCCACTGGTAGTACTCCGGGTCGCTGGTGTGCAGCACCCGATTCCAGTCGAACGACACCCCGTAGGAACGGAAACCGGCCTTCTGCTGGTCGATGTTCGCGTAGGTCCACTCACGCGGGTCGGCCCCGCGCTTGATCGCCGCGTTCTCTGCCGGCAGACCGAATGAGTCCCACCCGATCGGGTTGAGCACGTTGTAGCCGCGGTGCCGCCAGCTGCGGGCGACGATGTCGGAGTAGAGGTAGTTCTCGGCGTGCCCCATGTGCAGGTCACCCGACGGGTACGGGAACATCGCGAGCACGTACTTGCGCGGACGTGTGTCATCGGCCCCACCCGCGCGGAACGGATCGGCGGCCGCCCAGCGCTCCTGCCACTTGGCCTGGACCGCTTGCGGGTCATACCCGCCTTCAGGACCGTGGGCGGCAACGGTGTCGGTAGGGGCCATCTGACTCACGTAACAGGTACCAATCGGGAAGCAGGAAAGACGCGCGAAAGCGCACCATCCAGGCTACCGGATGCCTGGAATCACGCGCCCGGGGCTGCTGTCACCCAGCTCGGCGGGACGGATGCACCAAGAGCGGCGAGTGGTCCACGCGCTTTCACGACGACCTCCGCTACCTCCGACGATGCCTGCGAGAGCCAGGTGATGCCGCCGCCCGCGCCGACGTAGGCGTGATCCTGCTCGATGACAATCGATCGAATCACCATCGCGAGGTCCAGGTCTCCCTGCGGTGAAATCCAACCGAAGCATCCGGCGAAGAGACCCCGCGGCGCACCCTCGAGTCGGTGCAGAATTGACATCGCTGAAAGCTTCGGCGCACCCGTCATGCTGCCGGCAGGAAATGTCGCGCCGAGCAGGTCGCCGACCTGGATGTTGGGGCGGAGGTCGCCCGCAACCGTGCTCACGAGTTGATGCACGGCTGGATAGGACTCGACGTCGAAGAGTCGCTCGACAGTGACGGTGCCGGTCTGGCAGATGCGCGAGAGGTCGTTTCGCATCAGGTCAACGATCATGACGTTCTCGGCCCGCTCTTTGACGTCAGCGCGCAGATCTTCAGCGAGTTCGGCATCGACTTCCGCGTCAACCGAGCGAGGACGGGTTCCCTTGATCGGGTGAGTCCGAATGCGGCCGTGGTCGGCCTCCAGAAACTGCTCGGGACTCGCGCTCAAGAGCGCTCGGTCGGCGATCCGCACGAAGCCACCATGGTGAGCACTGACTCCTCGTCGCAGGCGCCGGTATGCAGCCAGCGCATCGACGGCGCCTTGCACCTCGAATCGCGTCGTGAGGCACAGCTGGTAGGCGTTTCCCTGGCGGATCTGCTCGCGGCACTCCTCGATCAGAGCGGCATAGGTGGTCGCGTCGTGTCGTGCTGACGCCACCACCGGCGTCGGCTGGGGAATCTCACCCGGACGCGGCAGGTCCAGGAGGCCCGCAGCGAGCTCTCCAGCGTCACCCGCCGCAAACACTGTCGCGATGGATGCCGCATGGTCGAACTCGACGACAGCGCGCACCTGCATCCATCGGGCGTCGCCGCCCGAGTCCGGGAACGATGGCGCCCCCGCCCGCCGCGCACCGGCGTCGTAGTCGAACCAGCCAACCCATGCCCCGGGCCGCGGGCCACGCTCACCCGAGCGCGAGTCGTCCTCGGCAGCACTCCCCCGCAAGACCACCCGCTCGACAGCATCCGAGGCGACGGGCTCACCAATACCAACCCAACTCTTCCCGGTGGTCGCACCGGGGCCGGCATCCAGCCAGAACGCGTTCTCGTACCGATGCGCCCATCCGCAGAAGACCTGCTCGGGGTCACGCCACGCCGCCAGCGGAACGTTCGACGGCGGCGTGGTCACGCCTCACAGGCTAAACGCTGTCGGCGGCTCTACGCTTCAAGGATGAACGAGTGGCTCACGTGGCTGCTGGATACGGTGCAAGCAGTCGATCCGGTGGTGCGCACCCTCGTGGCAGGTCTTGCCATCATGCTCGAGACCAGTGTTCTGGTCGGACTCGTGGTTCCGGGCGACACGATTGTGATCATCGCCGGCACCGCTGTCGGCAGCCCGTGGGAGGGGGTGGCGCTGGGGGTCGCAGTCGTGATCGGCGCGCTCATCGGCGAAAGCATCGGTTTCTGGCTGGGACGATTCCTCGGCCCGCGCATCCGATACTCACGCCTCGGTGCCCGCATCGGTGAGCGTTCGTGGATCAGGGCCGAGCTGTACGTCAACCGGCGTGGTGGGATCGCGATCTTCCTGAGCCGATTCCTGCCGGTCTTGCATTCCCTGGTGCCGTTGACGGTCGGGATGACCGGCTTCGCGTACCGGCGGTTCCTCGCGTGGACAGCGCCTGCCTGCATCCTGTGGGCGACGATCTACGTCTCGGTCGCGTCGGCCGCAGCGGGGACCTACCGCGACCTCGCTGACAGCGCTCACTACGCCGGATACATCTTCGTCGCCGCCATCGCGCTGTTCATCCTGGCGATCTACGTGGGCAAGAAAGTGCTGCACCGCATCGAGCGGCGGCACATGGATGCGGGTGACGAGCGCACTCCGTCGGAAGATGCCCCACGAAACCCGACCCTCGATGGCATGACAGACTGAACGGGTGCCCGGACCGGAGGAAACCCCCGCGCCCCCCAAGATCCTGTGGCTCGCACGACTTGAGCGACGCTTTCACACCTGGCGGGAGCGACGCGCCCGCGCGCGCGGCCTCAAGCCCACCGTGACCCCGTTTGCGGGGTACGGCGGCGATGGCTGGATTCGGGTTCTCGGACGCGTGCTGATCGTTCCGCCGCGTAAGCCGCGCGGCGGCGGGGAGTATGCCTCGGTTCGAGGCTGGCGCAGCTTTCTCGCGGTTCCGGTCGGCTTCGCTCGTGTGGACGTCACTGTCGCGGGCCACACGCACACAGTGAAAGCGGACCGGGGCGGTGTCGTGGATGTCGTGCTGGATGCCGCGCTGTCGCCCGGATGGCAAACGTTCACGATGACCGTCGAAGGCAGCGCTCCCGTTGAATCCCGCGTGTTCGTCGTTGCGCCGGATGCGCGCTTTGGCATCGTCTCGGATGTCGACGACACCGTCATGGTCACAGCACTGCCGCGTCCGCTGCTTGCGGCGTGGAACTCCTTCGTCGTCGACGAACACGCCAGGCAGCCGGTTCCTGGGATGGCTGTGCTTCTCGAGCGGCTTGCGCGCGAGAATCCGGGCTGTCCTGTCGTGTACTTGTCGACGGGGGCATGGAACGTCGCGCCGACGCTGGTGCGCTTCATGCGACGCCACCTCTTCCCGCCCGGAGCGCTCCTTCTCACCGACTGGGGTCCCACCCATGACCGGTGGTTCCGCAGCGGACGAGCCCACAAAGAGCACAGTCTGCAGCGCCTCGCCGAGGAGTTCCCCGACATCCGCTGGCTGCTCGTGGGCGATGACGGGCAGCACGACGACGCGATCTACACGGCCTTCGCCAGCGAGAACCCCGGACACGTCGCGGCTGTCGCGATCCGCCGCCTCTCCCCTGCTGAAGCCGTGCTCGCTGGCGGACGAACCGCAGTGAACGACCACTCGGCAGCCGAAGTGCCGTGGGTGACCGCATCCGACGGGGCGGGGCTGCTCGACCGGCTCCAAGCTGCTGGGGTATCCCCCGCGTAGTCTTGCCGCATGTGCGGACGGTTCGTGGTGGCAAGCGTTGGAACCGAACTGGTGGGGATGCTTCGCGTCGGCCTCGTCGGCGATGACCTGCCCGGACCGTCGTTCAATATCGCACCGACCGACAGGGCCGCGATCGTGCTCGACTCGGCGAAGTCCGAACCGCCGGTTCGACGGCTGGAAAGCGCCCGCTGGGGCCTGGTTCCCGGCTGGGCGAAGGATCTCTCGATCGGGGCACGAGCATTCAACGCCCGCTCCGAGGAGCTCGAAGACAAGCCGATGTTCCGGGCCGCACTCGAGAAGCGGCGCGCGATCGTCCCCGTGACCGGCTACTACGAATGGCATCGCACGGATGCCGGCAAGACGCCGTACTTCATTCATCCTGCCGATGACGAACCTCTGCTGTTCGCTGGGCTCTACGAATGGTGGAAGGATCCGTCGAAGCCCGAGAATGCTGACGACCGGTGGGTGCTCTCGTTCACGATCCTCACGCGCGCTTCTTCCGGCGGACTCGGATCGCTCCACGACAGGATGCCGGTGTTCATGGATCCCGATCACGCTGACGCCTGGCTCGACCCCACTGTCGACTATCCGCGAGACATCCTGGATGCCGCCGTCGACGCTGCCGAGATGGTTGCCGACACCCTGGATGTGTATCCGGTCAGCTCAGACGTCGGGAACGTCCGGAACAACTCACGCGCGCTGATCGAGCCCGTGCCAGGACCGCCGCTTCCCTGACAAGCGGGATCAGGCTGCGGGAGCGCAGGACGAGCAGGGCACGAGACCGCGGCCAGCGCCCGCGGTCTGCAGCCGCAGCGTCATCACTCGCACCGCGGCTTCGTCCAGGCGCTCAGCGGGAAGGGCGCCGGACTCAACGGCGGCGACGATGCCCGCCGTCAGCTCCGCCGCCGTCTGGGAGTTCGTTCCCAAAACCGACAGCAGCATGTCGTTGCCCGCCGCAAGGGCAGCGACGGCGTTGGCAACGGGATCCTGGTATTCCCGCAGACCTGACGCCTCGAGCATCCCGAGGTCATCGGTGATCGCGACGCCGTCGAAGCCGAGCTCTTCTCGCGCGATGCGGTGCCACTCGCTAGACAGGGTCGCGGGCTTCTCGTCGATCGATGTGTACGCGAGGTGCCCGAACATGAGCAACGGAGCGCCGGCGTCGATGCCAGCCGCGAAGGGAACAGCATCTGTTTGACGCCACTGGTCGTAGGTCTCTGTCGTCGACGGGATGCCGCGGTGCGAATCGCC
Source organism: Microbacterium schleiferi (assembly GCF_020781975.1). Lineage (GTDB taxonomy): Bacteria > Actinomycetota > Actinomycetes > Actinomycetales > Microbacteriaceae > Microbacterium. Next base: position 202,031 of record NZ_JAJGNI010000008.1, read on the forward strand.
CGGGGCAGCGCCATGGCCCGGGAAGTGCTTGAGGGTCGACAGCGCCTCGGGTTCCTCGCCGACCACCGCAGCGGCAACGTGTGACGCTCCGCTCTCGGGGTTTGTCCCGAGAGCCCGACGGTAGATGAACATGCTCGTGTCGTCTGTGATGTCGGCGACGATGCCGAAGTTCACGGAGATGCCGGCGCGCTGCACCAGGGCGCCCCGCCCAGCGAATGCGAGCTCGGTAGCCTCCGGCGACTCATTCTTGAGCGTGATCGACGATGGGAAATCATCCCACGGGAGGCGCGACACGTCGCCACCTTCCTGGTCGACCCCCAGCAGCGGCGGAACCGCCGGGTCAACCGTGAGTGCTGCGGTGATCTCGCGCAACCGGTCTTCGCTACCGGGGATGTTCGCGCCCATCAGGATGAACCCGCCGACGCGGGTGCTCGACATGTAATCGCGCAGAACCGCGGAGTCGGTCGTCGAGATCTGCCCCATGATGACGCTCGCGGCTCGCTCGGTCAGGCTCATCGCTGCAACTGCCGCGGTAGCGCGGGCCGCGACGCTCTCGACGGTGCCGGGGACAACAACGACCTCACCCGCCGGCGCTTGGGTCCCACCCGACGGCGCGCTCGCGGCATCCGCGGCGGGTGCGAGGCCGAGACCGCAGAACCCGAAGCAGGCCACGATTGCTGCCGCGGTACGCGCGCGCGTCACGGGCGCGAGCGTGCCCGTGTGTTCTCCGCGGCGCACCGCGCGGAATCGATGGCGACCTGCCGAACTCACATTTTCACGGTACCCGTTCTCACGCGCACTACCCTTGTGTTCATGGGGGCAAGCCGCAAAGACCGCGCGATCGCGCGCCGGACGTTCCTCGGCTTCGCGGCGGTGTTCACCACGGCCGGCGTCGTCGGGACGATCACGACCGACAACGCCAAGGCCCGTGCCGCCTTCGATGAGGCACTCGCTGAGTGGGTAGCCTCCGGAGAAGCCGTCGACGAATCGGCATCCGCGTTCAGTGCCGCCCAGACGGATGCCATCGCTGCGGCGGCTGAGGCATCGACGGTCATCGAGGTCACGAACGCCGAGATGCTGCAGGACTCAGCAACGCTCGACGCGCTGCGAGCGTCGTTGGATGCACTAGTCGCGGCGGGGCTGCTGACGATCGCCGCGCCGGGTGAGGTGACGGCTACGACAACCGCGCCCGACCCGCGCTCGACGCCAGACGTACCCGAAGGCCGAGAGGCGCAGCTCGCGCAGGCACAATCGCTCACCGAGGATACGGCCCTCCTGACGGAGACTGCCGACACATCTGAGCAGTCGACCTCGGAGCTTGAGGCCGCCACCACTGCGGCGTTGGCCGACATCGACGCCGTCGTTGCGTCGGCAGCAGCTCACGGCGCAGCGGTCGAGGTGCCGAGTCTTGCCTCGCAGGAGACCAAGGATGCGTACGCTGCCGCGGTCGCCGCGCTCGGCGACCCGGCGGCTGGTAGCGCGTCGCAGCGGATCGGGGCGTACCAGCAATCATGGACCGCGGTCCAAGACTCGCAAGCCGCAGCTGAGGCTGCGCAGGCGCGGGGCAACAGTGGCGGCGGGGACGACGGCGTTCAGCCCACGTACATCAACGGCATCCTGATCGTCAACAAGACCTATCGCCTCCCCAGCTGGTACGGGAACGGGCTCACCGGCGACACGCTCGCCGCGTTCGAGCGGATGCGGGCGGAAGCGGCATCCGTGGGCCACAACCTCTGGATCGCGAGCGGGTTCCGCTCGTACGCGACGCAGGTCAAGGTCTACAACAGCTATGCGTCCCGCGACGGTTCGGCTGCCGCTGACCGCTATTCGGCGCGGCCCGGGCACAGCGAGCACCAGTCGGGCCTCGCGTTCGATCTGAACACCATCACGGAAGCGTTCGGCTACACACCCGAGGGTCAATGGGTCGCCGCCAACGCGCACCGATTCGGTTTCATCGTGCGCTATCCGCAGGGCAAAGAGGGCGTGACCGGATACATCTGGGAGCCCTGGCACCTGCGCTACCTCGGCGTCGACACTGCCACGGCGGTGTACAACAGCGGGCTCTCGCTCGAAGAGTATCTGGGCATCACCTCGGTCTACGACTGAGCGCGTTTCGCCACCCCACCCGCCTATTCTGAGCGGCCTCCCAGAGGCAGTACGATCTCGCTCATGCCCGACTCTCCCGATGCGATCCCGGCATCCCGCCGATCGTTTCTCGACGATCTGCAACTGCTGATCGTCATCCTCCTCGGCGTCGTTTCGGTAGCGACTGCGTACGTTTCTTTCCAAGCGGCGTTGTACGGCGGCCAACAAGCCGCCGCGTACTCGCGCGGCGGTGCAGCCCAGACCGAGGCCGAGTCGCTCTACCTCGAAGCCAACCAGCAGTACGTGCAGGATGCCGAGACCCTGACACGCCTCTTCGAGTATCAGATCGAGATGGGCAGCGCAGACCCGAACCTCGCTGCCACAGCATCGGAGAAGTACGACCAGTTGTACTTCACGAGCGTCTCAGACGACCTGGACGCCGCGATCACGAGGGCTCAGGCCGAGAACGAGGCAGACCCAACGACCTACACCGATCCGCAGGGTTCAGAGGACTACCTTGAAGCGCTCTTCGGAGGATGGTCGGAGACGGATGCCGAGGCTGAAACTCTGCTCGCTCGAGGCGACGAAGCCAATCAGTACAGCGATCGATTGACGTTGAACACGGTCCTGATGGCGATCTCGCTCTTCCTCCTCGGTATCGCCGCGGTGATCCGAAACCGCCGCGCCCAGTGGGTCCTCATCGGCGTGAGCAGCGGCATCTTCCTGCTCGGCCTCGGACTGACGGTGATCATCCCCATCACCTGGTTCTAGAGAAGGTGCTTCGGTCCCCCGTATAAACGAAGAAGGGCGCCCACGCGGGGCGCCCTTCTTCGTTTGGTGGACCTGAGGGGACTCGAACCCCTGACCCCCTGCATGCCATGCAGGTGCGCTACCAGCTGCGCCACAGGCCCGGATGCTGCCCCAAGAGGCAACTAGAACAGATTACTACATCGGCGAACGCCAGCCGAACCGATGCAGCATCCGCTCTCAGTCTGTGACAGCCTGCGCCGGTCGATCGATGGGGACGATCGGGCAGTCCTTCCAGAGGCGTTCCAGGCCGTAGAAGGCTCTCTCCTGCTCGTGGAACACGTGGACGACCAGATCACCGAAGTCCAGCAGTATCCACCGCGACTCTTGGCGCCCCTCGCGGCGCAGACGCTTGTGTCCTGCCTCCAGCAGCTTCTCTTCGATCTCTTCGGCGATCGCCGCGACATTGCGTTCGCTGCGACCGGTCGCGAGCAGAAAGATATCGACGAGCGGGAGCGGCTCCGAGACATCCAGCGCCACGAGGTCCTCGGCACCCGTCGCCTCAGCCGCGGCAGCCGCGATCGCGAGCATCTGCTTCGACGTTTCAGTAGCCGTCACGCGCGCGCTCCCGTGCTCGCGTAACCCAACGAACCGGCGCAGCGCGTCACGAGAACACCCCTGTCGCGAAGGCGAGGATCAGGACGCCCACCAGAGCCAGCGCCAGAACGCCTGCGGTAATGGCGAGGGTCAGCATGAGCCGCGAGCCCTTCTCAGGCGCAGGGGGCTTGATGATCTCAGCCGTCGTCTTCACCGTACTGATCGCTGCGCTGGCGGCGATCGGCGTCGGCGACGAGTGCTGCGGGATTTCCCCGTCGGCAAACGTGGCATCGATGTCAAAGCCCTCGGAGGTGCCGGGCATCTGCCCGGTCGTCGCGAAAAGGTCGGGCAGTGCCAGGCTGCCGGTGACGAGCACCTCGCCTGTGGCGTTGACGGGGGCCGTGATGCCCTGCGGCGGGGAATCCGTAACGATCAGCGCGCTGCCGGTGCCGGTCGAGCCCGCGCTGGGACGCGAGATGAGCTGGTCGAAACTCGGTCGCGGGTCGGGCTCTGTCGCCACGCCAGCGAGCAGTGCCGATCCGAGCTGCGGGCTCACCGTGCCGCGCTCCGCAGGTTCGCCCGACGCGAGTCCGGCCGCGGCCTGGGAGATCGGATGCTCCTCCGGCGATACCGGCGGAACCGAGACGAAGGGCACACGGTGGTCACCGTCAGGATTGTTGACGGCGAGAGCGTCAGTGTTGCCGGTACGCTCCCGGGCGCGCCGGCGGGTCAGAGGAGCCCCGTCAGGATCGGGAGTTGGCTCTGACGGGCTAGGGCCCGAACCCTGGCCTTTATCAGCCACGGCTGGCGACTCCTCCGCCGGAGCCGGTGCGGGCTCTCTCGAGGGGTCAACCGATCCCCCGGATGCCGCGGGCTCGGCTGACTCACCGGTCTCGGACGCCTCATCGGCGGAGTCCGCCGTGGCAGGAGCCTGCCCGACGTCCTGACGATCGTCGGCGTCGGACGGCGCCTTGGCCTCGTTCGCAGCTGTCGTCGCCTGGGCCGGCGGCATGATCGGCGTGCCCTCGGGCGTCAGGATCGGGGTTGCACCCGTGCTGCGGAGCTCCCGAAGCTGCCGACGCGTCAACGGCTGGTTCGGTTGCTGCTCATTCGTCATTCGTTGCTCCGATACAGATGGTGCTTCGCAATGTATTGGACGACTCCGTCAGGGACCAGGTACCACACGGGGTGTCCCCCGCGAACCCGTCCTCGACAGTCCGTCGACGAGATCGCCAGCGCGGGGATCTCTAGTTGGCTTACGTCCTCGACAGGGAGCCCGTCAGTGTTCAAGACGTGGCCGGGTCGTGAGACGGCGACAAAGTGCGCCAACTCCCACAGTTCATCATGATTTCTCCAGCTGAGGATCTGCGCAATCGCATCCGCGCCGGTAATGAAGTACAAATCCGCGTCGGGATTGAGTCGCTGCACGTCACGGAGAGTATCGATCGTGTAGGTCGGGCCGTCTCGATCGATATCGACACGGCTGACCGAGAAGCTGGGGTTGGATGCCGTCGCGATCACCGTCATGAGATACCGATGCTCGGACTCCGTGACGTCGCTTTTCTGCCAGGGCTGTCCGGTGGGAACGAACACCACCTCGTCCAGCCCGAAGGAGTCGGCAACTTCGCTTGCCGCGACCAGGTGCCCGTGGTGGATGGGATCGAACGTCCCGCCCATCACCCCGATTCGGCGTGCTCGTGCTGCCGACATCGGATGCCTAGTGGCCGTGCCCCGATCGCTGCAGCTCAGCCGCGTGGGTCTTTGCGTAAGCCTCAGCCTTGTGCGCGTGACGGTTCGCGACGTTGCGATACGACGCAGTCACAAGCGCCAAGAGCCCGAAGACAGCCAGGGCGATGATCCCGAAGATGACGGTCTCCAATGCCACGTTGCCGTGGTGCTCCGACTCTTCTGCGGCGAAGGCGAGAAGCGAGACGAGGGTCATTGAAACTCCGTTCGTGGCTGCGGCGACAGGTGCGCGTATCCAGCTTAGCTCTCAGCCGCGCACCTGACCGGCACCGCGCACCAGCCACTTCGTGCTCGTCAGTTCAGGGAGCCCCATAGGACCCCGGGCATGGAGCTTCTGGGTCGAGATCCCGACCTCGGCGCCGAAGCCGAACTCGCCCCCGTCCGTGAACCGCGTCGACGAGTTGACCATGACCACCGCAGAGTCCACCTCCGCGAGGAAGCGCTCAGCAGCCGCGGGATCCTCGGTGATAATCGATTCGGTGTGCTGCGAGGAGTATGTGCGGATGTGCTCGAGCGCGGCATCCAGGTCGTCAACGACACGGATGGCGACGTCGAGGCTCAGGTACTCCGTTGCCCAGTCCTCCGGTGTGGCCGGGACTACTCCTTCGGCTCGTGCCGACACGTCGACGTCACCGTGCACGGTCACGCCGGCTGCGTGGAGAGCCGCCACCAGGTCGGGAACGAGCCGGTCAGCGGCACCACGGTGCACCAGCACCGTCTCCACAGCGTTACAGACGCTCGGCCGCTGTGCCTTGGCGTTGACGACGATATCCAGTGCCCAATCGGCGCGCGCGCTCTCATCGAGAACGATGTGAACGAGTCCGGCTCCGGTCTCGATGACCGGCACGGTCGATTCGGTAACAACCGTCTCGATGAGTTGGGCACTGCCCCGCGGCACGAGCACATCGATCAGGCCACGAGCCTGCATCATGGCCCGTGCGCCGTCGCGGCCGAAGTCATCCACGGTCTGGATCGCCTCGGCATCAACACCGACGCTCTCGAGGGCAGCCCGCATGCTCGCGATGAGCGCCCGGTTACTGTTCTCGGCGGCAGAGCCGCCGCGCAACACCACGGCGTTGCCAGAGCGCAGCGCAAGCGCAGCAATGTCGACAGTCACGTTGGGGCGCGCTTCGTAGATGGATCCGACCACACCGAACGGCACCGCCACCTTGGTCAGCGACAGGCCATTCTCGAGCCGACGCTCCTCGAGCACTCGACCGACCGGGTCCGGAAGCTCGGCGACCTCGCGCACCGCTGCGGCCAGCGCCGCGACCCGCACAGGGTCGAGGCGGAGCCGGTCCTGGAGCGCCTCCGAGAGCCCAGTGTCGCGGCCCCGTTGCAGGTCGGCCGCGTTCGCCTCGACGATCCGATCGGTGTCGGCTTCCAGACGCGCCGCAACGGCATTCAGCATGTCGCTCTTGCGCTGCGTGGAGAGCAGGCCCACCGTGCGCGCAGCGCTCTTGGCGTGCTGCATCCGCTCCCGAGCGCCGGTGACGGCATCCGTCGGTGACATCAGCGTGGTTGACATGATCGCCAGCCTACCGATCGACGGCGATGGGGCCGGTGAGAGCAGATGCGACAGGATGCGGATTCGGAGCGAACCATGTGCCGATGTTCTCGCCGCGCAGCGCCTGGTCAACGCGATCGGCGCTGGTGACAAGGACCCCCACGCCGGCAGCCGCAGCCAACCGCGCCGCGGAGACCTTGGTCGCGGCTCCCCCGGTCCCGACGCTGTTGACCACGACCGAACCAAACTGGAAACCGTGCAGGTCATCGCCCGGTTCCACGCGATCGATCGGGGTGGCACCGGGCTCGTCCGGCGGCCGCGTGTAGAGGGCTTCGATGTCACTGAGCAGAACCAGAGCGTCGGCACCAACGAGCTGGGCCACGAGGGCTGCAAGCCTGTCATTGTCGCCGAACCTGATCTCGTGCGTCGCGACAGTGTCGTTCTCGTTGACGATCGGAAGGATCCGAAGCCCCAGTAGTCGCTCCATGGCTCGCCGCGCGTTCGAGCGGTGGGTGGCATTCTCCAGATCACCGGCAGTAAGCAGGACCTGCCCGGCAAGGATGCCGAACCGGTCGAGGCTGGTCTGGTACCGCCACATGAGCACGTTCTGACCCACCGCGGCCGAGGCCTGCTGGGTTGCCAAGTCATCCGGGCGGCCGTCGAGCTTCAGAAGCGGAAGGGCTGTCGCGATAGCTCCCGAGGAGACGAGCACGACTTCGGTACCGCGCCCATGAGCCGCAGCGATCGCGGCGACGATCGCGTCGATGCGCCAGGCGTGCTCACCGCTGATTGACGATGATCCGACTTTGACGACAACCCGTCGGCAACCGAAGAGACCCTCGCGCTCGGTCACAGTCACTGCTCGTCGTCCTCCGCCTCGCCCCGTGCTGCCAGCCGTTCGGCCTCGAGTTCCTCCCGCGCCTCAGCCTTCGCGTCCATTCGCTCGTGGTAACGCTCGCGACGTTGCGCGGTCGTACGCCGCGAGTTCTGGTCGAGGCGGGGATCGGTGCCGCGCGGCGCCGTCATCAGCTCCGCTACGGAGCTCAGCGAGGGCTGCCAGTCGAAGATCACACCGTCGTCGCCGCCGATGACGACCGTCGCGCCGGGCGTCGCGCCGAGGCGATACAGCTCGTCTTCGACACCGAGCTTCTCCAGCCGGTCGGCAAGGTATCCGACAGCTTCATCGTTCTGAAAGTCGGTCTGCTGGACCCACCGCAAAGGCTTCGCGCCCAGGATGCGGTAGACCGGGCCATACGTGCCGCCCTCGACGCGGACAGAGAAGTCCTGCTGAGCGCCGTGCGGACGGATGACGACACGTTCGGGCTTCGGTGTGTCCGCCTGCGCGGCCCGGTGCTCGGCGACGATGGAGGCCAGCGCGAAGCTCAGCTCGCGGAGACCAGATCGGCTCACCGTCGAAATCTCGAAGACGCGGTAACCGCGTGCTTCAAGGTCGGGACGCACCAGATCAGCGAGATCCCGAGCCTCGGGCACGTCGACCTTGTTCAGGGCGATGACCTGGGGGCGCTCGAGCAACGGCAGTTGCCCCTCGGGAACGGGATAGGCGGCGAGTTCCGCGAGGATCACATCGAGATCGGTGAGCGGATCGCGACCCGGATCGAGCGTCGCGCAGTCCAACACGTGCACGAGCGCCGTGCAGCGCTCGACATGCCGCAGGAACTCCAGGCCGAGTCCGCGGCCGCTGCTGGCCCCTTCGATCAGGCCGGGCACATCAGCGACGGTGAAGCGCACATCACCGGCTTCGACGACACCGAGGTTCGGATGGAGAGTCGTGAACGGGTAATCAGCGATCTTCGGGCGCGCAGCTGAGATGGCCGCGATCAGGCTGGACTTTCCCGCAGAGGGGAAACCGACCAACGCAACGTCGGCGACCGTCTTCAACTCGAGGACGACATCGCCCTCCCACCCTGGAGTGCCAAGTAGTGCGAAGCCCGGGGCCTTGCGCTTCGGCGAGGCGAGCGAGGCATTGCCGAGACCGCCGAGACCGCCCGGGGCCACGACGTAACGCATCCCGGGCTCGATGAGATCGACGAGCACCTCGCCAGACGGGTCCTTCACGACGGTACCCAGCGGAACAGGAAGCTCGATGGATTCGCCGGCGGCGCCGGATCGGTTGTCACCCATCCCGAATCCGCCGTTGCCACCTGATCGGTGGGGCGAGTGGTGGTAAGAGAGCAGGGTCGTCACCTGGGGGTCGGCGACCAGCACGATATCGCCGCCGTGGCCGCCGTTGCCGCCGTCGGGTCCGGCGAGCGGCTTGAACTTCTCACGGCGAACCGACACACATCCATTGCCGCCCTTACCCGCACGAAGGTGCAGGGTGACGCGGTCGACGAAAGTGACCATGCGCTTTCTCCTGTCTTCGGATGCTTATCGGGGCCGGATGACGGGAAGGGGCGAGCCGAAGCCCGCCCCTTCCGAAAACTGATGTCAGCTGCAGATCACTCCGCGGCGGCCACCACGTTGACGACCTTGCGGCCGCCCTTGGTGCCGAACTCGACAGCGCCGGCCGACAGCGCGAACAGCGTGTCGTCGCCGCCGCGACCAACGTTCGCGCCGGGGTGGAAGTGCGTGCCGCGCTGACGAACGAGGATCTCGCCGGCGTTGACGACCTGGCCGCCGAAACGCTTCACGCCCAGTCGCTGGGCGTTGGAGTCACGACCGTTACGGGTAGAGCTAGCGCCCTTTTTGTGTGCCATTGCTGCGCCTTCCTGGGACTTACTTGATTCCGGTGACCTTGACGCGCGTGAGGTCCTGGCGGTGCCCCTGGCGCTTCTTGTAGCCGGTCTTGTTCTTGAACTTCTGAATGACGATCTTCGGACCGCGCTCTTCGCCGAGAACTTCGGCGGTCACGCTGACCTTGGAAAGCTTCGCAGCGTCGGTCGTGACGGTGTCGCCGTCCACGAGCAGCACGGCCGGAAGCTCGACCTTGTCGCCGATCTTGGCGGCGAGACGGTCGAGAACGACGATCGAGCCGACCGAAACCTTCTCCTGCCGGCCGCCGGCGCGCACTACTGCGTAAACCACTTCACACCTGTTTCTTCTGGGAGCACAGCGCTCCGGTCTGTCTGAGGGGTCATCCGTAGGGGATGACCGCTGCGGTGCGGAACCGAGGCCCTGACGTGCCGCCGTCCGGAACGCGGCACACGACGCACCAAAGGAATACTTTACCCGATGCGGCGGCGTAGTCGCAAAGCGGCGACTTGACTCATGTAAAAGGTCCGGGAACGGTGGCGTTTGCCTCAGATAGGAATGTCCGCGTAGTTCTCTGGCCG
>NZ_JAJGNI010000009.1 GCF_020781975.1 Microbacterium schleiferi
CACGCAGGGCTTAACACCCTCCGCCTCCGATTAACAGCGTCCACGCCGCCCAAACCAAACGGACTCACTCATCTAGGTCGGTGTCGTGACCACGAGGGTTACGAATGGCTGACTGCGAGCCCGCGAAGATGAATCGGTAACCGAGCTGCTCGTCAATCTCACTCTGTTCGATCATGGGGGTCAGTGCGAGGGCAGCGTTGTTCTCGTTGAACACGTCCATCATCATCGCGTGCCCGAATTTGTGGGAGCCCGAGAGGCGGCGAACCTCCTTGTCTACCCATTTAAAGGCCTCAAAAGTGGCCTCGGCAAAGTAGCCGTCGTCGAATAGACGGCGCACTTTCCTCGGGAAGTCGGGGTGAATGTTCCGCGAGTCGAACGGGTGGATATCGGGTTGCGGCTCCGATTCGTGCGCTGAAAAATCCGCCAATGCGGGTGCTGGCGACGCTCGCACAACCCGCTCGAAGAAGTCAAGAGAGCCCGTCAATGAGGTTCTTCCTGATGCTCTTGAATATCGCGTCGTAGGTCGACTGGTCGCCACCCGCAGGTAGGTTCACTTCGATCCGTACGGTCAGCCCGACATCGGCGCCTCCCGCGGTCACACTCGGCGTGTGCGAGTTCGCTGTGGCGCTCTTGCCCGCATCGGCGCTGTTGCTCTCGGGCTTGGGAGTCGGCTTAGCGTCGGTCTTGGGCTTCGGTTTGCCACTCGACCCGTTGCCGGAGGTCGACGGAGCGCTCGGGATTGCAGGTGGCTCTCCATGGCCCGCCAACGCGGCCAGCGCAGTAAAGGTCGCTGCTTGTCGACCACCCACGATCTGGGAGGACTTGTCGGTCGCGCGGAACCAGGGCACGAGATCATCACGGCTCTTGTCCAGCGCGGTGTCTCCGAAGTCGTCGAAGAGTGGCTTGTACGCCGCACGGAGCGTGGTCTCTAGCCCCTGCTGAAATGCAGCATCGGCACCATAGAAGAAGCCGACATTGTCGTCTCGCCGGTTGCCCTCCTCGTCAATGAACCCGAGGAATCGTAGGACCGCGATCACGTAGGACTCGTTGTTCGGCGCAATAGCAAACTTTTTGAGGGTGCTTGCGTTGACTATTGGCGGGAAGCTCTGACGGAATTGCGCGATCGCCTTAGCGATTGATCCGCCGGCGGCGTAAGGGAACGAAGTTGCCACGTGGGAGTCTCCGATCATCCGGGCGCAGAATGGCGCAATCCATCGCTTATCACGGATCTTGAGCCTTCGAAAGGAGGCGCACCGGGATGCCGACTCTTGGGGTTGTGTCAGCATCGTCAAAGTGCGTGATGTGCACGTCATCCTCGCAAGGCTCATGAAGCATCGCCAGTTGCTAGTCCGGTGTTGCTCAACGCCCCCGAGCACCGGCGGGGGCTTCGCGCCCACACCGGGTCAGGCTTCAGGTCGTCATTGAGAGAGCTGCACGAGGCCGGATCAGGGCTCTGCTCGCGCGGTCGCGAGCCGGCAGCGATCAGACACGCTAGTGCAGGATGCGGATGTCGCCCGTGTTACACAGAACGATGATCTGATCGCCGATCTGTACGACGTGCCACCCCTCGTCGTCAGCTCGTTCTAGGACCTCTTCGAGGGATGCGTACTTGTTGATGTCGTGGATGCTTCGCCGGACCACGCCGCCTGTGTGGGCCTGTTGAGCGCTGAACATCTGGTCGATCCATGAAGGCATGGGGATAGCATGCCATAGGCTCCGCGGGCGCCGGATCGGACCTGTCCTCGTGTCCGAGGGGAGATTACGCGGCCCCATACGACGAGCGCTCCAAGCCGGTCGCCCAGCGTACGGATATCGGCCGGCTTGGGAGCGCGTCGCGATGAAGTCGCGATGAAGATGTCTATCAACTCGGCCCGCTGCAGACCGGCGGCGCGAGTAGCTAGTCACCGGACGCAATGCGGTGCACACCTGATATCTCCCAATCGTGCGGCGTCGCAAATGTGGTGTGTGAAATCCTCGGGCGTCTCGGCCACGAAGAGTCCGAGCGCGGCGGAGCGGGAGCGTCCTCGAATCCGCTCCTTGTTCTCTGATATCCTGAAGTGTCACTCGTGGGCTTCGTTCTGCATGCCTGGCCGCGGGAACGCGGGGGAGTGACATCGAAAAACCCAATCCACCTGGCCTTGGTGCGGCATCCGTTCGCCCGCTGCGAAGCGCGTTTCGACTCGCTTCGCTCGCTCAACGAACGGAAAGCACCTGGCCCCGACTACAACACCATCCAAGGACAACCCACTACATGACTACTGCAACGACCGCCCCGGCCACCAAGCAGGTTGCGATCAACGACATCGGATCTGCTGAGGACTTCCTGGCCGCGGTCGAAGAGACCCTCAAGGGCAAGGACTTCAACGACGGCTCGCTCATCGAGGGCACCGTCGTCAAGATCGACCGCGACGAGGTCCTCCTCGACGTCGGATACAAGACCGAGGGCGTCATCCCCTCGCGCGAACTTTCCATCAAGCACGACGTCGACCCCAACGAGGTTGTCAACGTCGGCGACCAGGTCGAGGCGCTGGTTCTCCAGAAGGAGGACAAGGAAGGCCGCCTCATCCTCTCGAAGAAGCGTGCCCAGTACGAGCGTGCGTGGGGCGATGTCGAGAAGATCAAGGAGAACGACGGTGTTGTCACCGGTTCCGTGATCGAGGTCGTCAAGGGTGGACTCATCGTCGACATCGGCCTGCGTGGATTCCTCCCCGCATCGCTGATCGAGCTGCGTCGCGTCCGCGACCTGACCCCCTACCTGGGTCAGGAGATCGAGGCGAAGATCCTCGAGCTCGACAAGAACCGCAACAATGTCGTGCTCTCGCGCCGCGCGCTGCTCGAGCAGACCCAGTCGGAGTCGCGCTCGAACTTCCTCAACAACCTGCACAAGGGCCAGGTCCGCAAGGGCACCGTCTCGTCGATCGTCAACTTCGGCGCGTTCGTCGACCTCGGTGGCGTCGACGGTCTCGTGCACGTCTCGGAGCTCTCGTGGAAGCACATCGAGCACGCATCCGAGGTCGTCGAGGTCGGTCAGGAAGTCACCGTCGAGATCCTCGAGGTCGACCTCGACCGCGAGCGCGTGTCGCTCTCGCTCAAGGCCACCCAGGAAGACCCGTGGCAGGTGTTCGCCCGCACCCACGCGATCGGCCAGATCGCACCGGGTAAGGTCACCAAGCTCGTTCCGTTCGGTGCGTTCGTTCGCGTCGCAGACGGCATCGAGGGCCTTGTGCACATCTCCGAGCTCTCGGGCAAGCACGTCGAGCTCGCCGAGCAGGTCGTCTCGGTCGGCGAAGAGGTCTTCGTCAAGGTCATCGACATCGACCTCGAGCGTCGCCGCATCTCGCTCTCGCTGAAGCAGGCCAACGACTCGATCGACCCCTTCGGTGTCGAGTTCGACCCGGCCCTCTACGGCATGGTCACGGAGTACGACGAGAACGGGGAGTACAAGTACCCCGAGGGCTTCGACCCCGAGACCAACCAGTGGAAGGAAGGCTTCGACGAGCAGCGCGAGAAGTGGGAGCAGGAATACGCTGCAGCCCAGGCGCGCTGGGAAGCCCACAAGGCTACGGTTGCCAAGGCCGCCGAAGCCGAGGCCACCAAGGCCAAGGACGAGGACTACAGCGGTTCGGCATCCGGTTCGGGCTCGTACTCGAGCGAAAGCCCCGTGGGCACGCTCGCGGATGACGAGGCACTCGCGGCTCTTCGCGAGAAGCTCTCGGGCCGCTAAAACCCGGCACCACCCGCATCACAGCCGGTAGCACCACACAGCAACCGAAGGCCGGGATCCCTTATGGGGGTCCCGGCCTTTCAGCGTTCCCGGGGCGCGCGTTCGGTCCCGCTCAGCGGTCGGAGGCCGCCGGTCGCGCGGGAAGGAAACGTGCCACCACGACCGCAGCCGCCGCCGTCAGCAACGCCGCGCCCACGGTGATCCCCACCCGCATCGCATCACCGGCGAGCACCTCGCGCGGCGCGAACGACGTCAACACGATCGTCACCGTCAACGCCGCCGCATACGCCCAGTACGGCCGAGCCGTGAGCTTCAATACGGCTGTGACAAGCGCGGCCACACCGCCCACCAGCGTGACAGCCTCCGCCGGAACCCACACCGCCACCGCATACGCGATAACCCCGCCGAGCACGGTGCCCGCCACGCGCGCCAGCACGCGAGAAGCGAGCTTCGCGCCCGTCGGCTGCAGCACGACCGCGACCGTCAGCACCGACCACCAGGCATTCGTCTCGCGGAACCACATCAGCGTCACGAACGTGAACAACCCCGCCAGAAAAGCCAACAGCAACGTGTAAGGAAGTGTCGGCGGAGGAACCTCGGACGCCGGAATCCGCACCCTCCGCAGCGCCAGCCATATGACAGCGCTCGCCCACGCGGTGGTGAAAGCCACAAGAGCGCCGAGGGCGACGGCGACGCCCAGCGGACCCATACTCGCGAACGGTGCGGATGCCGAATCCGGCACCGCCATGAGGTAGACCGCCAGCACAATGACCAGTGCGCCAGTGCTCTCTCGCCCGATCTTCACGAGCGGCGACGCGAGCACGGCGAGGCCGATGACCAGCGCCGTGCCGAGCCAGGGGAGAAGCGGTCCGGTCTGCACGAGCAGCAGTGACACGAGAACGGTCACCGCCGCCGCCGCGGACACGAGGACCATAGAACGGATGCCGCCCCGTGCCACACCGAGCACGGGCAGCAGTGACAGCACGAGAACGCTCGTCGCGCCCGCCCAGGGTGAGAAGGCCGACGCGATCACCGGCAGGGCAGCCAGCACCGCCACCAGCGTGAGCAGCAGCATCCGTGGTGGACGGGGCATGGCCGGATCCTCTCGTCGTGGGGTCTGCCCCCAGCATCCCAGTGATCGGCGCCCCCGGTGGAGGTTCGACATCCGCCTCGGACTTCGCGTGCGGCCACGGTGGCAGCAGCTCAGCCAAGCCGCGCCGCCCCTGCGGGTTACCGGGGCGCCGCGATCTCCACTGTGCCGCTGCCCGTGACATCCGTCGCGACCTGGGCGGGATCGCCGGCATAGGTGAGTCCGCCGCTGCCGCTCACGCTGGCACGGAGGGTGTCGGTGACGAACATCCACGCGGAACCGCTGCCCGCGATCGATGCTGACGCCTTCTGGGTGCGCAGATCCTCGCCCGAGAAGTCACCCGACCCGTCCATCATCAGGTCGAGCGACACACTCGAACCGTCGAGGGTGACGCTGCCCGATCCGTCGATCCTCACCGTCAGGCCCTGCGTGTGAGTGTCGGTCAGCGCGAGGCTGCCGGAGTCCGTGATCTCGACGACCCCCTCAGGTCCGAGCACGCCGGCGCCCGAGACGCTCCCCGAACCGCTGACCTGCACACGATCGAGGGAACGCACGGTGAGGTCATAGCTGATCCGGCTCACTCCGAACGCGCCGCCGCCGTAGTCCAGCACCAGCGTGCCCTCGTCGACGTCGGAGGTCAGCGCCGAGATCGCGACAGCAGATGCGGTGATCGTCAGCGATTCCTCCTCCCCGATCGTGATGGTGAGATCGCCGCTGGTGCGAAGGTCCACGGCATCCACCTCGGCGAGCTCTCGCGTCTGGGTCGTCATGGGTCCTGAGAACGGGATCTGTCCGCAGGCCGACAGCGGTGCGACAAGCAAGACTGCGGCGGCGAGAACCGCGGCGCGGGTGAACGGTTGGGTGCGGGTGTGCATGGTGCTCCGTAGGAAGAGGGTGGGGAAGGGGGATGTTACGAGCGGGCGTTCTGTCGGCTGGCGGTGCGCGGCCACATCCAGACCGAGCGCAGGATGTACGCCAGAAGCGCCAGCTCGATGCCGATCGAGACGACATAGAAGGGCGCCCACTCCCAGGTCTCGCCGACGGCGTTGAACACCGTGACGGGCACGTACAGAACGCCCACGACAAGGTTCGTGATGCGGTTCGCGCGGGCGGGAAGGACCGCGGAGAGCACGACCATCACCGACGGGATCGCCGTGAGCGTGAGAAATCCCGTCATCAGCGCCGGCGTGATCGGGAACTCGAAGACCAGACCCGCCTGGATGTTGTCGATGACGTTCGGCTTGTGGAGGTGGTAGTAGTCGACATAGATGACCAGGAACATGAAGCTCGTCCAGGCGGCGGCGAGCTTGGCTTGCACGGGGACAAGCGCGGTGGCGAGCGGTTTCGTGGTGGGTGAGGTGGTCATGGGTCCTTCTCGGTGTCAGGGGTGTTCCATCCGCCAGGGCGGCGGCAGGTCGGGGTGCGCGATGCGCGGTGTGAATGCCGTCAGCGACCTCAGATCGTGACGACGACCTTTCCTCGCGTATGCCCGGTCGCGACGTGGCGAAGGGCATCGGCGGCGGCATCCAGCGGATAGACGCGGTCGATGACCGGCGTGAGCTGACCGCTGCTCGCGAGCGCGGCCAGAGCGAGCAGGTCTTCTCGGGTGCCGACGGAGGTGAACGGTCGCAGGCGTTGGCGGGTGAACAGGGACAGCACATGGGCGCGGATGACTCGTCCGATGGGTCCGAGCAGGCGGCCGCCCTTCCCGCTGTTGGGGATCAGGGTGCCGGCGGGGGTGAGGGCTCGACGGACGACGCTGAGCGGACGGGACTCGACATTGTCGAGGATGACGTCGTACTGCGATTCCCGCGCGGTGAAATCGGATGCCGCGTAGTCGATGACGTGGTCGGCGCCGAGCGAGGCGACAAGCGCACCGTTGCCGGCGCTGCACACGCCGGTGACCTCGGCACCCAGGGACGCGGCGATCTGCACGGCGAACGACCCGACGCCGCCGGATGCCCCGACGATGAGCACCTTCTGTCCCGATGCCACGCGCGCGACATTCCGCATCGCCTGCAGCGCCGTCATGCCGGAGGTCGGCACCGCGGCGGCCTCCGCGAGCGACAAGTTCTCGGGCACGGGCGCGAGGTTCTTCGCGGGAACGCGGGCGTATTCGGCAAGTGACCCGGTCGTGCACCACCCGAACACGTGGTCGCCGGGCTGGAAGCCCTCGACATCCTCACCGACCGCCGCGACCACGCCCGCGAGGTCCATGCCGCGGATGGCATGGCGCGGCCGGCGCAGGCCGAAAGCGAGGCGCACGATGTACGGTTCGCCGGTCATGACGAAGTAGTCGCCGGGGTGCACCGACGCCGCCCGCACCCGCACGAGCACATCGCTGCGGCCAGGAACCGGCGGTTCGACATCGGCGATCTCGAGGACGGAAGGCGGACCGTACTGGCGCTGCATGGCGGCGCGCATGGTCGTCGTGGTGTGCATGACATCGAGAATGCGCCGCGTGCGCGGCATCCGTCATCGGCCGGAAGGCCGCGATCTGATCGGCCGAAAGTACGGTCCTCAGTCCGTACCCCAGGCCGATGTGCGGGGTGATGCACCCGCGCGAGCATCGAGTCATGCCTTCTCACGTGAAAGACGCTCCGCCGCCGCAGGCGGAAACGGATGCCCGACCGCGAACGAGGTCCGGATGGCCCGCCATCAGCGGACTGCTGCTGCTGAGCGCGCTCCCGATCATCGGTGGCGCCCTCAGCCTGCGTGAGGCCAGTGCTCCCGCAGCCGATGCCCTCGCGTGGGCATCCACCGTGGCGATGGTCGCCCACATCGTCTCGATGAGCGTGTTCTGCGTGGCCGGTGCCTTCCAGTTCTCGCCCGCGCTGCGGGCACGGCGCCGGTGGCATCGAGCAGCCGGCCGAGTGCTGCTGCCGCTCGGATTCGTGGCGGCGGTGTCGGGAGCCTGGCTCGCGGTCTTCTTCGGCGGCCCCGACGAGGAGTTCCCGCTCGCGATGGTGCGACTGTTCTTCTCCGCGGTCATGCTCGTGTTCCTCACGATGTCGGCGATCGCCATCGTGCGCCGCGACTTCACCGCGCACGGCTCGTGGTCGACCCGTGCCTTCGCAATCGCCGTCTCGGGCGGCACGCAGGCGCTCGTCTCGATCCTGTGGACGATTCCGTTCGGCGAACCCGACGCATCCGGTGAGACCTGGGTGGTGGGCGCGGGGTTCGTCCTGAACTGCCTCGTGGCCGAGATCATCATCAGGCGCCGGGTCGCCGCCACGTCGCGGGCGGCGGAGCGTGGTGCGCTTGTATCCTGACCCGGTGAGTGGGCTCTTGCGCTCAGCCTGGGAGGCGCCGAGCGCCGTGCCGCCGCCGCCACGTCGGGTATGGCGGGACTGGGTGCTGTTCGCCCTCGTCGCCGTGCTCGTGGTCGTGGAAGGCGTGTTCACCCCCGACCTCGTGAACCCACTTCTGTCGACGGCGGTGGTCCTCGCGGTCACGCCGACGCTGCTGTGGCGTCGCACTCAGCCGCTGTGGATGCTCTGCATCGTCCTACTGCCGATCGACATCGTGCTTCCGGTGGCGAGCCTCACGACCAGCCTGTTCCTGATGGTGATCGTCTACGCCCTGTTCCGCTGGGCGTCGGGGCGCGACCTCGTGATCGGCTCGGTGCTCGTGATCGCGAGCCTCAGTCTCACCTTCGTGCGAGGCGGGGGACTTCTCGAGCTGGTCGGCGGATTCGCCCTCCTGCTCGTGTCGGTCCTGCTCGGCATGGCGTTTCGCTACCGCGCCGGCGCCCGTCTGCGCCTGCTGGAACGCATCCGCATGCACGAACGGGAGCAGCTCGCCCGTGACCTGCACGACACCGTCGCGCACCACGTCACGGCGATCGCGATCCGCGCGCAGGCGGGCACCGCGGTCGCACCGCACGACCCGTCCGCGGCGCAGGACGCGCTCCGCGTGATCGAGACCGAGGCGGCCAAGACCCTGCGCGAGCTGCGGTCGATGGTGCGCGTGCTGCGAGACGGTGAGACGGCCGAGCTCGCCCCGAGTCCCGGCCTCGGCGACATCGCACAGCTCGCGACCACCACGCCCGGCGGCGTCGTGGTCGAGGTCGCTGTCAGCGAGACCGAGGTGAGCATCCCTCCGCCCGTTGCCGCCGCGGTGTTCCGCATCGCGCAGGAGTCAGTGACCAACGCCCTCCGTCACTCCCGTCACCTGACCCGGGTCGAGGTGGTCGCCGTGGCCGACGAGACCGGCGTGCGACTGAGCGTCGTCAACGACGGCGACCTGGCGGCGCCGCCCGCGCCCGGCTTCGGCCTCATCGGCATGAGCGAGCGCGCGGCCCTGCTGGGCGGCACCTGCGAAGCCGGCCCGCGACCGGACGGCGGGTGGGCTGTGACCGCGACCCTCCCTCGTGTTGGATGGGCTCCGTGACCATCCGCGTGCTCATCGCCGACGATCAGGAGCTCGTGCGCACGGGACTCAGCATGATCCTCGACGCACAGCCCGATATCGAGGTCGTCGGGCAGGCATCCGACGGCAACCAAGCTGTCGCGCTGGCGCGCCGGCTGCGTCCGGACGTGTGCCTCTTCGACATCCGGATGCCGGGCCTCGACGGCATCCAGGCGACCCGCATTCTCGCCGGTCCCGACATCCAGGACCCGATGGCGGTGGTCATCATCACCACCTTCGACCTCGACGAATACGTGTTCGACGCGCTGCGGGCAGGAGCCAAGGGATTCCTCCTCAAGGATGCCGGGTCAGAACTGCTCGCCCAGGCGATCCGCGCCGCCGCGAACGGTGACGCCCTGATCGCCCCGAACGTCACAGTGCGGCTGCTGCACGCCTTCAGCGGTGCCGCCCCGTCGCCGGTTCCGCAGCCGATCGAACCGCTCACCGAGCGTGAGGAGCAGGTGCTCGCCGACGTCGCGCGCGGGCTCAGCAACAGTGAGATCGCGACGAACCTCTACATCACCCTCAGCACCGTCAAGACGCACATCGCGAGCCTCATGACCAAGCTCGGTGCCCGCAACCGCGTCGAGATCGCGATCTGGGCACACCAGACGGGGCGGATGCGCGACCAGAGTCCCCGTCCGTAAGGTCCCGACGACGTTCCTCCGCGCGAGGAGGCCTGCGGTACGTGTGGCCAACTCCTCACATCCGCGGGCGGCGCGGGAGTCCTGCGCGCCGGATGCCGTGCCGGGCCGCGGTATTGAGGAGTTGGCGACGGATGCCGATGCCGCCGACCGAGCATCGCTAGTGTTGTCGCGTGACCGACGCCGCAGCATCCGTGCCCGCCACCCCCGCCGCGCCGCCGCGGCCGAAACTCGTGCTGACGGCGCTGATCCTCGGCGCGCTGGTGTGCAACATCAACCTCGCCGCCGCGAACATCGCCCTCCCCGACATCGGGGATGCGTTCGGCGCGGGGCAGACCGCGCTCAACCTCGTCGCCGTGGGCTGCTCGCTGGGCCTCGCGATGTCGGTCCTCTACCTCGGCGCCGTCGCCGACCGGTACGGACGCAAGCAGCTGCTCGTCCTCGGCCTCGGCCTCACGGTGGTCATCAGCTTCGTCGCCGCGTTCTCGGCATCCGTCGAGATGCTCATCGTCGCGCGCATCCTCACCGGAATCGCCGCCGGCATGGCCTACCCCGTGACCCTCTCGCTCATCACCGCCCTGTGGGGACCGGGCAAGCAGCGCACCCTCGCGATCGCGCTGTGGTCGGCGGTCAGCGCCACCGCGACCGTCGTCGGATCGGTGCTCGCCGGCGTACTGCTGCTGTGGTTCTGGTGGGGCTCGGCGTTCCTGCTCGCCGTCCCCTTCGCCCTCGCCGGATTCATCCTCGTGTGGATGTTCGTGCCCAGCCACGTCGCCGAGAACAACGAGAAGGTCGACCACCTCGGCGGTGTGATCTCGGTGTTCATGATCGGTTCGATCGTGCTCGGGCTCTCGACCGTGTTCGTGCCCGACACCGCCACGTTCGGGCTCATCCTGCTGATCGCCGCTGTCGTGCTGCTGGGTCTGTTCGGGTGGCGCCAGGCGACGGCATCCTCGCCCCTCTACGACCTGCGCGTCGCGCGGCGCCGAATGTTCTGGGCGCCCGCGACCGGCGGCATGATCGTCTTCGGATCGCTCATGGGGGCGATGTTCGTCGGGCAGCAGTTCCAGCAGAACATCCTCGGGTACTCCACCCTGGATGCCTCCCTCTCGATCGTGCCCGCCGGTGTCGGCCTGCTGCTGGTCGCGCCGCAGTCCGCGAAGCTCGTCCTCACCCGCGGATCGCGCTTCACGATGATGATCGGCTACCTGTTCGTGCTGTTCGGGTTCATCACGATGCTCTTCTGGAACGAGACCACCCCGTTCTGGTACGTCTCGATCGCCTACCTCGTGATCGGGATCGGCGCGGGGTTCGCGATGACCCCGGCATCCCGGGCGATCACCGAATCGACCCCGGTTCGCCGCGTCGGGATGGCCTCTGCCACCGCCGACCTGCAGCGAGACCTCGGCGGATCGATCATGCAGGGCGTGCTCGGCGCCATCCTCGCCGCCGGCTTCGCCCACCACTTCGGCAAGCTCATCTCCGAGTCCTCGCAGGCCTCGAGCATCAGCGACCAGGTCGTCGCGGCGCTGCAGGCCTCGTACGCTTCGGCGCTGCACGTGGCCGACCAGTACCCGCAGTACAAAGACCAGATCCTGACCGCCGCCCGCCAGTCGCTGGAGACCGGGTCGATCGCGGCCTACGCCTTCGGCGCGATCGCCATCGCCATCGGCGCCGCGGTCGTCTGGTTCTTCCTCCCGAAGAAGCAGAAGGAACTCGAGCTCGTCGCCTCCTACGAGAAGGCCGACGCCGACAAGGCCTGAGCCGGATGCGGCGGCGGGCGAGGCCACGGTACATTCATTTGCCGCAAACTGTGGGGCGAGCGGGCCAGTTGCGGCGTGTTGCGGCAAGTGAGCGGAGCGGGGTGCGGTGGGAGCGGGGTGCGGTGGGAGCGGGGACCGGGCGGGCGGGGGCGGTCAGGCCGGGATGATCGTCACGTGTCGGCGGTCCTCGGGGGCGAGGGAAGCGACCAATCGGGAGTCAAACGTTGCCAGCTGCGCACCTTTTCGGGCGACGAGGTCCACGAGGTGATAGTCGGTGACCTGTCGGTGACCGACGAGTGCCGCCACATCGATATGGGGGGCTGCCAGGCTGGAGTCATCCGCAAGGAATCGGTGGAGCGGCAGGGCTCGCAGCCCTCGCAGGACCTCGAGCGCAGTTGCGGCGGTGAACGTCGCGCCCACGACGACCGGATTGAGCACGAGCCTCACCAGCCCTGCTTCGGTATAGGGCGTCGTGGCCCACTGTGTGGTGTCGGAGAACCACGCGTGGGCAGCCTGGTAATGGACGTGATCCGGGGAGATGAGCGCGAGCAGGACGTTCACGTCGGGTACGGCAAGCGGAATGGTCATGCGACGTCGTCGCGGTGTTCGGCGACCAGCTCATCGGTGATGACGTGACTCCCGCCCGCCCGGGGAAGAGTCGGAAACCCCTGGGGAATACGGGGGGCTTCTGCGCCGAGGCCGCGTCGCGCCAGCTCCGAGACAGCTGCACCGAGCGACTGATCGGTCTGTGCAGCAAGCGCGCGTGCCGCACGGAGCACGGTGTCGTCGATGTCGAGAGTCGTGCGCATGGCCCCATTCTACGAGCAGCGCATCAGCGCATCAACGCATCAACGCATCAACGCATCGATTCTGCGAACGTCGCGGGGAGGCGACCGGGATGCGGCGGGGGCGTTTCGTCTCGCTTCGCTCGCTCAACGACCGGGGAGCGACCGGGCGGATCTCAGGCGCCGACGTAGTCGGCGAGGTGCTGGCCAGTCAGCGTCGAGCGGGCGGCGACCAGGTCGGCGGGCGTGCCCTCGAACACGACCCGGCCACCGTCGTGTCCGGCACCCGGGCCGAGGTCGATGATCCAGTCCGCATGGGCCATGACCGCCTGGTGGTGCTCGATGACGATGACCGACACCCCCGAGTCGACGAGCCGGTCGAGCAGGCCCAAGAGGTTCTCGACGTCGGCGAGGTGCAGACCCGTCGTCGGCTCATCGAGCACGTAGACGCTGCCCTTCTCGCCCATGTGCACCGCGAGCTTCAGCCTCTGCCGCTCCCCGCCCGAGAGGGTGGGCAGCGGCTGGCCGATCCGGATGTAGCCGAGCCCGACATCCACCATCCGGTTCAAGATCGAGGCCGCCGCCGGCACCTTCGCCTCGCCCGAGCCGAAGAACTCCGCAGCGTCGGATGCCGACATATCGAGCACCTCGACGATGTTCTTGCCGCCCAACAGATGGACGAGAACCGCCTCATCGAAGCCCTTGCCCTCACACACGTCGCACGGGGTCTCCATCTGCTCCATGGGTCCGAGCTGGGTCACGATGACGCCCGACCCCTTGCACACGGGGCACGCGCCGTCGGAGTTCGCACTGAACAGCGCGGGCTTGACGCCGTTCGCCTTCGCGAACGCCTTGCGGATCGGCTCGAGCATCCCCGTGTAGGTACCGGGGCTCGAGCGGCGCGAGCCCTTGATCGCGCCCTGATCGATCGCGACGACACCCTCGCGGCCGGCAACCGATCCGTGGATCAGCGAGCTCTTGCCCGACCCCGCGACCCCGGTGACGGCGACCAGGATGCCGAGCGGGATGTCGACATCCACGTCCTGCAGGTTGTGGGAGCTCGCGCCGCGCACTTCGATCGCCCCCGACGGCTGGCGGACGGATGCCTTCAGCTGCGCCCGATCGTCCAGGTGCCGCCCCGTGAGGGTTCCCGAGGCCCGCAGCGCCTCGACCGTGCCCTCGAACATGATCTGCCCGCCGCTCGATCCCGCGCCGGGCCCGAGGTCGACGACGTGATCGGCGATCGCGATCGTTTCGGGCTTGTGCTCGACGACGAGCACCGTGTTGCCCTTGTCGCGCAACTGCTCGAGGAGGCGGTTCATGCGCTGGATGTCGTGCGGGTGCAGCCCCACCGTCGGCTCGTCGAAGACATAGGTGACGTCGGTGAGAGCAGACCCGAGGTGCCGGATCATCTTGGTGCGCTGCGCCTCGCCGCCCGAGAGCGTCCCCGATGCGCGATCGAGCGAGAGGTAGCCGAGGCCGATGTCGACGAACGAGTCGAAGAGGACGCCGAGGCTCCGCAGCAGGGGAGCGGCACTCGGTTCATCCAGCCCTTTCACCCAGGCGGCAAGATCCGAGATCTGCATGGCGCAGGCATCCGCGATGCTCTTGCCTGCGATCTTCGACGATCGCGCCCCCTCGTTGAGGCGGGTTCCGCCGCACTCGGGGCAGGGCTGGAACGCAACAGCCCGTTCGACGAATGCGCGGATGTGGGGCTGCATCGAGTCGACGTCCTTCGACAGGAACGACTTCTGGATCTTCGGCACCAGACCCTCGTAGGTCATGTTGATGTTCTCGAGCTTGATCTTGCGCGGCTCGCCGTAGAGGAAGTCGTGCCGTTGCTGCTCGGTGAAGTCCTTGATCGGCACATCCATCGGCACGACTCCGCCGAAGATCTTCACGTACCAGCCGTCGGCCGTGTATCCGGGAACCGTGAGCGCCCCGGCGGCGAGCGTCTTCGTCTCGTCGAACAGTTGCGCGAGATCGATGTCGCTGACCTGCCCCATGCCGTCACAGTTCGGGCACATTCCGCCGGTGACGGTGAAGCTGCGCCGCTCGACCTTCTTGCCGTCGGCGGTCTGGCTGGTCACGGCGCCCTTGCCGCTGACCGAGGCGACGTTGAACGAGAACGCCTGCGGGCCGCCGACGTGCGGCTGGCCGACGCGGCTGAAGAGGATCCGCAGGAGGGCGTTGGCATCCGTCGCCGTTCCCACGGTCGACCGGGCGTTGGCGCCCATCCGCTCTTGGTCGACGATGATCGCGGTCGTCAGGCCCTCGAGCACGTCGACATCCGGACGCGGGGGCGTATTCATGAACGCCTGGATGAACGTCGAATACGTCTCGTTGATCATCCGCGACGACTCGGCGGCGATCGTCCCGAACACGAGCGAGCTCTTGCCCGAGCCGCTCACCCCCGTAAAGACCGTGAGGCGACGTTTGGGTAGTTCGACGTCGACGTTCTTCAGGTTGTTCTCCCGTGCACCGTGCACGCGGATGAGGTCATGGGCGTCCGCGGCGTGCGTCTTCGGTGCAGGCATGAGCACACGCTAGCTGTGATGTCCAGGGACGTTGTTTCGGCGACACGGCCCTGAGCTGCTGAGAGGCGAAGACCTCCGGTTGTGAAGTGGAGCTGTTCAAGGAACCGCTTCACGAACCAGGAGGCCTTCGTGTCCCACGCTAACGCTGCTCTGACTCCTCGTGCTCGTCTTCGGTTGGCGCGCCTGATCGTCGATGACGGCTGGCCGCCGTCTGTAGCGGCGAAGATGTTCATGGTCTCGAGCGTCACGGCCCGGAAGTGGGCGGCCCGGTTCCGCGCCGAGGGCGTGTCAGGGATGCAGGACCGGTCCAGTCGTCCGCGCTCGATGCCGTCGAAGACGCCGCTGCTCGTCGTCAAGCAGATCGTCAAAGCGCGCTGGCGGCGCCGGCTCGGGCCCGTCCAGATCGCCGGCGAGCTCGACCTGCCGCCGTCGACCGTTCACGCGGTGCTGGTGCGCTGCCGTATCAACCGGCTGTCGCGGATCGACCGGGTTACCGGGGAACCGATCCGACGCTACGAGCACGACCATCCCGGCTCCCTGATCCACGTCGACGTCACCAAGTTCGGCAACATCCCCGACGGCGGCGGACACCGCTTCCTCGGCCGCGCGCAGGGCACCCGGAACCGGCACGCGATGGCCCGCGTGAACCGCAACACTCGTTACCAGCCTCGGCTCGGGATCGGTTACCTCCACACCGTCGTCGACGACCACTCCCGCGTCGCCTACGTCGAGATGCACGCCGACGAACGATCCGACACCGCGATCGGTGTCCTGCGCCGCGCGGTCGCTTGGTTCGCTGAACGGGGCGTCGCCGTCGAGCGGGTGTTGTCCGATAACGGCCCCGCCTACCGCTCCCACGCCTGGCGAGAGGCCTGCTCCGAGCTCCGCATCCGCCACAAACGCACCCGCCCTTACCGACCCCAGACAAACGGGAAGATCGAGCGCTTCCACCGCACCCTCGGCGACGGCTGGGCCTACGCGAAGCTCTACACGTCAGAGACCGAGCGGCGCGACGCCCTACCGGGCTGGATCCACTTCTACAATCACCACAGGCGCCACTCCGCGATCGGCGGGACGCCGATCAGCAGGCTCAACAACCTGTCTGGACATCACAGCTAGCGGGATGCCGCGACATCCGTCTTCTCGATTCGTGACGGCATCCGTGCGAGTCATCGGCTGTGGCCAACTCAGCAAGAACGGCGGGCGAGCCGGATGCCAGGCGTGGCGTCGCGCGAGCTCGGCCCGGAAATGAGGAGTTAGCGACACCGGCGTGCCGGGCCGAACCGGTCAGGCGAGAGAGCCGGGCGGCATCCGACCTTGGGATTCGTGTCGGCTCGGCTCCGTCGTCGGCCGTCGCCAACTCAGTGAGAACGGCGGCAGGAACCGGATGCTGCGCACAGCCGCACAGCAATCCGCCCCGCGGGTGAGGAGTTAGCCACCTCCTCGCGCCGAGCCGGCGATGTCAGAGGCGCGCGATCTCGACCCGAGGGCGCACGGCGATGTCGGTGAGGTGGACGTCGGGGGAGGCGTCCACGAGGAACCGGACCGTCGCCGCGACCGACGACGGCTTGATGTAACGCTCGGGCTCGTACGGGGTGCCCATTTCGGCCGACTGCGTGCGCAGCATCCCGGTGTCGGTCTGGCCCGGGGCGAGCGTCACGACCCGCACGCGATGGCGCTGTTCGTCGATGCGCAGCACGTCGGCAAAGCCCCGAAGTGCGTGTTTGGATGCCGTATAGATCGCGTGACCGGGAACGGGGCGAGTCCCGGCGCCCGAGCCGATGAACACCACGGTTCCCCGGCTCTCGCGCAGCAACGGCAGCACCTGACGCGTGAGCTCTGCCGGGGCGAACACGTTGATGGCGAACTGGCGTTCCCAGTCCTCGGGCGTCGCCGATTCCGCCGTGTGGACCGCCGCGATCGCAGCCCCGTGCACCAGGACGTCCAGGCGCGTGAGCTCTGCCGTGCGGGCAGCGAGGGCTTCGGCATCCGTGATGTCGAGGACCCAGGGCGTGGCACCGGTCTGCCGAGCCAGTTCGCTCAGCGCATCGGCGCTGCGTCCGACCGCGATCACGTCGTGGGTGCGCGAGAGCTCCCGCACGATCGCTCCGCCCATGCCGCCGGTGGCTCCCGTCACGAGGGCTTGGGGGCGAACACCGGATGCGGTCATGCAGAACTCCTTGCGAGCGGAACGGTGGGTGAGACGGATGCCGCGTGCAGCGCGATCCGCACGGCGCTGCGCGCGACCCTGTCGGTCTCACGCAGCATGGTGGGATTCGTGCCCGGCATGGGGCTGATGATCGTGTCGTGCACGACCTCGTCGACGGGGATCCCGGCCACGTGGACAGCAGGGTCGAGCGTACCGTCGCCACGGACGAGGAGGCCCGTGGCGGGGTCGATGTCGATCCCGCCCGTCGCTCCGAGCTCTCCGTCGCGGTCCGCGATCTGGAAGACGCGCAGGCGTCCGGCATCCGTCAACGACCGCACGAGCGGATCGGCGCTGGCGCCGGCGTCGTGCATGTGCATCCACGCGTCGATCAGGGTGCGGGCGGTGATGTCGGCATCCGGGATCTGCGCCGACACCACGCGGAAGCCGTCGTCGGTGATGGTGAGCGCGGGCCGCGGCCCGAGGAAGCGCACGATGCCCGCGGCGTGCAGGGCCAGCAGCTGCCGGTTGCGGAACGCGGGAGGCCCGGAACCGAACATCCCGCCGATCGAGAGGAGGCGGCCGAAGGCTCCGCGCCGGGTCGCTGCGTCGAAGCCGCCGAACGCTCCGGCGAGACTTACCGGCTGCCGGGCGGACCCGATCGACCACAGGGCAGCCTTCAGCGGGGAGTCGGCGCCGCGTTCGGCTTCGCGCAGATCGTCGGCGAGGAACTCCGCGACCCAGGTGTCGAACTCCTCACGATTCGCGAAGGATCGGCGGGACGGGTCGAGTGCGGCGCTCAGATCGAACAGATCCGAGGAGTTGGCGACGAACGGTGCGACAGCCGCGGCCAGGGACTCGGCGTCACCGGCATCCGCCGCGATCGCCGCCCGAACCTGGTCCCACGAGCCGGTCAGCGCCCCGGGACGGGTCCGGTGCAACGTCTCGTAGTACGCCTCGAACGCGTCCTTGCGGATCGCCGGCCACAGGAGCCCCTCGACGTCGATCGGCCGCGACAGGCCGGCATCGAGCACGGCGCGCAGGTGCCGTTGCGGTGCGCGCGGCGGCAGGCTCCCGTACAGCGTCTTGGCGCGGTACGGCACACCCCGGGGCGAGGTCGCCCACAGGATCGGCTCGGCGCCCGACGCCTCGTACCGAAGACCACCCGCCGCGCCGGCATCCATGACGAACCGTCCGCCGCGACCGAGAGTGAGCAGTGTGACGGTGTCGAAGAATCCCATCCCGAGGCCCCGGATGATGACGTCTTCGCCCGCGGGCACGCGTGAGAGATCCTGGTCGACGGGGTTTCCGGGTGCCACCCACACGAGCTCGGGTCGAGCCGAGACGGATGCCGACAGCTGCCGCTCCTCGGCGGTCGGCAGGTTCGCCAGCCACCCTGTCGCCAACACCACGGCATCGACGGTGATCTCGGTCGCGCCGCCCTCGGCATCCGTGATCTGCAGCTCCTGACGTCCGCCGCGTTCGACGATCGCCCTCACGCGCCCGGTGTGCGTGTGCACCCGGACACCGTCCGGCGCCACACGGATGACGCGCGCGAGCGCCCAGGCGATGTACTCGCCGTACAGCGACCGGCTGGGATGCGACTCTGGGCGCAGCGCCCCGAGTTCGCCCGCGTAGTCCGACGCGAAACCGGCGCGCACCGGCGCCTCGGCGAATCCCGCCCGACGCGGCGCAGGAATGGCCGCCACGATCTCGGCCGTCCGCGCATCCGGCGCCTCGGCGTGGGCAGCGAGGATCGCCCACTCGTACAGCGTCGGACCGGGTCGCACGGTGCCGACCATCTGCACCGAGTCGTCGGTGAAGAGCGTCACGGCATCCGCGAGGGTGTTCATGCACAGCTCGCGCGTTTGGTCTGTGCGCCACACTCGGCCCGCGCCCACCTCGACATCGTCGATCAGGTACACGTCGATGCGGGTCGCGTCGGGGTCCGCGAGTTCGGCGAGCGCCGAGACGACGCGCTCGAGCAGCGAGACGCCGCGCGGCCCCCCGCCGACGAGCGCGATCGCGGAGGTGGCAGACATACCTTCGTGTCTAGGCAACTCCGGGCCGAAACGCGAATTCGGCTGTCACAAACGGTCGTCTGGACGCCGCATGAAGCGCGATCTGTGACAGTCGAATCGGATGAATGTGACGAAATGCTTCGCTTCATGACGGCCCGACTGCGTGATCTCGGCGGCCGGAGCGCAAGATAGCCAGGCCGCTTCACGACGAAAGCGGCAGTGTCCGTATTCCACGGCGCCACAGCATCCCTTCTCACCAGGAGTCAGCATGAATCTGCGCACGCGCACCCTTGCGGCAGCCGCCGCCCTCACCGCGACAGCACTCGTCGCGGCAGGCTGCGCCTCCAGCAGCGGAGGTACGGATGCCGACAGCACCGAACCGATCGTCTTCGGCGTCTCGGGTCCCCTGACCGGCAACCAGGCCGAGTACGGCGAGAACTGGCAGGAAGGCTTTGCGATCGCCCTCGACGAGATCAACGGCGCCGGCGGCGTCAACGGCCGCGAGGTGCAGATCGACTTCCAAGACAGCCAGGGCGAGGCGAGCCAGGCCACCACGATCGCGCAGCGCTTCGTCAGCGACGACTCGGTCCTCGCGGTGCTGGGTGACTTCTCGTCGGCCACCTCGATGGTCGCGAGCCCGATTTACCAGCGCGCGGGTCTGCTGCAGCTGGGCATCACCAACTCGCATCCCGAGTTCACCGCGACCGGCGATTACATCTTCAGCCCGTCCGTCACGCAGGCAGTCGAGGCCCGGGTCATCGAGGATGCCGCTCACGAGATCGGTTCGAACATCGCCGTCTTCTACCTCAACACCGACTGGGGCAACACGGCGTTCGAGGTGCTGCAGGATCAGGCTGAGCAGAACGGCGACACGATCGTCTACAGCTCGCCCGTCGAAGAGACCTCGACCGACTTCCGCCCGCAGCTCGTGCAGGCCCGCGACGCGGCCCCCGACGTCGTGATCTTCTACACGTACTACGGCACCACCGCCCTCCTCGTGCAGCAGGCCGAGCGGACGGGCCTGGACGTTCCGTTCCTCGCCGTGGGGTCCAACTACTCCGCCGAGTTCCTCGATCTGGCCCAGGGTGCCGCCGAGGGTGTGTACGTCGACACGACGTTCTACCCCGAGTCCGACGACCCGGCGGTCGAGAGCTTCGTGACCGCCTACACCGAGGAGTTCGGGCACGCGCCCAACCTGTTCGCCGCGTACGCCTACGACGGTCTGAAGCAACTGGCGTGGGCGGCCGAGAACGCCGAGACCCTCGACCGTGAGGGCATCCGCAACGCCCTGCGCGACGGCACCGATATCCCGTCCATCATCTATGGCACCGCCACCTACAACGACGAGCGTCGTATCGACCGCCCGCGCTTCCAGTGGCTGGTCGTCGAGGACGGACAGTTCGTGCTTACCGACCAGGTCGGCTGAGCCCACACCGGATGACCGGGGCCCTACTCCCTAAGCACTAGGGCCTCGGTCATCCGGTCGTCCGCATTTCGGCATCAGCCCCTCCCGACTCGCACCGACCCGTCCCGACCTCTGGAGCCCCGTGTTCGACCTGCTCATCGCCGGCCTCATCAACGGAAACGCCTACGCCCTGGTGGCGTTGGGCCTTTCGCTCGTGATCGGCGTCGCGAACGTCGTGAACTTCGCGCACGGGTCGCTGTTCGCCGTGGGAGCCATGGTCGGGTGGGTCGTCACGTCGAACCTCGGGATGCCGCTGTGGCTCGGCGCCCTCGCGGCGATCGCCGTCACCGCGGCCCTCGGGTGGCTCATCAACCTCGTCGCGGTCCGCCCCTTCGCGGGCAAGGCGCCGATCGCGGCGGTGCTCGCCACGATCGCGGTGATGATCATCCTCGACAACCTCACCCAGATCGTCTTCGGGCCCGAGGTGCGCCGGTTCGACTCGGGTCTTCCCGACATCACGTGGCAGATCGGCGGCATCACGCTGCGGCTCATCGACGTCGTCATCCTGGTCACGAGCGTGACGCTCATGCTCGTGCTCGCCGGCGTGCTGCGCTACTCAAAGATCGGACGCGCGATCCGGGCCACCTCTCAAGACCGCGAGGCCGCGGCGCAGATGGGCGTGCCGGTCGCGCGCGTGCAGTCGATCGCGTTCATGGTCTCGGCTGCCCTCGGCGGGCTCGCGGGTGTGCTCGTTGCCGCGTACTTCACCACGATCGCCCCGACGCAGGGCTTCCAGATCGGACTCGCCGGTATCGCCGCCGCCGCGATCGGCGGGCTCGGATCGCTCCTCGGAGCCGTCATCGGCGGACTCGTGCTCGGTGTTGCCGAAGCCTTCGGCGTGGGCCTGTGGGGTGACTCGGCCCGCCAGCTCATCACGTTCGGCGCACTGCTTCTCGTGCTGTGGATCCGACCGGAAGGCATCCTCGGCAAGAAGACCGTGCGCCGCGAACCGCTCACCGGGACCTTCTTCGCCCAGGCCCGTCCCGTCGTCATGCGGCGCTGGCAGGTCGCGGTGCTGATCGCACTCGCGCTCATCCCGACGATCCCGGGCGTCTTCGACGGCTACGCCGTGCAGATCGGCGTGCAGATCCTCGCCTTCGCGATGATCGCCCTGTCGATGACGGTGATCGGCGGCGCTGCCGGGCAGCTCTCGCTCGGCCAGGCGGGACCGGTAGCCCTGGGAGCGTATGCGGCGGCGATGCTGACGAAGGATGCCGGGATCCCGTTCCTTATCGCGGCCCCACTCGCGGGACTCGTCTCCGCGGTGCTCATCGCCGTGCTCAACGCCCCCTCGTGGCGGTTGTCGGGGCACTATCCCGCCATCGCGACCCTCGCCACGGGCGCTGCCATTTCGGCGGTGCTGCTGGTCGCGACCCCGATCACCGGTGGCGGCAGCGGCATCGCGCAGATCCCCCTGCCCGACATCTTCGGCATCCAGATCTCCTCGACCACCCAGTTCTATGCGCTCGGCCTCGGCATCCTGCTCGTGCTCATCCTGCTCGTCCACCGCCTCGGACGATCGCACCTGGGCCTGACGTGGCGCGCGATCCGCGACGACGAGGTTGCCGCACGATCCGCGGGAATCGCGACCCCGCAGTACAAGTCCCTCGCGTTCGGGATCGGCGGGTTCATCGCCGGTGTCGCCGGCGCGTTCTGGGCGGCGCAATTCGGGTTCGTCGAGCCCAAGATCTTCAACCCGAACCTGTCGTTCCAGATCGTCATCATCGCCGTGCTGGGCTCCATGCTGCGCCCGTTCGGAGCGGTGCTCGGCTCGATCGTTCTGGTCGGCGGCCTCGAACTGTTCCGGGTCGCGAGCGAGACGCGGCTGCTCATCTACGGCGTCGTGCTGCTGTTGCTGATCTGGTTCCGCCCCCAGGGCATCTGGACCCTTCCGCTGCCGTTCGCGCGGCTCTTTCGTCGCGCGGATGCCGGCACCCCGGTGGTCGCCGAGCAGTCGGCGTCCGCGGGGCTCGTGGGAACCCTCACGCCCGCCGGTCGCGCACGAACCGGCCCTGCCGACCGAACCGGTACCGACGGGGGAGAGGAGACCCGCTCATGAGCGCGGCCACGACACCGCTCGTGCGGGTCACCGACCTCGCGAAGTCGTTCGGCGCCCTCGCCGCCGTCGACGGGATCTCGTTCCACGTCGCGCCCGGGGAGGTCGTCAGCATCATCGGACCCAACGGTTCCGGCAAGACGACCACGATCAACCTGCTCGCGGGTGAGCTGCGCCCCGACCGCGGCGACGTTGTGCTCGGCCAGACCGACATCGCGGGACGCACCCCCGACGTCATCGCGCGCGCCGGCCTGCGCCGTACCTTCCAGAACGGCCGCGTCTTCGGCAACGCCACCGTCGAAGAGAACGTGCTCGTCGGTCAGACTCCGCTCGTGCGGGCATCCGCACCGCTGCCGCGGCTGCGCCGCATCCCCGTGCTGCGGTGGATCGCGCTGATCGTCGAGACGGTGCTCGCGATCGTCGGCACCCCTGCGCAGCGGCGCGAGGCTGCCGACCTCGATGCCCGCGTCACGGCGCAGCTCGAACGGTTCGCGACGCGGCTCACCGCCCGCCGCAACGACCCCGCCGCGACCCTGTCGTACGCGAACCGTCGGCGCACCGAGATCGCGCGTGCCCTCGCATCCGACCCTCGCCTGCTGCTGCTGGACGAACCGACCGCCGGGATGAACGTCTCCGAGACCAAGGAAGTCATGCACCAACTGCTCGAGCTCAAGGCGCAGGGGCAGACGATGGTCGTCGTCGAGCACAAGCTCGAGCTCGTGATGACGATCTCGGACCGCGTGATCGTGATGGACGGCGGCCGCATCATCGCGGAGGGAACGCCGCACCAGGTGCAGAACGACCCCGCCGTAATCGCCGCGTACCTCGGGTCGCGCCGCGGCACGGTGGTCGCCCGCACTCACCACATCGAGGACGCGATCGAGGATCCCGCCCCGACCACCGTCGAACCCGCGCAGACCGGGGACGAACCGACCCCGCCCACGGAAGGAGACGCGCGATGAGCGCCGAGAACGCGCCGTCGGCGGCGCCCCTCCTGGACGTACAGAGCGTCAACGTCTACTACGGCGAGTTCCACGCACTGCAGGACGTCAGCTACCGCATCCACGAGGGCGAGATCGTGTCGCTGCTCGGCGGCAACGCCTCGGGCAAGTCCACGACGATGAAGACGATCCTGCGCCTCGTGAAGCCCCGCAGCGGCGAGATCCGGTTCGACGGACGCAGCATCCTGGGCGACACGACAGCCGATGTCGTGCGTGCCGGGATCGCGAGCGTGCCTGAGGCACGCCGCGTCTTTCCCGAGATGACGATCGAAGAGAACCTTCTCGTCGGAGCCCACACCCGCCGCGGCGGCGCGCGCGCCCTGCGCGAAGACCTCGACAACCAGTACGACCTGTTCCCGCGCCTCGCCGAGCGGCGCACGCAGGAGGCCGGCACGATGTCGGGCGGCGAGCAGCAGATGCTCGCGTTCGCGCGCGCCCTCATGTCGCGCCCGCGCCTGATCTGCATGGACGAACCCACCATGGGGCTCGCGCCGATCATCGTTGACCAGGTGCTCGACACGATCCAGCGCATCAACACCGAGCGCGGCGTCGCCGTCTTCATGGTCGAGCAGGCCGCAGAGCTCGCCCTCTCGATCGCCCATCGCGGCTACGTGCTCGCCGGGGGCACCGTGCGCCTCGAGGGTGCCGCATCCGAACTGATCGCCAACCCGCAGGTACGTGAGGCCTACCTCGGCCAAACTACCGCCTGACCGCACGAAAGGACACGCATGTCGACCACCGACGTCATCGACACCCTCGCGGGCATCGCGCCGGGTTCCCCCCTCGACGAGCTGCGGGCCCGCCGTCCCGAATCGCGCACGCATGCGCAGGGGAGCTACGACGCGCTCTTCGCGCCCGCGGATGCGTCGCACGCGAGCATCCCGGAGCGCGCCGCGATCGCGACCTTCGTCGCGTCTTTGCACCGGCAGGAATCCGCTGTGGCCCACTACCGCGCGCGGCTCGAGGGGGAGGACGACGAGCGCATCGCCGCCACCGTCCTCGAGCTCGCAGCATCCGCCCAGGAGCTTGCCCCCGTCGGCCCCTACGGGAACTTCACCGCCGACAACGCCCCCGAGAGCGTCCCGGGCCCGCGCTTCGAGATCACCGACGTCGCCGCCAGTTACGTGCTCGGCGACCGACTCGCCGCCGCCCTCGAACACGCACATCTACTGACGCTGCACCCGCGCGATGCCGCCCCCGACGACCTGCGTCGCCTCGAGGATGCCGGGTGGAGCGCCACCGGCATCGTCACCCTGTCTCAGTTGGTCGCATTCCTCGCGTTCCAGCTGCGGGTCGTCGCGGGGCTCACTGCCCTGCAGGCGACGCGTGCCGCATCCGTCACGGAAGGAGCCGGCCGATGAGCGCCATCATCCCCGCCCCCGCCGATCTCGTCGCGCCCACCCGTTTCACGCAGGACACCCTCGACTGGGTGCCGTGGGTCGAGCCGCTGCCGATCGACGAGGTCACCGACCACCACTACGAAGCGCTCGTCCAGCGCTCGCGCGTCAAGAACCCGTACTTCCGGCTGCTCGTGCGCGACCCCGACATCCTGCGGGAGCGCACCAAGACTGACCTCGACATCTTCTTGAACACGGATGCCGGGCTGCCCCGTGCCGAGCGGGAGCTCGCCGCGACCGCGGCATCCCGCCTCAACGGCTGCGTCTACTGCGCATCAGTGCACTCGGCGTTTACGACGCAGTACTCCGGCAGGCGCGAAGACGTGCAGCGTCTGCTCGACGAGGGTGTCTCGACGCGGATCGACCCGCGCTGGGATGCGATCGTCGACGCCACGGTCGCGCTCACGGCCACGCCCGCCGAGTTCGGGGCCGATGAGATCGCGGGCCTCGAGGCTGCGGGACTCGACGACCTGGAGGTGCTCGACACGATCCTGTCGGGCGCCTTCTTCAACTGGGCGAACCGTCTCATGCTCTCGATCGGCGAACCGGGGGTTCCGCCGGCGGAGTGAGGACGCCCCCCACCTCACAGCGGTCGCAAAGCTGCCCTCGATAACGTCAAGAGTCCCCGAACCCGACACCACGGAGGACACCATGGGATTCCTTGACCGACTCTTCGGCACCGAGCCCCAGCACCGGCAGCCATACGCTCAGCAGCCCGCCTCGCCGCGCGCCGCCGGCTATCCGTCCACCACGCCGCCCAAGAGCGAAGACGAGCTCGCGATCGAGCGCTACCGGTACCTGCTGCGCACCGCGCCGCCCGAGACGATCGAGCAGGTCCACGCCGAAGCCTTCGCGAAGCTCACCGAGCCGCAGCGCCAGCAGGTTCTGGCCGACATGACCGCGACGCTCCCGGCATCCGAGCGGCCGCGGTCAGCCGACCCGAACGACATGGCCCGAGCCGCCACCCGCGCGGAATACATGAACCCGGGCGCTATGGAGCGCACTCTCGGTGGCCAGCGCCAGGGCCCATCTTTCGGCTCCATGGTGGGCTCGTCTCTGCTGGGCACCGTCGCGGGGTACGTCATCGGCTCCGCGCTCGTGTCGGCGTTCATGGCTCCCATGTTCGCCGCCGACGCGGGGGCCGCGGATGCCGCACCCGCCGATACCGCTGCCGACACCGGGGCCGATACCGGGTGGAGCGATGCCGCCGGAGGCGGGGACGCGGGCTTCGCCGACGGTGGATTCGGGGACTTCGGCGACTTCGGTTTCTGATCGAGCGGCGCGCGGAGGACTTCGTGCCCGCGCCCGCGCGATAACGTTCATTCATGGGGAAGGTGGACACCAGCTCTGTGCGCCGAGGCGAGAGCCGCTCTGGACGACGCAACACGCTGTGGGGTGCACTCGCGGCGGAGCTGACCCTGAAGCACGACGGGACGCAGGCCCGCGTGGCAGTGCTGCAGCAACTGATGCTCACCGTCGTTGCGTTGGCGGTCACGGCCTTCGCGGTGATCGCCCGCATCCCCGGAGACCTCACGATGTTCTTCACCGGCGTCGGGATGGTGTTCGTCCTCGCGGTCGTGACGATGCTCGTTCCCTGGAACCGGCTCTCCCCGTGGGCAGTCGGCGTCATCCCGGTGCTGGACATCGTCGCGATCATGCTGATGCGGGTCGCCTTCCCCGAGTCGGGACTCGCGCTGCTGTGGCTGTTCCCCGTCATGTGGCTCTCGGCGTCCCTGGGCTTGGCCGGCTACGTCGCAGCGAACCTCTTCGTCTGGGTCGCGTACTGGTGGGTGATCGTCTCGGGGAACGAGTCGGCGTTCAGCTTCGCGCTGCTGCTCATGCCGATCGTGGTTCTGGCAGTCTCCACCGGCGCGTACCTCAGCGTGCGCCGATTCGCCGCCCAACGCTCGCTCCTGGACAAGCAGGCGCTCGTGCTGGGCCAGAGTCTGGAGCGCACGCAGCACCAAGAGCAACTGCTGACCCAGGTGCTGGACTCGGTCGATTTCGGTGTGATTCTCATATCCGCTGATGACCGGGTCACGATCGTCAACGAGGCCAATGAGCGCATGCAGCATGCGCTCATTGACCTCGACGGTCGTGACCGCCTGCCCGCATTCGACGCTGACGGACAGACGCCCCTCGACGCGGAAAGAAGCCCTGTTGCCCGTGCCCGGCGTGGCGATGTGTTCGACAACCAGATCGTGTGGTTCGGCGCTCCAGACACCACGCGGCGTGCGCTCAGCGTCACGGCTCGGCGTCTTCGCGATACCCAGGGCGGCGACGCCGGGGCGGTCGTGATTTCTCGCGAAGTCACCTCCGAGCGCACTGCCCTGCAGGCGCGTGACAACGTCGTGGCGTCGGTCTCGCATGAGCTTCGCGCGCCGCTGACCGCCATCATCGGCTATCTCGACCTCGCTCTGGAGACTG
Source organism: Microbacterium schleiferi (assembly GCF_020781975.1). Lineage (GTDB taxonomy): Bacteria > Actinomycetota > Actinomycetes > Actinomycetales > Microbacteriaceae > Microbacterium. The sequence goes on from NZ_JAJGNI010000009.1 coordinate 27,467, forward strand.
ACGGCATCCCCGAGAAGGTCCGCGGTGACCTGGATGTGGCCACGCAGAACGCGGAACGGATGATCCAGATCATCTCCGACATCCTCTCGGCGACGTCGTCGTCGAAGTCGACGGTGGATGTGACGGTCTCCCCCCAGAACGTCGACCTGCAGCATCTGGTGCTCGCGGCGGCAGCCGCGTGGGAGCCGAGCGCGCTGGAGCGGCGGATCACGATCTTCACCGACGACGTGCAGCCCACCGACGCGTACGTCGACCCGGCGCGGATGCGGCAGGTCGCCGACAACCTCATCAGCAACGCCATCAAGTACGGGCGTGAAGGCGGCTCCGTGCAGCTGGCCGTCTACGGCGATGACGTGGCGTCCTATCTCCTCGTCCGCGATGACGGCATCGGACTGACGCCGGATGACCAGAATCGTCTGTTCCGGCGCTTCTTCCGGGCCCGAACCGACGTCGGCGGCACAGGCCTGGGCCTCGCGATCTGCCGCGACATCGTTCGTGCGCACGGCGGCGAGATCATCGTGGGCAGCGAGCAGGGCGTCGGGTCGGCGTTCCTGGTCCGTCTCCCCGCGAAGGTCGATGTCATGCTGCCACCGATCGACCCCGAAGAAGCACTCGACATGTCGGGTGCGGTCACGACCGCGGGACGCTCCGACATGGAGGCAACGGGATGACCCTCGACCTCTTCTCGGTGAGCGTCATGACGGCGGCAGTGGTGCTGATCGTCGGAGTCATCTACGTGTCGGAGACGCTCATCCGCCGCGACGAGGTGTCGGGGCGGCACTGGTCGATCGCGTTTCTTGCCGGCATCCTGACCACCGTCGCCTACGCGGTCTGGGCAGCCGGGGGCGGGTGGATCGCGGTCGCCGCGGGTAACGCCGCGTTCGTCGCCGCCACCGGGTTCATCTGGATCGGCTGCCGCAGCTACAACGGGCACCGCATCGGCTGGGCGTACGTGACCGTCGGTGTCGGCATGACGATCGCCTTCGTCGCGGTCGCCGCGGCCGGTCCGGACGGCGGGGACTGGGCCGGCGTCGTCTGGATGTACGCGGCGCTCACCGTGCTCGCGTCACTCGCGGTATGGGAAACAGGTCGTGCCCGCTTGGCCCAGACCCGTACGACGATCGCGCTCGGGGTCGTGCTGGCTGTCGAGGCCGTCTACACGGCGGTGAGGGCCATCGCCTTCCTCATGCTCGGCCCCGACGACCCGGTCTTCCAGGCGTGGTTCTCGACCATCCCGTCCAGCTTCGTGACGATCGCGCTCGTGATCACCGCCGCGATCGTCACCTCCATCCTGCGAGCCGGACGCGCCGGCACCCGCGGGTACACGAACCTCGTCGGAGCCGATGGAGCGGACCGCATCCTCACCGAGCCGCAGTTCCGAGCGACGATCACCGACGTGCTCGAACGCGCCTCCGAGAAGGGCATCGGCGTCGGTGTCATCGCGATGCGCATCGACGACCTTCCCTTCATCGCGAAAGCCTTCGGCAACGAGGTCGGACGCAATGTCGCCGTCGCCGCACGCGACGCGGTACGACGAACCGTCGAACCCCTCGCGGTCATCGGCGACGACGGGGCCACGCTGCTGTGGGTGTGCGACACGGCCTGGGACGCGAATGAAGCGCGCCGTCAGGCATCCCGACTCGCCTCCGCCGTGTTCGAGGCCCTCCGGACCGTTCCGGACTCCGTCGTGCCCGTCGTCGGAATCGGCGTCGCGGTCACTCACGACTTCGGCTACGACGCCTGCACCCTCATCGACGCGGCCGATGCGGCATCCACCCGTTCAGCCAAGTCGGGAGACATTTCGGTGCTGATCGCCGAACCCTCGCAGGCGAACCCGACCGGCGCGATCGCCCTTGTCTCTCCCGGATCCACCACCCCTGTGGTTCCCGGATCCACCACTCCCGACACGCCGACAGTGGCGCCGGCGGGGAGCTGATCGTGCCGCTGATCGCCCTGACCGGAGGGATCGCCGCAGGCAAATCCACGGTCGCGGCCCGTCTTGCCGAGCTCGGCGCCGTGATCGTCGACGCCGATCAGATCGTGCGGGACGTGCAGAGACCCGGGTCGCCGGTGCTCTACAGCATCGCCGACGAGTTCGGTGACGGCATCCTCTCTGATGACGGATCGCTGAACCGTCCGGCGCTGGGTGCCCTCGTGTTCGGCGACCCCGATCGACTTGCCGCACTCAATGCGATAGTCCACCCGGCGGTGCGGGACGAGTCTGCCCGCCGCTTCGGGGAGGCCTTCGCGGCGGACCCCGACGCCGTCGTCGTGTACGACGTGCCGCTGCTGGTGGAGGCGCGGGTCGACGATCCGTGGGAGCTCGTCGTCGTCGCCCATGCTCCCGCCGAGGTGCGCGAACAACGCCTCGTCGACCTGCGCGGCATGAGCCGGCAGGATGCTGCATCCCGGATCGCCTCACAGGTGCCCGACGAGGCGCGGCTCGCGATCGCCGACGTCGTGATCGACACCGCGGGGACCCTCGCGCAGACCCGCGATCAGGTCGACGTGCTCTGGGAGGCGTTGCCGTTGCGGATCGCCGCCCGTCGGTCGCGCTGACGTCGCCAGCGCGGGATCCACACGATCGCCGTCACGATCACGCCGATCAGCAAGAGGAACCCGACGATCGGCAGCACGATCGCGAAGACCGAGAGTGCGAGGCTCGACACGTCCTCGGCGGTGCTCACGATCGGGGCCGCGACGCCCGCCGTCGCCGCGTTCGCGACGGGCCGAACGGATGCCTTCACCACGTGGATGGCGAGCGCTATCGCGACGCCGATGCCGATCGCCACCCAGTTCTGATTCGCGAAGAACGCGCTCGGATCATCCACCCGCACGGTCTCGGCGCTCGCTCCGGCACCGAAAGCGATCCCGCCGGAGGCGGGCCGGATGACCGTCTGCACCGCGTCGTTGATGGAATCGACCACCGGGACCTTGTCGGCGACGATCTCCAGAACGAGCAGGGCGCCGATGATCCAGAGGGCGAGATCGCTGGATAGCCACGCCCATGAGGCCGGGAGCTCGATCGCGTCGAAGAAGCGGTTGGCGAGCCCGAGCACCAGGAGCGGCATCCACGCGTTCAGGCCTGCCGCTGCGGCAAGACCGGATCCCACGAAGAACTCGAGCACCCCTCCAGGGTAGGCATCCTTCCTCCTGCCTGCACCGTCCTCGTCCCGAACTCGGATCCGGGACGTGGGCACGGTCCCGATGTCCGAGGGCGCGCCTACCCTGGAGAGGTGCAGACCACGCGATCCGTCAGGCCCTTCGAAGTCGTCAGCGAGTACGCGCCCTCGGGTGACCAGCCGCAGGCGATCGCCGAGCTCGCAGCGCGCATCAATGCGGGCGAGACGGATGTCGTGCTGCTGGGCGCGACGGGAACGGGTAAGTCCGCGACCACGGCCTGGCTCGTGGAGCAGGTGCAGCGACCGACTCTCGTGCTCGCCCACAACAAGACCCTCGCCGCGCAGCTGGCCAACGAGTTCCGCGAACTCATGCCGAACAACGCCGTCGAGTACTTCGTGTCGTACTACGACTACTACCAACCCGAGGCGTACGTGCCGCAGACCGACACGTTCATCGAGAAGGACTCGTCGATCAACGCCGAGGTCGAGCGCCTTCGTCACTCGACGACCAACTCGCTGCTCTCACGCCGCGACGTCGTCGTGGTCTCGACAGTGTCGTGCATCTACGGTCTCGGTGCTCCCGAGGAGTATCTGCGGGCGATGGTCGCGCTGCAGGTGGGGGAGCGGTATGACCGCGACGCCCTCATCCGCAAGTTCATCGCGATGCAGTACAACCGCAACGACGTCGACTTCTCCCGCGGCAACTTCCGCGTCCGTGGTGACACGATCGAGATCATCCCGGTGTACGAGGAGTACGCCATCCGCATCGAGCTGTTCGGCGACGAGATCGAGGCGCTCTACCTGCTGCATCCGCTCACCGGCGATGTCATCCAGAAGATGGATTCGGTGCCGATCTTCCCGGCCTCGCACTACGTGGCAGGAACCGAGACCGTGCAGCGTGCGATCGGCACGATCGAAGACGAGCTCGCATCGCGTCTGAAAGAACTCGAGTCCCAGCAGAAGCTGCTCGAGGCCCAGCGCTTGCGGATGCGCACCACCTTCGATCTCGAGATGCTGCAACAACTGGGCTTCTGTTCGGGCATCGAGAACTATTCGCGGCACCTCGACGGTCGCCAGCCGGGGGAGCCGCCCCACACGCTGCTCGACTTCTTCCCCGACGACTTCCTGCTCGTGATCGACGAGTCGCACGTCACCGTGCCGCAGATAGGCGCAATGTACGAGGGGGATGCCTCCCGCAAGCGCACCCTCGTCGACCACGGCTTTCGGCTGCCGTCAGCGCTCGACAACCGCCCGTTGCGCTTCGATGAGTTCAAGAACCGCGTCGGGCAGACCGTCTATCTGTCTGCGACTCCCGGGCGGTACGAGATGGGGATCGCTGACGGGGTCGTCGAGCAGATCATCCGTCCTACCGGCCTCGTCGACCCCGAGATCGTCGTCAAGCCGTCCAAGGGACAGATCGACGACCTCCTCGAAGAGATCCGCGTCCGCGTCGAGCGCGACGAGCGAGTCCTCGTGACGACCCTCACCAAGAAGATGGCCGAGGAACTCACCGACTTCCTCGGCGAGCACGGCGTGCGCGTGCGGTATCTGCACTCGGACGTCGACACCCTCCGCCGCGTCGAACTGCTCAGTGAGCTCCGCGCCGGCGTCTACGACGTGCTGGTCGGCATCAACCTGCTTCGCGAGGGACTGGACCTTCCCGAGGTCTCACTCGTGTCGATCCTGGATGCCGACAAAGAGGGGTTCCTGCGATCGGGCACGTCCCTCATCCAGACGATCGGTCGCGCCGCCCGAAACGTGTCCGGCCAGGTGCACATGTACGCCGACACGGTCACCGACTCGATGCGCGCAGCGATCGATGAGACCGACCGCCGGCGCGAGAGGCAGATCGCGTACAACAAAGAGCACGGCATCGACCCGCAGCCGCTTCGCAAGAAGATCGCCGACATCACCGATGCACTGATCCGCGAGGGCGCCGACACGAAGGCGATGCTGAACCGCAAGGATGCCGCCGCATCCAAGAACGGCAAGGGCAAGAGCCCCACCCCGAACCTGCGTCGCGAGGGGATCGCCGCCGAGGGTGCGACGCAGCTCGAAGCGATGATCAGCGACCTCTCCGACCAGATGCTGGCCGCGGCCGGGGAACTGAAGTTCGAGCTCGCGGCCCGCCTGCGTGATGAACTGCAAGACCTGAAGAAGGAACTGCGAGCCATGGAGCGGGCAGGTCACGCCTGACGCCGCCGAGCTGGCCGCGAGCTCACGGATAGAAACGGAGCGGATGTGGAGCAACGACTGAGCCTGATCACCCTCGGGGTTTCGGACCTCGAGCGCGCGATCGCGTTCTATCGCGGGCTCGGGTGGGAGCCGCATCCCGGGTCGGTTCCCGGGAGGTTGTGTTCTTCCAGCTCGACGGCATGGCCTTCGCCATCTGGAGCCGGGCGAAGCTCGCCGCAGACTCTGCGGTCACCGACGGCGGTGGATGGGGCGGCGTGACCCTCGCTCACAATGTGCGATCACCCGAGGAGGTCGATGCGACTCTCACGGATGCCGCGGCGGCCGGCGCGCGCGTCACACGTGCCGGTGCGCCGACGCCCTGGGGTGGCTACTCGGGAGTGTTCATCGATCCCGACGGCCACCCGTGGGAGGTCGCGCACAACCCCGCCTGGCCACTAGATGCTGCCGGTCGCGTCACGATCGGATCGTGATGAGGTTCGTCGACCCATAGGTCATCCTCTTCGTGCGCCGTTGCGACCGCGTATGGGGGCACGGCACGCCAAGCCGTCCGACGGATGCCCTAACCGGCCAGGTTCGGCATCCGGCCTGCGAACGGCTGAAGTCCGTCGCGCAGCTCCTTGAGCTGTTCGACCCCCAGCCCGGTGACGGCCATGATGCGGCGCGGAACCTCGAGGGCATCCTCGCGCAACGCGCGGCCTTCAGCTGTCAGCCCGATGTCGAGCACCCGCTCGTCCTCCGGTCGCCGGGTGCGTGTCACACGGCCCTGCGCTTCGAGGCGCTTGACGAGGGGGGAGAGGGTCGCGGGCTCCATCGCGAGTTCCTCGGCGAGCTCGCCCAGTGATCTGGGTGATTGCTCCCACAATGCGAGCATGACGAGGTACTGCGGATGCGTCAGCCCGAGCGGTTCGAGGATCGGACGGTAGATCGACACGACGTTTCGTGCGGCCGTCACCAGTGCGAAGCACACCTGGTTGTCGAGCTTCAGCAGATCTTCCTCGTCGGACATGTGGCCAGTCTAGCAATCCGTTAGTACACTAAACATCATGACACGAACGAATGAGGCGCCGAAGCGACCGCTCCGTGAGCGAGTGCGCGAGGCAGGCGGTTGGTACACCTGGTTCAACACCAACCTCATCCGCGTGGCCGGCCCGCCTCAGGTGAGCCCGCTGGAACCGGGGCCGAGCGCCGAGGAGCGTGCCGAGCGCGCGTGCCCGCTCTGCCACCAGCCGATGAATCGCCACACGTTCGACAGGTCAGGCGACAAGCCCCTCATGCACTGCCCCTGAGTTCCAACTCCAGCTCCCATCTAGGTTCGGTGGCGCCGTTTTGCGGATGATAAGGCGACCGACCCGCAAGAAGGCGCGACCGAAAGTCGGGATTCCACGTTCGGTCGCGTCGTGATGCGTGTCACACGGCACGGAGGCGACACAAAGACGCGACCGAAATGCCGGGGTCGCGGTACGCCTGAAGCGCGCTCCGGAGCCGATGTCGGAGGCCACACCTACACTTGACGGGTGCCCATCGTCCCCGTCTCTTCGCATGCCCACAGCACTGGAACACTGAGTGTTCGCGGCGCCCGCGTCCACAACCTCAAGGACGTCGATCTCGACATCCCTCGCGACTCACTCGTCGTGTTCACCGGGTTGTCGGGGTCCGGAAAATCGAGCCTCGCGTTCGACACGATCTTCGCCGAAGGGCAGCGTCGCTACATCGAATCGCTGAGCTCCTACGCGCGCCAGTTCCTGGGTCAGGTCGACCGGCCCGACGTCGATTTCATCGAGGGGCTGAGCCCCGCGGTCTCGATCGATCAGAAGTCAACGAACCGCAACCCGCGCTCCACTGTCGGCACGATCACCGAGATCCACGACTACATGCGTTTGCTGTGGGCCCGGATCGGGGTACCCCACTGCCCGGAGTGCGGTGCGCAGATCCAGCGCCAGACGGTGCAGCAGATCGCCGACCAGCTCATGGAGTTGCCCGAGCGCACGCGGTATCAGATCGTCGCGCCCGTGGTGAGCCAGAAGAAGGGGGAGTTCGTCGACCTCTTCAAAGAGCTCTCCGCGAAGGGCTACGCCCGAGCTGTCGTCGACGGCGACCTCATCCAGCTCGCCGAGCCACCCACCCTCAAGAAGAGCTACAAGCATGACATCGCGGTCGTCGTCGACCGTCTCGTGGCCGGCCCCGACATCCTGAGCCGCGTCACCGACTCCGTCGAGACGGCGCTCGGGCTTGCCGGCGGCATCATGCAGGTCAACTTCGTCGACGAAGAGGGCGACGACGCGTGGCAGTCGTTCAGCGAGAAGCTCTCGTGCCCGAACGGTCACCCGCTGCAGCTGACCGAGATCGAGCCGCGGACCTTCTCGTTCAACGCCCCGTTCGGCGCCTGCCCCACGTGCTCCGGTCTCGGCACCCGGATGTCGGTGGATGTCGAGCTCATGCTGGGCGACCCCGAACTCTCGATCCGCGAGGGAGTCCTCATCCCGTGGACGACGCAGGGCAAGGGGCTGTTCCAGTACTACGAGCGCCTGCTCGAAGGCCTCTCCGATGACCTGGGCTTTTCGTTGGACACCCCCTGGCGGGAGCTCACGGCGGAGGTTCAGAACGCTGTCCTGCACGGCGAGAACTTCAAGGTCAACGTCAAGTGGAAGAACCGCTACGGCCGCGAGATGCGGTACACGTCGGGATTCGAGGGTGTCGTGCCCTACATCGAACGCCAGTACGTGCAGGCCGAGTCCGACACGCAGCGCCAGCGCTGGTCGGAGTACCTGCGGGAGGTTCCCTGCCCCGCCTGTAACGGCGACCGCCTCAAGCCCGAGGTCCTCGCAGTACTCGTGCACGGGCGCTCTATCGCGGATGCCTCGCGCCTGAGCCTCGCGGAGGCACAGGAGTACTTCGCGACCCTCGAGCTCACCGAGCGCGAGGCCATGATCGCCGCCGCGGTGCTCCGCGAGATCCGCGCGCGCCTCGAATTCCTCATCCAGGTCGGGCTGAACTATCTGAACCTCAGCCGCTCGGCTGGTTCGCTCTCGGGCGGCGAAGCTCAACGCATCCGCCTCGCTACCCAGATCGGGTCGGGGCTGACCGGTGTGCTGTACGTGCTCGACGAACCGTCGATCGGGCTGCACCAGCGCGACAACCGCCGCCTCATCGAGACGCTCCTGAAGCTCAAGGGGCTCGGCAACACCCTCATCGTCGTCGAACACGACGAAGAGACAATTCACGCAGCCGACTGGATCGTCGACATCGGGCCTCGCGCCGGCGTCGACGGCGGGCACGTTGTGCACTCCGGACCCCTGGCTGAACTCCTCGCCGACTCCGACTCGATCACGGGCGACTACCTTGCCGGCCGCCGCAGCATCCCGACGCCGCGCAAGCGCCGCAAGATCGACAAGAAGCGGATGCTCGAAGTCGTCGGTGCGCGTGAGAACAACCTCAAACAGGTCAGCGCGCAGTTCCCGCTGGGCGTCCTCACGGCAGTAACCGGCGTGAGCGGTTCCGGCAAGTCGTCACTGGTCAACGACATCCTCTACCAGGTGCTCGCGGCACGGCTAAACGGAGCACGAACGGTTCCCGGCAAGCACACGCGCGTCACGGGTCTTGACAACCTCGACAAGGTCGTGCACGTCGACCAGGCTCCGATCGGGCGCACACCCCGCTCGAACCCGGCCACCTACACCGGCGTGTTCGATCGCATCCGCACCCTCTTCAGCGAGACCCCCGAAGCCAAGGCGCGCGGTTACCAACCCGGCCGCTTCAGTTTCAACGTGAAGGGCGGACGCTGCGAGGCGTGCGCGGGCGATGGCACGATCAAGATCGAGATGAACTTCCTGCCCGATGTCTACGTCGACTGCGAGGTCTGCCACGGCAAGCGCTACAACCGGGACACGCTCGCGGTCCACTACAAGGGCAAGAACATCGCCGAGGTTCTCGAGATGCCGATCGCCGAGGCAGCCGATTTCTTCGAGCCGATCCAGGCGATCCATCGGTATATGAAGACCCTGGTCGACGTGGGCCTCGGCTACGTGCGGCTCGGCCAGTCGGCAACCACTCTGTCGGGCGGTGAGGCGCAGCGCGTGAAGCTCGCGACGGAACTGCAGCGGCGGAGCAACGGACGCAGCATCTACGTGCTCGACGAGCCCACCACGGGCCTGCACTTCGAGGACGTGCGTCGCCTCCTGGAGGTTCTGAACGGTCTGGTCGACAAGGGCAACACGGTGATCGTGATCGAGCACAACCTCGACGTCATCAAGTCCGCCGACTGGATCATCGATCTGGGTCCCGAAGGCGGTTCGGGCGGCGGCGAGATCATCGCCACCGGAACGCCGGAGCAGGTCGCGGCGGTTCCCGAGAGCTACACCGGACAGTTCCTGGCCGAGCTTTTCGACGCCCACGACGCGCCGGCGGCCCGCAAGGCGGGTTGAGCGTGGCCCGCGCCACCCACCCCCAGCTCGCCTACCGGCCGGCGCCGGGGGAGATCCCGACCAATCCGGGCGTGTATCGGTTCCGCGACGACGCCGGCCGCATCCTCTACGTCGGCAAGGCGAAGAACCTGCGGGCCAGGCTCTCGAACTACTTCGCGCCGTTACACACTCTCCACGAGCGCACCAGACGGATGGTCACCACGGCCACCGGCGTCGAGTGGACGGTGGTCGGCAGCGACGTCGAGGCCCTGCAACTGGAGTACATGTGGATCCAGGAGTTCTCGCCGCCGTTCAACGTGCGGTACAAGGATGACAAGTCCTATCCGTACATGGCGGTGACTCTCGCCGATGAGGCTCCGAGGGTCATGGTGACGCGAAACCACAAGATCCGCGGCGCGAAGTATTTCGGTCCCTATCCCAAGGTGTGGGCGGTGCACGAGGTCATCGATCTCATGATCAAGGTGTTCCCGATCCGCACCTGCAGCGACTCATCGTACAAGCGGGCGATGGCCACCGGTCGACCCTGCTTCCCCGGCCAGATCGGCCGCTGCGGCGGACCGTGTTCGGGTCGTGTCACCATCGAGGAGCACCGCGCGATCGTTGACGACTTCGTCGCGTTCATGTCCGGTGGTGATCAGCGCTTCACCCGGCAGCTGACGGCCCGGATGAAGGAAGCGTCAGCAGCAATGGATTACGAGTCGGCTGCGGTCTTCCGCGACCGGCTTCAGGCGATCGAGGCGGTCCTCAACAAGAGCGCGCTCGTGTTGCCCGATGACACGGATGCCGACCTGTTCGGCATCGCGGAGGACGAACTCGCCGCCGCCGTGCAGCACTTCGTCATCCGCGGCGGTCGTGTGCGCGGGGTGCGGGCGACGACGCTCGAGAAGGAACTGGATATCAGCGGGGGAGAGCTCGTCGACCAGATCCTGCAGCGGACGTACGGTCCGTCGGGCAGCGCCGAGATTCCCCGTCAGGTGCTCGTTCCTGCGCTCCCCGACGATGCCGCAGAACTGGAGGCCTGGCTTCGCGAGAAGCGCGGTACCAACGTCACGATTCAGATCGCGCAGCGCGGCGCGAAGGCCGAACTCATGAAGAACGCGGCACTGAATGCGCAGCAAGCGCTGCTGCTGCACAAGACGCGCCGAACGAGCGACTATGTCGCTCGTTCTCAGGCGCTGACCGACCTGCAGGAGGCCTTGGGTCTCGACGAGGCGCCGCTGCGGATCGAGTGCTATGACGTCTCGCACCTCAGCGGCACGAACGTGGTCGCCTCCATGGTCGTGTTCGAGGACGGGTTGCCGCGCAAAGATCAGTACCGCACGTTCGGTGTCGCCGAGACCACCGACGACACCGATTCGCTCTATCAGGTGCTCATGCGCCGACTCGCATATATCGACAATGCGCGCGATGGGGCAGCGCCGATGGCCGTTGACGCCGCGACCGTTGCTGGCGGCGCCAGCGAGACTGACGCCGATGAGATCGCCGTCAGCTCTGACCCGACCGCCGAGGGCACCGTCGTGACGGAGCGCAGCCGCCCGCGCTTTGCCTACCGCCCGCAGCTGCTCGTGGTCGATGGCGGCAGGCCGCAGGTCAACGCCGCAGCACGGGCGCTGGCAGACGCCGGGCACTCCGACATCGCGCTGTGCGGCATCGCCAAACGTCTGGAAGAGGTGTGGCTGCCCGGCGAGGACTACCCGGTGATCCTGCCGCGCACCAGCGAGGCGCTCTATCTGTTGCAGCGACTGCGTGACGAAGCGCATCGATTTGCCATCACCAAGCAGCGCGGCAAGCGCAAACGGGACATCCAGACCGTGCTCGCCGAGATTCCGGGTCTCGGTGAGGCCCGCATCCGGGCGCTGCTTCGCCACTTCGGATCGGTGACCGCGCTCAGGAACGCGACTCCCGAGGAGATTCAAGAGCTTCCCGGGGTCGGCCCCAAGCTTGCCGCCACGATCCACGCGCACCTGGCAAGTCGATAGGCTGGCGGGGCGCGGAACCCGCTGGCAGGCGGCACACCGTGCACCCGACGACCGCGGGGCCGCAAGGCCGCGCCACAAGCGCCACCGGAGGGCAAGGGGACGCGATGGATGAGACGACAGCCGCCAGCAGCGACGTGCTCATCCTGACCGGAATGTCCGGCGCCGGACGCTCGACAGCGGCTAACGCCCTCGAAGACCTCGGCTGGTACGTCGTCGACAACCTGCCGCCGCAGATGCTCAAGCCGATGCTCGAGCTGTCGGAGATCGCGGCATCCGCGCTGCCGAAGGTCGCCGCTGTCGTCGATGTGCGCGGCCGAGATCTGTTCACGGCGCTCCCCGCGGAAGTGGGGGAGTTGCGCTCGCGCCGCAACGTGCGCATCGTCTTCCTCGACGCCTCAGACGATGTTCTCGTCCGGCGGTTCGAGGCAGTGCGGCGCCCGCATCCGCTGCAGGGCGAGGGCACCCTCATCGACGGCATCCGCACCGAGCGAGAGCGGCTCTCGGAGATTCGAGAGCGCGCCGACATCGTCGTGGACACGACGTCGTTGAACGTGCATCAACTCGCGACACGGATCTTCGAGCTCTTCTCGGATGAGGGTGCGGCTCGCCACATGCTCACGATCATGAGCTTCGGGTTCAAGTACGGTCTGCCGACGGATGCCGACATGGTCGCCGATATGCGTTTTCTGCCCAACCCCTACTGGGACCCCTCGCTGCGTGCGTTCACGGGGCAGGACCCGCAGGTGCGCGACTACGTGCTCGCCCAGCCCGGGGCCCGCGAGTTCGTGGACGCTTACGCTGCAGCCTTGCAGCCGGTGCTTCAGGGCTATCAGCGCGAGAACAAGCGGCATTCGGTCGTCGCTGTCGGCTGCACCGGCGGCAAGCACCGTTCGGTGGTCGTGGTCGAAGAGCTTGCCCGACGGCTGAGCGATGAGGCTGGGGTCGCCGTTCGCATCAAGCACCGCGACCTCGGTCGGGAGTAGCGCCGGACCGGGAGACCGCCGAGAATTCGAGGTGCCCGCCCGAGTAGGCTAGAGCGTCATCCGCCGGCCGTGCCGGCACCCTCGAAAGGAGCCTCGTGTCGCTGACGGCCGATGTCAAAGCAGAACTCATTGCGGTCCGGGACCCGCTTCCGAACGCCCGGATCGCCGAGTTGACATCACTGCTCCGTTTCGCCGGCGGCCTGCACTCCATCGCCAACCGTGTCGCGGTCGAGGCTGAGGTCGACTCCGAGGCCCTTGCCCGCCGCGTCGCCCGAGAGCTCATGGAAATCTACGGTGTGAGGCCCGAGATCGTCCAGACGCAGGGATCCGGCTCACGAGCGGGGGCGCTGTTCGCGGTGCGGGTCATCGACGGGGGAGAGACGCTGGCACGTCAGACGGGCCTGCTCGACCAGCGGCGCCGGCCGGTGCGGGGGCTGCCGAACAAGCTCACGACCGGGTCCCGGGGAGACCTCGCTGCCGTGTGGCGCGGGGCGTTCCTCGGTGCTGGTGCTCTCACCGATCCTGGCCGATCCGCCTCACTGGACGTGCTGTGCCCGTCGTCTGAAGCCGCCATGGCGCTCGTTGGGGCAGCGCACCGGCTCGGCATCGGGGCGAAGGCGCGCGAGGTCCGTGGGGCGCCCCGCGTCGTCGTGCGCGAGGGGGATGCCATCCGCACGGCTCTGGCCGTCATGGGAGCCCGCCAGGTCGCCGCGCACTGGGATGAGATGCGACAGCGCCGCGAGGTTCGCGCCGGCGTCAACCGGCTCGTGAACTTCGATGACGCCAACCTGCGTCGTTCTGCCCAGGCCGCGGTTGCGGCGTGTGCCCGCGTCGAGCGTGCCCTCGAGATCCTCGGCGATGACATCCCCGATCACCTGCGCGAGGCCGGTGACCTGCGGCTCGCCCACCGTGACGCGAGTCTCGATGAGCTCGGCCACCACGCCGATCCGCCGCTGACGAAGGATGCCGTTGCCGGCCGCATCCGTCGCCTTCTCGCGATGGCCGACAAGAAGGCTGCAGCCGAGGGTATTCCCGGAACGGAATCAGCGGTTCCGGCCAGCGCCCTGGACTGACCATCCCGGCGGGGCCAGCCCCCTTAACGCGTGTTCTCTTCTCGCGCAAGACCCGCCGAGCGGGTGCCGCGCCTCACTAGGATGACAACTGTCACCCCAGCGACGCCGGGGCATTCCTGGCGCCGCGACGACAGGAAGAGAAGAGAGAATGGCCACCTACACCCTGCCCGACCTCCCCTACGACTACGCTGCGCTCGAGCCGCACATCAGCGCCACGATCATGCAGCTGCACCACGACAAGCACCACCAGGCATACGTGACGGGTGCCAACACGGCGCTCGAGCAGCTGGCCGAGGCGCGTGACTCGGGCAACCTCGCCAACGTCAACAAGCTCGAGAAGGACCTCTCGTTCAACCTGGGTGGTCACACCAACCACTCGATCTTCTGGACGAACATGTCGCCGGATGGCGGCGACAAGCCCACCGGCGAGCTCGCATCCGCCATCGACGAGTACTTCGGCTCGTTCGACAAATTCCAGGCGCACTTCACCGCTGCAGCTCTCGGCGTGCAGGGCTCGGGTTGGGCGGCGCTGTTCTGGGACTCGATCGGTGAGCGCCTCGTCATTCAGCAGATCTTCGATCAGCAGGGCCAGCTCGCCGCTGCGAGCGTTCCGCTGCTCATGCTTGACGTGTGGGAGCACGCGTACTACCTCGATTACAAGAACGTCCGCGCTGACTACGTGAAGGCGTTCTGGAACATCGTGAACTGGCAGAACGTCCAGGACCGCTTTGTCACGGCTCGTGAGAAGACGGCAGGTCTGCTGCTAGGGTCATGATCAGGTGAGGATGCCGCGGAGCCCTCGCCCGCTCGGGGGCTCCGGCAGCCTCATTTGTCTGCTGTAACACACCACAAATGACACCCCTCTCCGGGTCGTCGATCCGGAGCTGACCCCCGGCGCTTCGGCGCGATGAGAAACAGGGAGACACCGTGTCTGTCAAGATCGGTATCAACGGCTTCGGCCGTATCGGACGCAACTACCTCCGCGCAGCTTTGGAGCAGGGCGCGGACCTCGACATCGTGGCGGTGAACGACCTCACCGACAACAAGACGCTCGCCCACCTCCTCAAGTACGACTCGGTCGGCGGACGGCTGAGCGAAGAGGTCTCGTACACCGAGGACTCCATCACTGTCGGTGGCAAGAGCATCAAGGTCTTCGAAGAGCGCGACCCCGCGAACCTCCCGTGGGGCGAGCTGGGCGTGGACATCGTCATCGAGTCCACGGGTCGCTTCACGAAGGCAGCTGACGCCAGCAAGCACATCGCGGGCGGCGCGAAGAAGGTTCTCATCTCGGCACCGGGCACCGACGTCGACGGCACGTTCGTCATGGGCGTGAACGACGGCGAGTACGACCCGGCCACGATGCACGTCATCTCGAACGCATCGTGCACGACCAACTGCCTGGCGCCGCTCGCGAAGGTCTTCAACGACAACTTCGGTATCGAGCGCGGCTTCATGATGACCGCCCACGCCTACACCGCAGACCAGAACCTGCAGGACGGCCCCCACGGTGACCTGCACCGCGCTCGCGCTGCCGCGCTGAACATCGTGCCGGCTGCCACCGGTGCGGCCAAGGCGATCGGCCTGGTTCTGCCCGAGCTCAACGGCAAGCTGAGCGGTTCGTCGTACCGCGTTCCGGTTCCCACCGGTTCGATCGTGGACCTGACGATCATCACGCCGGCCGAGGGCCTCACGAAGGAGACCATCAACGCTGCCTACGAGAAGGCTGCGGCCGACGGTGCTTTGGCGGGCTACCTGAAGTACAACACCGACGCGATCGTCTCGACCGACATCGTGCACGACCCGCACTCGTCGATCTTCGACGCCGGACAGACCAATGTCTCGGGCAACCTCGTGAAGGTCTCGGCCTGGTACGACAACGAGTGGGGTTACTCCAACCGCCTCGTCGACCTCACCGAGCTCGTCGCCAGCAAGCTCTGAGCCGCGGCATCCGGTAACAGACATGGCTCTGCGCACCCTCGATTCGCTGGGTTCGCTGGCTGGCAAGCGCGTCATCGTCCGTTGTGACCTCAACGTTCCGTTGAAGGACGGGGTCATAACGGACGATGGCCGCGTGCGGGCCTCCGTTCCCACGCTCAACGCCCTCATCAACCAGGGAGCGCGCCTCGTCGTGTGCTCGCACCTGGGACGCCCCGACGGGGCACCCGACCCGAAGTACAGCCTCGAGCCTGTCGCTCAGCGCCTGTCCGAGCTGCTCGGCAAGCCTGTCGCGTTCGCCCGCGACACCGTGGGTGAGTCTGCTCACGACGCCGTCGCCGCGCTGGAGGACGGCGACGTCGCGGTGATCGAGAACCTGCGGTTCAATGCGGGGGAGACCGCGAAGGATGCCGAGGTCCGCGGCGCGTTCGCTCGGGAGCTCTCAGCTCTCGGTGACGCTCTCGTGTCGGATGGCTTCGGTGTCGTGCACCGCAAGCAGGCGAGCGTGTACGACCTCGCGGAGATCCTGCCGTCGGCGGCGGGATTCCTGATCGAGAAGGAGGTCGACGTCCTCGACCGCCTCACTGAGAAGCCGGAACGGCCCTACACTGTCGTGCTCGGCGGTTCGAAGGTCAGCGACAAGCTCGGTGTGATCGAGCACCTGCTCCCGCGTGTCGACCGCATCCTCGTCGGCGGCGGCATGCTGTTCACGTTCCTCAAGGCCAAGGGCTACGAGGTCGGCAAGAGCCTGCTTGAAGAGGACCAGATCGACACCGTCACCCGGTACATGACCACGGCGCAGGAGAGCGGCGTTGAGATCGTGCTTCCGGTGGATGCTGTGATGGCTGCATCCTTCAGCGCCGACGCGGAGCACGTTGTCGCTCCCGCTGACTCGCTCGAGGAGACCCCGTTCGGCGCGACGGGGCTGGGCCTGGACATCGGCCCCGACACGGCGAAGATCTTCGGCGATGCGATCCGCGCGAGCAAGACCGTGTTCTGGAACGGCCCGATGGGTGTGTTCGAGATGCCCGCCTTCGCCGCAGGGACCAAGGCCGTTGCGCAGGCACTGACCGAGGTGGACGGCCTGAGCGTCGTCGGCGGTGGCGACTCGGCAGCCGCGGTGCGCCAGCTCGGATTCACGGATGACCAGTTCGGCCACATCTCCACCGGCGGTGGGGCAAGCCTCGAGTTCCTCGAGGGCAAGAAGCTACCCGGACTGGAGGTCCTCGGATGGGAGCAGTGAGAACACCGCTCATCGCCGGCAACTGGAAGATGAACCTCGACCACCTGCAGGCTGTCGCGTTCGTCCAGAAGCTGCACTGGACCCTCAAGGACGCCAGGCACGAGGACGGGTCGGTCGAGGTCGCGGTCTTCCCGCCCTTCACCGATCTGCGTACCGTGCAGACGCTGCTGGATGCCGACAAGATCCCCTTCGCCCTCGGCGCGCAGGACCTGTCGCCGAAGGACTCCGGCGCGTACACCGGTGATGTCTCGGGGGCGTTTCTGGCAAAGCTGGACGCTCGCTACGTCATCATCGGTCACTCCGAGCGCCGCGAATACCACCACGAAACCGACGAGGTCGTCGCCAGCAAGGTTCAGGCTGCGCTGCGTCACGGTCTCGTGCCGGTCATCTGCGTGGGTGAGACCGCGGAAGACCTCGAGAAGTACGGCGCGAGCGCTGTGCCGGTGGGGCAGCTGAAGACCGCTCTGGCTGATGTGCCGGCTGATGCCGACATCGTTGTGGCGTACGAGCCGGTCTGGGCCATCGGGTCCGGTCAGGCCGCCACTCCCGATCAGGCTCAGGATGTCTGCGCCAAGCTGCGCGGGGTGGTCGCCGACACGCTTGGCGCGGATGCCGCGGAGCGCACACGTGTGCTCTACGGCGGCTCGGTGAAGGCCGCGAACATTGCGAGCTTCATGCGTGAGCCGGATGTCGACGGTGCTCTGGTCGGCGGTGCGAGCCTCATCGTGGATGAGTTCGCTGCCATCATCCGTTACCAGAAGCACGTCGGCGTCTAAGGGCGTTTCGACTCGCAGCTGTCGCTGGGTCGCCGGATGACCCGGTCACCCAGCGACAGCGCGGCGGGCCGAAACGAAACGCGCGCGCCTCTTTCCGTATACTGGACGCTTGTGCGACGAGACACCGTCGCGACGAAAGGTTTCACGTCTTGGCGATTCTCGAACTGATCCTGCAGGTGATTCTGGGCATCACGAGCCTGCTGCTCACGCTGCTGATCCTGCTGCACAAGGGCCGAGGTGGTGGCCTCTCCGACATGTTCGGCGGCGGAATGACCTCAGCTCTGGGATCGTCGGGTCTTGCTGAGCGAAACCTGAACCGATTCACCATCGTGCTGGCTCTCGTATGGTTCATCACCATCGTCGGACTCGGCCTCGTTACGAAGTTCCAGGTGATCTGATGGCAACCGGCGGCAACGCAATCCGCGGCACCCGGGTGGGTGCCGGTCCCATGGGCGAACAGGACCACGGCTATCACGCCGACCGCGTCGCCGTCTCGTACTGGGATGCTCTCGGCAACGAAACCGTCCGCTACTTCGCGGCGGGTATTCCCGATGAGGAGATCCCCGAGACTATCGACTCGCCGCACTCCGGTCTCCCGGCCGGGCGTGACAAGGACAACCCGCCGCAGATGGCGAAGGCCGAGCCCTATAAGACGCACCTCGCGTACGTGAAGGAGCGTCGCACCGAAGAGGAAGCCGACGCGCTCCTGGATGACGCGCTGAAGTCGCTGCGCGAGCGCCGCGGTCTCTGAGACTTTCCGCAGGGGCTCCCTGCACGAGAAACGCCCGGTCTCCCTGAGGGGCCGGGCGTTTCTCGTCAATCGACTCGGCTCAGTACTCCTGGTCGATCAGGTCGGGCGGGACCTGTTCGGCAGCCTCCCGGTCGACGAAGAAGACGGTGCGTCGCCGTCCCTTCGCCCCGCCGGCAGGGACGCTCGTGTAGTTGGCGCCGGCAAGCGCGAGCCCGAGGGCTGCGGCCTTGTCGGGGCCGGACATGACCAGCCATACGCGCTGCGACCCGTTGATCACCGGCCGCGTGAAGGTCACGCGCTCCGGCGGCGGCTTAGGCGAGTTCCGGACCGGAAGCACGGCGTTCTCGGTGTCGCGGATCTCGGGGTGGTCGGGAAAGAGCGAGGCGATGTGTGCGTCGGGCCCCACCCCCAGAAAGCACATGTCGAAGGACGGCCAGGCGGGCCCGCCGGGCTGGGCGAAGCGAGCGAGCTCGGCAGCATAGGCGCGAGCCGCCTCATCCAGGTCGACACCCTCGTCGCTGGCGGCGACGCTGTGGATGTTGCCAGCGGGGATGTCCAGCCGATCGAGCAGCGCCTCGCGCGCCTGCTTGTCGTTGCGCTCGGCATCCTGACGCGGAACGAATCGTTCGTCGCTCCACCAGAAGTGAACATTGTCGAAGCGAAGGCCCGCCAGCCGCGGGCTTGCTGCAGCAGCCTCGAGCACCGCGATGCCCATAGTTCCGCCAGTGAGCGAGACATGAACGGCGGGTCCATCAGCCTGCTTCTCGATGCGGCGCAGGAACCGGTTCGCCACGTAATCGGCGAGCGTGGCCCGGTCGGGGCTGATGAGCACCCGCTTCTCGTTCGTGATCTCAGCCATGGGTCTCCTGCGACTGTGGCGGGTCGAGCAGTGCCCAGCCCTCGGTGATCACTCGACCATACAAGAGGTCGGCGTCGAGCCGGCGGAGCTCCTCGGCGAGGCACTCGCGCAGCGTCCGGCGGGGGAGCACGAGATCATGCTGCGGCTGTCCGGGCTGCGTCAGGCAGGCGATCGCGGTGCTCGAACGTTCCAGAACGATGTCGCCGCTGGCACGCGTGAGGCGGACCGACTTGATGCCGTCGCTCCATTCATCGGGGGAGAGGTAGTGCCAGTCCACCGGCACACCGAGAGTCAGGCGCAGCCACGCAGCCAACAGTGCTGTCGACGGCGACGTTTCAGCGCCGCGAACCTCCACCGCGGTGATCGGCTCGTACGGCGGCTGGTCGAGCACAGCGGCGAGCTGTTCGCGCCAATGCGTGAGGCGCGTCCAGGCGAGGTCGGTGTCACCCGGCGAGTAGCAGTCACCCAGGTGAGCAACACGCGTGGCCTCGAACGGCACGGTCGAGGCATCGGTGATGCGGCGCTGAGCGATCCGACCGAGGGGGGACTGCGAGGGAGTGGCCGGCGGATTGTCGGGCCACCACACCACGACCGGTGCGTCGGGCAGCAGCAGGCCCGTGACAAGGCTCTCGACGTTGGATGCCGCGTCGCCGGAAGCCCTGAGCACGACGACCTCGCTCGCGCCCGCGTCGCCGCCCACGCGGATCTCGGCATCCAGCTTCGGCTCGCCCTCAGGGTCGAGTCGGAGGCTGATGACTCGCATCGGATGCTCGCGAGACGCGTCGTTGGCAGCCTCGATACCGTCTTCGGTGCCGCCGTTGGTGGTCACGATGATGAGCGTGAGCACACGTCCGAGCGCAACGGCGCCGCCCTCCTCACGCACATCGATGAGCGCGCGCGAGATCTTGCTGACTGTCGTGTCGGGAAGATCGACGATCATGGCCGCCTCCAGGTGCGTCCGTCGCGGGCGAGGAGCTGGTCGGCTGACTTCGGCCCCCACGACCCCGGTTCGTATTGGTCGAGCGGCCCGCCCTGCTGCGCCCAGAACTCTTCGACGGGGTCGAGGATCTTCCACGAGAGCTCGACCTCTTCGTGGCGGGGGAACAGCGGGGGATCCCCGAGCAGGACGTCGAGAATGAGCCGCTCGTAGGCTTCGGGACTGGCCTCGGTGAACGCGTGTCCGTAGCCGAAGTCCATCGTGACGTCTCGCACGTGCGTGCTTGCACCGGGGACCTTGGAGCCGAAGCGGATCGTGACACCCTCATCCGGTTGCACGCGGATGACGAGCGCGTTCTCACCGAGTCCGGATGTCTGGGAACGCGTGAACAGGTGCTCGGGTGCGCGCTTGAACACCACGGCGATCTCGGTCACGCGGCGTCCGAGTCGCTTTCCGGTGCGGAGGTAGAAGGGGACATCCGCCCAGCGGCGCGTGTTGATCTCGAGCTTGAGGGCCGCGTAGGTCTCGGTCGTCGAGTCCGGCTTCATCCCGTCTTCGTCGAGGAATCCGGTGACGTGTTCGCCACCCTGCCACCCTCCGGCGTACTGGCCGCGCGCTGTCGCGAGCGACAGGTCTGCGGGCAGCGTGACGGCAGCGAGCACCTTCTCTTTCTCGGCACGCAGGTGGCTCGCGTCGAAGCTGATGGGCTCCTCCATGGCCGTCAGTGCCAGAAGCTGCAGCAGGTGGTTCTGAATGACGTCGCGCGCTGCCCCGATGCCGTCGTAGTAGCCGGCGCGGCCGCCCACGCCGATGTCCTCGGCCATCGTGATCTGGACGTGGTCGACGTAGTTGCGGTTCCAGATCGGCTCGAAGAGCTCGTTCGCGAACCGCAGCGCGAGGATGTTCTGGACCGTCTCTTTGCCGAGGTAGTGATCGATCCGGAAGATCGAGTCGGCCGGGAAGGTCGAGCGCAGCGCGTCGTTGAGCTCGCGGGCCGACGCGAGATCGTGACCGAACGGCTTCTCGATGACGACTCGTCGCCACCGCTCGGGCTGGTCGGCGGTGTCATCCACGAGACCTGACGTTCGCAGCTGCCGTGCGACAACCGGGAAGTCCTTCGGAGGGATGGACAGGTAGAACGCGTGGTTGCCCATGGTGCCACGCTCTTCGTCAAGGCTCTGCACGGTCTCGCGCAGCCGCGCAAAGGCGTCGTCGTCGCCGAACTCGCCGGGAACGAAGCGGATGCCCTGCAGCAGCTGCTGCCAGGTCTCCTCGCGAAACGCGGTTCGCGCATGCTGGCGGACCGCGTCGTGCACAACCTGCGCGAAGTCCTGATCCTCCCAGTCGCGGCGGGCGAACCCGACCAGTCCGAACCCCGGCGGGAGCAACCCGCGATTGGCGAGGTCATACACGGCCGGCATGAGCTTCTTGCGAGAGAGGTCGCCGGTCACGCCGAAGATCACGAGGGCACTGGGGCCCGCGATCCGATTCAGGCGTGCGTCTTCGGGGTCGCGCAGCGGATTGTGCCCGCGAGAGATCTCGACTGTCATCGGATGGGATGCCTTACTGAGCAGCTTCGAACAGGGAAAGAACCTCGACCTGGGGGTCGGTGAGGGTCAGCGTGACGACGGGACGCCCGTGCGCGGCCAAGACTTCGGCATCTCCCGCGGCCTGCGCGGCGATCAACTGACCGAAGGTGAACGGCCGGCCGGGGATCTCGACATCCGTATCGGTGCGCTCCACGATCTGCAAGAACACCCCGTTCGCGGGTCCGCCCTTGTGGTACTGCCCCGTCGAGTGCAGGAACCGGGGGCCCCAGCCGAACGTGGCGGGCCTGCCCGAATCTGCAGCGACGAGTTCGCGCAGGCCCTGGAGCTGGGGGATCGCGAGGCGGTTGACGTAGGCCTGCACCGAGACGTATCCGTCGGCAGGCAGCTGCGCCCACAGTGCGTCGAGGACGCCGGCGATCGTGCCGGATGCCGCAAGCGCGGCATCCGTGACCCGCACCTGGACGCCATCGACGACGAACGCCGGCGCGGTCGGCTCCGGCGTGCGCTCGAGGAGTCCCCGCGTGGCTTCCTTGGCTGACTCGACATCGGGCTGGTCGAACGGGTTGATACCGAGCATCCGTCCCGCGATCGCGGTCGCGTACTCCCACACGACGAACTGGGCCCCGAGGGAACCACTGACCAGGATCTCGCCCTGGTGATGTTCGAACAGGTGGAATTCGTTTGCCTCGTCGACCAGGCGCAGCACCTGCAGGTCTGCGGGTGTGGATTCGAGCTCGGGTGAGACGGGCAGCATGACAACGGGCAGGATGCCGGTGCCGTTCTTTCCCGTCGACTCCGCGATCAGCTGCTCGATCCAGTCGGGGAGCCCCACGATGTGCGTGCCATCGCTGATGAGAGCGAGCTTGTCGCGGCGCGGCTCGCCGCCGGCGATTGCGGCAGCAAGCACCAGTGCTGGGTTCTCGGGGCTGTCGATGGCGACCTCAAGGAGGGTCGCATCGGCTTCGGCGAGCAGCTCCTGGATGTCGGCGCCGGCAAGGCCCGCGGGGACCAGCCCGAAAGCCGTCAGCGCTGAGTATCGGCCACCCACGCTCGGATCGGCGTTGAACACTCGGTACCCGTCGGCACGTGCCGACTCGTCCAGGGGCGAACCGGGGTCGGTGACCACGATGATCCGCTCGGTGGGGTCGATACCCAAGTCCCGGAATGCCGCCTCGAAGGCACGCTTCGCGGAATCCGTCTCGACCGTCGATCCGGACTTGGATGCCACCACGAGAACCGTGCGCTCAAGACCGCCAGCTTCGGGGTCGCCGTCGAGGGCTGCGAGCACCTGACCGGGCGACGTCGAGTCCAGGATGACCAGCGGAACTCCGGCGGTTTGCGCGATCACCTCGGGAGCGAGCGAGGACCCGCCCATGCCGGCTAGGACGATCCGCGTGAGCCCCTTCGCGACGAGCTCCTCACGCAGCGCAACGATCTGCGGCACCAGCGGCAGGGAGACCGTGACAGCCTCGAGCCACCCGAGCCGGCGTGATGCCTCGGCCTCGGCATCCGGACCCCACAGCGAGCTGTCGCCCGCGGTGAGGCCCGACGCGACGAGATCGCCGACGAGACCGGGCAGCGTCGCCTCGACGACCGACTTGACGTGCCCGGTCAGGTGGATGTCGAATGCCATCGCCGGCTCAGACGTCCGCGTTCTCGAGGGCTGTCGTCACCGTCGCCTGTAACTCGTGCCACGAGGCGATGAACTTGTCGACGCCCTCGTCTTCGAGAACCTGCGTGACATCGGCCAAGTCGATCCCCACCGATGCGAGGCCGTCGAACACGGCGTGAGCATCGCCATAGTTGCCGGTGATCGTGTCGCCGACGACGTCGGCGTGATCGAAGGTCGCCTCGAGCGTCTTCTCAGGCATCGTGTTCACGGTGCCCCGCGCGACGAGCTCGGTGACGTACAGCGTGTCGGGAAGAGCGGGGTCCTTGACGCCGGTCGACGCCCATAGCGGACGCTGCACGGTGGCACCTGCGGCGACCAGTGCCGTTGCGCGCTCGGTAGCGAACTCCTTCTCGAAGAGCTCGAACGCGAGGCGCGCGTTGGCGATGCCGGCGCGGGACTTCAGTGCCGTCGCGGCATCCGACCCGATAGCGGTGAGGCGCTTATCGACCTCGGTGTCCACGCGCGACACGAAGAACGAGGCGACCGAGTGGATCGTGCTGATGTCGTGGCCAGCAGCCTTGGCCCGCTCGATACCGGTGAGGTAGGCGTCGATGACAGCCGCGTAGCGCTCGAGGCTGAAGATGAGCGTGACGTTCACCGAGATGCCCGACGCGATCGCCTCGGTGATCGCGGGGAGTCCGGCCTTGGTCGCGGGGATCTTGATGAGCGCGTTCGGTCGGTCGACGACCTTCCACAGCTCCTTGGCCTGAGCGATCGTCGCCTCGGTGTCGTGTGCGAGCTCGGGCGAGACCTCGATGGATACGCGGCCGTCCACGCCGCCGGTCGCGTCGTAGACCGGGCGGAAGATGTCGGCGGCGTCGCGCACGTCGGTCGTCGTGATCGTGAAGATCGACGTCTCGGTGTCAGCCCCCTGAGACTTCAGGTCGCGGATGGTCTGGTCGTAGGCGTTACCCTTCGCCAGGGCGCCGGCGAAGATCGTCGGGTTGGTCGTGACGCCGGTGACGTTGCGGTCGACGATCAGCGCGGCGAGGTTGCCGGAGCTGATCCGCTCGCGCGACAGGTCATCAAGCCAGATGCTGACGCCCTCGGCGACGAGCTTCTCGGTGGGGGTGGTCATGGGTTCTCCTTCGTGTGCAGCCGCGGCTCAGGCGCCGGCGGCAGCGATGGTCTCGTGGGCGGCGGTCACGACGGCTTCGGTCGTGATGCCGAACTTCTGGAAGAGCGTCTTGTAGTCAGCCGATGCACCGAAGTGCTCGATCGACACGGACCGGCCGGCGTCGCCGACGATCCCGCGCCACGGCATCGCCAGGCCTGCCTCGACCGAGACCCGCGCCTTGACGGATGCCGGCAGCACGCTCTCGCGGTATGCGTCGTCTTGCTCGGCGAACCACTCGAGCGACGGGGCTGACACAACCCGTGCGCCGATGCCCTGTTCGGCAAGCTGCTCGCGAGCAGCCACGGCGAGTTGAACCTCGGAGCCTGTCCCGATCAGGATCACATCGACGGCGCCGGTCGGCGAGTCGGCGAGCACGTACGCGCCCTTGGCGGCGAGGTCGGCCGAAGCGAACTCGTCGCCGGATGCCTCACCCTCGCCACGGGGGAACGTCGGAACGTTCTGGCGGGTCAATGCGATTCCCGCGGGGCCCCCGTGGCGGCGCACGAGCTCGAGCCAGACGGCTGCTGTCTCGTTCGCGTCGGCCGGGCGCACAACAGCAAAGTTCGGGATCGCGCGGAGAGCGGCGAGCTGCTCGATCGGCTGGTGCGTCGGCCCATCTTCACCCAGGGCAACGGAGTCGTGCGTCCACACGAACAGCGTCGGGATGTTCATCAGCGCAGCAAGGCGCACCGGCGGGCGCATGTAGTCGCTGAAGATCAGGAACGTGCCACCGAACGGACGGGTCGGACCGTGCAGCACGATGCCGTTGAGGATCGACCCCATCGCGTGCTCGCGGATGCCGAAGTGCAGCACGCGGCCGTACGGGTTGCCCGACCACTCGTGCGTGGACCACTCCTCGGGGATGAACGACGCCGCATTCTTGATGGTCGTCAGGTTCGACTCCGCGAGGTCGGCTGAGCCGCCCCAGAGCTCCGGCAGCTCAGCGGCCAGCGCGTTGATGACCTGACCCGATGCGGCGCGGGTCGAGACATCCTTGCCTGCCTCGAACTGGGGGAGTGCGTCAGCGATGTCCGCGGGAAGTTCGCGAGCGTGAAGCCGGTCCCACAGCGCCTTGCGCTCGGGGTTAGCTGCGGCCCACGCGTCGAACTTCTCCTGCCATGCAGCCTTTTCGGCCTCGCCGCGCTCGACGAGCGAGCGGGTGTGGGCGATGACCTCGTCGGGAACGTCGAACGTCGTGTCGGGGTCCCAGCCGAGGACCTTCTTGGTCGCGGCGAGCTCTTCGCCGCCGAGCGCGGCGCCGTGGATCTTGCCGCTGTTCTGCTTGCCGGGGGAAGGCCAGCCGATGATCGTCTTGAGGATGATGATCGAGGGCTTGTCGGTGACGCCCTTGGCTTTCTCGATGGCGTCGTACAGCTCCTGCACGTCCTCGACGTACTCGCCCGACTTCTTCCAGTCGACGGTCTGCACGTGCCAGTCGTAGGCCTCGTAGCGCTTCGCGACATCCTCGGTCAGAGCGACGTTCGTGTCGTCTTCGATCGAGATCTGGTTCGAGTCATAGATGACGACGAGGTTGCCCAGCTGTTGGTGTCCAGCGAGCGAGGATGCCTCGCTCGTCACACCCTCTTCAAGGTCGCCGTCGGAGGCGATGACGTAGATGAAGTGGTCGAAGGGCGACTCGCCGGCCGGTGCCTCAGGGTCGAACAGACCTCGCTCGTACCGTGCGGCGTAGGCGAAACCAACCGAGGATGCCAGGCCCTGGCCGAGCGGTCCCGTCGTGATCTCCACACCCTTCGTGTGGCCGTACTCGGGGTGACCGGGGGTGAGAGATCCCCACGTGCGGAGCGCCTTCAGGTCATCGAGCTCGAGACCGAATCCGCCGAGGTAGAGCTGAATGTACTGCGTGAGCGAGGAGTGACCGCACGAGAGGATGAAACGGTCGCGGCCGGGCCAGTGCGTGTCAGCCGGGTCATGCTTCATGACGCGCTGATACAGCAGATACGCCGCGGGAGCGAGGCTCATCGCCGTCCCGGGGTGTCCGTTGCCGACTTTCTCCACGGCATCCGCCGCGAGAACGCGAGCGGTGTCCACCGCGCGCTTGTCGATCTCATCCCAACGCAGTTCCGTCACCGGATTGCCTTCCGTTCGAGAGGGGTGCGCCCTGAGACCACCGGTCCGCAGACCGCGTCACCACGGGAAGAGCAGCCGGCGCAGAGCGCGCGTGTGTTTTCAGCATAGCGATTCCGGTTCCCCCAGTGGGCCGTGTTTCGACGCCCCGCACCCCGGCCGCCGCGTGCCGTGCATGCTCCGCCGGCGCCTACCTCGCGTGGGGGATGCCATAGACTGGAAACCCCGGGTTGACGGCCGATAGTGAGGGCAATGGACATTTCCACGACGACGCGTGCGCAGCTCGCACCCGCCTCGTTCGGCCGCACCGTCCGCGCCTATATCGCCCTGACCAAGCCGCGCGTTCTCGAGCTGTTGCTGGTGACGACGGTTCCGGTCATGATCCTCGCGCAGCAGGGATTCCCGCCGCTGTGGCTGGTCGTCGCCACCGTGATCGGCGGCTCGGCAAGCGCCGGCTCGGCTGCCGCGTTCAACATGTACCTCGACCGCGATATCGACGCGCACATGCAGCGCACCGAGAATCGCCCGCTCGTCACCGGCGAGGTCTCGCCCCGGGGTGCACTGATCTTCGCCTGGTCGCTTGCTGTCGCCTCGACGCTGTGGCTCGGCTTCACGACGAACTGGCTCGCCGCGGCGCTGTCGGCGGGTGCGATCTTCTTCTACGTCGTCATCTACACGATGATCCTCAAGCGCCGGACCGAGCAAAACATCGTGTGGGGCGGCATCGCCGGATGCTTCCCGGTGCTGATCGGCTGGAGTGCGGTCACCGGGACGCTTGCCTGGCCCGCGCTCATCCTGTTCTTGCTCGTGTTCCTGTGGACCCCGCCTCACTATTGGCCGCTCTCGATGAAGTACCGCGACCAGTACGACGAGGTCGAGGTTCCGATGCTGGGCGCCACGCGCTCTGGCTCGCAGGTCGGCCTTCAGGTCATCCTCTACGCATGGGCGACTGTCGTGACCTCGCTCCTCCTGGTTCCTGTCGCCTCGATGGGGCTCGTCTACACGGCATCGGCGCTGGTGTTCGGTGGGTGGTTCATCTACGAGTCACACGTTCTCTACGCTCGCGCGGTGCGGGGCACGGAGCCACGGCCGATGCGTGTGTTCCACGCATCCATCACCTACTTGACGCTGCTGTTCGTCGCGATCGCTGTCGATCCGCTGCTCCCGTTCTGAGCGCGCCATCCCCGGGTGGCCCGCGGATAAGCGAAGGCCCTCTCGTCGAACGATGTTCGGCGGGAGGGCCTTCGCTATGAGCCGGCGCTAAGGTCAGCGGTTCTCGGGTGCGCCAGTGTCGCTCTGCGCTGCGGCCTCTGCCGCGGCACCGGGCGGGGCGGTGTCGGTCGTCGAGGTCTCGACGTCGGCATCCTCGAAGACAGGAGCCTGCTCGGCGACCGGAGCCGCCTCCTCGACGATGACGGTTTCTTCCACGATGGCGGTCTCGGCCGCGGGGGCGGGCAGAGCGGAGCGGAGGGCGGCGAGGGTCAGCACGAGCAGCAGACCGAGGATGCCGGCGCCCACCAGGACACCGCCGAATCCGATCCACGCAGGGCTCACGTAGACCTGCTCGTACGTCGCCGAACCATCCGCGAGCGTTGCGCTCATCTCGCTCACTTTGGTCAGCACGAGCCAGAGCCCGACGCCGATGCTGGCGAGGGAGGCGAGAAGCAGCACCCAGAAGGGAACGCTGCGGGCGAGACGATTGGTCATAGGGAAACTCCTGCGAAGGGATCGATGTCAGTCACGCCGAAGAGATCGGCGCGACCAGTCTGGTCCCTCGACGCGTGCCGTGTCGATGCGTCAGCTATGGATCGCCTGTGCGCCGACCGGGTCCGACGGCGTGAACTCGGCGACACGCGGCTGCTTGAGATTGAGGATGAGCGCCGTCATCGCGGCGGCCAGCAGCGATGCCAGCACCATGTGGATGCCCACGGCGATCGGGGGAAGTCCGTTACGGGCCTGGAAGAGGCCCACGGCGATCTGGATGATCTCGACCCCGAGCACCGTGAGGGTCCAACCGAACACGCGTGGCAGTTCCTGGCGCCGCCGGTAGGCGAAGCCCAGCAGCACCAGCGTCAGCGCGAACAGTGCGTACGACGGCCAGGCGTGGATGTGTTCGAGCAGCTCCGCATCGAAGCCGCTGCGAATGGCATCCTCGTCGCCCGAGTGGGGGCCGGCACCGGTGGTCAGGATGCCGAAGAAGATCGTCAGGGCCAGCACAGCCGTGGCCACGTGGGCCCACAGTGCGTGAGCACGCGTCACAGCGCGAGCGCGCGGGCCCCCCGGCGTGCGCATGAGCACGAGGAACGCGGCACACACGGCCACGAGGATGACCGAGGCGACATAGTGGAAGCCGACGATGAACGGGTTGAGCCCGGTGAGCACGGTGATGCCGCCGACAAGAGCCTGCGCGACCACGCCCAGCACCACCACCAGGGCAAGAACGAAAAGGTCGCGGCGCTCCCGGCGCATCTTCAGCACGAAGACCAACACGATGATCGCGAGGATGCCGACAAGACCTGTCAGGGTGCGGTTGCCGAATTCGATGAACCCGTGAATACCCATTTCCGGCGTGTTGACGATCGACTCCGCGGTGCAGGTGGGCCAGGTCGGGCACCCCAGGCCCGAGCCGGTCAGACGCACCGCGCCCCCGGTCCCGATGATCAGCACCTCGGCGAGAAACGACAACCACGCGGCGACCCGGACGCGCCGATCGACGTGGTCAGGCAACCATGCCCAGAACCTCCCGAATAGCGAAACGCGGGCGGGGGACGGGGACGGTGCGGACACGGTCTTCACTCCTGGGATCGCCCTGTGGGGGCGCGGCGTGCTCGGCCCGGGGCTGGGTCGATGCCTGTAGACTCGAAGGGTCTGATTCCGCGGAGAAATGCCGCAGGATCATCACCAGTCTAGGCGCGAGAATTCGCCGAAGACGTGAAAGGGCCCGTAAGCGACATCCCCTCCGGTACTCCGCCGGGGGCGACGGATGTCGGTGCGGATGACACCGCAATGGCCGCGAAGGAGAAAACCGATGTCCGATGTGCTGATCGAGCGTCCCGAACTCGAAAGCCTGGGAGTCTACGAGTTCGGCTGGCACGACACCGACGCCGCCGGCGCGGTGGCTCAGCGCGGAATCAACGAGGACGTGGTCCGTGGGATCTCCTCGTTGAAATCCGAGCCGGAGTGGATGCTGAAGACCCGGCTGAAGGGCCTGCAGCTCTTCGGCCGCAAACCCATGCCCACCTGGGGTGCCGACCTCAGCGCGATCGACTTCGACAACATCAAGTACTTCGTGCGCTCCACCGAGAAGCAGGCGCAGAGCTGGGAAGACCTCCCCGAAGAGATCCGGAACACCTACGAGAAGCTGGGTATCCCCGAGGCCGAGCGCCAGCGCCTTGTGGCGGGCGTCGCGGCGCAGTACGAGTCCGAGGTCGTCTACCACCAGATCCGCGAGGACCTCGAGGCGCAGGGTGTCATCTTCATGGACACCGACACGGCGCTGCGCGAGCACCCCGAGTTCTTCGAGGAGTACTTCGGCACCGTCATCCCCGCCGGTGACAACAAGTTCGCGGCTCTCAACACCGCCGTGTGGTCGGGCGGGTCATTCGTCTACGTGCCGCCCGGGGTGCACGTCGAGATTCCGCTGCAGGCCTACTTCCGGATCAACACCGAGAACATGGGCCAGTTCGAGCGGACGCTGATCATCGCCGACGAGGGCTCATACGTCCACTACATCGAGGGCTGCACGGCCCCGATCTACAAGAGCGACTCCCTGCACTCGGCAGTCGTCGAGATCATCGTGAAGAAGAACGCCCGCGTGCGCTACACGACGATCCAGAACTGGTCGAACAACGTCTACAACTTGGTCACCAAGCGCGCCGTCGCCCACGAGGGCGCCACGATGGAATGGATCGACGGCAACATCGGCTCCAAGGTGACGATGAAGTACCCGTCGGTCTTCCTGATGGGGGAGCACGCGAAGGGCGAGACCCTCTCGGTCGCCTTCGCCGGCCCCGGGCAGCACCAGGATGCCGGCGCGAAGATGATCCACATGGCGCCGTACACGACGTCCTCGATCGTCTCGAAGTCCATCGCCCGAGGCGGCGGTCGCGCGGGGTACCGGGGCGAGGTCCGGGTCGACCCGAATGCCCACCACTCCGCCAACACGGTTCGCTGTGACGCGCTGCTGGTCGATACCGTTTCCCGCTCCGACACCTACCCGGCTATCGACATCCGCGTCGACGACGTGCAGTTGGGACACGAGGCGACAGTCTCGCGGGTCAGTGAAGAGCAGCTCTTCTACCTGCAGTCCCGGGGGCTTCCCGAGGACGAGGCGATGGCAATGATCGTTCGTGGATTCATCGAGCCCATCGCGCGCGAACTGCCCATGGAGTACGCCCTCGAACTGAACAAGCTCATCGAGATGAGCATGGAAGGCAGCGTCGGCTGAGATGACGACTACCGCACAGGCGTCGGCGACGGCGCCCGGATCAACCGTGCACACCGACGGGGGCTGGGACCTCGTTCCCGTCCAGACCCGCTCCGAACGCCCGCGCTCGTACGAGCCCTCGGCGTTCGGTGCACCGAC
Source organism: Microbacterium schleiferi (assembly GCF_020781975.1). Taxonomy (GTDB): domain Bacteria; phylum Actinomycetota; class Actinomycetes; order Actinomycetales; family Microbacteriaceae; genus Microbacterium. Next base: position 58,751 of record NZ_JAJGNI010000009.1, read on the forward strand.
CGGGCGCGAAGTCAACTGGAAGCACAGCCCCATCGCGGCTGTCGCTCCGCTGTTCGCCGACGAGCCCGGCGACGAAGGCGCTGTCGGCATCACGGTGACGGGCCCGCTCGCGGCAGCCGGCCTCGCTGTCGGCGAGTCACCGCGCGGCGAAGCCTTCGTGCCCGAGGATCTGCCGAGCGCAATCGCCTGGCAGCGCTCCGCGCAAGCGCTCTATCTGAAGGTGCCGGCCGATGCCGAACTCGATGAGCCCGTCGAAGTAGTCTTCACGGGCTCCGGCGCCCAACTCCGCACCCACTCCCACGTAGTGATCGAAGCTGCCCCGCACTCGCGTGCGACTGTCGTGCTTCGCCACGAAGGGTCGGCCCAGTTCGCGCAGAACGTCGAGATCATCGTCCGTGACGGTGCCAGCCTCACGCTGGTCTCGCTGCAGCGGTGGGACGACGATGCGGTGCACGTCGCCGCGCACCAGGCTGTCGTGGGACGCGACGCGACCCTCCGGCACACCGTCGTGAGCCTCGGTGGCGCGGTAGTGCGGGTGAACCCCTCCGTCGATCTCGCCGGCGCCGGATCCGAGGGCAAGGTCTACGGTCTGTCGTTCGCTGACTCCGGTCAGCACCTTGAGAGCCAGGTGTACGTCCACCACCGCGGCCCGAACACGAGTGCCGACGTGCTCTACAAGGGAGCCCTGCAGGGCTCGAGCGCACGCAGCGTCTGGGTCGGGGACGTGCTCATCGGGCGCGAGGCCGTCGGCACCGATTCCTACGAAGCCAACCGCAACCTCGTGCTCACCGACGGTGCCCGCGCCGACTCGATCCCGAATCTCGAGATCGAGACCGGCGACATCCAGGGTGCCGGACACGCCAGCGCCACCGGTCGTTTCGACGACGAGCAGCTCTTCTACCTGCAGGCGCGAGGTATCCCCGAAGACGAAGCCCGCCGGCTCGTGGTGATCGGATTCCTCAGCGACATCATCCAGCGCCTCGGCATCCCCGAGCTCGAGGCTGAACTCACCGAGGCGGTCACCGCCGAACTCGAACAGGAGGCGGCTGCGTGAGCGCCACCCGCGTGTGCTCGCTGAGCGAGCTGGAACAGGACGCTGCCAAGCGCGTCGTGATCGACGGTGTTGCGATCGCTGTCGTCAAAGACTCCAACGGTGACGTGCACGCCATCGGCGATACCTGCACACACGGTGACATTTCGCTCTCCGACGGCTTCGTCGAGGGCGAGACATTGGAATGCTGGGCCCACGGCTCAGCGTTCTCGCTTCTGACGGGCCGCCCCCTGAACCTTCCCGCGTACGAGCCGGTGCCGGTGTACGAGGTCACGATCGAGGGCGACGACGTCCTGATCGACCCGGCCGTCACCAAGGCCGTCACCCCAGACATCCACTGAAAAGGAACCCCATGGCTGTTCTCGAGATCCGCGACCTGCACGTCACGGTCGACACGGATGCCGGAGAGACCGAGATCCTCAACGGCATGACCCTCACGATTCGGACGGGGGAGACCCACGCGATTATGGGCCCCAACGGGTCGGGCAAGTCGACCCTCGCGTACACGATCGCCGGGCACCCCAAGTACACCGTGACAAGCGGCTCGATCACGCTCGACGGTGAAGACGTCCTCGAGATGTCGGTCGACGAGCGCGCGCGCGCCGGTCTCTTCCTCGCGATGCAGTACCCCGTCGAGATCCCCGGCGTGACGGTGACGAACTTCCTGCGCACGGCGAAGTCCGCCATCGACGGGCAGGCGCCCTCGATCCGCACGTGGACCAAGGACGTCAAGAAGGCCATGGCGGACCTCCGTATGGACGAGAAGTTCGCGCAGCGAAACGTCAACGAGGGCTTCTCGGGCGGCGAGAAGAAGCGCCACGAGATCCTGCAGCTCGAGCTGCTGAAGCCGAAGATCGCTGTGCTCGATGAGACCGACTCGGGTCTCGACGTCGATGCCCTGAAGGTCGTCTCGGAGGGCGTCAACCGTGCCAAGGCCGAGACCGACATGGGCGTGCTACTGATCACGCACTACACCCGCATCCTTCGTTACATCCACCCCGACTTCGTGCACGTCGTCGTCGGCGGACGCATCGTCGAAGAGGGCGGGCCGGAGCTTGCCGACCGGCTCGAGGCCGAGGGATACGATCGCTTTCTCGAGCCCGCCGCCGGATCCGGCGCCTAGGATCAAGTCATGACCGCGACTCTCAGCCCTGAGAAGTTCGACGAGGTCACCGAGGCCCTCAAGGACGTCATGGATCCCGAACTCGGGATCAATGTCGTCGACCTCGGACTGATCTACGACCTCAGCTGGGATGACGAGAACGACGCTCTCGTCATCCACATGACGCTGACCTCCGCCGGGTGCCCGCTCACCGACGTCCTCGAAGAGCAGACGGCGCAGGCCCTCGACGATGTCGTGGAACGCTTCCGTATCAACTGGGTGTGGATGCCGCCGTGGGGCCCCGAGCGCATCACCGACGATGGTCGCGACATGATGCGTGCCCTCGGCTTCGCCATCTGATCGGCTCCTCCTTCAGGGCGTGCCATCACGCCGTGTTCTGCCGCCGATAGGGTGGCGGGGTGACAGATCCCGCTCCGCCCCGCCGTGTCTCCCGGCCAGGATTCATCTACTTCCTCGGGCGGGTCGTCCTCCGCCCGCTGTTCTGGATCCTGTACCGGCCGCGCATCGTCGGTCGGGGAAACGTGCCCCCGCGCGGACCCGTCCTGCTCGCGAGCAATCACCTCTCCTCTCTCGACACCGTCATCATCCCTACGTCCGCCGCGCGACCTGTCCAGTTCCTCATCAAGTCGTCGTACTTCACCGGGTCCGGGCTGCTCGGACGGTTCATGCGCTGGTTCTTCACGTCGATCGGCGGGGTGCCGGTGTACCGCGCAACGGGACGCGATGCGCGCGCGGCACTCGAGGCCGGTGCCAGCATCCTTCGAGCCGGCAGCGTCTTCGCCGTTTTCCCCGAGGGCACCCGCTCGCGCGACGGCAGACTGCACGAGGGGCACGGGGGAGCGGCATGGATGGCGTACGACACCGGCGCGACGGTCGTCCCCGTGGGGTTGATCGGTACCGGCACCGTCAAGCCCTTCAGCCACCTGGTGCCGGGAAGGTCTCGAATCGAGGTGCATTTCGGTGAGCCGCTCGACCTCTCCGATCTCGATGGCGTTCCGGCAGGCAAAGCCCGGCGGCAGATCACCGAGCGCACGATGAACGCGATCGCAGCCCTCAGCGGTCAAGAGCGTTCCGGCGAGGTGAACGCGAGCTCGCGCGACTGAACGTCGGACGGCTCGCCGGCTCCGCGCGCTATGGCTCCCGAGCTGGAGCCCCCGCTACGTTGAGGGCGTGGACACCCTCATCTTCGGCGTGCTGCTCGCGGTAGCCCTCATCATCATCTTCTCCAAGAGTCGGTGGCTGGTCATCGGCTCCTGGGCCGTCGCCGCGCTTGCCGTGATCGGGCTGTTCGCCTACCACGCGAACGACGTGTTGGAGTTGAGCTTCTGATGTCCGCCTCGATCGTGGTTCGCAAACTTTCGTTCTGGGCCTTCGTGGCCTTCCTCGTGGCCTATGTCGGCATCCTGTCGATGGCGATGTTCGTCTTCCAATTCGGGCTCGGCGAACTGCCGTGCCCGCTGTGCATCCTGCAGCGGATGGGCATGATGTTGGCGAGCCTCGGAGCGCTGTACGTCGTGGTGAGGGCGCTGCGCGGCGAGCTTCTGCTGCGCGAACTCGCGACCGGCCTGGGGCTAGCGATCCTCGGTGCCGTCGTGGGCGCGGCGATCTCCATACGGCAGATCCTGCTCCACATCCTGCCCGGTGATCCCGGCTACGGCGAGGCGGTTCTGGGCCTGCACCTGTACACCTGGGCGCTGATCACGTTCGTCGTCGTTATCGTGTTCGCCGGGGTTGTCGCGCTGTTCGCGCGGGATCTGCTGCCGATCGCTCCCGCCACTGGCTGGCTGCGCATTCTCGCCTGGGTCGTCGTGTGGTTGTTCGTCGCGACCATTGCGATCAACCTCGTGGTCGTGTTCGCCGAGGAGGGCTTCAACTGGGTTCTTCCCGACGACCCCACGCGTTATCTCCTGTTCGGCTGAGTCTGATGTGTGCCGCTACGCGGCTGAGTCTGATGTGTGCCGCTATGCGGCTGAGTCTGATGTGTGCCGCTATGCGGCTGGGTCTGATGTCCGCCGCTCCGCGGGGTGCCGTCCTCGGGGACATGCCCTCGCGGGCTGCGCCCGCTCCCGCCAGACCCGGTGCCAGCCCCGAGGACGGCACCCCGCTGCGCGGCTGCGCCCGGACAGGTTCGGGCTCGCACGGCTAGGCTCGGAGAATGACCGTGAGTCCCCTCCAGGCCCTCCCGATCGAGCGACTGCGTGAACGGACCAGCACGAAATGGCGCGCCTACCCGGCCGATGTGCTGCCGCTGTTCGTTGCAGAGACCGACTTCCCGCTCGCGCCGGCGATCACAGCGCGTTTGCGCGCAGCGGTGGAGATCGGTGACACGGGGTATACGCCGCCGAAGCCGGGGATCGCTGAGGCTTACGCCGGTTTTGCGCGGCGGCGCTACGGCTGGGAGATCGACCCCGCGCACGTTCGCTCGACGGGCGACGTCGTCATGGGTCTCGTCGAGATCCTCAGAGCCACAATCTCACCCGGGGACCGCGTCGTGATCACGCCCCCGGTGTATCCGCCGTTCTACGACCTCATCCCGGAAGCGGGGGGAGTCGTCGAGACAGTGCCGCTGCTCGCGGATGCCGGATACACGCTTGATCTGGCCGGCATCGAGGCGGCACTGGCCGGAGGCGCCCGCGCGGTTCTGCTGTGCAACCCGCACAACCCGACGGGAACAGTGCACTCCCGCGAGACGCTTGCAGAACTCGCCGAGATCGCCGCACGCCACGGCGCGATCGTCGTCAGTGACGAAATTCATGCACCCCTGGTGCATGCGCCGGCGACGTTCACACCGTTCCTCAGCGCATCTCCGGTTGCGGCATCCGTCGGATACGCCGTGGCGAGCGCAAGCAAAGCCTTCAATCTCGCTGGTCTGAAGTGCGCGCTGATGTCGACCGCCGCTGACCACACGCGCCGGGTCGTGCAGGGGCTCCCGAAGGAAGTCGAGTGGCGAACTGGTCACTTCGGCGCACTGGCAGGCGTTGCGGCCTTCTCGCCCGAGAGCGATGAGTGGCTGGATGCGTTACTCGCCGCGCTCGACGCGAACCGGCACCTCCTCGCCGACCTGCTCGCCGAGCACGTACCGGCGGCGCGGTATGCGATCCCCGATGCGGGGTACCTTGCCTGGGTCGATCTGTCGGGCCTGGGGTGGGGTGAGGACCCCGCAGAGCGGATTCTCACCGAGGCGCGAGTCGCGGTCCACCACGGTCCGACCTTCGGTGACGAGGGTCGAGGGTTCGTGAGGGTCAACTTCGGGTGCTCGCCGGAGGTTCTGCGCGAGGCGATCGAGCGGATCGGCGAGCTCTCCCGCTGAACCTCAGCGCTTCTTGGCGGTGTCGATCCGGCGCACGAGCGCCCATGCGCCGGGGATCAGGAGCGCCGCAAAGCCCGCCTTGATCAGGCCGGGAACGATGAACGGCCATAGGCCCGCATTGAGCACCTCAGCTGGCGAGATCGTCTGGCCCATGACTGTCGACAGAATGAAGGCCATGTAGGGCACGCCGATGACGAACGGGATGACACTGGCGATCACGAACCCCGCGAAGGCGAGGAGGGGCTTGCGATCCCAAGCACGCTCAGCGAACCATCCGGCGACGAACGCCGCCGGGATGAAGCCCAGGATGAACCCGAACGAGGGAGCCAGCAGGTAGGCCGGGCCTGCGACCGGTCCAGCGAACACCGGCAGACCGAGAAGGCCGACGAACATGTAGGTCGTCATCGTGGCAGCGCCGCGCGCGGACCCCAGCGCAGCGCCGACGAGGATGACGCCGAGGGTCTGCCCCGTGATCGGGATCGGCCCGATGAAGAACGACACTTTCGCCAGCAACGCCACGACGGCGACTCCCGCCAGCACGAGGCCGGCGTCGATGGCGAACGCCCGCGCCCGCGACGAGGGCCGGGCGATGATGTCGGCGAGAACCCGGGTGTGCGTGGCCGGTGCGGCGGCAGTCGTCATGGTGCTCCTTGGTCAGTTGAATCCAGGCGGCGAAGTATTGCGACTTATACTAGGGGGCTGGCCATCGGCCCCCTTGTACCCTTCTCACCGAATGAAACGGAGCTTTGCTGTGCTCTCCGTGCACGACCTCGAGATTCGCGTGGGCGCCCGGGTGCTCATGTCGGACGTCACGTTCCGCGTGGGCGCGGGCGACAAGGTCGGGCTCGTGGGTCGCAATGGTGCCGGCAAGACGACTCTCACGAAAGTGCTCTCGGGCGACCTTCTGCCGGCTGCGGGTCGCGTCGATCGCAGCGGCGAACTCGGGTACCTGCCCCAGGACCCGCGCTCGGGTAATCCCGAGGATCTCGCCCGCACCCGCATCCTCGACGCGCGGGGGCTCGGCCAGCTCGCCATCGGGATGCACGAGGCAAGCCTCGCGATGGGCGATGACGATGCCGATGTCGCCGCGCGCGCCATGCGCCGCTACGGGTCGCTCACCGAGCGCTTCGAGGCTCTCGGCGGGTACGCCGCCGAGGCCGAGGCAGCCTCGATCGCCCACAACCTGGCATTGCCCGACCGCATCCTCGACCAACCGCTCAGTACGCTGTCGGGTGGTCAGCGCCGACGCATCGAACTTGCCCGCATCCTCTTCTCGGACGCGCAGACGATGATCCTCGACGAGCCGACGAACCACTTGGATGCCGACAGTGTCGTGTGGCTGCGGGAGTTCCTGAAGAACTACAAGGGCGGTCTGATCGTCATTTCGCACGATGTCGAACTCGTCGGCGAGACCGTCAACCGCGTCTTCTACCTCGACGCAAACCGTCAGGTCATCGACATCTACAACATGTCGTGGAAGAACTACCTGCGCCAACGTGTGGCCGACGAGGAGCGCCGCAAGAAGGAGCGCGCCAACGCCGAAAAGAAGGCCACTGCGCTCCAGCAGCAGGCGGCGAAGTTCGGGGCCAAGGCCACGAAGGCTGCTGCTGCGCACCAGATGCTTGCACGTGCCGAGAAGCTTCTCTCGGGCCTCGACGAGGTGCGGCAAGAGGACCGCGTCGCCAAACTCCGCTTCCCGAAGCCGGCAGCGTGCGGCAAGACGCCACTCATGGCATCCGGGCTTTCGAAGTCGTACGGGTCCCTGGAGATCTTCACGGATGTCGACCTGGCGATCGACCGCGGATCGAAGGTGGTCGTGCTCGGACTCAACGGTGCCGGCAAGACGACGCTGCTGCGCATCCTCGCCGGAGTGGACCGTCCCGATACCGGACAGGTCGAGCCCGGACACGGACTGAAGATCGGGTACTACGCGCAGGAGCACGAGAACCTCGATGTGGGCCGCTCGGTGCTCGACAACATGATGTCCGCGGCGCCGGACATCACCGCTACCGAGGCACGCAAGGTTCTCGGGTCGTTCCTGTTCACGGGAGACGACGTGCTCAAGCCCGCCGGGGTGCTTTCGGGCGGGGAAAAGACCCGCCTGTCGCTGGCGACGCTGGTCGTTTCTAGTGCCAACGTGCTGCTCCTTGACGAGCCGACCAACAACCTCGACCCGGCATCCCGCGACGAGATCCTGGGCGCGTTGGCACATTACGAGGGCGCAGTCATCCTGGTCTCTCACGACGAGGGTGCTGTGGAGGCGCTGAACCCCGAGCGGGTGCTTATTCTTCCCGACGGCGTCGAAGACATCTGGGGTCGCGACTACATCGACCTCATCACGCTCGCCTGAGGCTTCGCCTCGCAGGCGCGCTCGCGCCCTACTGAGGGAGTCGGTCGAGGATCTCGTCTTCCTCGGCCATGTCGCGGTCGCGCCGGCGCTGGCCTCGCGGGGGGCGAGGGGTGTCGTCGGTCTCCTCTCGGCGGTGACGGACCTCGGTGCGGATGACGTAGCCGATGAAGAAGAATCCCATCACGGCGAACAGGATCCACTGGATCGCATACGACAGGTAGGGCCCGGGGTCCTCAGAGGGGGATTCCAGCTGATTGGGTACGGATGCTGCAGCCGGAGTCTCCGAGACCATGACGCCATACGCGCTTGTGATGAACGCGGGGTCGCCGCCGAGAGCTTCAGCGATAAGCGGCAGGTGGATCGTCGGCACTTGACCCTCGGGGGCCTCGGTACGTCCCGATCGGGGGAGCGACTCTCCCGGTCGCAGCCGTGCGATCACGTCGATGGTGCCCGCAGGGGGTGCGGGGACCGCACTCGGATCGCTGTCTTCGGCGGGGGGAACCCAGCCGCGGTTGATGAGTAGGATTCGGCCGTCCGTCGTCTGGAACGGCACCAGGACCTCGAAGGCGGCAGTCCCGCCGTGCGGGCGGTTCCTTACCAGCACTGTGTCGTCGACCAGATAGGTTCCCTGGAGCGCCACCGGGTGCCATTCGTTGTCGACCGGCAGATCTCCCGTCTCGGGCACCAGATCATCGAGCGCCGCAGGCTCGGCGTCGTAGTTGGCCTCGACGAGAGCAAGCTGCTGCGAGCGCTCAGCGTTGCGGGTGAACTGCCAGTTGGAGAGGAATCCGCACGCTATCGCGAACAGCACCGCGATGCCGATGTACGCCGTCCAGCGCACCGCCGCTGGCGCCTTGTGCTCTGCCGCAGGCGCCTTGTGCTCACTCACGCCTGTTCCGCCGCGAAAGCTTCCACGCTGAGGGGAAACGAGCGCGCAGCGAGGAACTCTCGCAGGTAGCCGACGTGCTCATCGCAGGCAAGCCACGTCTTGCTGCGATCTCCCTTGTGGATTCGGGGGTTTCGCCATCGGATGCTCCACTGCGCATCCTCGCGGCATCCGGCGCGTGAACAGATCGTCTCTGGGCCCGCGGTCGGGGATTCAGTCGTCACCCGCGTCCTCCTGCCGACTCTCGTCGATCCGGATGACTTGCGGTGCCGCCGGCGAAGGCGAAGCTGAAGTCTGGCCCGGCGCCGGCGCCTCGATCATGCGTTCGGGCCCGAGCGCCGTGGGTGCGGTCATGTCTGCGCTGACATTGGCGATGACAACAGCGAGATACGGAAGGAAGATCGCCATGGCCGCGAAGACCCAGGTGTACCAGCTGTAGGGCGTCACGAACAGGACGAGGCCGAGGCAGACGAGACGGATCGCCATCATCACGAGATACGTCGTCGACCGCTTGCCTGCGTCCTCTTTCGGCGCCCGGGGGAGGGACGTCGCCGGTTGCGGTTTGGCAGATGATTTCACGGTCATACCAGATTACGCCGCGCCGCCCCGACGGGATCCGTCGGGGCGGCGCTTGTGACGTGACGGTTAGGACGAATAACCCATCTCGCGCGCGTTCGCGAAGATGACTCCGAACCATGCGATGAACAAGATGATGCCGAGGATCGCCAGTCCCAACGTCACCCAACCGATGATGACTCCGGCAAGTCCGAGCCCGCGGCCGCCCTCACCCGTCTGCTTGATCTGGCTGAGCGACATGTGGCCGGTGATGATGCCGACGATCTGGCCGATGACGGGGATCACGAAGACACCCACGAGCGATGACACGAGGGACACGATCGCCAGCGTGTTGGTCTTGGGGCCTTGCGGGTACGCGGTGTAGGCGGGCGCTGCCCCGTAGGCAGGCGGAGCTGCCGGCGCGCCGTAGGCCGGAGGTGCGGGCGGGGCCGGCGGCGGGTAGGAAGCAGGTGGTGCCGGAGCTGCCGCGGGCGGCTGTTCCTCGGGGGCTGCGGGGGTGTTCTGGTCGCTCACGGTTCGGCCTTTCTGACACGCATCCGCACGATCGTTCGTGCTGCCACCAGCGTTCCAGTAGCCCCGTGGCGTGTCAACGTGGACGGTAGTCTGGGTCGGTCCTGCCCGCGCAGCGGGTCGAATCGACCGCAGGAGATGCTTCATGTCCACCGATCACGTCGTTCTCGTCACCGGAGGCAATCGCGGCATCGGTCGCTCCATCGCCGAGCGTTTCGTCGCGGAGGGGTACCCGGTCGCCGTGACCGCCCGCTCCGGAGAGGGCCCCGCCGGCACGCTGACGGTGCGCGCCGATGTGACGGATGCCGCGGCCGTCGACGCCGCGTTCTCGGAGGTCGAGGAAAAGCTCGGACCGGTGACGATCGTGGTGGCCAATGCGGGCGTCACGAAGGACACCCTGCTGTTGCGTATGAGCGAAGACGACTTCGATTCGGTCGTGGCGACGAATCTCGGTGGCGCATTCCGTGTCGTCAAGCGTGCGGCGAAGGGCATGCTGCGCGCTAAGTGGGGACGGGTCATCCTGATCTCGAGCGTTGTCGGCCTCTACGGCTCGCCGGGCCAGATCAACTACGCGTCATCCAAGAGCGGGCTCGTCGGGTTCGCGCGGTCGCTGACACGGGAGCTCGGCGGTCGCGCTATCACCGCCAACGTGGTGGCCCCCGGCTTCATCGAGACCGACATGACCGCCGAGCTCCCGGACGAGACGCAGGCGCAGTACAAAGCGACGATCCCCGCGGGCCGGTTCGCGACCCCAGACGAGGTGGCCGGTGTGGTCACGTGGCTCGCCTCAGACAACGCCGCCTACATCTCGGGAGCGGTCATCCCGGTCGATGGCGGCCTGGGTATGGGGCACTGACGAAGTTCAGTCCTCCCGGATGGCGGCAATGAGCATTCTGGCGAGCTCATCGGGCACCGAGAACTGCGGCCAGTGACCCGAGTCGATCTCGACGATCGACAGGTGCTCACTCGCGGCGAGCTCGGCTGCCCATGGGGGCGGGTCCTCGAGCAGGCTGCTGATCTCGTCGGCACTCGCGGTCCCCATAAGGACGGTCATCGGAACCCGGTGACGTCGCTCGTCCGTCAGCGTGATCGCGTCGGTCGGCACTTGTGCCGGCACCGACAGGGCCCGCTGTGCCACCGCGACTCGCACCGCCTCGGAGAGGTCGCGGATCTCGCGCTCTTCGAACGTGTCCCATCCGGGGAAGGGCGCAACTCCGTCCACGATGGGGAACTCCCAAATCATCCCGCCAGGGGTCGGCGGAAGCGTGTCGACCAGGATCACGCGCCCCACACGATCCACACGCCGTTCTGCCGCACCCCACGCGACGTTGCCCCCGCCACTGTGACCGACGAGCACGACATCGCCGTCGAGCCGGTCGATCAGATCGACCACAGCACCCACCCACTCGGTGATGCCGATCTCTCCGGACCGGTCGGCCGGTTCGCCCACACCCGGAAGCGTCACGGAGTGCGGTTCGTGGCCTGCTTCGCGAAGCGCAGGAATGACGTCGTCCCACGATGACGCGTCCAGCCAGAGGCCGGGAATCAGGATGATGTGCATAGCGGCAACGCTAGCGCCGGCATCCGACACCGATCAGGACCCTGCCCGCGCTTCGCTCTCGCAGTGCTTTCAGCGGGGGAGGAGGGGGAGGATCTCGCGCAGGTCGACCGGGTCGACCACGACGTTGGCACGCTCACGGACTGCGGGCTTCGCGTTGAACGCCACGCCGAGGCCCGCCGTCGCCATCATTCGAAGGTCGTTGGCGCCATCGCCCACCGCGATCGTCTGCGCCAAGGCGAGGCCGAGTGAGCCCGCCCACTCCCGCAGGGTTGCGGCCTTGCCCTCAGCGTCAACGATCTCGCCTTCTACGGTTCCACTCAGGGTGTCGTCCGAAGCGGCAAGGCGGTTCGCCCGCCAACGGTCCACCCCGAGCCTGGGCGCGACGTGATCGAGGACCTCGTGAAAACCGCCGGATACGACACCGACCACGCCGCCGCGCTCGTGGACGCCGGCGATGAACTCGGATGCGCCCAGTGTCGGCTCGACGCGCGCCAGCACGCGCTCGAACGCCTCCAGCGGTACTCCCGTCAGAGCGGCCACGCGGGTTCGCAGGCTCGCGGCGAAGTCAACCTCGCCGCGCATCGCTGCCTCCGTCGCGGCAGCGACCTCTGCGCCGCGACCCGCCTCATCGGCGATGAGCTCGATCACCTCATTACGCAGCAGCGTCGAATCGGCATCGAGAACGACAAGGAAGCGGGCTGGCATCACCCGACTACGCTACCGGCCCGGCCGGCGCGGCACGGATCAGCGCTCGACGACGACGCCCTTGCCGACGACGGTGATCCCGGAGTCCGTGACGGTGAATCCACGTTCGAGGTCATGAGCCCGGTCGACCCCGATCGTCGCGCCGTCGGCGACTACGACGTTCTTGTCGAGGATCGCGCGGTGGACGCGCGCACCCGGACCTACGCGCACGTAGTCGAACAGTACGGCATCAGTGATGGTCGATCCGCCGGCAGCGAGAGTCCACGGGCCGACGACGCTGCGTTCCAGGTGCGTTCCCGAGAGCACGGAACCGAGCGAGACCACCGAATCGATGGCGGTCCCGATCCTTCCGACCGAGTCGCGCACGAACTTCGCTGGCGGCGAGTTGACGGTCTGGGAGTGGATCGGCCAGTCGGTGTTGTAGAGGTTGAAGACCGGGAGCGTCGAGATCAGGTCCATGTGCGCGTCGAAGAACGAGTCGATCGTTCCGACGTCCCGCCAGTAGGACCTGTCCCGATCCGTGGATCCGGGAACATCGTTGAGCTTCATGTCGTAGACACTCGCCTCGCCGCGGTTGACGAAGTACGGCACGATGTCGCCGCCCATGTCATGGTTTGATGTCGGGACTTCACCGTCGGCCTCGACTGCCTCGATCAGGGCATCCGTGTCGAAAATGTAGTTGCCCATCGACGCCAGGACCTCGTGGGGAGCATCAGCCAGACCGTTCGGATTCTGCGGCTTCTCGAGGAACTCGCGGATGCGCGTCGAGCCCGGTTCGACGTCGATGACGCCGAACTGGTTAGCGAGGCCGATCGGTTGACGGATGCCGGCAACAGTCGCCCGGGCACCCGACTCGATGTGGGCGTCGAGCATCTGGCGGAAGTCCATGCGATACACGTGGTCCGCGCCGATGACGATGACGATGTCGGGTTGTTCGTCGATGATGAGGTTCATCGACTGCAGGATCGCGTCGGCAGAGCCCGAGAACCAGCGCTTTCCGAGCCGCTGCTGAGCAGGCACCGAGGCGACGTAGGAACTCAGCATCGGCGACATCCGCCAGGTCTGCGAGATGTGGCGATCCAGGCTGTGGGACTTGTACTGCGTGAGTACGACGATCTGCCGAAGCCCCGAATTGATCAGGTTGGAGATCGCGAAGTCGATCAGCCGGTACTGGCCGCCGAAGGGAACCGCGGGCTTGGCGCGGTCGGCGGTCAGCGGCATCAGCCGCTTACCCTCTCCACCGGCGAGGACGATTCCAAAGATCTTGGGCGACGTAGCCATACCCCCACACTATGCCGCCCGGTGACCCTGTACTAGCGTTCGACACATGCGCGTCGACATCGTCACCAAGGAGTATCCGCCCGAGATCTATGGGGGCGCCGGTGTGCACGTCGCAGAGCTGGTCAAGGCGCTCCGCGCGCTTCCGGCGAGCGAGGCGCCTGGCGCCGCTCCGCTCGACGTTCAGGTGCGCGCCTTCGGCGCTGATCGCGACGAAGCTGGCACGACGTCGTACGTCACGCCGGCAGAGCTTCGGGGCGCGAACGCGGCGATACAGACGATGGGGACTGACCTGCTCATCGTCGACGATGTGGCAGGCGCCGCTGTCGTGCACTCCCACACGTGGTACGCCAACTTCGCCGGGCACGTGGCAGGGCTGCTCCACGGCATCCCCCACATCGTCACAGCACACAGCCTCGAGCCGCTCCGCCCATGGAAGGCCGAACAACTCGGCGGCGGATACGCGGTCTCGAGTGAGATCGAACGCACCGCGTACCACGGGGCAGCGGCGATCGTCGCGGTAAGCGAGGGCATGCGTGCCGACATCCTGCGCAGCTACCCCGACCTCGATCCGGCGACCGTCCGGGTCATCTACAACGGCATCGACACCGAGCAGTGGCATCCGGTCGAGGATGCCGAGACCCTCGCCGCGCTCGGCATCGATCCGACCCGACCATCGATCGTCTTCGTCGGGCGCATCACACGGCAGAAGGGTCTGCCGTATTTGCTGCGCGCGGCCGAGCGTTTGGACCCGGAGGTGCAGCTCATCCTGTGCGCCGGCGCCCCGGACACGCCCGAGATCCTCGCTGAGGTCGAGGGACTTGTTCGGGGGTTGCAGGAGACACGCGATGGGGTGGTCTGGATCGACCGCCACCTCAGCCGACACGAGCTCTGCGTGGCGCTGACCGCGGCGACGACCTTCGTATGCCCGTCGATCTACGAGCCCCTCGGCATTGTGAACCTTGAGGCCATGGCGTGCGGCGCAGCAGTCGTCGGCACCGCCACTGGCGGCATCCCGGAAGTCGTCGCCGACGGTGTGACGGGCAGGCTGGTTCCGATCGAACAGGTCACGGACGGCACCGGAACGCCACTGGATCCCGAGGCGTTCGTCGCCGACCTCGCCCGGGTCCTGGGCGAAGTCGTGAGTGATCGCGAGATGGCGAAGGAGTACGGGCGGGCTGGTCGCGAGCGTGCGACTACGGAGTTCAGCTGGCAGCGCATCGCGGAGCAAACCGCCGCGCTTTACGCCGAGGTGGCACGCGGCGCCCGATAGGCTGGAACGCATGGCTCAGGTGCTCGAATTCTCCGACGTCGTCGTCCGCAGAAACGCCCGAGACATCATCGATCACATCGATTGGACAGTGTCCGAGGACGAGCGCTGGGTCGTGCTCGGCCCGAATGGCGCAGGGAAGACAACCCTGCTTGAGCTTTCGGCGTCGCTGCTTCACCCGACCTCGGGTCGCGTGAGCATCCTGGGTGAGCGGATCGGGCGTACCGACGTCTTCGAGCTGCGTCCGCGCGTCGGTTTCGCGTCCACATCGATGGCGCGTCGCATCCCGCCGGACGAGACAGTGCTGGATGTCGTGATGACCGCCGCTTACGCGGTGATGGGTCGCTGGCGCGAAGAGTACGACCAGGTCGACGTTCGCCGTGCGATGCGGGTGCTTGCCGAGTGGCAGCTCGATGATCTTGCAACGCGCACCTTCGGCACGCTCTCCGATGGCGAGCAGAAGCGCGTGCAGATCGCTCGGTCGGTCATGACGGACCCCGAACTCCTGCTGCTGGACGAACCGACAGCGAGTCTCGACCTGGGCTCACGCGAGGAGCTCCTCACGCTCCTGAGCGGCTACGCTGCCGAGCCGACCACTCCCGCCATGGTCATGGTCACCCACCATGTGGAAGAGATACCGGTGGGCTTCACTCACGTGCTGTTGCTGCGCGAGGGGGCTGTCGTGGCAGCGGGACCCCTGCGCGAGACCCTCACGGAGGACGCGTTGAGTACCGCCTTCGGCGTACCGATCGCCCTCCACGAGGAGGCCGGTCGCTATGCCGCGCGGGCGAGGACGTCGTGATCGGCATCCGCACGCGAACCTGGTAGACTCGTCCTTTGGTGCCAGCGCACCGCAGACTTTCTTTCCCCCATCTCGGCAAGGAACCCCATGAAGACTGACATTCACCCCGACTACCAGCCTGTCGTGTTCCGCGACCTCGGTTCCGGCGAGACTTTCCTCACGCGTTCGACGGTCAGCAGCGACAAGACGATCGAGCTGGACGGCGTGGAGTACCCCGTCATCGACGTCGAAATCTCCTCCGCCTCGCACCCGTTCTACACCGGCAAGCAGCGCATCATGGACTCGGCAGGTCGCGTCGAGAAGTTCAACCAGCGCTTCAAGAACTTCGGCGGCTCGAGCAAGTAAGCCCGAATCGCACACGACGAAGACCCCGCTTTCGAGCGGGGTCTTCGTCGTTTCTGTCAGCGTCGAAGGGGCGGGTGCGCTCAGTAGACTCGTCGGGTGCCCGCCCCGCATCCGTACGCCGCGCTTCTTGACGAGATTCCGGTGACCGGCCGTGACGTGTCAGTGCTCGGTGGCACGACAGCGTACTGGGACTACGGACCGGCAGATGCGCCGGTCACCGTCGTCGCCGTTCATGGCTTCCGCGGCGAGCACCACGGGCTGGAGCCCGTCGTCGCTCACCTCCCGGGAATGCGCATCATCTCGCCCGATCTCCCCGGCTTCGGTGACACGGCGCCGATCGCCGGGCGCAGGCATGACCTGTCGCTGTATGCCGAATGGCTCGCCGAGTTCGTTTCTCGTGTCGCGCCGGGGGCGGTCATCCTCGGTCACTCTTTCGGGTCGATCGTGGTGGCTGCCGCCGTGGCCGCCGGGCTCGATACCCCGCGTGTCATCCTGGTGAATCCGATCGGTGCGCCCGCGCTGGAAGGCCCGCGGGGGATCCTCACCCGGCTCGCGGTCTTCTACTACTGGGCCGGCGCGCGGCTACCGAGCGGCGTCGGTACTGCGCTCCTCAGAAACGGTGCAGTCGTGCGGGTCATGAGCGTGTCAATGGCCAAGACGCGGGACCCTGAGTTGCGCCGGTTCATCCACGACCAGCACGACACGTACTTCTCGCGCTTCGCCGATCGTGATGTGCTGCACGATGCGTTTGTGGCCTCGGTCTCCCACGACGTCAGGGAATTCGCTTCCCGCATCACGCAGCCGACGTTGCTCATCGCGGCCGAGCGCGATGACATCACGCCGATCGAGGCGGAGCGCGAGCTCGCGCGCCTGTTCGCCAACGCCGCCCTCGTCGAGATCGCGGATGTCGGACACCTCATCCACTACGAAACGCCAGCGCCAGCCGCCGCTGCAATCAGGACGTTTCTTGGGCTCGACGAGCCCGATACGCGATGACATTCATGCGGTTGCCGCAGTTGCCGGTGTCGCAGTAGCGCTTCGAGCGGTTGCGGGAGAAATCGACCAGAACTCCTTCGCAGTCGTCAGCCTCACAGACCAGCACCCGATCGTACTCGTCCATGCGGATGACCTCCACGAACGCCATCGCTGTCTCGACCAGGATGCGTGTGGCCAGGGGCGCATCGTCATCCGACGCGTGCACGTGCCAGTCGTACTCGTCGTGGATCACGAGTTGGGGAAGCGCCTCACCGTCGCGGAGCATGGCATTGACGATCGGCACGGCACTCTCACGGTCGACTCCCCAGAGGGTGCGAAGACGAGACCGGATGGCGCGCACAGCCTCGTGCTCATCACGCGTGCGTGAAACCGTGCCGCTGTAGGGGTAGCGTGCGAGGAAGGCATCGTACTCGTCTGCGGTAGTAAGGGTGTCGTCGTCACCGCCGAGGGGCAGCGTGTTGACCAGGTCGACGGCCGCGCGCAGGGCCATCTCGGTGTCATGGATAAAAACCATGTTGACTCCTGACATGCCGAGGGCTACTGTTTCGTTCGTGACGAGTGTGTCACGAGTGTCACCCCCTTTCACTCCTGACAGGCCGCCCATGTCCGCTCCGACCGCTCCGGTCCCCGTGCTCACCGCTCCTGCGCGTCGGCACTCCTCGCTGGCGGGGCTCGCGATCGGACTGTTGTCCGCGCTGAGCTTCGCGTCCTCGGGGAGCTTCATGAAGCCCCTGATGGAGGCAGGATGGAGCCTGGGCGCGACCCTGTTGCTGCGCATGGGTGGAGCCGCCCTGATTCTCGCGCCCGTGCTGATTGTGACGATCCGTCGCCGGCCCGGCTTTCTTCGCAAGCACGGCCTGCTAATCGTGGCTTTCGGGCTCACCGGAGTGGCCGGTTGCCAGATCTTCTACTTCGCTGCCCTGCAACGGATGCCGGTGGCGATGGCCCTGCTCATCCAGTACTTGGCTCCGGTCTTGCTCGTCGGGCTCGCGTGGGTGCGCACCCGGCGAGCACCCTCCCGCCGCATTCTCGCGGGCTCGGTTCTCGCGATCGCGGGCCTCGTGCTCGTCGTCGACATTGCCGGGGCAAGCTTCGACCTGCTCGGCACCCTGCTCGCCTTGGGGGCAGCCGCCTGCACCGCCGCGTACTTTCTCATCGCCGAGAAGACCGGCGACGACATCCCGCCGCTCGCGCTAGCCTCGGGCGGCCTCATCACCGGCGCACTTCTGATGGGCGTGCTCGTGGGTACCGGCTTCTTGGCGTTCACGGCTCCGGACGTCGATGTCGTACTGGCCGGCGTCAGCCTTCCTTGGTACGTCCCCATCGCGTGGGTGATTGTCGTGGCAACTGCCGGAGGCTACGCGTTCGGGGTGCGAGCGGGATCGATGCTCGGTTCCCGCGTCGCGTCGTTCGTCGGGCTCACCGAGGTTCTGTTCGCGCTGCTCATTGCGTGGGTTGTGATCGCCGAGGTGCCGACCGTGATGCAGGCAGTCGGGGGAGCGATGATCTTGACGGGAGTGATCCTCGTGCGTTCCGATCCCGGCGAGGCCGCGAAGGAAGAGAAAGCTAGCGTTCCTCTCGTGCCAGCTCCATGAGTGGGCCCACCCGATAGCCGATCACTTCACCCATCGCCAGCGAGGTCTCGGTGCGCTCGACGCCCTCGATCGCGAGGATGCGGGCATCGGTATCGAACAGATGCTGGGTATCGCGGCACGCTACTCGGACGAGCAAATCCACGGTCCCGCTCAGGCCGTGCACCTGAACGATCTCGGGGATCCTCTCGAGTTCTGCTGTGATCCGTGGCAAGTCAGCCTGGCGGACCGTGACGTTGAGGAATGCCTCAATGGGAAAACCCAGAGCGGTGGGGGAGAGAGCCCGTTCGTACGAGAGGAAGACGCCTGCCTTGTCGAGCCTCGACATCCGCGCCTGCACGGTGTTCCGAGACAGACCGAGGCGATCCGACAGTGCCACCACGGTCGCGCGCGGGTCCGCCGCGAGCGCAGCCAGGAGCTCAAGGTCGACATGGTCAAGAGCGGTCATATCGCGAAAGGCTAGCATGTCGCTGATTCGCGGATTGCTCATGTTGCTCACAATGTCATCACGAAACTGAGCGAGCTGCGTAGCGCAGTCCGATGGGCGGATCGGTATGCCCAACCTAGAGGGAGACTGCCGCCCCCGCGTAGTCGACCAAGGTGAGTCCATCGGGCGAGTACTGGAAGGTGTAGTCGGATCCGTTGGCAAGCCGCTCTTCGCGGGCAGGTAGCCTGCCGTCGCTCACGTGATGGATGACGGAACGGATGAGTGCGCCGTGAGTGACCACGAATACTCGCGTGAGATCGGGCTGAGCGGCAAGAGCGTCGGTGACGACGGCATCCAATGCCGCGAACGCTCGCAGCTGCAGCTGCTCCCGCGATTCCGCGCCGGGCACCTCGGCCGTGTACCAGTTGCCCCACCCCACGGCGAAATCATCGACCGTCAGCCCTTCGGCCTCGCCGTAGGCGCGCTCACGGAGCGCCGAGTACGCCAGCGGCGCCTCCGATCCCCACTGGTCAGCGATGATCTGCGCTGTCTCACGGGCGCGAGAGAGGTCGCTGCTGACGATGCGCGCAGCGGTCGGGTCTTCGAGTGCTCCGCGTAGCCGTTCGGCGGTCTGACGGGCTTGCGCTCGTCCGGTCTCGTTGAGGGGGATGTCGGTACTGCCCTGAATGAGCCGGGCGCGATTCCAGTCCGTCTCGCCATGACGGATGAGCGTGAGGTGGGTCACCTCTCGAGACTACTTGCCAGCTCTCGCTGACCGACTGGCGTCACCAATCCCTCGAGCAGCGCTGTGAGGGCCTCGGAGGTTCCACCGTCGATCTTCACGGTGGCGCGCCCGTCCGCTCGCGTCTGACCGCGGTTGATGATCACGATCGGGATTCGCCGGCGGCGCGCCCGTTCCAGCAGGCGGATGCCGGAGTTCACCACGAGAGAAGAGCCGGCGATGACGAGGGCTTCGCTGCCCAGGACGAGCTGCTCTGCCTCACGGAACTTCTCGGTCGGAATGTACTCGCCGAAGAAGACGACATCGGGTTTGAGGGTTCCCGTGCACACCGAGCAGTCCGGCACGATGAAACCGTCGGTACTTTCGGGCGTCACATCGCCGTCGGGTCCAAGGGGCAGTTCGTGCGTCGTGACCAGCCAGGGGTTGTCACTCTCCACCCGTGAAGACAGATCCCGCCGGTCGAAGACCTGGCCGCAGCGGGTGCAGAACACGCGACGCATCGTGCCGTGCAGCTCAACCACGCGGCGGCTGCCGGCCCGCACGTGCAGACCGTCCACGTTCTGTGTGATCACCCCGGTGGCAACCCCGTGCTCTTCGAGTGTGGCGATGGCACGATGCCCCGCATTGGGTTCTGCCGAGGCGAAGCTGCGCCACCCGAGGTGGGAGCCGACCCAATAGCGCCGACGTGCGGCATCGCTGCCAAGAAACTGCTCGACGGTCATGGGGCGGCGCACCGGCGCACCCTTTCCGCGATAGTCCGGGATTCCCGAGTCGGTCGAAACGCCAGCACCGGTGAGGATCGTCATTGAGCGCCCGTCAAGGACGCGCAGCGCATGGGCGAGAGCTTCGGGAACGTCCGTGGCAGCGCCGTCGATGAGCGACATCCCTGCCTCCTCTGTCTCGCCTGGTTCAAGTTTAGGCATCCACGTTTTCCGGCATGTTTCGTGCTGCTGGGTCCGCACCGCACGAGTGAGAGGATCAAAGGATGCAGCGCGTCGACATCCTGGATGCCAACGACCCACGGCTGGAGGATTACCGCGATCTCACCGATGTCGCCCTGCGTCGACGCATCGAGCCCGCAGGGGGGCTGTATATCGCAGAATCCGCGAAGGTCATTGCCCGCGCGCTGGGTGCGGGTCATCGGCCGCGTTCGGTCCTGACCCAGCAGAAGTGGATCGATGATCTCGCCCCGCTGCTCGCGCAGCACCCGGACGTTCCGGTCTACGTCGTCGGTGCCGACCTCGCTGAGCGCCTCACAGGCTACGCCGTGCACCGTGGCGCTCTGGCGGCGATGCACCGGCCGGAGATGCCGCCGCTTCGAGACGTGCTGCGGGAGGCGAGACTCGTCGTTGTGCTCGAGGACATCGTCGATCACACCAACGTGGGGGCGATCTTCCGCGCCTGCGCAGGGCTGGGCGCCGATGCAGTGCTGGTGTCTGCGCGCTGTGCCGATCCGCTCTACCGGCGCAGCGTCAGAGTGAGTATGGGAACGGTCTTCCAAGTGCCGTGGACGCGCCTACCCGACTGGGACCAGACCCGCAGCATTCTGCACGAGGAAGGCTTCCAGATCGCCGCTCTTGCGCTGCGTGAGGACGCTGTTTCGCTCGACGACTTCGAGCCGACCTCCCGTGTGGCGCTCCTGCTTGGCGCCGAGGGCGACGGGCTCACACCGAAAGCTCTTGGCGTTGCTGACACTGTCGTGACCATCCCGATGGCGGGAGGCGTCGACTCACTGAACGTTGCCGCCGCGAGCGCTGTCGCGCTGTGGGCGCTCAGGCATCCTCTTTCGGCAGGCTGATCGCACCGGTGGTCGCGATCGGGAGCGGTTGAGGGCGCTTGGCTGTCAGGTTGTCGCCCGATGACTGGTGTCGCAGGCGCCGCAGGACCCACGGCACGAGGTGCGTGCGTGCCCAGACGAGATCTCCGGCACGCGCTTCGCGCCACGTGCGGGTCGGGAAGGGATCCGGCTGCATCGGCACGAGGTCGTTGGACACATTCAACGCACGCAAGACCATCCGCGCGACCTCGTGGTGACCCAGCGCGTTCAGGTGGAGTCTGTCGTCATCGAAGAACCGGGGATCTTGAATCTCTTTGAGCGACCACTGGTCGGCGACGATGCAGTCGTAGCGGTCTGCGATGGCGCGCAGGTTTTCGTTATAGATCGCGATCTTCCCGCGAAACGCGCGGAAGACGGGAGTGAAGCTCGTGTCGATGCCCGTGAAGATCACGACTGTCGCGCCGGTGCTGCTCAGACGCACGACCGCATCCTCGAACAACTGTGAGATCTCGTCAGGGTCGGTACCGGGCCGGATGACGTCGTTGCCCCCCGCGCAGAACGTGATCAGGTCGGGAGAAAGCTCGAGTGCCGGCTCGACCTGCTCGTCGACGATCTGGGCGATGAGTTTGCCGCGCACCGCGAGATTTGCGTATGCGAAGTCTTCGGACTGTGATCCCAGCACCTCAGCTACGCGATCGGCCCAGCCCAGGTGCGATCCGGGGTGGGTCGGGTCGGGGTCACCGATGCCTTCCGTGAACGAATCACCGAGCGCCACGAACCGTCGCCAGGGGTGAGGTTCGCTGTTCGCGATGAACGGAGTTCGGTGTTCGTCGGTGGCGGCCATGCTCTGTCCTCCTGGTCGTCTATCGTAGTCGGGCGGTCCGACGAGCGACCGATGTTTGTGGGAGGGGGAGCGTGCACGAGACAGCGCCGGTCCCGGCATCTGACCATCCCCGGGGGAGCTTCGCCGCCGAACACCTGTCGCCGTCCTACCCGCAGCGTGCACCCTGGGGAACGGCCGGGCGCCTCCGCGCGTGGCAGGCCGAAGCCCTCGACCGGTACTTCGACATGGACGGGCCCGACGGTCCCGGCGGTGGACCTCGCGACTTCCTCGCTGCCGCGACGCCCGGCGCCGGCAAGACGACCTTCGCACTGCGCCTTGCTACCGAGTTGCTGCGGCGCAACATCATCGACCGGGTCGTCGTGGTCGCCCCGACCGAGCATCTGAAGACCCAGTGGGCCGACGCTGCAGCCCGGGTCTCGCTGCGGCTGGACCCGCACTTCACAAATCGGCACACTCGCCCGGCCCGCCATTACCACGGGGTCGCGGTCACGTACGCGCAGGTCGCCACGAAGGCATCGGTGCATCAGGTGGTGACCGAGTCAGCCCGAACCCTCGTGATCCTCGACGAGGTGCACCACGGCGGGGATGCCCTCAGCTGGGGGGACGCCCTCCGCGAAGCCTTCGGACGTGCAACGCGGCGGCTGCTGCTGTCGGGTACGCCGTTCCGCAGCGACACGGCACCCATCCCCTTCGTGGAGTACCACCCCACCGCCGACGGCATCCGGGTGTCTCGTACCGACTACGACTACGGGTATCGACGTGCGCTCGAAGACGGTGTCGTGCGTCCCGTGCTCTTTCTTGTCTACGCCGGCCACATGCGGTGGCGAACCCGCACCGGCGACGAGATGGAGGCCCAACTCGGGCAAGACAACACGAAAGACATCACGGCGCAGGCCTGGCGGACAGCTCTCGATCCCGGCGGCGAGTGGATTCCGGCAGTGCTGCGCTCCGCCGACCGCCGGCTTACCGAAGTGCGAGAGCACGTCCCGGATGCCGGTGGCCTCGTGATCGCCACCGACCAGACCGCCGCTCGGGCCTACGCGCAGATCCTGCAGGCAGTGACCGGTGAGGAGCCCACCGTCGTGCTGTCGGACGAGCCCGAGGCATCCGCGCGTATCGAGACCTTCGCCGCCGACACGACCCGGTGGATGGTCGCGGTACGAATGGTGTCTGAGGGCGTCGACGTGCCACGGCTTTCGGTCGGCGTCTACGCAACGTCGGCGTCCACCCCGCTGTTCTTCGCCCAGGCCATCGGGCGTTTCGTGCGCACGCGACGCCGTGGCGAGACCGCGAGCATCTTTCTTCCGCACGTGCCGCCGCTTCTCGCTCTGGCGGGCGAACTCGAGCGGCAGCGCGATCACGCCCTCGATCGGCGGTCTGACGAGGACGGCGAGTGGTCGGCCGAAGATGACCTGCTCGCGGCGGCCGAGCGTGAGGATGCGACATCCGACGCGCTGACCGACGAGTTCGAGTACGCCGCGCTGGGTGCCATCGCCCATTTCGACCGCGTGCTGTTCGACGGCAAGGAGTTCGGACAGCTCGCCACCCCCGGAACGCCGGAAGAGGAGGAGTTCCTCGGCCTTCCCGGGCTACTCGAACCCGAACACGTGCACGATCTGCTGATGCAGCGGCAGGCGCGGCAAAGCCGTCACCGGCAGGCGCGCGAAGCAAAGGAGCGCGAAGTGGGGGCGACGGATGACGCGCCGCCCTCGCCGCCTCCAGCCCTGCACCGCACGCTGAAGGAACAACGGCAGCTGCTCAACAGCCTCGTGGGGCTCTATGCGAGACAGTCTGGTGAGCAACACGGCCACGTTCATGCCGAGCTTCGCCGCATCTGTGGCGGCCCCGCCGTATCGCACGCAACTGTCGCTCAGCTCCAGGCGCGCATTGATGTCTTGCGTGCCCGAGTGAGGTCGTAGCCGGGATTCGGTGCTCCAAAATGCTGCGAATCCGCGGATTCGGCGTCGTTGCCGTGGTCGTCTCTCCTAGCCTGGGGAAGACCCAGAAGGAGCCCGATGAACGCCGAAACCACGGCAAAGGAGCGGCGGAGGTGGGCTCAGTACCTGGTGGACGAGCGCGCTGAAGCGCGCGTATACCGTGAGCTGGCTGCTCGCCGCACCGGCGAAGAGCGCGCGATCCTGGAAGCCCTCGCCGATGCCGAACGTCGGCACGAGTCGCACTGGCTACAGTTGCTCGGGGGCGAGCCCAGTACGCTGCCGCGACCCCGCGTGTCGACTCGAATGCTTGCGTGGATGGCGCGGCATTTCGGCTCGATCTTCGTGCTCGCTCTCGCCCAAAACGCCGAAGCGCGCTCTCCCTACGACAGCGATCCGCATGCGACTTCGCAGATGGCGGCCGACGAGAAGATCCATCACGAGGTCGTGCGTGGGCTTGCGGCCCGCGGGCGACGGCGGCTGTCGGGGACGTTCCGAGCCGCGGTGTTCGGCGCGAACGACGGACTGGTTTCGAACCTCGCCCTGGTGATGGGAATCGGTGCGACCGGAGTCGCCCCGCAACTCGTGCTGTTCAGCGGTATCGCGGGCCTTCTCGCCGGTGCGCTGTCAATGGGTGCCGGTGAGTTCGTCTCGGTGCGATCCCAGCGCGAGCTGCTCGCGGCGACGCAGCCGAACGATTACGCCGACGAGGTGTTGTCGTTCCTCGACCTCGATGCGAACGAACTGGCTCTGGTGTTTCGCACGCGCGGGATGCCGGAGGAAGAGGCGCTCACAGCGGCGCGAGCGATCATCGGCGATGCTCAAACGGCGGGTCCCGGCGCTCTGGCCCGCGGAGGCGTGGCGGGCGATGCCGAGGACGACGTCGTCGGAAGTGCGTGGGGCGCAGCGCTCTCCAGCTTCCTGTTCTTCGCATCCGGAGCGATCATCCCGGTGCTGCCGTGGATCTTCGGACTATCCGGACTCGCCGCAGTCGCGACAGCGCTGGCGCTCGTCGGTGTCGCGCTCCTGGCCACAGGGGCCACGGTGGGGCTGCTGTCCGGCGGTCCGCCCCTGAAGCGCGCGCTGCGACAGCTTGCGATCGGATTCGGTGCGGCAGCGGTGACCTACCTGCTGGGGCTGCTGTTCGGAGTGACGGTCGGCTGACCGCGAGCCTACTTACGCCGCTGACGCCGGGAATAGTGTCGGGGATGCCGCGGTTCGGTGTGACATGAGCGAGTCTTCTGCAGCCCCGATCAAGGTCGATGTCTGGTCCGATGTGCAGTGCCCCTGGTGCTACATCGGAAAGCGGCGCTTCGAGAAGGGCGTGGCGGCGTCCGGAGTACCCGTGGAGATCGAGTATCACTCCTTCGAGCTTGCCCCTGACACGCCTGTCGATTACGACGGGTCGCCGGTGCAGTACCTCTCCGAGCGCAAGGGGGTCTCGCCGGAGCAGGCCGCTCAGATGGTCGAGCGGGTGACGACGCTCGCTGCAGGCGAGGGGCTCGCCTACGACTACGACCACATCCATCAGACGAACACGATCAAGGCCCACGAACTCTTGCACTATGCGAAGGCGCACGGTCTGCAGGAAGAGATGAAGGAAGCGTTGCTGAAGGCATACTTCGTCGATGGCGGGCACGTCGGCCGAGTCGATGATCTCGCCGATCTCGCCGCCACGGTCGGGCTCGACCATGATGACGTCGTCCGCGCGCTCGAGTCGGGCCAGTACACCGCCGCGGTGAAGGCGGATGTCGCGCAAGCTGCCGCGTACGGCATCCAGGGTGTGCCCTTCTACGTCTTCGACGGCAAATACGGCGTTTCGGGAGCACAGGAGAGCGCGACCTTCGCTCAGGTGCTCGCCCAGGTGGCGTCGGAGCGGGCTCCGGCATGAGCGGTTCGTCCCCGACCCAACAGGATGCTGTCCAGCCGTTCACCATGCTCGGTGGTGACGGGATCGTCTGCGAAGGCGAGGTCTGCAACATCCCCGCCGCCGACGGCGAAACCGTAACGAGCTAGCGAAGCCCAGACAAACGAAAATGGGCCCCTTTCGGGACCCATTTTCGTTTGTGCGCGAGGGGGGACTTGAACCCCCACGCCCTATACGGGCACTAGCACCTCAAGCTAGCGCGTCTACCTATTCCGCCACCCGCGCAGAGTGGTTTCGGCTTCGCAACCGAAGATCGACATTATCACGTCCGCGGCACCGCCGATAATCGCAGGAGGTCCCGACCCGAAACATTCGCGTCGTCTGATCGCGGTAGGTTGGTGGCCGTGTCGCATACCGAATCGGATCTCCCCGAAGTCGTCGTCGTCGCCCGGGACCTCATCCGTTTCGACACCACGAACTGGGGTGGGGGACAGGCCCGCGGCGAACGCGAAGCCGCAGAATACGTAGCCGACTATCTTCGGAAGCTCGACCTGACGCCCGAGATCTACGAACCGATCGACCGGCGAACGAACGTCGGCGTTCGCATTCCGGGTGCGAACCGCGACAAGCCCGCGCTTGTTGTCCACGGGCACCTCGACGTCGTGCCAGCTGTCGCTGAGGACTGGTCGGTCGACCCCTTCGCAGGAGAGATTCGCGACGGGATGCTGTGGGGACGCGGCGCGGTCGACATGAAGGACATGGACGCCATGATCCTCACCTCTGTCGCAGACATCCTGCGCAGCGGGCGTCAGCCAGCGCGCGATCTCGTGGTGACCTTCTTCGCGGACGAAGAAAACGGCGGCGGCGAGGGCTCCGCCCTGGTCGTTCGCGACCACCCGGAGTGGTTCGCTGGCGCAACCGAGGCCATCAGCGAGGTCGGCGGTTACTCGATCGACCTCGCCGGTCGCCGCGCCTACCTCCTGCAAGTCGGCGAGAAGGCGCTGGTCTGGATCCGCCTCATCGCCCGCGGCCGGGCCGCTCACGGCAGCGCCTTCCACGAAGACAACGCCGTCACCCGCCTCGCCGAGGCCGTCGCCGCGCTCGGACGCACGGCCTGGCCGGTGGAACTGACCGCGACGACGGAACGGCTGACCCAACGGATCGCCGAACTCACCGGCCAGGCATCGGATGACCCTGACGCGGTGGCCGCGGCGGCAGGGCCGGCGTCGAGATTCCTACGCTCCACCATCCGCACCACGACGAACCCGACCGCCCTCACCGCCGGGTACAAGCACAATGTCATCCCGGACCGCGCCGAGGCGTTGATCGACGTGCGGACCCTTCCTGACGGCGAGGATGGTGCCCTGCGCGCCATCCAGGACATCGTCGGGCCGGACATCGAGATCGAGGTCGTCCACCGCGACATCGGTCTCGAGGTGCCCTTCGAGGGCGAACTGGTCGATGCGATGGTCGCTGCCCTCGGGCGACACGACCCGGGCGTTCCGGTCCTCCCGTACCTGATGAGCGGAGGCACCGACAACAAGGCACTGGCTGAACTCGGCATCCGAGGCTACGGGTTCGCGCCGCTGCGGCTTCCGGCGGATCTGGATTTCACCGGTATGTTCCACGGCGTTGACGAGCGAGTCCCGCTCGACTCGCTCGTCTTCGGTCAGCGCGTGCTGACCGACCTGCTGTTGTCTTACTGATCCGGAAGGCATCCATGCTGCTGGAAGCAATCATCCTCGGCCTCGTGCAGGGGCTCACGGAGTTTCTGCCGGTCTCATCGAGTGCTCACCTGCGCATCCTGGGCGAATTTCTTCCGAGCGCTGAGGACCCGGGTGCAGCCTTCACCGCCATCACCCAGATCGGTACCGAGGCGGCGGTCGTCGTCTTCTTCTGGCGCGATATCGTGCGGATCGTCTCACGCTGGTCGCTCGCCCTCGTCGGGAGGGCGCCGCGGAATGATCCCGACGCCCGCATGGGCTGGCTCATCATCATCGGATCGGTGCCGATCGTCGTGCTCGGGCTGCTCTTCCAAGATCAGATCGAGACGACGCTCCGATCGCTCTGGCTCGTCGCCGGAATGCTCATCTTCTTCGGCGTACTGCTGGGCATCGCCGACCTCGTGGGTGCGAAGCGGCGAAAACTAGACCAGCTCACCCTGGGACACGGCGTCATCTTCGGGTTCGCGCAAGCTCTCGCCCTGGTCCCCGGAGTCTCGCGGTCTGGCGGCACGATCACCGCCGGACTGTTCCTCGGTTACGAACGCGCGGCTGCAGCCCGGTACGCCTTCCTCCTGGCGATCCCTGCGGTCTTCGGCAGCGGCTTCTATCAGTTGTTCAAGAGCTGGGACGAGCAGGGGCCGTTCACCCCGATAGAGACTGCTGCTGCCACCGGTGTGGCCTTCATCGTCGCGCTCGGCGTCATCGCCTTCTTCATGAGCTGGATCTCCAAGCGCAGCTTCCTGCCGTTCGTGGTCTACCGGGTAGCCCTCGGGGCGACGTTGCTCGTGCTGCTGAGCATGGGCGTCATCCAGCCCTACTGACTCGGGTGAGCGGGGCCGAAACGGGTCAGGGCTTGCGAGGCTCGTCGCGTCCACCGCGACCGGGCCCGTCGCCGCGACGACGAAGGTACTTCTCGAACTCTTGCGCGATGGCATCCCCCGACGCTTCCGGCGAGTCCCACGTGTCCCGCGTGCGTTCGAGCTGGTGGATGTACTCCGTCATCTCCTCATCGTCGGCCGCCGCAGCGTCGATGGAGGCCTCCCACGTGCGTGCCTGAGCGGGAAGGTCGCCGCGGTCGAGCTTCGCGCCCGTGATGTCTTCGAGCCGATCGAGCAGCGCCAGGCTCGCCTTGGGTGAGGGAGTGTGGCCGGCGACGTAGTGCGGGACGCTGGCCCACAATTGCGCCGCCGGGATGCCGGCAGCCGTCGCGACGTGCGAGATCACACTCAGGATGCCGACGGGGCCCTCGTAGGAGCTGCGCTCAAGTCCCAGGGACGTCCGCACCGGTTCGCTCTCGCTACCCGCGAAGACAGAGATCGGACGAGTGTGCGGAACATCCGACATCATCGACCCCATCGCAACGAACCCGGTGATGTCTTCGCGCAGGGCGACATCGACAAGTTCGGACGCGAAAGCCTGCCATGCTCGCGCCGGCTCGACCCCCGTGAGCAGCCAGAGCTGCGTGCCCCGCGTCGCGCGGGTGGGACGGTGAATTGTCGTCTCTGGCCAGGTCAGCTCGCGGGCGCCATCCGCGGTCGTGCGAATCTGGGGACGCGTGTACTGATAGTCGAAGTACAGTTCGGGATCGACCGAGTAGACAGTCTCGTAGCCGCCGGAGTCGCGCAGATGAGCGACCGCCGAGGACGCTGCTTCACCCGCGTCGTTCCAGCCGTCGAATGCGGCGACGAGAACCCTGCGTCCCAGTCCCTCCACGTGACCTCCTCAGGTGGCGATCCATCCAGAATAGGATGCCGCTGTCGGGCGGGTGCGAGAAACGTCGAGGTCGGGGGGAGCCGGCAGCGGGCAATCGTCAACGAGGCCGTCGGTAGCATGGTCCGGTGACTGCGCCACCCGCCCTCTCCGCCGTGCTCTGGGATATGGACGGCACGCTCGTCGATACGGAACCGTACTGGATTGCCGCTGAGACGCCGCTCGTTGAGAGCTACGGCGGCTCCTGGACTCACGAGAAGGCGCTCTCGCTGGTCGGGCTCGCCCTGGAGGATTCTGCGCGGATCCTGCAGGGAGAGGGAGTGCGAATGTCCACCGGCGACATCATCGAGCACCTCACCAGCGAAGTGATGCGCAGCATCTCGCGGGACGGCGTTCCCTTCCGACCGGGCGCGCGCGAGCTTCTTGCCGACCTGAAGGATGCCGGCCTGAAGACCGCGTTGGTGACGATGTCGATGCGACGGATGGCCTCCCATATCGCCGAGCTCATCGATTTCGACGCATTCGACCTCGTCGTCGCCGGCGATGACGTCACCCGCCCGAAGCCGTATCCGGATCCGTATCTCCAGGCGTGCACATCGCTCGGCGTAGAACCAGCCGACACCGTGGCGATCGAGGACTCGCCGAACGGGCTGCGCTCCGCTGTAGCCGCGGGATCGGTTGTTCTGGGCGTTCCCGCGATGGTCTCGCTCGAGGGGGCCGGTGCCCACGCCGTCTGGCCCACACTTCACGGGGTGACAGCTTCGGACCTCAGCGAGCTTCACCGCGCACACCGAAAGGTCGGCGCCGCATGAGCACCACACCACGTCTGTCCGGTCCGTTCCGCGTGGGCGACCGTGTCCAGCTCACCGGTCCGAAGAACCGGCTGCACACGATTACGCTTCGCGAAGGTGGGGAACTCCACACGCATCACGGGGTGCTGCCTCATTCGACCCTCATTGGGATCCCGGACGGCTCGGTCGTCGTCAATAGCGCCGGCCACGAGTACCTCGCGCTGCGCCCCCTGCTGCGTGATTTCGTGATGTCGATGCCGCGTGGCGCCGCGATCGTGTATCCGAAGGATGCGGCGCAGATCCTCTCCGAGGCTGACGTGTTTCCGGGCGCCGTCGTGGTGGAAGCCGGCGTCGGCTCTGGCGCGCTCTCGCTTTGGCTGCTGCGCGCGATCGGCGACGCCGGGCGACTGGTCTCGTTCGAAAGACGGCCGGAGTTCGCCGAGGTTGCGCAGGCCAACGTCGAGACCTTCCTCGGTCACCGCCCGGCATCCTGGGACGTTCGTGTCGGCGACCTCGTGACTGAGCTGCCGACGGCCGTCGAACCCGGAACGGTAGACCGCGTCATCCTGGACATGCTCGCCCCGTGGGAGTGCATCGACGCCGTTGCGGAGGCCCTGACCCCGGGCGGGGTAGTCCTCTGCTACATCGCGACCGCCACGCAACTGAGCCGCGTAGCCGAGTACATCCGCAACACCGGCCTGTTCACCGAAC
The DNA here is from genome assembly GCF_020781975.1 of Microbacterium schleiferi. GTDB lineage: Bacteria > Actinomycetota > Actinomycetes > Actinomycetales > Microbacteriaceae > Microbacterium. The sequence continues at coordinate 89,633 of NZ_JAJGNI010000009.1, forward strand.
CCGACGCGAACGAGACGATGGTGCGAGGCTGGCACGTCGAGGGCCTCGCCGTTCGCCCAGACCACCGAATGGTCGCGCACACGGGCTTCTTGCTGTGGGCTCGACGCCTCGCGCCCGGCGCTGTCGCGCCCGAGCGGAAGCGGCGTGCCTCGAAGAGCAGCTACGGCGACGAGGATGTCGAGCTGTGGACTCCCGGTGCCGTCGGTGACCGTCAGATCACCGACAAGAACCTGCGGAAACGAGTTCGCGAAGCGCAGAAGGCGGCTGACGGTGCCCGCCAAGCCGCCACCGGCGGCGGCCCTGTGACGGTCGACGAAACGGCTGAGCCTGACCACCTAGACTGATCCGGTGCGAAAGACACCCGCCTTCCTCGCGATCCTCGGACTGACAGCTGCCGGACTCGTCGGTTGCTCGACAAGCCCAGCCGACGGGTGCGCTCGTGTCACCGATACCGACCCCGCAGCGACCGATCTCGTGACAGTCACCGGTGAGTTCGGCGAGGCGCCCGACGTCGAGGTCTATACCCCGTTCCAGGTGGATGAGCTCGCATGGACCGACCTCACGCAGGGGGAGGGGACGCCGATCATCACGACCGACCAGATGGTCATCCTCGACATGGTGGTCCTCAACGGTCAGACCGGTGAGCCGGCCGTCGCCACCTCCTACGACGTGACGCTCGAGAACGTTTTCTCGATGTCGCGGTGGATCGACACCCTGCCAGGGCTTGAGGATTCTCTTCACTGCGCGCAGGAAGGGGACCGCGTCGTTGTCGCCCTACCGGCAGATGCGATCAACCCGGCTGCCGCGACGCAGATCGGACTCGAAGAGGGGGGTTCGGCTGTCGCCGTTGTCGATGTGCGCAAGGTCTACCTGCCGAAGGCGGACGGTGCTGACCAGTTCACCGACTCCAACGGGCTGCCTTCGGTGGTCCGGGCACCGAACGGACGGCCCGGCGTGATCGTCCCGGACGCGCCAGCGCCGACCGAGCTTTCGATTCAGACCATCAAGAAGGGCGACGGCGAGGTCGTCACCGGCGAGCAGCCGGTTCGCGCCCACTACACGGGTCTGCTGTGGGACACGCGTGAGGTCTTCGACACGAGCTGGGACGGCGATCCGGTCTCGTTCGATCTGACCGCGGTCGTGCCGGGCTTCGCCGCGGCTCTCGAGGGTCAGACCGTCGGATCCCAGGTTCTCGTCGTGGTGCCGCCGGACCAGGGGTACGGCGATGCCGGTCAGGGGCCGATTCCCGGCGGAGCGACGCTGGTGTTCGTCATCGACATCCTGGGGCTCGATCCAGAGCCGGCCTCCTGAGCGAAATCGCCCACGGCAAGAGAGGATGCCGCCCATCGCGGACCTAGGATGAGGGGCGTGCCCTCGAAGTCCACTGTGCGCATCCCGCCCGAGGAGCGGCTTGTCAACCTCGTGGTCGCCCTGATGGCGACCGAGCAGGGCCTCACGAAGGACACGATTCTGTCGTCGGTGTCGGGCTACCGCGAGCAGTCGGAAGCCGGCACGTCGAAGGACGCGCTCGAGAAGATGTTCGAGCGCGATAAAGAGAGCCTTCGTGGACTCGGTGTCCCGATCGAGACGATCGGTGACCGTGCCGATCCCGACGATCTTCGCGAGGCTCGCTACCGCGTACCGACCGCCGAGTACGAGCTGCCTGCCGATATCGAGTTCACGCCGGCCGAGCTCGCTCTGCTGAACCTGGCCGGAGGCGTGTGGAGCGAAAGCTCTCTGTCGGCGGATGCGCGCAGCGGCCTACGCAAGATTCGCGCGCTCGGCATTCCGGTCGAGGATCCGATCCTCGGATACTCGCCGCGGATCAGTCTGCGCGAACCGTCGTTTGCGCCCCTGCAGCGGGCGATCGAGGACTCGCGAATCGTGAGCTTCCGATATATGCGGCCCGGAAGCGCTGCGCCGCGAGTGCGGCGGCTGCAGCCGCTCGCGCTCGTCGAGTTCGAGGCTCGGTGGCACGTATACGGTCTGGATCTCGACCTGGACGCGCCTCGCACCTTCCTTCTCACGCGCATCGTCGATGACGTCGTGATCAGTCGAACCGTCGGAGACCCCGCGCTGCGCGAGGGTGCGGGTGCCCGCGCGCTCGACGGGCTGCGCGAGCTCGCACAGCGGCAGAGGGCACTGGTGGAGATCGACCCCGGGACCGAGGCGTGGTTGCGCCTCTCGCGTCGCGCGGAACCTGCGGCGCAAGGCTGGTGGGTGCCGTACGTGGATCTTCACGTCTTCGCCGACGAGCTGGCATCGTACGGTCCGGAAGTCCGTGTCGTCGAACCGGATGACGTCAAAGCAGAGGTCATTCGGCGGCTTCGCTCTACTCGGGATGCGCACAACGGAGGGAACGGATGAGCGGCTCGTCGATCGCGACCGACCGCGCAGCACTGCTCCTGCAGTTGGTGCCATACCTCATCTCCAAGGGCGAGGTGTCAGTGGCCGAGGCTGCAGACGAGTTCGACGTCACCGCGGAGCAGATGCGCACCATGGTGCGCGGCCTTACCGTCATCGGGCTGCCCGGAGACTCCGGCTATTGGCAGATGGCGAACGAGCTCTTCGACATCGACTGGGACCTGCTGGACGAGCGGGACCTCATCGCGATCACGAACTCCGTGGGTCTCGAGCGGGCGCCACGACTGACCGCCCGCGAAGCTGCTGCTCTGCTGGCGGGACTGCAGCTTGCGGCCACGATCCCCGGCGTGGGGGATTCGCAGTTGTATACCGGGCTGCTGGCGAAACTCGCGCGCGGCGCGTCTCGCGCACCTGCTGCCGTCGTCGTTGCATCGGAGCCGGTCGATGCGGTTCGCCGTCTCGTAGCCGACGCTCTCGGTCGTCGGGTCGCTGTGAGCTTCACCTACAAGACTCCCGAAGGGTCACCGACGACACGCACGGTCGATCCCGTCAAGGTTCTGATAGCCCAAGGGCAGTGGTATCTCCAGGGCTGGTGCCATCTGCGAGAGGCGATGCGGACCTTCCACCTTGACCGCGTGAGCGATCTCGCCCTGACCGACATCCCGATCACGCACGGGCAAGAAACCGTACCCGGCTGGTTCGCCGACACCGGCGACGATGCAGCGGGCGACGTGAACGTGACCTTCGAGTTCCCGGCATCCGTCGCCCCACTCTTGGGTGACTACCTCGATCGAGCGACCGTCACTACCACGGCGGGGGTGAGCACCGCACGGATGCGGGTGGCTGATGTGCTGAGCCTGCGACGACTTGCAGCACGTCGCGGGGGAGACGTGCGGATTCTCGCGCCGACAGGCGCCCGCGAAGCGGCGCGGGAGTGGGCTGAGGCGGGCCTCGCCCAGTACCCCGAGCAGACATAAGAAGACCAAAACAGGGATATGGATGGTTCTCAGGCCAGGTTCCGGTACCGGTGAGCGGCACCGGGGTAGACTGCAGAAACCGCAATCGTGAGGAGACCCCATGGGGAACGCATTCGGGTGGCCGCACCTGCTGATCATTCTCGCGGTGATCCTGTTGCTGTTCGGCGCGGCGAAGCTGCCCGCGCTGGCAAAGAGCCTCGGCCAGTCCGCCCGTGTCTTCAAGGGCGAGATGAAGGCCATGAAGGACGACGACTCCAAGGATGCCGCGAAGCCCGACGTCGCAGCGTCCGAAGCCGCTGACTCGTCCTCGACGGGTTCTGCTGGCTCGTCGCAGGCCGCGTCATCCAGCGGCCGAGATTCCACAGCCTGACCCGGCCGCGTGGCGACCAGTTCCCTGCCGGAGGTAGGAGAGCCCGACCGGCCGCGCCGTGACCGGAGGATGTCTCTCGGGCAACATCTGATCGAGTTGCGCAAGCGGCTCATGATCGCTGCCCTCGCGCTCGTCGTCGGCATGGTGGTGGCGTTCATCATCACCGATCCGATCATCCGGCTGATTACGATTCCGATCGCAGATGTGGCGGCCATGCGTGGCGAGACCGACAAGGTCGAGGTGATGTTCACGACGATCACCGGTCCGTTCGATCTCCGCATCCGAATCGCTTTCGCGACCGGTCTTCTGATCTCTGCACCGGTCTGGCTGTGGCAGATCTGGGCTTTCATCATGCCGGGACTCACAAGGAAAGAAGTCGGCTACACGGCGGGGTTCGTCGGGGCAGCTGTTCCGCTGTTCTTCGCGGGGACTACCGTGGGGTGGCTCGTGCTCCCGCACGTCGTCGAGATCATGGCGACCTTTGCTCCAGACCAGACTTCCCTGTTCTACGACGCAACGTACTACTACGACTTCGTCTTCAAGTTCCTCCTTGTGGTCGGGGTTTCTTTCGTCCTACCCGTCTTCCTCGTTGCTTTGAACGTCGCGGGGGTGATCTCGGGCCGCGGCATTCTCAAAGGGTGGCGGGTTGCAGTGCTGGTGGCTACCCTCTTCGCGGCGGTTGCAACACCCGCAGCTGACGCCGTGTCAATGCTGATGTTGGCAGGCATCCTCGTCGTGCTCTTCTTCGCGGCAGCCGGTGTGTCGCTACTGTTCGACCGACGCAAATCCAAGCGCGACGCAGCCCTGCTGCCGCCTGAGGCGACGGGGTGAGTGCTCCAAGCCCAGCGGAGCGATTTGCGCGGGCCGAAGCAGCCCGTGCGTATCCGGTCACGGCGGCGTTCGCCGACGATCAGCGTTTCGATCTCGATCCGTTTCAGATCGCCGGATGCCACGCGCTCGAGTCGGGGCGAAGCGTGCTCGTCGCTGCGCCCACGGGGGCGGGAAAGACCATTGTCGGCGAGTTCGCGATTCATCTGGCGATGCGGGAGCCCTCCGACAAGGCGTTCTACACGACGCCGATGAAGGCGCTGTCGAACCAGAAGTTCCGCGAACTCGTCGATGTCTATGGGCCCGATGATGTGGGGCTTCTCACCGGAGACACCAACATCAACGGAAATGCTCGCGTCGTCGTGATGACGACCGAGGTGTTGCGCAACATGCTGTACGCGGGCTCACCGGCGCTCCGCGACCTGCGCTATGTCGTCATGGACGAAGTCCATTACCTCGCCGACAGGTTCCGCGGTGCAGTGTGGGAAGAGGTCATCATCCATCTGCCGCCGGCGGTGCGTCTCGTTTCGCTGTCGGCGACGGTCTCGAACGCCGAAGAGTTCGGTGATTGGCTCGACACTGTGCGCGGAGACACCGACGTCATCGTCTCGGAGACACGGCCGGTTCCGCTCGAACAGCATGTTCTGGTGCGCGGCGACCTTCTGCCGCTGTTCGACGATCGCGCCGGCATCGCGACGGCGCAGGTGAACCAAGAGCTCATGCGCATCCGCTCGTTCAAGGGCCCGACCTACGAGAACAATCGGCGCGCTCAGGCTGGCCGCAGTGCCGCAATGTCAGGAAGTCGCGGCCGTGACGGCCAGCATCGCCGCCCCCACAAGGGCGGTCAGCGGCCGGTGAGATCGGCGAATGCACAACGGATCGAACGGCTCGATCGCCCCGAGGTGATCGAACTCCTCGCGCGATCGAATCTGCTCCCCGCCATCTTCTTCATCTTCAGCCGCGCCGGCTGCGATGCCGCGGTGCAGCAGGTTCGCCGGTCCGGAGCCCGCTTCACGACACCCGAGGAGCGGGCGGAGATCCGGGCGATCGTCGAGGAGCGCACCCGAACCCTGCTCGAGGAGGATCTGGCTGTCCTCGGATTCTGGGAATGGCGCGAGAACCTTGAGCGGGGAGTCGCCGCACATCATGCGGGTCTTCTGCCGGCGTTCAAAGAGGTCGTCGAAGAGCTCTTCCAGCGCAAGCTCGTGAAGGTCGTGTTCGCCACCGAGACCCTCGCGCTGGGGATCAACATGCCGGCGAGAACTGTCGTGCTCGAGAAGCTCGAGAAGTTCAACGGCGAAGCGCGGGTCGCGATCACCTCGGGCGAGTACACACAGCTGACCGGTCGAGCTGGACGCCGGGGGATCGATGTCGAAGGCCACGCCGTCGTCCAGTGGACCGAAGGACTCGACCCGCAGGCCGTGGCAGCACTGGCATCCCGCCGCACGTATCCGCTGAACTCCAGCTTCCGGCCGACCTACAACATGGCGGTCAACCTCATCGACCAGTTCGGCAGAGCACGGGCGCGCGAGATCCTGGAGTCCTCGTTCGCCCAGTTCCAGGCCGACCGCGCTGTCGTCGGCCTTGCCCGGCAGGTGAAGGATGCCGAAGAGTCGCTCGCGGGCTACGCCAAGGCGATGAGCTGCGACAAGGGCGACTTCGCCGAATACTCCGGCATCCGTCGCGAGCTGAGTGATCTCGAGAAGCTGAATCGCAAGGACGCCAATGCTTCGCGCCAGACGCGCGACAAGCGCCAGCGCGAGATCAGTGAGCTGCGGAGGCGCATGCAGCGGCATCCGTGCCACCAGTGCCCCGACCGTGAGCATCACGCCCGCTGGGCAGAGCGGTACTGGAAGCTGAACCGCACCGTCGAACGACTCCGTGGCCAGATCGACGCGCGCACGGGAACCGTCGCGCGGGTCTTTGACCGCATCGTGGATGTTCTGGCCTCTCTTGATTACGTGCGCGTGGATGCAGACGGAGCGGCGACGCTCACGGCCGCTGGTCGCACAATGCGCCGGATCTACGGAGAGCGTGACTTGCTCGTGGCCGAGTCACTGCGCCTGGGCCTGTGGGACTCGCTGGACGCGCCGTCGTTGGCCGCCCTGGCCTGTGCTCTGGTCTACGAGCCGCGCCGGGACGAACCGGGGGAGCGGGCGCTTCCCCGCGGCGCGTTCCGCGAGGCTCTCGCGCAGACCCTCGACCTCTGGCAACGCCTGGACGATCTCGAACGCGACTCGCGGCTGCCCGGGTCGGAGCCGCCGGCAGCGGGACTCGCGCTCGCGATGCACTCGTGGGCAAAGGGGATGCCGCTGGATCGCGTGCTTCGCGAGGCAGACCTTGCCGCCGGCGACTTCGTCCGGTGGGCCAAGCAGACGATCGACCTTCTCGACCAGATGTCGCTTGTGGCCGAACCCAGCCTTGCCACGGTCGCGCGGCGGGCGCTCGATGGTGTTCGTCGCGGGATCGTGGCGTACTCGTCGGTGTGATCGCCGAACCTTCAGCCGCACCATAGCCGTCCGAATGTAGGCTGGTCCTCATGCCCGAACCGTCGAGCGCCACGCAGAGCCGTACCACCGGTGTCCGTGCGCTGTTGCCCTTGTGGGCTGCGGTATTGGTGGCAGTTGCTGCCGGGCTCATCCTCGATCTGGCGTACCCGTCGGTGGGCTGGTGGCCGTTGGCTTTCGTCGGTGTCGGACTCTCGCTTGTGGCGCTCATTGGGCGCAGCGCCTGGGGCGCGCTGCTGGTCGGGTTCATCTTCGGGATCACGTTCTATCTCGTCCACATCGTGTGGCTGAACCGCTACCTCGGCGTCATCCCGTGGTTCGCCCTGGCGGTCGCGGCCACCATCTACGTCGCGCTCGGCTCCGTGCTCATCGCGTTGGCATACCGGTGGATGCCGAGAGCAGCCCCCGGTCGGTGGGCTCAGCTCGTCCTGACACCGCTGCTGATAGCCGGGCTGTGGACACTGCGGGAACTCGTGACCGGATCCTGGCCCTACACAGGGTTCCCGTGGGCGCGGATCGGGATGAGTCAATCCGAGAGCCCCCTTTCACACCTGACCTCGTGGATCGGCGTGACGGGCCTGTCGTTCCTGATGGTCGCCTTCACCGCCGGGACCATCGAGTGGCTGCGACTGCGCCAGTGGTCGGATGTGCGCACGGCGCTGCCGGTCGCAGGGCTGGGGATCGCCCTGCTCGTCACGCCGCAGTTCCCGACCACCCCGGCGGGCACGATGACCGTGGGAAGTGTGCAGGGCAACGGTCCCTCCGGATACTTTGACGCGCGACAGCGAAACGACATCCTGAACGCGCAGCTGTCGGCATCCACTGACCTGATCGGTCAGGACATGGATGTGCTGCTGTGGCCCGAAGGCGGGATCGACTCGGATCCGATGACCAACGCGACGACTGCGGCGGTTCTGGACGGACTGTCGGAGGCGGCGGATGCTCCGCTTCTTGTCAACGCCGCAACAACGCGGGGCGACCTGACCTACAACACCTCGATGCTGTGGGAAGCGGGGGAGGGCGCCGTGCAGTATCACGACAAGACTCACCCGGTTCCCTTCGGCGAGTACGTGCCCGACCGGTGGTTCTACGAGATGATCGTTCCCGATCTGATCGGGCTCATCGGCCGGGAGTACACACCAGGATCCAATCCGCCGTACGTCGATATCGATGGCACAGGGGTGGGGCTCGCTATCTGTTTCGACGTGATCTATGACGACGTCATCCATGACGGCGCGCGAGACGGCGCCGAGGTCTACATGTTCCAGACCAACAACGCCGACTTCCGCAACACCGACGAGAACCTGCAGCAACTCGCTTTCGCGCGCACGCGCGCTATCGAGACCGGTCGTTCGGTCGTGAACATCTCGACAGTCGGCACGAGCCAGGTGATCGGCCCCGACGGTGCGACGATCGATTCTCTTCCCGCCGATGAGGCCGGAGCGATGCTCACCGATGTTCCGCTGCGGACCGGCCTGACCCCGAGCATCGTGATCGGCGGCTCACTGGGCATGGCGATCGCGATTCTTAGCATTGCCGGTCTGATCGCCAGCGGAGTCGTCGCGAACCGCCGCCGGACATGAAACGGGACCGATCCGTGATCGGACCGGTCCCGTTTGTTGCACCGCTTCGTAAGCCGTCGCGGTGGGCGTCTGTCAGGCGCTGAGCTTGTCGACCGTGACGTCGTCGCCGGCGCCTCGGCGTGAGCGAACGAAGGCGAGGCGCTCTTCGAGCAGCTCCTCGAGCTCCGGGATCGTGCGACGCTCGAGAAGCATGTCCCAGTGCGAGCGGGGGGCTTTGACGTCGCCGTGGTCGACGGTGACGGTCTCGCCGTCGACCCGCAGCAAAGCCTCGGCGCCGCAGGTGCGGCATTCCCAGGTCTCGGGGACCTCGGCGTCTGCCGCGAAGGTCATGGTGGTGTCACGTCCACAAGACGTGCAGGAGTAGCTGAATTGTGCCCGCTCATGAAATACGACGCCGTCCTCGCTCTGTAGGCTGGAGGCGCCGAGTCGCATGCCGCGGAGGCTGCGGTCTGCCATTGTGTGGTCCTCTCGTCGCTGTTCAGGTATAACGCTCTCAGCTGGGCAGATCATCCATGCCGACCCGCAGATGAGAGCATTCTCAGCCGATCTTCAGCGGGGGAGGAATAGGCGCAACGCCGACCTGGGGTGCGGCGCCGTCAGCGCCGCCGACTCAGGGGTGACCCGGCGCGGGTCCGAGAGTCGTGAGCGCGACGTCTACGCGATCTGTGACGATGCCGTCGACGCCCATGCCGACAAGCCGGCTCATGTCTGCGGGATCGTTCACTGTCCATACGTGGACTTCGACCCCGTGACGGTGAGCGGCTTCAAGCAGCCGTGGCGTCACCACCCGCACCGGTCCCTGACGCTCCGGGACCTGCAGCGCGTCGATGCCCGCGAGCGATGATGCGACCAGCCGCGGCGACCGCGCGACGAGGCCCCAGAGCAGCCGGGCGATGGTCTCGCGACCCGCCGATGTTGCAGGTGCCACCGCGCCGGTGGGTGCGTGACGAGCTGCGGATGCTACGGCTGCGCGGCGGCGGGTGTCCGCAAAACTCGTCAGGAGCACGCGCTCACCATGACCGGCCACGAGCATGCCGACGGCGTCAGCAGCGCCGGGCGCCTTCACGTCGAGGTTGAACCTCACGGTCGGGAAGTCTTCGAGCGCGGTGCGCAACGTGATCAGTCCGCCGCGATCTGCCATCAAGTCAGTCAACTCTGAAAGCTCGACGTCAACGACACGTCGAGGATCGCCCGTCACCCGACGAAGATCCGCGTCATGGAACAGCACGACCTCGCCGTCCCGGGTGAGATGACAGTCGGACTCGACGTAGGTCGCGCCAGCGCGCTTCGCCGCGGCAACCGATGCATAGGAGTTCTCCGCAATCGCTTCGTCAACCGTCAGCCCCCGGTGCGCAAGGACGCGCGGGTATGGCGCGTCGAGGAAGTACGGGTGGGTCACGCCTGCTCGTCAGGTGCAGGCTTTGCGGCCTCCCGCGCCCCGAACGCACCGGACACACCCTTGAGTGCCTCGGTGAACTCGCTCGGAATGATCCAGAGCTTGCTCGACGCGCTGTCGCTGATCTTTGGAAGCGTCTGCAGGTACTGGTAGGCGAGCAGCTTGTCATCCGGATTGCCCTCGTGGATGGCGTTGAACACCGTGGCAATCGCCTCAGCTTCACCCTGCGCACGCAGGATCTGGCCCTGCTTTTCGCCCTCGGCGCGCAGGATCTCGGCCTGACGTGCGCCCTCAGCCTGCAGGATGGCCGACTGCTTCGTGCCCTCTGCGGTGAGGATCGCCGCACGACGGTCTCGCTCGGCGCGCATCTGCTTCTCCATGGAGTCCTGGATGGACACCGGGGGATCGATGGCCTTCAACTCCACCCGCGACACTCGGATGCCCCACTTGCCCGTCGCTTCGTCCAGAACGACCCGCAGCTTCGTGTTGATTTCGTCACGACTCGTCAGCGCCTCCTCGAGGTTCAAGCCACCGACGACGTTTCGCAACGTCGTCGTCGTGAGCTGCTCGACTGCGCCCAGATAGTTCGCGATCTCGTAAGTGGCCGCACGGGCGTCAGTCACCTGGAAGTAGACGACCGTGTCGATCGAGACGACGAGGTTGTCTTCCGTGATGACCGGCTGCGGGGGGAACGAGACGACCTGCTCGCGCATGTCGATCAACGGCCGAACGCGGTCGATGAACGGGACGAGGAGGTTCAAGCCGGGGGAGAGGGTCTTGTGATAGCGGCCGAGGCGCTCCACGACGCCGGCTGTGGCCTGCGGAATGATCCGGATCGATCGGAAGATCACCACGACCACGAAGATCGCAATGACAAGCAGCAGGACGATGACAAAGATCTGTCCCGCGAACGCGCCGATGTCAATCATGTTCCACGGTCCTTTCTGTCGATGGCCGGGGCTCCGGAGCTACTTCGACGGCCGCGCCTCGCACCGCAATGACGCTGACGGACTGTCCAACGCTCGCCTGGGCATCCGTGACGCCCGCGCTCAGTCGTGCCGTCCACGTCTCGCCGTTGTCGAGCTTCACCTCACCCGCACCCTGCACGAACGCGCGGGTCACGCGCGCCGGCATCCCGACGAGTGCATCGACGTTCGTGAGGACGACGGGCGAACTTCGATGCAGCGCCCGCAGCAGGAGTGGGCGAATCGTGAACAGGAGAAGCGCTGATGCGATCGCGGCGAGGCCGATTTGCAGCCACCACGGGCCGCCCAGCAAATTCGTTCCCAGGCCCCCGATGAGAGTTCCGGCGGCGAGCATGAGGAATGTGAACTCAAGGGTGAGCAGTTCGATGATCACGAACAGGACTGCCAGAGCGAGCCAGAGGATCCACAGATACTGCGTGAGATCGGGCAACATCCGAGTCTCCTTCCTCTTGGACTGACCCTATCAACGCAGGGCGCGCAGCGGACCGGTTGGTAGGGTCGGTACGCGCGCCATTCCGGTGCCGCCCCCGGCCGATGCGCCACCGTGCAACAGGAGCAACAGTGACCGACATTTCCACCCCGATCGCCCCCGGAACCCTGCGCGGCAAGACCGCACTGGTGACCGGCTCGTCGCGCGGAATCGGTGCCGACACCGTCCGCTATCTCGCAGCCGCGGGGGCCAACGTCGTCATCAACTTCCGCAACAAGGCTCCCCGCGCTGAGAGGCTTGCCGCTGAGGTGCGGGAGCTGGGTGTCGACGCTCTCGTCGTGGGAGCGGACCTCACCGATCCAGAGTCGGTCGCGGCAATGTTCGCTGCCGTCGAGGAGGCCTTCGGAGGCCTGGACATCCTCGTCCTGAACGCATCCGGTGGCATGGAATCAGGAATGGCGGAAGATTACGCCCTGCTGCTGAACCGAGACGCTCAGGTCAGCGTGCTTGAGACGGCAGTGCCGCTTCTTCGGGGCGACGCACGGGTGGTCTTCGTGACCAGCCACCAGGCGCACTTCATCCGAACGACCCCGACCATGCCCGAATATGAGCCGGTCGCGCTGTCCAAGCGTGCCGGCGAGGATGCGCTTCGCGAGCGGGTGCCCGCGCTCCTCGAACGCGGCATCGGGTTCGTCGTCGTCTCCGGCGACATGATCGAAGGAACCATCACCGCAACGTTGCTGGAGCGTGCGAACCCCGGAGCTATCGCGTCGCGTCGCGAATCAGCCGGCAAGCTCTACAACGTTTCGGAGTTCGCTGCCGAGGTCGCACAGGCCGCTGTGGACCCGATCCCCGCGGACAACACGCGGCTCGTCGGCGACACGAGCTCTTTTGTGGGGGAGTAGTCCGCACTGCATCCATTCACAGCAGAAGGCCCCGGGAAATCCCCCGGAGCCTTCTTCACTGATACGAGCAGTCAGACGCTCTTCTTGCCGAACGTGAAGGCACGCACGATCTGGATGATGCCGAGCACGACGAGCGAGACTCCAATGAGGATGAAGGCCAGCCACACGAGGATCACTGCTCCCCAGAGGGGGGAGAAGAGCAGGACGAGGCCCGCGATGAGACTGACGATCGCGAAGAAGATCGTCCAGCCCTTGGAGGCGGCGTCGCCGAGTGTGGTCAGAGAAACAACACCTTCGACGATCCACATGATGCCGACGAGGATCGCCATGAAGACTGCGAGCCATTCGGTGGTCTGCGCGAGATTGAACAGAGCGATTACGCCGGCAGCGATGAAGAGCAGGCCGAGCAAAATGTGACCGACGCGCGCCCACGCTCCCTTGCCCTTCGAGAAAATGCCGAGGCCGCCGTAGACCAGTCCGCCGACGATGGCGTAGATGGCGATGATCGCGGTCACGGCCATGGCCGCGCGGCCCGGCCAGACGAGGATCAGGATTCCGACGATGAGCGAGAGGACACCGGCGATGCCGAGCGCCGTGCGGACGCCGTTGATGGCCTCCTTGGCGACGGAGCTTTCGGTTGACATGGCGTTCCCTTTCTGGGAGTTAGCTGAGAGCTTGCGTTCTCAGCGTAGCGTTCTTCCGGCCGGACTTCGGGGGAGTGGGAGGGGCATGTCGGCCCGAGATCACCCGAAAAGGACGAGCGCGCCGATCAGCACCGGGATGCACCCGATTGTTGTGAGGAAGACAGTGTCACGCGCGACGGTTTCCGCGACGCCGAAGCGCTGAGCGAAGTTGAAGACATTCTGTGCGGTCGGGAGGCTTGCCAGGACGACCACGGTGAGCGTTTCGGGCGCCGGCAATCTGAACACGATGCTCGCAAGCACCCAGGCCAGCACCGGCATCAGTATCAGCTTGAACGCGGTAGCCAGGATCACCTCGCGGCGGTGACCGCCGGCGGCGAGAACCCGCTGGCCATGGAGAGACATCCCGTAGCTCAGAAGGAGCACCGGGACGCATGCTGCGGCGAGGAAGTGTAAAGGCTCCGTGACGAGTGACGGGAGCTGAAGCCCCGTCGCCGCCACGATCGTTCCGGCCACCGATCCGATCACGACCGGGTTCGTCACAGTGCGTAGCGCGATCTTTCCGAGGTTCCGAGTCTGCGCGGTGACGCTTTCGAGGATCGCCATCGAGATCGGTACGAGGACAAGCAGTTGGAACAAGATGACGGGTGCCGGGAACGCGGCCGATCCCAGGAGATAGAGCGACAGGGGGATCCCGATGTTGTTGGAGTTCACCTGACCGGCCGCGAGCGCGCCGATGAGCGTGTCTCCCACGGGCCGTCGCCACAACAGGCGGGAGATCGTTGCGTAGAGGCCGATGACGATGATCGCCGTGATCGCCGAGACCGGGAGAAGTGCCGAAAACAGGGTTGCGATATCGGCTTCGGAGAGGACCACAAACAGCAGCACGGGGGAGAGGTGTGGACTTGAACAATAATTGGCGGCGTTCTGTGATCGCTATTTGGCGTCATCGGCTACCAGGGAGTCATCAACCGCGACTGAACCCGGCAGAAGTCCCAGCCAAGGCGCCGGGCGATAGAACGTCGCTCTGAATCTTCCGAGGCTGCGTAAGACCTCGGCCGCTGTCTGTCCGCTGTGCATGAGGCTTCGGGCATTGCGTATTGGGCTTTCGGTGATGATTCGCGGGCGAGCGCGTCGAGCGCCGAGAATCATCTATCTTGATAAATTAGTTCGAGACGAACGCTGACACTGCTTTTGGAATTCGAACGACATGAACGACCGAAGGTCGATTTACGAGCAGGCATCTCTTCAGCACGACGGGAACTGGTGGAGCAAAGCAGGGCCGATGTTGGAATCTGCTTCCGCTGTGGCTACTCAGCCTACGGCGAGTCCCGCGGCCACGAGGTCGGGCAGGCCGCGCGCGGCAAGCGTTTCCCAGATTTGGTAGTCGTCACTCGGCGCGATCGCGCCAGAGCAGGGTACAGCTATCACGTTCAAACCCGCATCGCAGGCGCTGCGCAGCCCGGCGGGAGAATCCTCGATGGCGACCGAGCCGGATGTGGGCAGATCCAGCCGTTTGAGGGCGAGCACGTACGGATCGGGGGCTGGCTTGTGCCTGGTCACCATGTTCGCCGTCACGATTTGAGCGAAATAGGGTCGTGGTAGCTGTTCCAGGATGTCGATGACATTCATCTCGAGCGACATCGTCACCAGAGCCTGCCGGACGCCATTCTGGTGCGCAGTCTCGAGCATTTCTAGAGCCCCAGGCCGCCACAGGACTCCGTCCTGGCGATTCAGGGTTCGCATCCGTTCAGTAAGTGCCGAGGTGAGCGAGCCTAGCGTGCCTGCCGCTCCGCGTTCCCTCAGCATGCCTGCCAGCATCGGGATAGCACGACCGGAGATATCCACCGGTGACGGCCTCCACTCTTTAATACCCGATTCCTCAGCGATCTCCCAGCAGACGGCCGCCCATCGTTGCTCGCTGTCGATCAGGGTCCCGTCGAGGTCCCAGAGCAGGGCGCCTCCGGACTCAGCGGACACGCGATAGCGATCGCTCGATGCGGCGGCCGGTCTCAGCGTCGAAGAGCTGCGCGTCCTCGTCGCCGAAGCTCAGCGACACGGAGTCGCCTCGACGCACGCGCACGCTCTGGTCGGTACGGACTGCGAGTCTGACATCGCCGACCGTGACCTCCAGGATCCGGGTGGAACCTTCGAAGATAGTGGTGTGCACAATGGCAGTCGCATGGTACCGGCCCGTGCTGTCGATTCGCACGTGCTCCGGACGCACTCCGACCCTCACCTCTCGGGCGGTGGTGCGCTCCTCAACGTCACCGAAGATAGTGCGGTAGCCGCCATCGACTGCCGTTCCAGGGAGAAGATTCATCGGAGGAGACCCTATGAAGCCCGCAACGAACACCGTCGCCGGCTCGTTATAGATTTCATCGGGCGTGCCAATCTGCTCGAAGCATCCCTTGTTGATCACGGCAATCCGGTCGGCCAAGGCCATGGCATCGCTCTGGTCATGCGTGACGTGGATCGACGTCGCCCCCGTCGTCCGCATCAGATCGGCGATTTCCTGGCGCAGCGCGATGTGCAGCTGGGCATCGAGCCCGGACAGGGGCTCGTCGAGTAGCACCAAGCGAGCCTGCCGGGCGAGAGCTCGGGCGAGGGCGACTCGCTGCCGCTGGCCCCCCGACATTTGCCGGGGTTTACGGTCGAGTAGATCCTCGATATCCATCCGCTTCGCGAACTCCAGACCTCGCTGACGCGCCGCGGCACGATCCAGACCCAGGCCGTGCCGAAGGCCGAGGGTGATGTTCTCGAGCGCGCTCATGTGGGGGTAGAGCGCGAAGTGCTGGAAGACGATGGCTACATCGCGTTCGTGGGGCGGGAGATTCTGCTGGGGTTTCCCTCCGATTAGCACGTCGCCGGAGTCAAGCGCCTCGAGTCCAGCCACAATGCGAAGCAGGGTGGACTTCCCCGATCCAGAGGGCCCGAGGATGACGAGGGATTCACCGGCGGCGACCTCGATTGAGACGTCGTTGACCGCGGTTACGCCGCCGAATTGTTTGACTAGATGGCGAAGGGAAACCTCAGCAGACATGTTCGTGCTCCTTTGTTTGTTTACTTCGTGAGTGCGCTGATGCGATCGGCGGTGCTGGGAACGACGTCGTTGACGTCTTCGCCCTGGTCGACCATCGACTGCACCATGTCCTGCAGGTACTGGTTGGTGCGTCCAAGGTTTTCGCCAGCCCAGCCAGATCCGGCAACCGGGGTGCCCTCGTATCGCCAGGCGTAGCCGAGCGGGCCGTCGGCCTCGGGGCGCTGGAGCAGTTCGGCTTTGGCCTCGGTGTCGACCGGGATGTAGCTATTGGCCAGCGAGCTCGTCAGGATGACCTCAGGGTCGAGCATGGCGCCGATCAGCTCGTTGCTGAACGCAGCCCGGCAGGCATCGTCGGAGAGCACCATCCAGCCGTTACCACCCGCGGGGAGCTTCGCGGTGCCGCCGTCAGGGATCGGCATGTCCGAGATAGTCCAGTCGAACGAGTCGCCGATGCTGGCAGCCACGCTCGCGCCCACGGCGGGCGTGGCAAAGAAGTAGGCCACGTTTCCCTGCGTGAACTGGGCGATCGAGTCTTGCCAGCTCACCTGGTCTTCGAGCTTTTCGTCGCCGATGGTCTGATAAATCTTGAGCGCTGCCCGCCCTTCCTCGCTGTCGAAGCCCGCGGTGCCGTCCTTGTTTACGAACGTGCCGCCACCACTGCCGACGAAGGCCTGGACAAACCACCAGGCGATGTTGTCACGAGGGATCTGGATCGGGGTGGAGACGTCCGTCTTTTCCTGGATGGCACGCGCGTCCTCGAGGACTTCAGAGTGGGTGGTCGGCAGTGCGTCGATGCCAGCGGACTCGGCGAGGGTGGTGTTCGTGTAGAGCACGGGCACCGAGATCTGGAAAGGAGCGACGTAAGTCGTACCGTCGACCGTGCCGACGCTGAGATAGTCCCGGTCGTAACTGTCGCGGAGCGAATCAGTGGGCGGATTCAACCGGTGGTCGCAACGAGTTCCGCGAACTTCTCCGATGGTGTCAGATAGCCGAGTGTCTTGCGTGGTCGACCGTTGAGCGAGTCCTGGATCGCGGTCAGCTCAGCGCGGGTGACGATGCTCAGATCGGTGCTCTTCGGCAGGTACTGGCGTAACAGCCCGTTGGTGTTCTCGTTGCTTCCGCGCTGCCACGGGGAGTGCGGGTCGCAGAAGTAGATCGGGATGCCGGTCGCTGTGGTGAACTCGGCGTGCTTGGCCATCTCGGCGCCCTGATCCCAGGTGATCGTCCGCGCCAGCGACGCCGGAAGCGCGGTGATCGCCTCGCGCATTGCGGCCTCCACCTTGTCGGCGCTCTTCCCGTCGGGCAGGTGCAGCAGAAGTGTGAGGCGGGTGCTGCGTTCGACGAGGGTTCCCACGGCGCTGCGACTGTTCTCGCCGAGGATCAAGTCGCCTTCCCAATGCCCCGGCACGGCACGGTCTTCGACCTCTGCGGGGCGCTCGCTGATCATCACCATCCCTGGCAGCCGGCCCCGCCCGTCCGTCGCGGTCCGCGACTTCCGTGCCGCCCGCCCCGACCGCAGGCAGCGGGCGAGCTCGCGGCGCAGCTGCCCGCGTCCCTGCACGAACAGGGACTGGTAGATCGTCTCGTGACTCACGTGCATCTCCGGGTTGTCGGGATGCTCCAAACGTAAGCGCGCGGCGATTTCCTGCGGCGACCACAGTTGCTCCAGCTGCGTCGTGACGACCTCGAGCAGCCGTCCACTGTCGAGCTTGAACGGCTTCGGTCGGCGGGCCTGCTCTCGTGCGTCCTCGTGCGCCCGCCACGCCGAGTACTCCTCCCGTCCGCCGCCGCGCTTGACCTCGCGGCTGACCGTCGACACCGCGCGTCCCAGGGCACGCGCGATCGCAGTAAGCGTGTCACCGCGGGCGAGGCCGACCAGGATCTCCTCACGGTCGAAGACCGTCAGATGCCCCTCGCGCGGCTCCCAGCCGAACGGCTTCCCGTCGAGGTGACGGCCCTCCCGCGCCATGCGGCCGACCATCGGCGCCGTACAGCCGATCTCGCGGGCGATATCGATGAGCCGCCACCCCTTCGAGTGGAGACGGAGCGCGAGCTGCTTCTGCTCACGACTGAGATGACCATGTTTGCCCTGCAATCGATGCCTCCCGAGATCAGCGCCTGCTTCATCTCACAGCACCCGTTGCGTTGACCGGTTGAATCCGCCGTGTCAATCGCCTGTGGGCTGTATTTCTCCACCCAGAATTTGAGTTGGTCCAGGCCAAGCATGATCACGTCGGGACGGGATCCAGCGGCGATGTCAGCGACGACCTGCTGCGTGAGTTCGTCGTAGCTGGTGCCCTCGGGAGCAGCCTTGAGGTTGACGGTTAGGCCTGAGTACTTCTTCTCCAGCGTCTCCTTGCCAAGCTCGGCGGCGGCTTGACCTTGGCTGGCGTATTGGGCGGAAATGGTGACGCCGCTCGGATCGCAGGAGCTGACGTCGACCTGCGCGCTCGGAGCGGTCTCCTGGGCGGCCGAGCAGCCGGTCAGGGCGAGTGTGGAGGCAATGAGGCCAGCGCCAAAGGCGAGAGCTCTTCTGGGTACGGGCATGGGGATACTCACAATCTGTGCGGAGGAATGAAGAGGTGGTGAGGAGGTGGATAACGGGAGGTATTTGCGAGGCGTTGGACGTCAGCCCGGGAGTTCGCCGCCGGCTATGCCGCTGACGAACTTGCGTTGGGCCACGATGAACAGCACCACTATCGGCAGGGTCACGAGCAGGGCTGCCGCGGCAAGTTCGCCGTAGGAGGTGCCTGTCTCGGCCTGTTGGAACACTGATAGTGCGAGAGGAGGTGTGTAGAGCGAGCTGTCGCGCGCTACCAACAAGGGCCACAGATAGTCGTTCCAGTGCGTAAAAATCGACAGCACCGAGAAGGCCGCGATCGATGGCATCGACGTCGGGACGACGACACGCAGCAGGGTGGAGAACACGCCGAGGCCGTCGGCCTTCGCGGCCTCGAGCAGTGCGTCGGGGATCGTGACCATGTATTGCCTGAGCATGAAGATCCCGATGGCGCTCGTTGTGAAGGGCAGGACGAGGGCGGCGAAGGTGTTTGCGAGCCCCACCGAGCCGATTCCGAGATAGAGCGGAAGCGCGATGGCCTGGGTGGGGATCAGGAGGCACGCGAGCACGATCGCGAAGGCAGCATCGCGGCCACGGAAGCGCAGCTTGGCAAAGGCGTATGCCGCGGGTATGACCGTCACGAGCTGTGCGGCCAGGATGCCAAGGGTGACGAGTGCGCCGTTGAGCATGGCTTGGCCCAGGTTCGCTTGGTCCCAAGCGCGGGTGAAGTTGCCGAGGTCTAGGGATTCGGGAAGCAGCTGCAAGCCATCGAGCACGGCCTCGTCGGCAGGAGAGACCGACATGCGAAACATCCAGACGACGGGAAATACCGAGATCGCGGCGAATACGGTGACCGCCACAATCTGAATGCTCCTGCCTATCAAACGTCGGGTGCGGTGTGTGGTGCGCATTAGAGTTCCTTGTCTCCGAGGAAGGCTCGACGGCGAAGCACGCCAATGAGCACGAGAACGACCAGTAGCAGTGTTGACACTGCAGCCGCTTGACCGAGGTCGAAGTAGACAAAGCCGAGTCGCCAGGTCATGGTCAGGATGGTTTCCGTAGCCCCGAGCGGTCCCCCGCCGGTGAGGACGTTGACTGTGTCGAACACCTGCACCGCCTGCAGAACGGCCATGACTGTTGCAAACACGGTCGTCGGTCGAAGCAGGGGCAGTGTTACGCGACGAAACGTCGACCACGGGCCGAGGCCATCGGCGGCGGATGCCTCGTAGAGCGCCGTCGGGATGCTCGTCAAGCCTGCCAAATAGAAAATCATGACAAACGACGTCAGCCGCCAGATTCCAACCAGTGCCACGGTGATCAACGCGTACCTGGAGTCACCAAGAAAGTTGATCGGGGCTAGGCCGACCAGCGCAAGTGCCTCGTTTACAAAACCGCCACGGTTAGCGAAAATCCAGCGGAACACCACGGCCATCGCGACCATGTTGGTGGCGAAGGGCAGGAATAGGAGCACCTGAAGAAGTGGCCTGGCCCGCCGAAACGAGGCAACCAGAAGGGCCAGGCCCAGTCCGAGGACCAGGCTCGGGATGATCGTCATCGCTGAATACAGCACGGTATTCCAGATCGACTCGACAACCGCGGGGTCGGAGAAGAGAGCCGTGTAGTTCTGCAGCCCAGCCCAGCGCCACACAGTTCGGTCGCCGAGGTCGATTTGGAACAGGCTTCCCACGAGCGCAAGAACGCCGGGCAGTAGCAGAAAGAGCCCGATCAGGATCAGCGCTGGCAGGGCAAGCGCCCAGCCGCCGATTCGTATGCCCCTCACAAGCGTTCCCCCGCGAGCGTGGCGAGCGGGTAGGCCGCGAGAAGACCGTCACGATGCAGCGCGACGGCCGTGCCGTCGTGCACGACCAGCGGAGCCAGGATCGGAACTCCGGTGGCGAAGCGGCCCAGCTCGTCACCCGTGCGCGCGTCTAGCGTGACGATGTCACCGTCGAGCGCCGGGATCAGCAGCCGGTCGCCCACCGTGGTCGCCTGGGCGAAGAGCGGATGAGGACTGCGCCGGTAGGTCAGGAAGCACTCGTCGGAGTCGGCCGCAATTTCCGTGCGCCAAAGCTGCTCGCCCGAGACGGGGTCGAGCATCGCGACAGCGCCGCCGGCGTCGACGACTAACACGCCGTGGCTGCCGAGATTGACCCCGACAGGGTTCCACGGCACTGAGGTCGGGTACGACCAGCGTATTGCGGAACCGGACGCCGAACGCCGGAAGACATTCGTCAGTCCAGTGGCGATCAGGTCGCCCGTTGCAGGGTCAACGCTGGGGGTGCGTATCGGCAGGCCGGCGCCGCTCGTCAAGACATCGAACAAGCCTTCAGCCACCACCTCGTTAGAGTTCGCGATCGTCTCGCCCGTTTTCGGGTCAAGTCGTACGGGCGTGCTCGGCTCGGGAAACCCCGCCCAGAGCACCGTCGTCAGGCTGCCGTTCGCTCCCGATCGGTCGACTACCGGGGCGCTGAGGGTGATGAAGATCTGATACGCGGCGATGTCCGATCGCTCCCACACGATCTCGCCTGTGCTCTGGTCGAGGGCTCGGAGTGCAGCCTGGTCGCCAACCAAAACGAGTCCGTCGACGAGTGTCGGTGGGTAGAAGCCAAAGCGCCGAAGCGGGTCCGATGTCGGCCGCTGCCACAACATCTCACCCGTGCTCGGGTCGTGCGCCCACGTCGTTCCAGACACAGTCGAGCTGATGATAGCCGCGGTCCCGGCACCCGCGGGCGCGCTACGCAGCGGAGCGTCAAGACTGGCCTGCCACAGGGGCTTTCCCGAGCAGGCGTCGTATGCGGCCAGCGCGCCGCGGGCCTCATCATCGAGCGCGAGCGGTACGAGCACCCGACCGTCAGCAACGATGAAAGGTGTGCGCTGTCCAATCGCCGGGGTCGATGTGCTCCAGAGTGCCTGTGTGGTGCGGGCCCAACCTGAACGGGTGTCGGATTGTGGAGGATAGGTTTGGTGTGACCCTGTGGTGATCCGCTCGCCGTCCCACACAACGATGCGATATGTGGCCGGAGAGTTGTCTACACCGCCGAACATGGCCGGAGGGGTGTTCACGTGCAGCGTGGGGCCGCTCGCGACGACCCGGGAGGTGTGCCGGTGGCCGGAGAACGTCGCGATCGGGGCACTGGGCAGCCCGTCGAGAATGGAGCGCCACGGCTGGTCGTGACAGAGCATGATCCACGGAGTCCCGGTCGCGAGCATCTCAAGGTCGGCGCGTAGCCAGGTGTCCTGGGTCTCGTGGTCTAGACCGAGTTCATGCGTGAACCAGTCCACGGCAACGACGTGGAGGCCAGGTAGATCAAACGAATACCACCTGGGCCCCAGGTAGTCTTCGTAATGCCTGGGCTCCCCGGAATGGATGGCATAGCCGTTGCGGCTAACCAGATCCGTCGGATCCGGAACGAGATGGTCGTGGTTTCCCGGGATCGCGTAGACAGCCAACTCGGTCGTTGCGGTCGCAGCGACGAAAGCTGCGAATTCTTCGGGCAGACCACGGTCGGTCAGGTCTCCCGTGACGACGAAGGCCTCGAGTCCCGGATGAGCCGCGGCGATCTCGCGGAAGGCCTGCGACAGGCGTTCGCCGGTCCCGATTTCGGCCGGTTGGGGATAGCCGGCTCCCGTGCCGAGGTGGGTGTCTGTGAGATGTGCAAAACGGACGGGCAGCTGCACCGGAGCTGGGCTGAGGGTGAATACCGGGTCGATCGCGCTTGCGCCGACGTACCATCGGTCGACCCGCCATCCAGCCGGCCGGGTAATGAACACGGGTCCGCGGACCTGGTCAATCCGAAATCGCCCATCCTCGTCGGTGCGAGTGACCCGTAAGCCGTCGCTGACGACGACTCCTGGCATCGGTGAGCCTGCATCACTTAGCCTCGATCCACCGATGAGCCTTCGGCTGGCCGTCCTGGCGTGATCGGTGCGAGATGATGCGCCGCGGGCAGGGGTGTGTTCCGGGCGTCGCATCCCGGTCGTCCACTTGGTCCTTGGTCGTGCCGCGGGCGCGGCGGTGGTCAGCTGGTCGCGGCCGGTGGTGGTGCGTGCGTCGCGGTGAAGAGCTGCTCGAACGGGGCCTGCCAGGGCCAGGCCTCGGGCAGGTGCAGTGTGACCCGGCGCGCGGACCGCGCCAGCCGCGCGGGCACGGAGATGAGAGTGCGGCGGATCGTCGCGGTCGTCGCTCTGGCGAGCCGGCCGGCGTGGTCGGCGATGAGTCCGGCGGCGCGGGTGAGGTTGAACGCGATCACCGCGAGGACGAGCCAGGCGCTGTTCGCGGTGAACACCCCGGAGGGCAGGTGAGCGAGCGGGCCGCTCTTCAGGTCGGCGTGGACTTGCTCGATGATCGCGTGTGCCCGGTGGGTCTTGTCCGCCACCACGGTGCCCATCACTGTCTTGTCGGTGGTTGTGAAGAACGCGTGGTGCCGGTAGATGTCGAACAGTGTCGGCTGCTCGACCTGCTTCGGGTTCAGGTCCGGGATCCGCCGCACCACTAGACGACCTTCAACCCGCTCAACGATCTTCCTCGACCGAAACGCGACGAAGGGCACTTCGGCGACTTCTGCTTTGGAGATCAGTCGCCCGGTGGCCTCGTCACGGATCGAGTCGGTGTACTCGATCATCTCCCACACATCCTCGGGGATCGTCGCGATCGCCGCCTTCACCGCGGGGTCCATCCGGACGGTCACCGATACGTCCGCGCCGGCCTTGATCGCCGTGCCGATGGTGGCGTGACCGTAGAACGCGGAGTCTGCCCGCAGCAGCGGCCGGGCGCTGGTCCCGGGGTTCATGCGGCGGAGGGTGGCGAGAGCGTCGCCGACGATCCGTGCGGCACCCTTCGGGGAACCGGTCTTCCCCTGCCGCAGCCGCTGCCCCACGATCACCGGCGCCGACTGCGATGTCGACGCCGTGGCGAACAGGGCGTTCAGGCCGCGGACGCCGGAGTACCCGAACGACGCGCCCTGCTTCTGGTATCCGTGGACTTCGATGATCGTGTCGTCCAGATCCACCATTACCCGCTCGCCGTTCGACGCCCGCAGCAGCGGCGCGGATTGCGCGACGTTCACCAGGGTCCGGGAGGCGACGGCGTCGAGCTGGCGGACGTGCCCGAACCGGAACTCCCGCAGGAACGAGCCCAGCGTCGACGGCGCATACGTCCGGTCGAACAACCTGCCCATCCCGCCGTGACGAAGCACGTTCATGTCGTCGATCGAGTCCGCCCCGGCGAGCATCCCCGCCACCAGCGCCATCACCTTGCTGCCCGCGTTCGCGCCCTTATCCGACGGGACCGTCAACCGGACCTGCGCGAGCTGATCGAGCCCTGCGGTGCGGGCCAGGCGGAGCATCGGGACCAGCCCTGCGGCCGACACAAGATTCGGGTCATCGAACTTCGCTGACACCGCAGCGGGAGCATGCTTGAATTGCACCTACGAGATGCCTCTCGGATCGGTCGAACAGAATCTTTAGCAAGCTCTATTCTTCCTGATCAGAGGGGCATTTCTGCGTCACGGCACCCGCTTGTCACCCAAGCTCATCGGTGGATCGAGGCTTAGTACGGTGCCTTGCATAATTTCCCTCTCTGCGTCTCTCGGCCGTTAGATGCGGTGAGAGTTAACGACTGCCTCGGATGCGGCGCGCGCTTCGGGCGCGCCTTCGAGCTGCATAGCCAGGACGCTGTAAATGGCGTCGATCAGTGACAGGTGGACGATTCGACTAGTCATGGCCTCGACCCGATAGCGTGTCTCCGAGCTACCCGCGACGAGCAAGAGGTCAGCGAACTCAGCCAACGGTGAGCTGAGGAAGCTGGTGATTCCGACAACGACCGCCTTTGACCTGACGGCCGTGCGGGCGACGTCCAGCGTCGACGTCGTTGACCCCGTGTGGCTGATCACGAAACAGACGTCGCGCTCATCAAGGCCGCGGGCGATCACCTCTTGGGCAATGAAGTCAGGGGTGAACGCGGCGTCGAGCCCAAGTGTCGTGAAACGGTAGGCAGCGTCTGAAGCGAGCGGGGCCGAAGTGCCCACCGCGGCGAAGCGCACGCGACGTGCCTTCACCAGCGCAGTGACAATAGCTACGACTGTGCTCGGGTCAAGATGCGCCGCAGCATCCTCAAGCGCAGCACTACTCTCGCGCAAGGTCCCCAACACGGTCGCGGTAACCGGATCGTCGTCGTGTGTCGCGGCCGGGCGCTGGGGAAGGACGGTCTCGCGGGAGAGAAGCAGCTTGAATTCCTGAAATCCGTGCAGGCCGAAGCGCTGGCAGAACCGCACTACCGAGCCGACGGACGTGCTAGAGACCTGAGCCAGTTCGGTCACCGAATAGGTCATAACCGAATGAGGGTCAGCACGCACCACTCGCGCGATCTGCGCCTCGGATGGCGAAAACGCAGCCGAATCGCGACGGATCTGCTCGAGGATCGGCTGCTCATCAGAGCGCCAGAGCCTCGACACTGTCTCAGGCTGTCTATTCATGGTGCTCACGCTAAGAATCGCGCGTGACCGGTCAGTGACACCCAATCAAACGGCGGATGAACTTTCCAGATACTCGCTGTTCATGGAAAGAAACTCCAGAGACACCCCTCTGATCATCCCAACGCAGAGTTGCCAGTAGTCGCGCAGGAACATTCAAAATCTTTGGTCACCCGGCCGTGAAGATCACCGTACCGAGGGGCCAGGCAGCCGTCCTGGGCTCCGAAAACGCAGCCACGCCCAACACACCGAGACCCCGGAACCGAGCGCCCAGGGCATTTCATTCTTGATCCTCTTCCAGCTGACGTTCCTTCTAAACACCTTTGTGCTGATCGACACGCTGCACAGTTGGTTGAGCGGTTTCGTCAAAGTCAGCGCGGTCGGTCGCATGATCACGACGGCAAGTTCGCGAGCGATATCTGGCTGGCCCTTACCGACGTCGCCGTGATCGTAGCGATCTCCGCGCGTCTGACCGTATGGGCGTACGTGTGGAAGCCCTAAATGTCAGGGTGCACAACTTCCGTGATGCGAACCCTGACTCAGCGTCGAAATTGGTCGCCTTCAGCCACGCTAAGCGCAAGGCGACTTTTCCGGCCGACACTCTGCCTCGGGAATCTAAAGCTTTCCGAGGCACGCAAACCCTCTCCCGGACCGCGGGAAGGAGTGGCGGATTTCCGGGGCGCGATGCGTCTCGGAAACATGTCTTACCGCAAAGTGTCTTTTCTCCGCCGCTGCTAGCAGTTGTTGAGGCAGAATGGCCCGGTGAGACATCTCGGGTACACACGGGTCAGCACCAGAAGCCAAGACGCGAAACTGCAAGTCGATGCGCTCGTCAAGTCCGGCGTCCAAGAGCGGGACATTTTTGCCGACGTCACCTCGGGCAGCCGGACCGCGATCTCGCGCCCAGGGATGAAGAAGCTCCTCGAGTACACCAAGCCCGGCGACACCGTCGTCGTCTGGCGGGTCGATCGGCTTGGACGGTCCCTGATCGATGTGCTCAACACGGTGAAGCTGCTCCGAGAGCAGGACGTGCAGGTGAAAAGCATCTCGGATGGGATCGACCCCTCGACGACCTCGGGCCGGTTGATGTTGAACATGCTCGCCACTTTGGCCGAGTACGAACGCGAACTGATCACAGAACGCGTCAACGCCGGGATCACCGCAGCCCGGCAAGGCGGAACCAAGTTCGGCCGGCCCCTGTCAGATCCCGTCGTCGTTGCTGACAAGCTCAAGCTCGTCGCCGAGGCCAGGGCGAAAGGCCGCACGGCGAAGGAGGCGGCGAAACTCGTTGGGTGGAGCCGGGCGACTCTGTACCGTCACCAACAGGCCCTCGCGGCTCGCGAGAGCGCCACCGTGTAGGTGGCTCGTGGATGCGGCGGAGCGGTGGCGTGTTCTTCGGCTGCATGTCGAAGACCAGATCCCGCTCGTCGTCCTCGCTCGAGAGACCGGGATCTCTGTCCGAACTCTGCAACGCTGGCTCCAGCTCTACCGCGCGGGCGGCGTCGCAGCCCTCGACCCTCACCCTCGCACCGACAAGGGTGTCCGCCGAACCTCATCGGAGACGGTCGCGTTCATCGAACGTTTGGCGCTGACCCGGCCACGCCCAAGCATCGCCACCCTGCACCGGCTCGCCTCCGCGGAGGCGAAAGCTCACGCACTGCCGGTGCCGAGTTACGCGACCGTTCGCCAGATCGTTCAGGCACTCGATCCGGCCCTTGTCACCCTGGCACTTGAGGGGCCGGTCTCGTACCGGGACAAGCACGAGCTCGTGTTCCGCCGCCGCGCAGAACACCCCAACCAGACATGGCAGTCCGATCACACCGAACTCGACATCCTCATCGTCGGCGCCAACGGGAAACCCGACCGGCCCTGGCTCACCACGGTCATGGACGACTACTCCCGCGCCATCTGCGGATACATGGTCTTCACCGGCGCACCCTCAGCGATCAACACCGCCCTGGCTCTCCGGCAGGCGATCTGGCGGAAGACTGACCCGGCGTGGGCGATGTGCGGCATCCCCGACATCCTGCACGTGGACCACGGCTCCGACTTCATCAGCCACCACCTCGAGCAGACCGCACTCGCCCTGCACTTCAGGATTATTCACTCGACCGTCGGCCGGCCCCAGGGCCGAGGGAAGATCGAACGGTTCTTCGGAACCATCAACACCGAACTCCTGGCCACGCTCCCTGGCCACCTCGGACCGGGCAGCCGAACACCAACGCCCCTGCTGGACCTCGCTGGTCTCGACCGCGCGATCAGCGAATTCATCGGCACCTACAACGACCGGACCCACAGCGAGCTGGGGATCTCACCGCGAGACGCGTGGGTCGCGGACGGCTGGATGCCTCGTATGCCCGACAGCCTTCAAGAACTCGACGGGCTCCTCCTTACTGTTCCAAAGAACCGGGTCGTTCAACGCGACGGCATCCACTTCCAAGGCCAGCGCTACCTCGCCCCAACCCTCGCCCAGTTCGTCGGTCACACCGTCACAATCCGGTACGACCCCCGCGACATCTCCGAGATCCGCGTTTACGACCGCGACACGTTTCTCTGCACCGCCATGTTAGCCGTCGCGTTGTTTGACGATTTCGACGTCATGGTCGGTGCCGATGGCGTGGCGTGACGAAGCCCCCGGCGTGGGTCGGCCGGGGGCTTCGGGTCGTCAGCGGGACGTGGTGGTCGTCACTGGTGACGCGGGCTCATTCGCTGTTCTCGGTGATCGCCGCTTGCGCGGCCTGCTGATCGACGATCGCTTTGTCGGCGGCATAGGTGGCGATCAGCGCGGCCACGGCGAGGTTGTTGACTTGTCGGGGGTAGCCGCGGGAGGCCTGGTGGATCGCGGCGACCGCGTCGTCGGAGAACAACGGGTCGGCACGTCCGGCCAGTTGCAGGTGATGCCGGACATATCCGACCGTGTCGGCCAGGGTCATCCCGGCGATGGCGTAGCGGGTGGAGATCCGCTGGTCCAGCGCGGCGAGTACCGCCAGTTTCAGCCGCCGCCGGAGGGTGGGTTGCCCGGCGAGGATGAGCGCGAAGTTCGCGCCGGTGTCCATGTCGCTGTTGGTGAGCATCCGCAACGATTCCAGGTCCTGGTTGCCGAGCAGGTGGGCTTCGTCGATGACCACCACGGGCAGCCGGGCGCGTTCGTCCAGTTCGCCGGCGAGCAGGCTCGCGGTCTGGGTCGCCAGCACGCCGGAGTAGAACGCGGGTTGGCCGCCGAGGGCGGTGACGATCGCGGTGTGGATGCCGCGCATCCCGACGGTGGGGTCGGGGATGTAGATCACCTGGTGGCGGGCCGGCTCCAGCGCCGCGAGGGCGGCGCGCACGGCCACGGTCTTGCCGGCGCCGACTTCCCCGGTGACCACCCCGAGCTGCCGCTGCGACACGCACCATTGGATCCGCGCGACCGCTTCCCGATGCCCCGGATGCGGATGCAGCCCTTGCGGCGGGATGTCGCGGGAGAACGGCATCTTCGTGAACCCGTAGTGGGCCTGCAGCCGGTCGATGCTCACGACGCCGCCTCTTCCTCATCGACACGACCGGCGTCGGCATCAGCCTCGGTATCGGCGGGCTGGCCGGTGATGGCGGTGAAGGTGATCGGCTGCGCGGCCATGGCTTCCTTGTGTGCGGTTTCGATCAGCCGCAGATAGTCGATCCCCGACGACGCATGCGTGGCGCCGGTGTCGGCGTCCGCGGCTGCGCGGACCGCTTTGGGGTGCACGTGACGGGAGATCTCCAGCAGCGTCGCCTGGCCGGCGGGCAGCCCGGTGGCGGTGGTGACGGTGATCGGCGCGGTCAAATCGAACGGGTCATAGACCAGCTCCACCCGGGTGCCGGTCAGCAGCGGATCGACCTGGTAGGTGTTGGCGTGCAGCGACACCGTGCCGGCTCGGGTGACCTGGCGGTGCGCGGACCAGCGGAACGCTTCGGCGATCTGCTCCGGGTCACGCCGCCTCGGGCTGCGGCTGTCCCAGCCGGCCTGCCAGCGCTCCAGCGGGGTCTGCGAGGTGGTGGTGTGCACGGCGCGGTGGTAGACGACCTCGACCCACGAGGTGAATAACGCATTCAGTTCCTGAATCGACGCCACCGCCGACCCTGCCGCCGCAGTGCCGGCATCGTCGGTGGTGATCTCGGTGAGGAACTGCGAGGTCACCGTCTGGAAGAACCGTTCGATCTTCCCCCGCCCCTGCGGCCGGTACGGGCGCGAGTGGATCAGCCGGATCCCGAGCCTCGCGCAGATGCGGATCAGCGACGCGTCGCTGAAGGCCGAGCCGTTATCGACATACACGGCCTCGGGAATCCCGCGGGATTCCAGGGCGGGACGCAGTGCTGCGGCCAGCCGCACGGTGTCCTCGGCGTACGCCCACCGGGCGGCGACTACCATCCTGGAGTGGTCGTCGAGGAACGCGAACAGGTACGTCTTCCGGCCGCCGACCCGCGGGCCGTGCAGCCCGTCGCCGACCCAGATCTCGTTCGGGTGGGCCGCTTCGAACCGGCCCGTGACCGGCCCCGGCTTCCCGGTGGGGATGTCCAGGGTGCGGAAGTGACGCAGCAGCGTCGACTCGGACGGCGCGTCACCGAGCGTTGAGATCATGATCCGCCGCACCTGCGCCGCCGTCCGCGCCGGGTTCTCCCGCTTCAGCGTCTCGGCCAATCCGAGCACGCCGGGGTCGGTGACCGGCCCCTGCGTGCGGCCCTGCGGTTTCAGGGCGTCGAACCCGCCGCGGCGCCATAGCCGGATCCACCGGTCGATGGTGTCCTTGGAGACATGCACCACTTCACCGAACGGGCCATGGTGTTCGCCGGCGAGGGCGCGGACCATCGGGCCGCGCTGACGAGAAGTGACCTCCGCATCGGCGGCGTCACGGATGAGCTGGTAGCGGAACAGCGCGACCTTCTCCGCCCGGGACTTCCGGGACAACGGATCACGCGACGACGACATCGGCGTAGACAACAACAACCTCCAGGTGAGGTGCGAACAGGGACATGACCCCGTCGCCGCGATGTCAGCACGCGCCGGAAAAGGGGGTCAATCGCAGGCTCCCGCACCCACCTCACCGGCCGGAAGGGCCGACTCGTGTTGGAACGGCTCGGCCCACCACGAAGCGGTGAACAACCGACCCGCCGTCGCGGTGATCCCCGCGCGCACCCACGTCACCGCGCCGACGGCAAACCTGTCCCCGATCCCAGCCGCATACGCGCTCACCGCTTGAAGCGCCCGTGCCGCCTGGCCAGCAGCCGGCGCCGGCCAGACCGCGGCCGCGTCCGGCGCGTCCCGTGCCGTCCAGCCCAAGAACGCGGCAGCGATCACCGACGCAGACGCCGCGAACGCGCGCAGCCAGCCGCGGACCGTGGACGCCGGCCGGCCCAGCCACGCCGCGATCCGGCGGTGCCCCCACCGGCGGGTGGTGTTCGCTTCGACCGCCGCGGCGATCACCGCCGCCCCATCGGCGCGCCGCGCGGCCAGCACCACCGACAGCAGCACATGCGTGACCCCGCAACCAGTGCACCTCGCCCGGCGGGGACGATGATGCCGTGTCCGATCGGGTGTCCCTTCCCGGATCGGCCGCGTCCGCGCCCAGCCCCACCGCGCCAGCCCGCTCCCGCAGTCCGGGCACGTCAACCTGCCCGAGCTCAGATCGTTCTCGACAACCGTCGCGTCATCGCTTACCGTCACCATCAGCGCGAGTCCTCCTCGCGTCAGAGCGGCTCGACGTGATGCCTCGAAAACATTCCACGTCGGGCCGTTCGCTTACCCGGACATCGTCAGCCTGACGCCGCCGACGACCCAGCGCAAAACGGCGAGAGCCCGCCTCAGCTCACAACGACGACGTCGTCACCCACGACGCCCCGGCTGTCATCCAACGTGACGGGTAACACGCCATCGACGAAGCTCACCCCAACCTTCGCCTCAGCCTCCGCGACATCGAAACCGCCCGCCGCGCCCGCCGCAAGCAGCTGCGGCGAGCCATCAACGACCGCATCCCGATCGTTGCCACCCGCGAGGAACTTCGCACCCCCGAACCCAGCAAACGGCGGCCGAAGTTGCGCACCTACGAAGAGGATGAGTGATGAACCAAGCATTCATCGTCACCAAAGAACACCGACGCTTCACCGAGTTCGCCAACGCCGTCCGAAAGGAGAAGACCATCGGGATTTGCCACGGCGCCGCCGGCGTCGGGAAGACCAACTCCGCCCGCCGCTACGCGAACTGGGACGCACTCGAGCCGTATATCAACGCATGGGGACCGAGAGGTGATCACGACGCCAAGCACTACGCCCTGGCGAACCGATCCCGCACCGTCTTCTACACACCCGAAGTCCTCTGCCGGCCCAAGGACCTCATGCACGACATCGACCACTGGCAGATCAAAGTCGGGATCTGCGCCGACGAGCACCTCCGCTCCCTCATGCCCGACGGGGAAGTGGTCAGGCAGAACGACGTCACTCGCCTCGTCGAGCTGCTCATCATCGACGAAGCCGAACGGCTCACCCCCACCGCCCTGGAGCTTCTTCGGGACCGGCACGACCGCACCCACCTCGCGATGATCCTGATCGGCATGCCCGGCGTCGACGAACGCTTCCGCCACTACCCCCAGCTCTACAGCCGCCTCGGCTTCTCACACCACTACCGTGCCCTCGGCCGTGAAGAGCTCCTCTTCGTTCTCGATCGCCACTGGAAGCGACTCGGCAGGACTCTCGACCCTGACGACTTCACCGACGCGCAAGCCATCGCCGCGATCGAACGCATCACCCGAGGCAACTTTCGCCTCCTCGAACGGCTCTTCCCTCAGATCAACCGGGTACTCAAGATCAACCAGCTCGACACCATCACCGACGACGTCATCGAAGCCGCCGCCAGCATCCTCGTCATCGGCAATTAGCGACACAAAGCGATCACAGAACACCGCCAAAGAGCGGCAAACTCCACACCCGTATACCGTGCCCGCAATTAAGCCCGGTGATGGGGGGCTAAACGGTACACTCAAAACCATGACCGGACTCCTTATCGGATACGCGCGCGTATCCACCAATGACCAAGACCTCACGGCGCAGAAGAACGCCTTGCTTGCCCTCGGAGTGTCACCGGAAAAGACTTTCACCGACCAAGGCCTCACCGGCGCGAACAGGGCACGGCCCGGACTGGGGCAAGCGTTGGCGGCCTGCCGGGGCGGGGACACCCTGGTCGTGACCAAGCTTGACCGCCTGGCCCGGTCCCTGCGCGATGCAAAGGACATCGTTGACGAACTCACCCGTCGCGAGGTCAAGCTCAGCATCGGCGGCTCCGTCCATGACCCCACCGATCCCGTGGGCAAACTCCTCTTCAATGTCCTGGCCATGGTTGCCGAATTCGAGGCAGACCTGATTCGGGCCCGCACTCGTGAGGGGATGGCCGTCGCCAAGGCAAAGGGCCGGCTACGCGGAAAACAACCCAAACTCTCCAAAGCCCAGGAAGCACACCTGGTTTCCGTTCACCGGGCGGGAACGCACACGACTGTTGAAATTGCCGAACTTTTCGGCGTAGCCCGGTCCACCGTCTACCGTGCCATCAAACGCGCTGGCGAGCCCGCCGCTTAGATCCATATAATTTCACCGCCCGAGCCGGAGCGCCCTTAGCGTGAATTTCCGGGCGATTCTTCCCCGGACCCCGATAGGGCCGATCATAGGGCAGTAGGCGTTCCAGCAGATCCCACGCCACACGGGCGGTTGACGGCTCCGTGTGGTTCATGCCCTGCAAGGGCCTGCAGTATGGCAGTGGCGGCGTGCTCCTCAATTTTGAGACGAGTCGCGGCCACGGCAGATCCCAGGTGTGGCGTGAACAGCGTGCGGTCCTGCATCGCCAACAGCTCGGCGGAGATGGCAGCGGGCCGGTCCGGTCGGGACAGGTCCTCGAACTCGAAAACGTCAGCCGCGAAGCCACCGAGCTGTCCGGCGCGTAGGAGCTCGATCACCGCGGATTCGTCGACGACGGAGCCGCGGCCGACGTTGACGAGTAGCGCCCCCGGTCGTATTGACTCGAGCCGATTCCGGTCGAGCAAGTGGACTGTCTCCGCCGACAGTGGGGCGCAGACCACAACGGCGTCGCTGCGCTCCAGCAGGTCGGACAGGTCCGCACGCCGGATGTCGAGTAGTGCTTCATCGGCCGCCGATAGCGGTTCAGGGTCGAAGTAGAGCAACTCGGGTGCGAATCCCCGCAACATCCGTGCAACAGCCCGGCCGAGGTTGCCTGCCCCTACGATGCCGATCGTCGATCCTACGAGGGTCCTCCCGTAGAGCGTCGGCCGCCACCCGGCGAAATTCGAGCGCACCCGGCGGTCCCCGGCGGTGATGTTCCGCGCGAGCCCGATGAGCAGTCCGACCGCCAGTTCTGCGGTGGGCTCGGTCAGGAGGTCCTCGACCCTGGTCAGCCAGATGCCTCGCTCTGTGCAAGCCTCGACGTCGATGTTGTCGTTCCCTTTGAGGGCTCCCGCGACCACCTTCAGGTTGGGGCATGAGTCGAGGAGCTCTGCATCGACCCGGTCGGGCATGAACACCATCAATCCTTCGGCCTCTGCTGCGCGGCGCCGCACCTCGGAGGCCGGGAGACTGCTGTCGCTCTGGTTGGCGACAACTTCGCAGCTTTCGCTGAGCAATTCGAGGATCGGCGCATGCACGCGGTGCGTCAGTACGACCTTCGGACGTCGACTGTGTTGTTTCATTGGAACCTCTTTCGCAACGCTCCGCCGAGAGCGTCGACTACGGTCACGGTGGCCAGGATGACGAGCAGGATTGCGGCGACCTCGTCGTACTGGAGGGTTCGCAGGGCGGCGATGAGTTCGAAGCCGATGCCGCCGGCGCCGACGAGCTCCGCCAGGAGGCCGATGCGCGCAACCCGCGCGAGCCACTTGGTCCCCGAGAGATTGATGACCAGCGCGACGACCAGCAGTCCCACGCTGAAGAGCAGCCCCGTGTTCTTGTCAGCAGCGACCCCGAAGAGGCTCGACGCGAAACCCGCCCCGAACTCGGCCACTGCGGTGATCGTGACGAGCATCGCCCAGATTGTACACCCAGGCCGCGATCCACGCGTACCGTCGGCCCCATAGCCGGCGCGCCCACGGATAGATGCCGCCGTGGATGGGGAACTGCGAGACCACCTCGCCGAACACGAGGGCGACGAGGGTCTGCCCCAGGCCGACGATGACGATCCACCAGATCGACGGGGGACCACCCACCGAGAGCGCCAGCGCGAAGAGCGAGTACACCCCGACGAGAGGCGAGAGATAGGTGAACCCGAGGGCGAAGTTCGCCCAGAGGCTCATCGAGCGGTTGAAGGGGTTTTCATAGCCGAGCACCGAGAGGTGCTCGTCGTCGTTCAGATGTGATGATGCCATGGTCGTGCCTTTCGAGACGCGCAGAGAGGACGGCGGTGCCGGGGGCCCCCGGGGCCCCGGCCCCCCCCCGGGGAAACCGCCCCGTAGTTGAGGGACGGGGCGGGGGGCAGGGGGGGGCCCGGGGGGCCGGGGCCGGGGCG